>CAUBDX010000016.1 GCA_958434805.1 uncultured Phocaeicola sp.
GCACAAAGGTAGGTTTAGGAAACATGCGTGTCAAGGCGGAAAATAGAATGCTTACCGTTTTATATTGATTAACTACTTCGCAAAGGTAATTTACAGAATGAAAATATCAAAACGCCTCTGTTCTCTTCTGTTTACAAAATCACCGAATGACAAACTAAACAATCATAAATCAATACTATAAGGTCAAAAAAAAAACAAAGAATACAATTACAAATGATAAAACCGGTCCATCATCTCTTTCTTATATTTCTTGGAAACGGTCAATTCTTCAATATTGTTAAAAGGAGGATACATAATGCAACGGTTATCTTGCACCATCAACAAGTAATTCAGGTTAATAATAAAAGACTGATGGACCTGTACAAAGGCATCATCATACGCACAAAGCTGCTCTGCCGAAGTATTGCGCCTTAAAGGAAGAAACGTACCGTTTGAAAGTGCCACTTCCCATATTTTACGCGACGACTGATAGCGGAAATACCCTATATCCGAAGCCCGTACTATACGCAAATCACCCGTAGGAGTAACCAGCATAAACGGACGTTCACTCTCCATACACAACGGGGAAAGAAACAGCTTATCTTCTCTCCCGCTATTACTTACTTCTAAACGGGAAAGAATAATTTCCAGTTCTTTCCGGTCAACAGGCTTCAGCAAAAAGTCGAATGCATAATTGCGCAAAGCATCAATCATATATTTATTATATGCCGTATAAAAGACAATCCGCATATTCCATAATATCCGCTCACGCATCCGCGAAATCAAATCCATTCCTAACATATCCGGAAGTTCAACATCCAGAAACAGCACATCCGGACGGATTTTCTCAATCAATTTCATACCAGACAATCCGTTACGCGCAATCCCTTCGACTACCAGCTGGGGATATGACTTTAAAAGAAAACACAAGTTATCAATGGCACTTTCGTCATCGTCTATGATAACTACTCTCATCTTTCCCATAAACATTTTTCTTTAATTGATATTGATAATGAAGAGGTAAAACAAATCGGACCTCACATCCGGTTTCTCCATCTCCTACTGGAACATTATTCATGTTCATCATAATCGGCATGCGGTTATATGAATTGAGTAACTGAATCGTTTGAGTGATTACTTTCATCCCGGTGCCTGTTCCCTTGCTTGCACTTTGCCTATGATAGCCTCCCCCGTTATCACAAATTACAATTTCTACAGATTCACCTTTCAAGACGATACGGATACTAAGCAGACGTTTTCCCTCCTTCAGACGCAGTCCGTGCTTCATGGCATTTTCTACCGGAATTTGTAACAGCATCGAAGGAACATAGACTTCATTAAGCTGCAATTTTTCATCTATCACCAGCTGATATGAAAACAAACTGCCCAATGTGGCTTTTTCCAGATGAATATAGGTTTCCACAAAATCGAGTTCATCGGCCAAAGTAACAGCAAGACTATCGGTCATCTCCAAGTTTCTACGAAACAGTTTAATCAGTCCCGCCAGATTGGCGCTTTTTGAATCGTCATTTTGAAGATTCACCTCACGGCTCAACACGTTAAAAATAAAATGAGGAGAAATCCGGTTACGTATGTTTTCAAGACGAAGCGAAGTAATAGCCTGCTGCAAGCCCCACTGCTCGCGGTCACGGCGACGCTTGAAATACAAGACCAGCACTGTAGCTACCGCCACCAGTAAAAGTCCACCTAACACTACAGCATAAAACCATTGATGAAGCCGCAAGAGCTGGTTTTCTTTTTCGCGGATTGAAATTTCCTTTTTCATCAATGTACTGTCTTGACGATACTTTAAAGCAATCTCTTCAGCCCGCATCTTTACACGCTCATTGCGGATAGAATCATCTATCCGCTGATTTTCCTGCTGAAAATAATAGGCTCGCTTAAAATCGCCTGCCTTTTCGTAATAATGCTGCAGATTACGGTTCCGGCTGTGTACCATTCCAGGTTCAATATATGACGGTTTTACCGCTTCACGTATTCTGCGGGTGGCTGTTTTCACATCTCCTTGTTCAAGAGCCAGCTCTATTAGCTGAGAATCAATATAATAGAGGGCACTGTTGTTTTTTATTGAATGAAAGAAATCATAACAACGCTCTAAATAACAAGAAGCTGAGTCTGTTTGATGCAGCAGCAAAAAAACCTCTCCTAAGTTAATCATAGTAAGGTTACGCTCAAATTCCATCCCCGGATTCTGATTACAAAGCGACAATGACCGGCGGAAATAAAGCAAAGCTGTCTGATAGTCTTTCCGGATGTAATAAGAGTTTCCCCGGTTGTTCAGATAAATATGCTTTTCGTAGGGCTTCATAGAGGCATACGAATGTTCTGCCAGATTATAATAATAATCACACATCTGAAAATCACGCAATTCCATGCTCACTTGCCCTAATCCGTAATAAGCAGGGAAGCGCTTTTCTTCGGGTATTTCTTTTGCATCAAAAGCATATAAAGCCTGACGATACCAATAGGCTCCCAAGTCATAACGCCCATGTCGCACATTGGCATCGGCTAAGTTCAGGCAAATATCGGGCAAATTGCTTAAGTCTGCTTCCTTGGCATATCCATAGGCCTTCTCAAAAAAGATACAAGCGGAATCCATCAGGGCTTTACGGGCATACACATTCCCCTTCATATTATAAACAGAGGCATAAAGTTCTTTACCATGCAGGCTTTCTTCATGCTGTTTGCAGTAAGATTCAACCAGATGAAACAGTTGGAATAACGAGTCTGTTTCCGAAACAAAAAACTTAATTCGCATCTTCAGCAGAATCAAGCGAAAATAAAAGGCACTGTCTTTTTCTTTTACAAGCATACTGTCAATCATTGAATTTACAGCATGTGGGTCTTGGGTAAGCGAATCTACCAAGCTCTGAAGCAAGGCTTCATGCTCCTGAGAGATAAGAGAATCTGCTTTTGTTTCCTGCCGCATACACCCGGCCATGCATACAGAAAATGTCAGACTTATCCATATTGTAAAATAGAATAACTTACGTGTCATAGCATTTATATAGGATTTTGACAAAAATAAATAAAATGAATCAAGCAGCAAAGTTCAATAATTGATTTTATACAATATTTTTTAATTATTTTTTACGAATTGACAACAAAAGCTTATTTCCTTTACAGAAAAATTACAATCATGTATCAAACTACCGAAGTTTCTCCGTATCTTTATCCAAAATAAAATAAGATGGCTGGTATTTATCTTCATATTCCTTTTTGCAAGCAACGCTGCATTTATTGTGATTTCTTTTCTACTCTTCAAAGTGAACGCATACCGGGGTATATTCACGCTTTATGCCAAGAAATTGAGTGGAGGAAAGACTATCTATCAAATGAGCCCATTGAAACAATTTACTTGGGCGGAGGGACTCCGTCGCTACTTAACGAAAACGACTTTCAAAAATTGTTTGATACTATTTTCCGTACCTTTTCTCTTGCCGAATGCCCGGAAATCACAATGGAGGCCAATCCGGATGACCTAACCCCAGAATACATCACACTACTCCGCAGGCTCCCTTTCAATCGTATCAGCATGGGTATCCAAACTTTTAATGATGCTATTTTAAAACGGCTTAACCGGCGTCATACTGCCCGGCAGGCGACAGAGGCTTTTGCAAACTGCCGGGAAGCAGGATTCAACAATATCAGCATTGATTTGATGTACGGACTGCCGGGAGAAACAACTGAAACATGGAGTATGGACTTACAAAAAGCCATTGACATGAAGCCGGAGCATTTGTCTGCCTATCATTTAATTTATGAGGAAGGGACTCAGCTGTGGAAACTGCGCGAACAGCATCGTGTAGAAGAAGCCGACGAGGATACAAGTCTCACATTTTTCAAAATGCTGATTCATCGCTTAAAAGAACAGGGGTATCAACATTATGAAATCTCCAATTTTTGCTTGCCGGGGTTACACTCCCGACATAATTCCAGCTACTGGACGGGCAAGAAGTATTTGGGATGCGGAGCAGCTGCACATTCGTATAACGGAACTTCACGACAGTGGAATCTGGCTTCGCTAAATGGATATATAAAAGGAATAACAGAGGGAAAAGAAGTGGCCGAGACTGAAGAACTCGACTTATATACCCGATATAATGATTTTGTAATCACTACGCTACGCACCTGTTGGGGAATGTCTCTTTCCCGCTTGAAGCAAGATTTCGGAAACATACTTTATGATTACTGCTTACGCATGGCAGCCCCATACCTGAAACAAAACAAACTGACCTGCAAAGATGAGGTCTTAAAACTGAGCGAAGAAGGTATCTTTGTTTCAGACGGAATAATGAGTGACCTGCTTTGGGTGGAATAAAACATGCGGATTATCACGGTGAATCACATTCATTATCCGGATAATCCGCACGCTGTTTTATCAGAATTTACGCTTGCCTTGCTCTAATTATTTAGCCAGGCTATACACGATATCCATAATCTGCTTACCCAGTTCGTCGGCTGCTTCCATTGTAGAAGCTTCTGAGTAAACTCGGATAATGGGTTCAGTATTACTCTTACGCAAGTGTACCCATTTATCGGGGAAGTCAATCTTCACTCCGTCAATGTCATTAATTTCTTCCTGCTTGTACAGTTCTTTCACTTTTGCAAGAATAGCATCGACATCCGTTTCGGGAGTCAGGTCGATACGGTTCTTGGCTATAAAATAAGCCGGATAAGTGGCACGAAGTTCACTCACTTTCTTTCCTTCATGTGCCAGATGACTCAAGAAAAGAGCAATACCTACCAGAGCATCACGTCCGTAATGCGATTCCGGATAAATCACCCCGCCGTTGCCTTCACCGCCAATTACGGCATGCGTATCTTTCATCTTTGTAACCACATTCACTTCGCCCACTGCAGATGCATTATATTCCATGCCATACTTGCGGGTTACATCACGCAATGCACGAGTAGAGCTCAGATTTGAGACGGTATTACCCGGAGTATGCTTCAATACATAATCGGCTACCGTTACCAAGGTATATTCTTCGCCATACATCGTACCGTCTTCGCAAATCATCGCCAGGCGGTCAACATCGGGGTCAACTACAAATGCCACATCCGCTTTACCGTCTTTCATCAAATTCATGATGTCTCCCAAGTTCTTTTCAAGTGGCTCCGGATTATGCTGAAAGTTTCCGGTAGGTTCACAATAGAGTTTCTCTACATGCTTCACACCCAACTGTTCCAACAGCTGAGGCAGTACGATACCACCCACAGAGTTCACACAGTCGATGGCTACACGGAAATTGGCTTTACGAATCGCTTCCACATCCACCAGTTTCAGTGCCAGCACACTGTCAATATGCTTTTGATTATAGGTATGGTCTTCTGTATAGTTCCCTATATGATCAACATCTGCAAATTCAAAGGCTTCTGCCTCTGCTATGCGAAGCACTTCATTTCCTTCGGCAGCGTTCAAGAACTCACCGTGTTCATTCAGCAGTTTCAAGGCATTCCACTGCTTAGGGTTATGGCTGGCAGTCAATATAATACCACCACAAGCTCCTTCCATGGTAACCGCAAGTTCGGTAGTAGGCGTAGAAGCCAGTCCGATGTTTACCACATCAAAGCCCATTCCCATCAAGGTTCCGCAAACCACGTTTTTCACCATTTCACCGGAAATACGCGCATCGCGTCCCACAACTATCTTATTACTCTTCACCGTTGCTGTACGGCGAATCAGTGTTGCATAAGCCGAAGTAAACTTTACAATGTCTAAAGGGTTTAATCCCTCACCGGCATGTCCGCCTATCGTACCGCGAATACCGGAAATTGATTTAATAAGTGTCATCTTATTTTTAAGGTTTTAAGTTTATCAATAACCATCAAGAGTTATTTTGCCAAAGTATAGGTTATTTCATAATAGCATGGATATACATACTGCATAGCCAATGAAGAGCCTTCACTGTGAGGAACAATCAAGCGT
Organism: uncultured Phocaeicola sp.; assembly: GCA_958434805.1. Next base: position 5,933 of record CAUBDX010000016.1, read on the forward strand.
ACGCGGGCAATCTTTTTTGAATCGGTGGTACGTCCTACTTTCAAGAAGCGCAAAGGCAACAGCCAGCCAGAAGGAACAGCGGTACTGCTATACGCTTGATACATAATTGAATTTCCCTGAAAAGAACCAGAATAAGAATTACCGCTAATCGTTACCTTAAATTCTTCAGGCGAAGGATAGCTGTTCATACGCAAGTTCCCGGCTAATGTATCTCCAGCAGAGAACATATTATCACGACTCTGGATAGCAATTTCCATGAAACGGGTCAGCATATCATGATTACCGTCTTCCAGTACTTTATCTCCATCTCCTTTATACGAAATGTTCATATAAACCCCACTTTCATCGAATAAGGCAAACTCATTGGCTTTTGTCATCGAATCCTGAGCAATAAACTGGCTCTCACTGATAAAGGTAGCCCCAATCGAATCGGTAAGCTTACTTTTAAAGTGCTCTATGGCATCTGCTTCTTCTTCCTTCATTTCAGCATAAGTTTTGCCATTATTACAACTTTGCAAACCTAAAGCAATCGTACAAACGACGAACAACAGAGATAATTGTATCTTTTTCATTCTTTCTTGTTTCTTTTATTACGAAGGGCAAAAGTAATAAATTGCCCGACATATCTGCCCCTAAGCAGAAAATAAATAACTAATTTTATAGGATAATTTACTTAACTTTTCAATAATTGATTTTCGAACTTAACCAAAGCTTGCTTGAAAAGATTTACTGCCTCATCCATGCTTCCATAAAACTCACCTCCCGATGCATTCAAATGTCCTCCGCCATTAAAGAATTCCGAAGCCACCTGATTACAAGGGAACGTTCCGACTGAGCGCAAGGATACTTTAATCATTTTCTTTTCGGCATCCTCACGTAAAAAGACCGAAAAGCAAACGTCTTTTATCTGCAAAGGCATATTGACAAAACCTTCCGTGTCGCCTTTCACACTGCAAAAACGCTCCTGTTCTTCTTGCGACAGGCAAATCAGCGCTGCACGGAAAGGAGGAAATACTTGCATTTTCTCATAAAGCACATATCCCATCAGGCGCAGGCGGTTTTCCGAATAAGTATGAAATACCTTCCGGTAGATTTCATCCTTATCTATTCCTTTCGACAGCAATTCGCTGATGATGAAATATATTTCCCGGTTGTTTGAGTTATAGGTGAATCCGCCCGTATCGGTCATCATACCGGTGTAAATACATTCAGCCCCTTCCAGAGTGATGTCATCAAAGCAGCCCATGCGGCAAATCAGACGGAAGACCAACTCGGATGTTGAAGATATTCCGGGGTGCGAAATCGTCACACGGCAGAAAGGCTCCGGATTTAAATGATGGTCAATCATTACCTTACGGGCTTTCGATTCAGCCACCGGTTTAGCCACTGCATCAATGCGCGACAACGCATTGAAATCAAGGCAGCAAATCACATCGGCTTCAAGAATCAACCGGTCGGCAAACTCTGTATATTTATCATAACGAATAATATCTTTAGCTCCAGGCATCCAGCGCAGGAAATCGGGAAAAGCATTGGGCACAACAACATGTACGTTCTTATCTTGGCTTACAAGATAATGATACAGCCCCAACGAAGAGCCCAGCGCATCACCGTCGGGTGAAACATGCGTCACGATAACTATTTTTTCAGCCCGGTCAAAATAAGTTTCAACTTTATCAATGTTGGCTTGAAGAATTACTTTTGATAACATATATGTTTTTTAAATCTAATGCTTTAGCTTATTAGAGGGCAAAAATACAAATTTATTTCTATTCATCCCCGTATTAAAGGGGATATTTTATTCGCCGCTACGGCTCTTTCAGGGAAAGTTGCAGACAAGGGCTCAGTACTTCCAAGGAAGTACTGAAGTACTCTCATGGAAATACTCGAGTACTTTCAGGGAAGTACTGCGGTATGCTCGGGGAAGTACTGAACCAATGTCTTATATCAAAAAAACAAAGAAAGAATAAAGATATCGGCCAATAGCAGCATACCGATTAAACAATACCGCTTATGGTGTAATCCATAGGCATAAACCATCAGCAATCCCACACACAGCAACAATGCCTGAAAGCCTGACACATGCAAGGAGGTCAGCTGAGAGCCTGCCAGACCTTCCACCCATGTCATCGACGTATTTAACGCTTCGGCCGAAAGTTCCAATACACGCACCGCCCATTTTCCAAGCAAGGGAACAGGCTCCAGCAAAAAAGAAGCAAGAGCGCTTCCCAGTATACAGACAGCCAGCGGGGAAACGAATAAGTTTGCAAGCAAAAAATAAGAAGGAAAAGTTCCAAAATAATACAATACAAACGGCAAGGTACCCAGTTGTGCTATAAAAGAAAGTGCAAGGATATTCCAGACAGACCTCAAACCTGCATACCGGAATGGACAATGTGCCGAGAGTAGCGGATAAAAACAAAGAATAGAGGCTACAGCCACAAACGACAGCTGAAAGCTGACATCAAAAAGATAAAAAGGCTGGTAAAGCAGCATCAGAAATGCAACAAATACCAATGAGGGCATTCCTGAGAAACGACCCTCGGTTAGCAGAGAAGCCAATACGTAAAGCGAAAACATAGTTACAGCACGCACCACCGAGGGGCTCAGCCCTGCAATAAAAGCGAAAGCCCACAGCAAGACAACCACCATAAAGGAAACAGCCTGTCTGCCTGAGCGAAAACGGGTCAATGGATAAAACAGTCCTGTCAACATACCGGCCAGGATCCCCACATGTAACCCTGACAAGGCAAGTACATGACTGGCTCCAGCTGCATTATATGTTGCTTTTAAATCGGGAGTCAGTTCCCTCTTATCGCCTACTGTCAAAGCGGATACTACCGCAAAAGCTTCTCCTTGCAACCCCCAAGCACGGTAAACTTCACTGATTTTTTGCTGCACAACAGCTGCATACTGACGCAATGTCAATCCACGGCTATTTGGCAAACGCTTCCAATGACCAGAAAAAGCAACAGCCGTACCACTTATTCCTTTCCGTTCCAAATAAGTCGCATAATCAAAACCGGCATCTTTAAAAGACGGACGAGATACCCGTGAGTAAAAACAAACGCTGTCTCCACAGCGCAAAGGAGCAGCAAGCGAATCGGGCATCCAATAAAGTAAAATGGAGTGCTGTAATAACCGTGACGGCAACGTATCTTCTACAGACCGGACTGACGACAAACGAACTTCTGCCTGCAAGGTCTTACCGCGTACTTCGGGTACCGTTTCTACTACGCCACAATAAAGCAGCTTCCTCCCATCCCATGTGAAATGTACCCGCTCATGCTCCATCAGCACCCGTGTACCTCCCAACAGCACAAAAGCCAATCCTCCAACCACTCCAAAAAGAAAACGCTGATTATACCCCAACGTACGGTAAAGAGAAAAAAGGATTAAAGCCGTTACAGTAAAACACAAGGCTACCGCCTTCCATGTCAGCCAATCAATCGCCAGCGTATTGAATAAAAAAATTCCGGTCGCCATCCAAAGCGTCAACCGGAATAAAGGATAAGCTGTAAAGTGCGGAGCGTTTTCCACCTCATTTTCCTCCAAACTTCAGCAGGCGTACGGCTTCCTCCTTATCTGGCGCACCAAACACAGCACTTCCTGCCACCAGCACATCTGCCCCTGCCTCTATCAAAGCCGGAGCTGTTTCTGCATTCACTCCCCCGTCTACTTCTATCAGCGCATGCGAACCCGTACGGGTTATCAACTCACGCAGTTCACGTACCTTACATAAGGTGTGAGGAATAAACTTCTGACCACCGAAACCCGGATTCACACTCATCAGCAATACCATATCTACTTCTTCTATTATATCGCTAAGCAATGATACCGGAGTTGCCGGATTTAAAGTAACACCCGCTTTCATTCCTGCCTCTTTTATCTGCTGAATAACCCGGTGAAGATGAGGACAAGCTTCATAATGCACATTCATCATCATTGCCCCCAGTGCTTTCACTTCACTGATAAACTTCTCCGGCTGTACAATCATCAAATGCACATCAAGAGGTTTCTCTGACAGCTTCGCGACATGTTTCAACACCGGAAAGCCAAAGGATATATTCGGCACGAATACTCCGTCCATTACATCTAAATGCAGCCAGTCGGCTTCACTCTGATTAATCAGTTCCAAGTCGCTCCTTAAGTCTGAGAAATTTGCAGAAAGCAAAGATGGAGCTATTTTTACCGTATTTGCCATAATCTGTTTTATCATTATTATACAAAGGTAAGGATATTTTTCAGGAACAGAAATGCATGATGAAAAGAATTTATTTTCCGAAGCTGAAACGTAAGCCCAACTGGAGATTAAAACTCAGAGGGTGGTCTTTACGGAAGGTTTCCACATCACTTCCATCATCAAAATAATAAGCAATTCCCGGCTCCACATAAAGTCCGAACAAGGGAGTAAAGTTAACCTGTGCTCCGGCTGCAGCCGAAACAGACCACTGCAGCTCACTGACGTGCAAGGATGAACTTTCACTTTCACGCTCTGTACCCGTTACATAAACTGTCTCCAGATTTCCGGAAACACTTTTCTCAACCGCTCCCCCGGCAGAAGCATAAATATGAAAACGCTTGTTCTCCCAGATTGAGCGATGCACTTTCAATGGAATACCGATATAGTGTAACTTCCATTCCTCTTCCATATAAGAGGTCTGTGAACCAGCGTGCGATTCGGAAGAAAGTATCGTATAGGTCAATCCCGTTTCCAAAGCCCATCCTTTCTTTAAATTCCATTTAACAGAAGCGCCTGCTGTTACGGGCATACGATGATGAATATCAGTAACAGGAGTCTGCTCCCGATTATTAAACAGAACTTGACTATATGCCGTTGACTTGTCGCTCACGGCATTCATCAGCAAATCGCCTGAAGCGTGGAATGTACGCGAAGCCATGCGTCCAAAACCGCCAAATGAACTCGATGAACTATAAGGAATATTTCCGGCTGCCACACCAAGTTGAACTGACCGGCTTTCAGTCGAACGAGTCTCCTCTACGTGCTGTGCATTCCTTTTCATCCGTTCACGATCGGCCCGCAACATAGCTCTTCTTGTTTGAACTTCATTTTTCCCAGCAGAGTCCTGCTGTTTTGTTTCCTCCTGATGAAGAGTTTTGGAGTCAGCAACAACCGGCTCCTCTTCTACCGGCACAGCCGGCTGAACTGCACACATCACACCGTCTGAAACCGTCCGACTCCGCAAAGGCTTTCCATCTTGGCGCATCACAACAGCCATCTTTCCTTTTTCAGATTCAGCTACCATCATCGGCTCTGCCACAGGCAAAGCTATAGGTTCTTCATGCAGCACAGCCGGTATCTCCTTTTGTGCCAGCTGCCGTCCCTGATACTCCAGTAAATCTGCTGCGGGCGAAAACCAGAACCAGCAAGTCAGCGAAGAAACCACAGCTATCAGCCCCACGGCAGCAACTGCCTGCCAGCGCTTCCACATTGGAATCACTTTAGGGGCATCCAAGCTCTTTTCCACCCGTTTCCACATATCTGAAGGAAGAGGTTCAGAGTAGTCATCCATCCTGTTACGGATATTTTGCATCCATTTTTGTTCGTCCTTCATCACTTATAAATTCTTTCTGTATTCATTAATCTTTTTAGCCAATAACGTTTTTGCACGGTAAAACTGCGAAGAAGAGGTATGTTCGGTTATCCCCAATAAGGCAGCTATCTCCTTATGGCTTTTTTCTTCGAAAACATACAGATTAAATACGGTACGGTAGCCGTCCGGCAGTTCGCTTATCAATCGCATGAGTTCGGCTTGCGGAATATCATTGATTTCACTTCCATCCTCTTCTTGCATATCGGGAACTTCATCCATGAGAACTTCCTGCTTTATCTGCGCATTTTTTTTGCGCAAATAGCCCAAAGCTTCATTAACCATCACCCTTGAAAGCCATGCCTTCAACGAGCCTTCTCCCTGATAAATAAACTGAGTGCCTACAGACTGAAATATCCGTATAATCCCATCATGAAAAACATCTTCGGCAGCCTCACGTTCACTGATATAACGAAGACAGATAGCAAACAACCGGCCACCATACTGCTCGTATAGTTCTTTTTGCGCCTTCCTGTCTGCCTGCTTACATAGTAACGCCAATTCTTCTTCTGTCATATCACTGTTTACGTGCTTTTTGTTAGTAAAATGAGATAGATGCAAAAATACTGCATCTGATGCAGTATTTCTTCTTGTTAAAGTGATTTAACATAAAAAGATGCAGTATATTGGCTTTCCCTTTATTTTTTTTATGCTTAAAACGAAATGGGCTGAATGATTTAGCCTAAAAATCGGAATACATAATAAGCTATGTGCAAAAAAGTAAAATAAAAATAGAATAAAACAACTGCTGTATATGATTTTTTTTAAAACACTACCATTAGCTATCTGTGCAGGAATATGTAGTTTTTTACTTTCCTCTTGCCTTGACGATGACCAGCCAGAAACTTTGTACCCCACGTTAGGAACTGTAATAAAAGAAGAGAAATTAATGATCGACTCTGATTCATACGGAATACTGGTTCCTACCAATCCCAATAAGTTTACGGCTGCCGAACTTGACAAAGACGGTCAAAGAGTCATGATTAATGTTTTGGCCAACGAAATAGAAACTCCTCTTCCTGAGAGCGAAGAGCGGAAAGTAAAAATCATGGAACTCTATAAGGTCACAACAAAAGACATAAACCGCACAGACAAAGAAGGCAGCGAACTTCACGAGGAATTCGGGAATAACCCGATTCAAATCACCAGTGCTTCTATCAGCAAAGAACATCTGAACATTCAATATCGGTTTAAAGGGAATAATCCGGAAAGACCTCACCGCGTCAGTCTGGTAGTTAGAACGGTGTGCCAACCCGATGAAGAGGGCTTGCTGCCAGTTGAGCTGAGACACGATGCGCAGCAAGATGAACTGCGACATGAGTTTTGGAGCGTCACATCATTCCGCTTGTCCGGCATCACTGAATATGATCAGAAAAACATCAAAGGCTTCAAGATTACTTATCACAGTGGAGCAAACGCACAAGCGGAATGGGTAGTTAAAAAGTGAGCCGTGTTACAGACACTTGTCTCCCTCACCAGCCCGATACCCGCGAAGGAAATCGCATACACTCATGCGTTTTTTCCCGGCAAGCTGCAAAGAGAGCACATTAATATAGCCGTCGGTAGAAGCGATACGGAAAAAGGTTTTCTTGTCGGTATCAATGGTTCCGGGTTCTAACTCATGTGAAACAAACTGTTTTTCTGTTTCAAAGATTTTCAGCATCAACGGGGTGCTTCCTTCTTGGCAAAACTCAGTCCATGCAGCTGGATAAGGAGAAAGCCCCCTTACAAAGTCATACACACGTTTTACTCCGGCATGCCAGTCAATACGGCAAGTCTCTTTGAAGATTTTAGGTGCCGGACGCAAATCTTCTTCTGAAGCCAGCTCCTCTTGAGGGGTGGTCTTTATATTCCCTTCAAGAATAGCATCTACTGTCTTCAAGACCAAGTCACCGCCCAGATTCATCAAACGGTTATATACAACTTCCACATTATCGGTATCGGCTATAGGAACACGCACCTGGTCAATGATTTCCCCTGTGTCGATTTCATGTTTTAAGAAGAAGGTGGTAATACCTGTTTCCGTATCTCCATTAATGACTGCCCAGTTGATAGGAGCTGCTCCCCGATATTGCGGCAGTAAGGAGGCGTGCAGATTGAAAGTTCCCAAACGAGGCATATTCCAAACCACCTCAGGAAGCATACGAAAAGCCACAACAATTTGAAGATCAGCTTCCAAGGAACGAAGTTCTGCCAGAAACTCTTCATCTTTCAGTTTCTCCGGCTGAAGTACTTTCAAACCTTTTGATACGGCATACTGCTTCACCGGACTGGGCTGTAACACGCTGCCATGACGCCCCATCGGCTTATCAGGCATCGTAATCACACCCACCACATTATATCCTCCCTCAACCAAGCGACGCAGACTTTCCACGGCAAATTCGGGAGTTCCCATATAAACAATTTTCAAATCGCTCTTTTCCATTTCTATTTTATTTTGAATTTCCGAGCCATCAAGTAGCTCAGAGCCCTTATTATTCTTCCGAAAAGTCAACTAGTACCTGACGATAAGTGTTCAGCATTTTCGACTTCGAAACAAATCCTTTATATTTATTATGCTCATCTACCACAGCCAAATTCCAAGCTCCGGTCTCATCAAACTTACGCATCACAGCCTCCATCGAATCATTAGTATAAATGCGAGCCTGCGATACCGTCATCAGGTTTTCTACCCGATAACGGTGATACAGTTCCTGACGGAACATGATGTTACGTATGTCATCGAGTACCACGACTCCCAACAATTCTTCCCGCACATCGACCACCGGAAACAAATTCCGGCTAGACTTTGAAATGGCCCGTACCAATTCGCCTAAATCCATATCCGGACGCACTACCTGAAAGTCAGTTTCGATAATACTTTCCATATTCATCAGAGTTAATACGGCCTTGTCTTTATGATGTGTTACCAACTCTCCCTTTTTAGCCAGACGCATGGAGTAGATACTATGAGGTTCAAACACGATAATGGTCAGATAGGCACAAACGGAAACAATCATCAGCGGCAGAAACAAAGCATAACCACCCGTCAGCTCTGCAATCAAGAAAACCCCCGTAAGTGGAGCATGCATTACGCCCGACATCAATCCAGCCATCCCCATCAACGCAAAATTCTTTTCCGGAATGTAAGTGTTACCGATATGGAATTCATTGCATACATAGGAAAAGACAAAGCCGGAAATACAGCCCAAAAACAAGCTGGGAGCAAAAATACCACCGCAACCACCTCCGCCGTTTGTGGCACTTGAAGCAAATACCTTAAACAAAATAATCAGCAACAGATAAATCACAAGCAGACTGGCATTACCGTAGAAGAATGAATTATTCATGACGGTATCCCAGTCGGCAGAAGATTTTCCATTCAGCAGCAACGAGATGGTATCATATCCCTCACCATATAAAGGCGGAAAAAGAAAAATCAGCACACTCAGCATGGTCCCCCCGATGACGAACTTTACGTACGGATTTGAATAGCGGCGGAAGATATTCTCAATCCAGTTCATGGAGCGAGTGAAGTACCAGGCCACCAATCCGCAAAAGATACCCAATGCAATGGCATAGGGCACACGCTCAAGCGCAAAAGGAAAATCCAGCTGGAAATGAAACATTGACTCTGTTCCCGTCAGCATATAAGAGATACAAGCGGCTGTAACACTGGTTATCAGCAACGGAAGAAGCGAAGCCATAGTCAGGTCAATCATCAGCACTTCCAATGTAAAGACCAGTCCGGCTATAGGTGCCTTGAAAATGCCTGAAACAGCTCCGGCTGCACCGCATCCCACGAGCAACATCAGCGTTTTATGGTCCATACGGAAAATACTTCCCAAGTTCGACCCGATGGCTGAACCGGTAAGCACAATAGGGGCTTCCGCTCCTACAGAACCACCACAACCAATCGTGATGGCAGAAGCACAAACCGACGACCAAATATTATGACGCTTAATACGACTTTGACGGCAAGATATGGCATAAAGAATTTTAGTTACTCCATGACTGATATCATCGCGCACCACCTTGCGGATAAATAAGCTGGTAAGCAGGATACCCACCACCGGATAAACCAAATAAAGCCAGTTGGCACCGGTGGAATCAAAGTTTTCTGTCAGAAACTCTTTGATATATTCCACTAAAAACTTTAGCACATAGGCTGCCAATGCCGTAAACACACCGACCAGAAGGCTCAATATCAGAATAAAATGTTTATCCTTGATATGAGTTTCACGCCAATGCAGGAAACGCAGCAGCAGGCTGTATCTATCATCAGAAACTTTCATTGTTATTCTTTATTATTCACGGATTATCTTAATTTCCCCTCCTTTACCCAACTTGATGATGCTTGAAGGCTTGGGATGTCCTTCCTCTTCACGGCGATAATCAACGATATAATCAACCGCCTGCTTAATTTCCTCGCTTATTTCACTGAATACAGCCGGAGCGGGCTGTCCGCTGATATTAGCTGAAGTGGAAACTATCGCTTTACGGAAACGGAAACAGAGCTGTTTTGAAAACTCTTCTTCAGTCACCCGAATGCCGACCGTGCCATCGGATGCCAGTAAATTAGGAGCAAGATTTCGTGCTCCATCATATATAATCGTCAAGGGTTTAGTAGTCAAGTCTATCAAATCCCATGCTACATGGGGGACATTTTGCACGTAGAAATCAACTTTAACCGGATTATCCACCAAAACCAGCATCGCTTTGCTGTCAGCGCGCTGTTTGATTTCATAAACCCGCTTTACTGCTTCCTCATTTGTTGCATCACATCCTATTCCCCAAACAGTATCAGTAGGATAAAGTATTACCCCACCCTTTTGCAGCACCTCACATGCACGTTTAATCTCATCTTTCATCATATTACTTTACATTTATAAAAACACAGAAGTTTTAAAAAGAACTGCATTTTTTATCCAAAAAGCAAAAGTACAAAGGATTTTTAGGACTGCCCAAAAAAGTTTCATTAAATTTGCAGAAAAGCGGCTCTGTTTATGGCGATTCTCCGAAAAATAATCCACATTGACATGGATGCTTTTTATGCCTCCGTGGAACAGCGTGACAACCCTTCGCTGAGAGGAAAGCCTGTGGCTGTAGGACATGCCGAAAAACGGGGAGTGGTGGCTGCAGCCAGCTATGAAGCCCGGAAATTCGGCGTACGCTCAGCCATGCCTTCACAAAAAGCCCTCCAACTCTGTCCTCATTTGATTTTCATTGAGGGAAGGATGGAGGTTTACAGACAGGTATCTGCACAGATTCACTCCATATTCCGGGAATATACAGACTTAATTGAACCGATTTCGCTGGACGAAGCCTTTCTGGATGTAACTGAAAATAAAAAAGGGATAGATTTGGCGGTAGATATAGCACGCGAAATCAAACAGCGCATCCGGGAAGAACTGCATTTAATCGCATCGGCAGGAGTTTCCTATAATAAATTTCTTGCCAAAATAGCTTCCGACTATCGGAAGCCGGATGGACTTTGCACCATTCATCCGGATCAAGCTCTCGACTTTATTGGTCATCTTCCCATTGAATCGTTTTGGGGGGTCGGTCCGGTTACAGCCAAGAAAATGCACCGCTTAGGTATTTACAACGGTGAGACATTGCGCAAATGCTCACTCGAAATGCTTATCCGCCAGTTCGGAAAAACAGGAACTATTTATTATGATTTTGCCCGCGGAGAAGATCATCGTCCGGTTGAAGCCGTACGCATACGGAAATCAATAGGCTGTGAGCATACGCTGGAAAAAGACATCACACTGAAGAGTTCGGTTATTATCGAGTTATATCACGTGGCCCGTGAATTGACAGAAAGACTGAAACAGAAAGAATTCAAAGGAACTACGCTGACACTCAAAGTCAAATTCTGCGACTTTACACAAATCACAAGAAGCCTCAGCACCCGCCAGAACTTATACAAGCTGGATGAAATTCTTCCGTTGGCAAAAAAACTGCTGCAAGAAGTAGACTATGCGCAGCATCCAATCCGCCTGCTTGGGCTTTCTGTCTCAAATCCGAAAGAGGAAATGGAGGAGGATGCTTCTCAGCACGAAAAATGGATTCAGCTTGAACTGGATTTCAAGAAGGAAATATAACCAGCAGAATCTGCCGCCGAAAACGAAAGGGTAATAAAAACAATGAAACGAGGGCTGACAAAATGCTTAGGCGAATACATGCAAAGACCGAAGCAAGACGAATGAAATGCCTAAGCGAATTGAGCGCACAGAAGGATGCTATTTCCACATAAAAAAAGAGGTCTGCACCTTTCCGGTACAAACCTCTTTCCTTATATTTACATCAAGCAAATTCTTACAGCGGCATATTTCCGTGTTTCTTCGGCGGATTGCTCTGACTCTTGTTCTGAGTCATTTCAAGAGCCTGAATCAACTTGTAACGTGTATCTTTCGGAAGAATGATTTCATCAATATATCCCTGCTCTGCAGCACGGTAAGGATTTGAGAACTTTTCTTTATATTCTTCCACTGCTTTTGCCTTTTCCTCAGGTGTAGCTTTACGGTATAAGATATTTACCGCTCCGTCGGCTCCCATCACGGCAATTTCGGCTGTAGGATATGAGAAGTTCACATCCGATCCAATCGGTTTACTGTTCATCACAATATAAGCACCTCCATAAGCCTTACGGGTAATCACCGTAATCTTAGGAACAGTAGCCTCAGCATAAGCATATACAATCTTCGCACCATGACGGATAATTCCGTTATGCTCTTGCGTACATCCCGGAAGGAATCCTGGCACATCTTCAAAAGTCACGATAGGAATATTGAAGCAGTCGCAGAAACGGATAAAACGTGACGCCTTATCGGATGCATCAATATCAAGAACTCCAGCAAGGTAAGCAGGCTGGTTAGCCACGATACCTACCGAACGTCCACCCAAACGAGCAAAACCGATTACGATATTCTTGGCAAAATGCGGCATCACCTCAAAGAAGTAATGATCATCCACTACCGGTTCGATGATATTCTTAATATCATACGGCATATTCGGATCATCAGGAATTACGTTCATCAGTGACTCTTCTGCACGACGGATATCATCGGTACAGCTTTGCATCGGAGCGTCTTCCATGTTATTTGACGGCAAGAAACTCAACAGCTCGCGGATGCTCATCAAAGTTTCCTCTTCAGTATCACAGAGGAAGTGAGTTACCCCACTCTTGCTGCTATGCGTATAAGCTCCACCTAATTCTTCTTTATCTACCTCTTCATGTGTAACCGCCTTCACCACATCCGGACCTGTAATAAACATATGGCTCTTTTCCTTCACCATGAAGATAAAGTCGGTCAAGGCAGGAGAGTAACATGCACCACCGGCGCAAGGACCCAGAATAGCAGAAATCTGCGGAATTACACCCGATGCAATGGTATTCTGATAGAAAAGAGAAGCATATCCGGAGATACTTCCTACTCCCTCCTGAATGCGTGCACCACCTGAGTCATTCAACGCAATAACCGGAGCACCGTTTTTCAAAGCCAACTCTTGCACTTTCACGATTTTTTTCGCACCGGTAGCACTTAACGTACCGCCATAAACGGTGAAATCGTATGCATAAACATAAACCAGCCGGCCGTCAATTTTTCCATAACCACACACAATGCCATCGCCCGGGATATGATTTTTATCCATTCCGAAATCAGTGCACTGGTGAATGACAAATTTATCGATTTCATTAAACGTACCTTTATCCAGCAACATGGCGATACGTTCACGGGCTGTCATATGGCCGTTAGCGTGCTGTTTTTCCACACGAGCCTCGCCCCCACCCTGAGAAGCTAACTTATCAAGTTCTTCAAATTTCTTATATTGTTCTTCTGCAGTCATAATCAATCTTCTTTAATAATATCCAGTGTCATAATCACCTGATTGCTGTTCACTGAATCTCCTTCGTTTACCAGAATTTCTTTTACAACACACTCACTGTTTACCTTGTAATTGCTCTGCATCTTCATAGCTTCAATAACCGCTACAATATCGCCTGCCTGCAAACGGTCGCCTGCCTGAACCGGAATTTTAACAACCTTACCCGGCATGGGAGAAATAATCTTATCCATTTGCTTTTCATCTGCTCCCTTGCGCATACGCAAGTATTTTGCCTGAGAGTCAATCACGTCAATATTATATGACTGGTAATGTGCATTTACGGTGTAGCTCTTGCCCCCCTCTTTACGAATAAGTTCCGCATTATACGATTTTCCTTCGTGCAAGATAGAACAGCTGCCATTTTCTGCCATCACGATATCCACATCGTAAGGCACTCCGTCGATGGTCAGTTGCACCTTATTGCCTTCCTTACTCACCAAGGTAACATCGGCTACTCTGTCTCCTATATGTATTTCCATAATCTGTTTGTTTTTAAACTTTCAAGTCCTGAATTTGTAGCTTCCCGGTTAAGGTTAGCAATCAAACTCTGACAACATCTAAAGGCTTAGATCCGTAATACTCCCTTTTTCAAGCCAAATTCACGCCAGCGACTAATCGGGCGGTTATCAGAAGAACCCGACTTGTTTTCTTCCAGGTTCATCAGATAGTCAATATAAGCCGCAATCATGGCAATATTTTCGGTTTCTTCTTCTTTTTGTCCTGCCCATTCACGCAACATGTCTTGATGTTTCGGGATGAAAAGCGTATTGTAATGTCCTTCCACAAAGTCAGGCACATTCATAATGTGACGCAAGTAACCGATATTGGTCTTCAGCCCAGTAATCTTGTATTCATACAACACTCGACGCATACGTTCGATAGCAAACTCACGTGTAGTAGCCCACACTATCAGCTTACCAATCATCGGGTCATAATAAATAGGAATTTCATAACTTTCATACACATAGCTGTCAATGCGTACACCGATACCATTCGGTTCAATCAGTTGGCGGATAATACCCGGCGACGGCATAAAGTTATTTTCTGAATCCTCAGCACAAATACGGCATTCAATGGCATGACCACGTTGCTTCAAGTCTTCTTGCTTAAAGTGAAGCGGTTCGTTATTGGCTATACGAAGCTGTTCTTTTACCAAATCAACTCCAACGACTTCTTCAGTAATAGGATGTTCTACCTGCAAACGCGTATTCATTTCAAGGAAATAGAAATTACGGTGTTTGTCAACCAAGAACTCAATGGTACCTGCACCTTTATAGCCCACAGCTTTAGCTGCTGCAACAGCTGCTTCTCCCATTTTCTGACGCAGTTCGGGAGTTACAAACGGAGAAGGAGTTTCTTCTACGATTTTCTGATTACGGCGCTGAATAGAACATTCACGCTCAAATAAATGAACGGCATTTCCGTAATTGTCTCCCAAAATCTGGAATTCAATATGGTGAGGTTCTTCAACGAATTTTTCCAGATAAACGGTATCGTCACCAAATGAAGACATCGATTCCGAACGAGCAGTGTTATAAGCTTCTTCTACTTCACCTTCATTATGAATCAGACGCATACCTTTTCCGCCACCTCCCATTGAGGCTTTCAGCATAACCGGATAACCGATACGGTTACAGATTTCCTTTGCTTCTTCCACACTCTTCAAAGGCTGTTCTGTTCCCGGAACAACCGGTACACCTGCTGCAATCATGTGCTTACGGGCTGAAATCTTATCACCCATAGCATCCATGGTTTCAGGATCAGGACCTATAAAGATGATTCCCTCTTCACGGCAACGGCGTGCAAATTCTGAGTTTTCAGAAAGGAATCCATATCCCGGATGGATTGCATCGACTTCATGGCGTTTAGCGGCCATGATGATTTTATCAATATTCAGGTAGCTTTCACGAGAAGCTGCCGGACCAATCAGACAAGCTTCGTCTGCATAAAGGACGTGGCGCGCCGTTCTATCGGCTTCAGAGAACACTGCTACCGTACGAATGCCCATCTCACGACAAGAACGCATCACACGTACAGCTATTTCACCACGGTTAGCGATTAATACTTTGTGTATCATGCTTTATCATTTAGTTATAATCTCTTTCAAAAAATGTTTCTCCAAAAGCGGTCAGAAAACGACACACGAGCGTTGAAACTGTGCAAAATTAGAAAAAAAGGAGTACCACTCCAACGAATCCCCCTTTTTTTTCCCTTTTTCAGCCCGAAAAGGAGCTTTAACGGTATCAGAAAAACGGAAAAACCCAAGTCTGCCAAACAAAACGTAATGTAGAGTTGGCAAAACTTCAGCAGACCAGCCCGTCATGAATTGCTTGATACGACTCTTTCATCAGCATATCCAAGTTTTCAGGTCCTTTCTTGCCCAACGGATAAATAGGTTGATGAATGGTCAGTGTCAACGGATGCCACGACAAAAGTTTTCCGGTACGGGGAAGTATCCGGAACGAACCGTTTATGGTCATCGGAACAACCGGAAGCTGTAGCTGGTCGGCCAACATAAAGGCCCCTTTCTTAAACTCGTTCATCTCACCGGTAAACGTACGCCGCCCTTCGGGGAAAACCACCAATGAAGTTCCATCTTTCAAAACACTTTCGGCGTGCTTGATGGTTTCATATACTTTGCGTGGGCTCGACTTATCAACAAAAATAAATCCAGCCGACTCGCAAGCCTTCCCCACAAAAGGAATTTTACGCAGGCTTTTTTTCATCATCCATTTAAAGTTTCTTCCTAAAAAACCATAAATCAAAAAAATATCAAATGCCCCCTGATGATTGGCTACAAAAACATAAGAGGTTCTATGATCTATATTTTCATGTCCCTCCACTTTCACGGGAAGCAAAAAGAGCAAGCATGTAAGCTGAGACCATATTTTTCCCGGATAATATCCCCAGAAGTGCCCGTCGCCCAACCAGCAACCCAGCATTGTGGTCAAAGCGGTCAGAATGGTAAGTACCAAGAACAAAGGAAGTCCGATACAGATTTGATAAATAATATACAATAGTTTCATATACTTGATGTTTTATGAGTAAAATCCTTATTCTTCTTTTCGCAAGGTAATGACGGTTATTTCCGGCCATGCACCTAAACGCATAGGAAACAAGACGAAACCTAACCCGATGTTAACATAAAGACCACGCTTTCCTTCCAGATACATGCCGCGATGTTCCGGATAGACATAACGTGATACAGAAAAGCCAAACACACTGATTTGCATATCATGTGTATGCCCGGCCAGCATCAGTTGGACATCGGTTTCAGGCAAAACTTTACGACGCCAATGGGTGGGGTCATGACTCAGCAAAACCTTAAACATCCCTTCCGTTCCTTTTAATGCTTTTGGCAAATCCCCCCGGTCAGGGAAAGGAGGTCGCCCACTGTTTTCTACTCCAACCAATGCAATAGAATCATTTCCCCGGCGAATAATCCGGTGTTCATTCATTAACACCTGCCAGCCCATTTTGTTCTGTCGGGCAATCAATGTATCTACGTTCGCCAAACGCTCAGCCTCTGTTCTCCAAGAGCGATAAGTTGCATAATCATGGTTTCCTAAAACTGAATAAACCCCGTCTTTTGCTTTCAGACGAGAAAACACGGGCATCAATGTCTTAATTTCATCGGCATGACTATTTACCAAATCACCGGTAAACACTACCACATCAGACTGTAAGGCATTACACAAATTTATCGCACGTTCCAGTGCTTCGGAATTTCCTTTCCAACTGCCTGCATGAATATCCGACAACTGTAAAATACGATAACCATCAAAAGTTTCGGGCAGGTCGGGAGAAGTAAATGTGACCTCCTTTACTCGAAAATTTTCTTTGCCCCATATAGCTCCATATCCGATATATAAGCAGACAGCAAATGCTGGAATCAAAGAAAACTTACCATGAAACAAATGTAGCTTGCACAATCGGTTAACCCCGCGAAGGAATAAGCTACTCAGTACAAACACAGCCTTGGGAACGGTAATTCCCAAAGCCAAAATCAGATAAAAGCCAAAATAGTCGGATAAATGTACATGAACTGATACAAAGACCAGTAGGGCAAGAAGCAATAAAGCTGCAGGAATCCAATAAGCCCGCCGCAACCACCTCCGACGATCTGAAGATACATAAACCTTATATATATACCAGTCTGGTAATAGTATCAAGACTAAAAAAGCCAGAGTTACACGTAACAATACCATATCTTTACTGTAAGTTAGCTGTTAAATATTTCCTTATCTCTTCCGGGGAAACTCCACGACGGCGGGCGTAATCAAGAAACTGCTCTTCATCAATCTTACCCACAGAGAAATAGCGGGAAGCCGGATGGGCAAACATGAGCCCACACACCGACGCATGAGGTTGCATCATCCCGTTTTCTGTCAGACTTATTCCGATACGCCCCATATCAAGCAAGCTGTCAAGCAAGAAACTTACTGAAATATCAGGCAAAGAGGGGTAACCTACCGCAGGACGGATACCCTGATAATTTTCATTGAGCAATTCCTCCTTGGTCAGTTTTTCCTCTTTAGCATACCCCCACACCTCTTTACGGATGGTTTCGTGTACCTTCTCAGCT
Organism: uncultured Phocaeicola sp.; assembly: GCA_958434805.1. The sequence goes on from CAUBDX010000016.1 coordinate 24,005, forward strand.
GCAGCTTCCGCCAAGCGTTCACAAAGCGTTTTCACCAGCAAGTGTTTATAATCGTCATAAGCATAGCCAGACTCCATCTCTTCATCAACGGTTGTTGCAAAGGCGCCGACTGTATCCGTGATTCCCGAAGAAAGCGGACGAACAAAGTCACTCAAACACAAGAAAGGGTCATCAGGGTGTATACGGGTCTGCTGACGCAGCAATGGAAAACAATTTCCTTCTAATATCAGATTATCTCCATCAGAATTTGCTTCCATCAAGCGGAAAATAGCATAAACATGATATTTCCCGTCAAGTTCATTCAGCATACGCATAGCTTCTTTATGAAGCTGCATCGCCTCTGCTGCCTTCGCACGCTCTCCCTCCGGAAAGCCAGCTAACCAACTTGCCCGGCAGGCATCACATCCATGAATATTGGCAATAGCTGCAAAACGAGGCTGAAATCCCCACGCATGAAAAAAATAAATCCAGTTTATGTATTCCAGCAAATCATGCAGCTGATAAGTAACTACTGTTATTTCCGTTCTCATACTTTAACGTGCAAAAACAAGAGCCTGTCCTCGGTTTGATGTATTTACCTTTCCGTCAGCATACGCCAAGACACCATTGACGAACGTCTTCTCAACCTGCGCATGGAAATGATGTCCTTCCATCGGACTCCATCCGCATTTACTCTGAATGCAATCTGATGTTACCGTCCACTCCTTGTTTGGGTTCACTAAAACCAAGTCAGCCCAATACCCCGGACGTATGTATCCTCTTTTCTCTATTTGATACAGTTCTGCCGGAGCATGACACATCTTCTGTACCAGCTGTTCCACCGTCAAAACACCCTCATGCACCAGTTCAAAAAGGCTAACCAGCGAGAACTGAACAGACGGCATACCCGAAACAGCCTTCAAGGCACCTCCTTGTTTTTCAGTCAGCAAATGAGGCGCATGGTCAGTACCTACTACATCAATGCGATTCGTTGACAGCGCACCGCGCAAAGCATCACGGTCAGCGCGTGTTTTAATACTTGGATTACATTTTATACGCGCTCCCAAAGTTTGATAATCTTCGTCACAGAAGAAGAGATGCGACACACAAGCCTCAGCCGTTATTCGTTTTTCCGATAAAGGTTTATCTTCAAACAGTTCCAATTCACGGGCTGTACTCACATGCAACACATGCAGGCGGGCATTTGTTTCCTTTGCCAACTGAACAGCCAGTGCAGACGAACGGTAACAAGCTTCCTCACTGCGAATCAGCGGATGACAGGTTATATCCGGATCTTCTCCATACTCTTGTCTGAAGCGTTCTGTATTTTCACGTATCGTATTCTGGTCTTCACAGTGCGTAGCAATCAACATTCCTGCTTCTGAAAAGATTTTCCGCAGTGCCTCCATACGGTCAACCAGCATATTCCCCGTGCTTGCCCCCATAAAAAGTTTCACTCCGCACACACGTGTTTTATCAAGTTCCTTCAAAACATGCACGTTGTTATTGGTTGCACCAAAATAAAACGAATAGTTCACCACACACTTGGTTGCAGCATCTTCAAATTTAGCATTCAGAGCTTCCAGTGTGGTAGTCTGGGGATTACAGTTTGGCATATCCATAAACGAAGTCACTCCTCCGGCAGCTGCTGCAGCCGTTTCACTCGCCATATCTGCTTTATGAGTCAAGCCCGGATCACGAAAATGTACATGGTCATCAATGACTCCGGGGATAAGATAACACCCTTTTGCATCTATTTCCTCATTGCAAGCCTGTGAAGGCGCTTTCCCCTCTTCCAGAACTTCACGAATGATACCGTTGTCAATCACAATCGAGCCGGCAAACCGTTTGCCTTCATTCACAATAACTGCGTTATGTATCCAAATCATAAATTTCAATTTTATTTTTGTTTCTGTGGATATTTCTTAAACCAACTGTTCCATTTCAAGCGAATCACACCAAACATCGCTTCGCCAAAAATACTGCTGTTCATCTTTGAAGTACCTAATTCACGGTTAATAAAAATCACCGGCACCTCTATTATTTTAAATCCGCATTTATAAGCCGTAAACTTCATTTCTATCTGGAAAGCATATCCTTTAAAGCGGATTTTATCTAGTGGAATCGTTTCAAGCACTTCCCTCCGGTAACATTTATATCCGGCAGTTGTATCATGTATAGGTAATCCGGTAACCAAACGTACATACTTTGAAGCAAAGTAAGACATCAGCACACGCCCCATGGGCCAGTTTACCACATTCACTCCGCTTACATAGCGTGAACCGATAGCCACATCTCCTCCATCATCATGGCAAGCTTTATACAAGCGAATCAAATCGTCGGGATTGTGGCTGAAATCCGCATCCATTTCGAATATATAATCATAACAATGTTCTATCGACCATTTGAATCCGGCTATATAAGCCGTACCTAAACCGAGTTTTCCCTTACGTTCTATCATAAACAGACGTTCTGGAAATTCCTTTTGCAAGCGGCGCACAATATCAGCCGTTCCGTCTGGCGAATTGTCTTCAATCACCAGAATATGAAAGCATTTCTGAAGATTAAATACAGTCCGGATAATATTCTCAATGTTTTCTTTCTCGTTATATGTGGGAATAATAATTATACTGTCACTTGTTTGCATGATTCTAAATTTTATATCCGCAAAGATAATGATAAAAAGTAAGATACAGAGAAACCCTTCTGATTTTACTTGAAAATTTGAAATCTTTAGTAACAACGAGGCTTGATCGTTACTACAACGAAGCCGTGCCGTTACTACGACTAAGCTTCGTCGTTACTATGACTTGCCATTTGCACTGCCATCATCGGACAGCCACCTCAGCGCAACCTCTGTTCTCTTTCCTACAAAAATGTTTTTCACAAAAATTGCCTGCACCCTACACGTTTTCGGAGTTAACCCACTTGTAAACACTAAATTAGAGCGTGCAGGGCGCAGTGTAGGACGGTGTAGGACGGTGTAGGACGCACCAATTGCCTACACGCGCCCTACACCGTTATTTTAGAAAGTCATGACAACAAACATTATCTGACACTTGGCTTGAAGTTATAGCAAGGGACTTTTCCTCTCCTTTTCTCTTTCCGATATGCCCCATTATGAGAACGTGCTGTTTGAGGTGCCAAAATCGTGGGTGTGGTGTAAGTTGGAAGATATTGTATGCGAATTAAAATATGGAACTTCTGAGAAATCATCAAGTGTGGGTAAAATAGCAGTTTTACGGATGGGGAATATTACTAATGTTGGTACAATAGACTATTCGAATTTAGTGTATTCTTCGAATGATGAAGATATTGAACAATACTCTCTTGAAAAATACGATTTACTGTTTAATCGCACAAATAGTAGTGAATGGGTTGGAAAAACAGCAATCTACAAGGATGAACAACCAGCTATTTATGCAGGTTATCTTATTCGTATTAGACCTTTATTGATTTCTCCTGACTATCTAAACACTGTGATGAATAGCGGCTATTATCGTAAATGGTGTTATAATGTGAAAACGGATGCTGTTAATCAGTCTAATATCATGATATGTATTTACAACCGATTATTACTCAATATTTTATAGATAATAAGTCAGAAATATGGTTGTTATTTTTAATTGCACATTCTAAAAGGTGAAGATTTAACGCTTTTATTGATTATTAACTCAAAAAGGACATCAACTTGGGTCGTTTCTTCTCTTTTCCTTGCTATTCGTTTCCGATATTCCACTTTTGTTTTGGTCTATCTCATATGTACTGCAAAGGTATTGATTTTTGTTTGATATTGCTCCTTGCTTGCTCCTTGTCGTAGATTAATTTTCACACAGGAATTTTTGTTCTCTTTCTATAGGGGCTTGAAACAATCCATTTATTGGAAACAATTAAAGACGGAGCTGGTTTGCCCCAGTGCTTTTTAAGAAACAGGGCAATTATTTTATCTCCACAAAGGCTCTTGTTCCCAATTATGAGGAAAGCCTAATAAACGAGTTCTTACTGATGGGTATTTCGATAAAAGCTGCTTGAAATCTGCAACAAAAGTGTTGCCCATAGAAATGGAGTTAAGCCAATACACCACATAGCAGAGTTGCGGATAAAGTGTTTGTTCACGGAACGAGAAATCCGTAATCCATGTGTTTGGCATACGCATAGGCATCATTGGCTTGACAGGAAAGACCCGATTTGACAGTCTTGAATGATGGGCGCAGCAATTACGAAGTACGGGTCTGGGTACGGATTAAAAGGCTAAGTGATTATTTTCAGTCATTTAGCCTTTTTAATTATCTAATTTTTCCCCACATTTTCCCCACAGCTGTCTATTTATATATTTTAGAAACATATTTTTCCGTAAAGTTATGTACCTTTGTCGGCAAATAAAGATATTCTCGTCAAACAAATATAAATAATATAAACATGGAAAAAAACAGAAAAAAACAAATCGTAGTTTTGAGTATAACTTTAGTTTGCATTTTCATCTTGGTATTTTCATTGTTCCATAAATCAGCGACAAAAGATAGCGCAAATCCTCCTTTAACAAATGTTTTGACTGATAGCATTTCTCAAATTGTCTCAGCTTGTCCTGGCGAAATTGGTGTGGCGGTTATTGTTAATAACAGAGATACGGTTAAGGTCAATAATAAGAGTGTTTATCCTATGATGAGTGTGTTTAAGGTTCATCAGGCATTAGCTCTTTGTAATGACTTTGACAATAAAGGAATTTCACTTGATACCTTAGTAAATATAAATAGGGATAAACTTGACCCAAAGACTTGGAGTCCTATGCTGAAAGATTATTCAGGGCCAGTCATATCATTGACAGTGAGAGATTTGCTGCGTTATACTCTTACTCAGAGTGACAACAATGCAAGCAACCTTATGTTTAAGGATATGGTTAATGTCGCTCAAACAGATAGTTTTATAGCCACACTCATTCCTCGTTCAAGTTTTCAGATAGCTTATACGGAAGAGGAAATGTCGGCTGACCATAACAAGGCTTACTCTAACTATACATCTCCTCTTGGTGCTGCAATGTTGATGAATCGTTTGTTTACTGAAGGTCTTATCGATGATGAGAAACAAAGTTTCATTAAGAATACGTTAAAAGAATGCAAAACAGGTGTAGATAGGATAGCAGCTCCACTTCTTGATAAAGAAGGGGTTGTTATAGCGCATAAGACAGGTTCAGGTGTTAATGAAAATGGTGTTCTTGCAGCTCACAATGATGTTGCCTATATATGTCTGCCTAATAATATCAGTTATACCTTAGCGGTATTTGTTAAGGATTTCAAGGGAAATGAATCACAAGCGTCACAATATGTTGCGCATATATCAGCTGTAGTATATTCTTTATTAATGCAAACTTCAGTAAAATCTTAAACTGCACTTGCTTTGATAATTAATGATAAACAATCTAAAAGCACTCTAATCGTTATCGGAGTGCTTTTAGATTACTAATCAAATTGCTTCTATTATAATTTGAATCCTCTACTTTTTCTTTCTTCCTGTTGCGGCACTCTTGCTCCATATCTAAGCCTGTGCCATTGCTCCCTGAACCAGTCGGCAATCGGCTTCCTGTTTATTGTCAGGTTCAGCCTGCTTTCATCGTCAGGGTCATTTTCCACCCTTAAAATATCATCCTTTATATCAAAGTTCCGCCTGTGTTGCTCGGAATAGATTTTACCGCTACATTTCAGGGCTTCTTTTTTGACTATAAGACTTTCAGTCATTTCTTTAGAGAATCCCAGCATGGCACAAAACTTTTCCATGCGCAGCATTTCCCTGAACATCGGAAACCACCTGAAAGCCTTGTCTATGATTCTGGCGAGCCGTGACAGTTCTTTTTCTTTCATGTCAAGTTCCTGCCTGTGCATTTCTCTGAGATTGTGGATTTGCGTATCATGCTGTTTCTGCATCTGCTGTACTTGGCTCTGCAATTTTTCAATATTGGTGTTCCGTTTTGAAACCTCGTCTTGCAGTTTTTCGTTGGCACGTTCCAGTTCTTTCAGTTTTCCACTCCCGAAAAGAGAAGCAACTCCACTAGTTATGGCTGTCGCTGCCGTGGTGGCTGTCTTCTTTAACTTGTCAGTGCGTATTTCTGATTTCACCTGTTTCAGTTCCTGCTCGGCAAGATTTATCTGTTCTTCTTTGTGCCGTTTGGCTGCATCCATGCGTTGCAGTTCAGCTTTCTGCTTCTCAATGATAAAGTCGTTCCGTTCCAGATGCTCCTTACCAGTGACAGCCTTTGACTGCCCGCGTTCCATCAGCAGGATGTCGGATGCAAGGGTCTGCATCTGCATCATGTCATCGTCATTGAGCTTTCGGCTCTTTCCTGTTTCGTGGTTCATCCAGTCGAAAACGATATGGGCATGATAGTTCGGCTTGAACCATCTGTCCCCGACTTTGAAGCTTTCCCTGTCTTCCGCTTCCGGCTGACCGTTCAGCCAATGCCCTTCATCCTTGTGCAGGAAGATTTGCAGCGGTGTGATTCCCCAGCGTCTTTGACACTCCTCACCGAATTTACGCACGTCTGCCAGTGTGGTGTCCGACCTGACAAGCAGCACTCCTTCACGTATGGGGGAGCATCCCGCAATCTTGACTATTTTACCGTTCTTGCCTTTGCGTTCACGCTCCTTTTCCTGCATGGCACGTCCGGTCTTTTCCTTTACCATCTGTCTGATATTGTCATAATGCATCCGCAAATCCGGACTGCCGAAGTCGGGATTTATCCACTGTTCGTTATCGGTGGATAGTTCAGGAACGACATAGATTCTGGACTCTCCGATGTGGCGCATGTATTCGGCAGTCCTCCTGTTGTGAGCCTCGCTCGATGCGATGTTGCAGGGCTTGATATGTATGCTTGATTTTGTTGCCATAGATACTTGTTTTTTGGTTTGTACTTTATTGTTTGCTTTTCCGCTGTCCGTAAACGCATGGGGTTCTTAGGGGTGCAACCCATAAGCGGAGATTGCAAAGAGAGGGTCACTCTTTGCTCTGGGTTCTCAGGGGAGAAACGCCCTGAGTGGGTCATTAGGGTAAAACCCTAATCCCCTCGGGAGAGCCCACAACTACGTAAGCGGAGCGTGTAGTTATAGTGGGCTATATCAATGGCAAGCCATTGTCTGCAAACTCCAGCCTACGGCTTCCGCTCTCCTCCGTCAGGGAGGTTTTTCATCATCGTTGCCGATTGGAGATGCACCGACCAGCACAAGGTCTAAATCGTCTATCAGTTTTTGCAGGACGGGATTCTTCTCTATCATCCGCTGGAGGATTCTCTCAGCCTCGACCAAGTGGTTGGCTGTACTCATCACCTTGCCCTCCCGTATCTGAAAGATAATCCAATCGGCTATGTCGATATGGGCTTCTTTTTGTTTCGGGGTGGCATTCCTTTCGATGATGTCCGAAACCACCACCTTACAAAAGTACATGCTCTCGGCTCGCTGTTTCCACTCGGCATAAGCATCGGCATCGGGAAAGAGAAGCACGGTTCGCCCTGACAGTACACGGAGTTTCTCTTCTCTCATCTGACTCTTACCACCCGTAGCCAGCCATACATAATCGGGGAAGATAGCAGAACCGATAACGGCACTCTTCTCGGATTCCACCAAGACCACCACCTTGTCGGGATGCGTTTTCAACAAGTGTTCCCCGAAAAGGCATTGGGATAGTTGCCAATCCTCTGCCAACACACGCTGCTTTTTCAATATGCTGTGTATCCAGTTCACTGCCGATGTCTGTCCTCCCTTGATACGGTGTCCGTCTTCGGGATTGTACTGCATCACCTTTCCCGTGCGTACCTTGCCCGTCCTGTCTATCTGCCAAAAGATAACAGAGCCGTCACGGGTAGCCCCCAAACGGTATTCCTCCAACAACCGCTTCAACACCTCTTTCGCCTTGTCGCCATAGTAGGAAGTAAGGAGTGTGAAGAGGAAACGGAAGAAATTGCTACGCTCGCTTTGCGACTTCTCCACATAGTGAGGGGGAATATAGCCGATGGCTGTCGGCTTACTTTGCTGCTTCACTTTCTTCTGCTCTGCTCTTTGCCTGTCAAAAGAGAAATCATTGGTAGTTCTGTGTTCAGGATGCTCTTGAAAATACTCTTTCGGAGTGTAGTGATACCCACAACCGCTTTCGTGGTTACATCTGCCGACCGATGGATGCAACGGCACATTATTTTCGTCCACGTAATAGACGAAAGAATGCCTGTCTCCGCATTTGGGGCAGGTATGCCGTGTTGCCGTTCCTTTATACTTCTGTAATGAATAATTGCCCATAGCTTAGTCCGTTTTTGATGGTTGATTGTCGGCTGTCCCATCCTGTCCCATTGTCCCACACTCTAAGGGTTGGGACAGTGGGACACTTGGGACACCTGCGTTTTTACTCTCTTTGCTGCGCTGGATGATACGGTTTACGGTGGACTTGCCACAATTCACCTGTGAGGCTATCTCCCTGACGGACTTGCCCGATTGGGAGAGTTGCAGAATTTGGCAATCCCTTTGGCTTGATTCATTGTCGCCCAATTTTTTCAAGTGTTCCTTTTCCGTGGAATAGCCCCTGAACACGAACTGCAAGAAAGCATCCACCTTGTCAATCTCGTAAACGATTACATTATCCGCATCATGAGAGAACGTGCCATAGCGCACTTTAAGCTGCTTCACATAGCGAAGCCCTCCGTCTTGGGCACTTTTTCCAATGGTGAACACGCTGTCAAAGAAATTGTAGAGCCGTTTGCTTCCGGCAAGGTCGTTGGATGTGATGGGACAATCCAAAGAGCGTTTGGGCGTATGTGCTAGGACAAGGATAGAGAGCGCATATCTCTTTTTGAGATTGTTCAGCTGAATCATCAGCCGTCCTGCGGCATCGCCTTTCTCCATGGCGCAACACAGGTAGGTAAGATTGTCAATGATGAAAATCTTGCAGTCGGTCTGCACAGCCATCTGTTCAATGCCGCCTATGATAGCTTCCTCAAAGTTGGCATCCAAAAGCTGGTTGCAGTCAATAGACACCCGATAGAGTTTGTCGGGAAAGGTGTAGAGCTCTCCATGCTCGTTGGTATAGCGGAGCTGGAACTGCTTTTCGGACAGTTCAAAGTCCAGATACAGCACATTGTCGGTTCGGGCGATGCGGTCGGCTATCTGCACGGCAAGGATGGACTTGCCCACGTTGGAATCGGCAAACAAGCAGGAGAGTTCCCCCTCGTACCAAAAGCTGTCCCACAGCGCACAGGGCGTAGGCAATAACGATGCTTCAAGAATGGTTTGGTTTGCCGTCTTGATATTCATCATGCCTACACTGTCGGGCATACCGTTATGCGCTTGGGATGCTTTTGTGAAGTCGCCACGTATCAGGTTGATATAGTTCTTATCCTCTTCCATATCATTCACCAGTTACGTGGGTTGGGCTTGCGACGGTGGGAAGAGGATAAGGACTTGTTCAGTTCCTCGTCTGACAACGGTATGGGATTCTTTCGGGCGGTTTCCAGCCACTTGTCCAGTTCGTCACGGTAAAGGCAATAGCGTTTGCCGGGCTTGGTGGCAGGGATTGTCCCTTCTGACAGTTTCATGTAGAGCGTACCCTTAGGGATACCTAAATACTCTGCTGCCTCGTCCACAGACATGGGCACGTGGGTGTCCACCGTTTTGGCATTGTTCACACTGCACTGCTCGGCGAGCAGGCTTTTCAGGCTCATCACTTCGTCTCGAAGCTGAGCGACAACCTCGGGGAGGTCGTTGAAGGTAAGAATTGATTTTTCCATTCGCGTACTCGTCTCTTTTGTAAGACTTGGCGCAAAGGACTGAAATGATATATCCGTGAATATCTCCACGACACGTCATTGCAAAATAATTCCCGAATAATTAAGCCCAGCCATAAATGACGGGCAAAATTACTCGGGAAACGATGTAAAACAGGCGGTTATGAGTTACCGGATGGTTGTCGTTGGTGTCGTGATTATCCTAATTCCGCACATAATCCTCGGGATAGTGGAAATCAAGTTTGCCGTTTTCGGGTTCATCAATGGGAATTTCCGTCTTTAACGGCTCTACCTTGAAATTCTTGATGGTTGATAAGTCTGTATCAGCAAACGATTTCGGGAAAAGGGCTTTGATGAACTTGGCACGGTTATCCCCATTGTAGTATCTCTTGTACAGGAAACGCTCAGAGATATTCCATACGAAGTGACGGAGTGGAATGTTGTTGATGTCTTTGGTAAACGGTCTTTGTATGGGCTTCGGGGTATAAGTGTTAAGATTCATCCATTTGTCCACCTCAGTACAGATGTGGTTCACGGTTTCTTGGTCGGCAATGCGAGGCAGGTAATAATGGCAATACTCCATGACCATGCGGATGCGCTCTTCCTTTTCCCGTTGCTCTCTGCTTGCGTAATTGGCACGGTTCTTTTCGTGAAGATCCGGGGCGATAGTAAGCTCTATCGGTTGTGTTTGGATAAGTGTCTCTTCTTTTGTCGGGGATGATTCGGGTACAGGCTCAGGGACTGATGTAGGTCCAGGCACAGATGTGGCTTCTTCAAGTGTATTTTGTGACAGTTCTTCCTGCACCTCTATGGCTTCGGCAATCGTTTCTTTCTTGCCGAACTTGATTTTGTAGATTTCGTATGTATCAAAGATAAGTGTCTGAAAGGAGAGATAGAGCAACCATCCCAACAGGTTACAGCATACGAATACTATCCACCTGACAAAGTTGTCTTGGTTGAAGCTGTCCGCTATTACCAGCGTGGCAATGGAAGATATTAGGACGATGGCGAAGCCGACAAAGCCCAAGATGATGTATTTGTCCTTGATTGATGATTCCATATTTCGTTGAGAGATTGAATGTTCCTGTATTATTTTGTGCAAAGTTAATGCTATTTTTCCCAATTACTGCCCGTTATTTGCGGTTAGAACGGTCTTTTTCAATGTATTTCACGAAATGTCATCATATCATACTCTGTTTCATACTCTGAGGGGCTTATAAATGGTGGCATCAAGCCAAAAACATAGAGGGGCGATTATAGCCTTGTAGCCATAACCGCCCCTCTGAATACCTGTCAATGTGAGACATTTATGCCTCCTTGCGCTTCAAGGTTATCTTGTCCACCACCTGACACATCTGCTGCGCTGCTATCTTGGAATAGATTTGTGTGGTGGTAATGTTCTTATGTCCGAGATAGGCTTGGATGACAGCCATGTCCGTTCCCATTTCCACGTGCAGGCTTCCGAAGCTGTGGCGGGTACAGTGAAAGGTGATTTTCTTGGTTATCCCTGCTGCCGTGAGCCACCGTTGGAGTGGTCCTTGCAGCATCTTGTCCTTGAAATCCTCAAAGATAAGTCCCTCGCCCCGTTCTCCCAGCAGTCCATAGGCTTCATCACTGATGGGGTTATGCACTATTTCTTTGGTTTTCTGCATACGGGTGGTAACGAACATCCTGCCGTTGGTGTATGGTTGTATCTGCTGCCACGTGAGCTGTCTGATGTCGCTCTTTCTCAGTCCCGTAAGACAGGCGAAAAGAAAAGCTTTTTTCAAGACCTCCTCCTCACAGGGTGTTTCGGCAAGCCGTATCAGTTCCTCTTGGCTCAAATGCTCCCTGATGGTGGGAATGCACTCGATGCGGTCTAAGAAGCCGTTTGGGTTCTCCTTTATCTTCCTGTCACGGTAAGCGGTGTGCAGCACGGCACGGAAAGTTGACCAATAGCCTGCTGCGGAGTTGATGTGCAGCTTTTGGTTGGTGTGGATGGATTGGGGTGCATCAAGCAGGTATTCCATGAACTTGCGGCACAAATCCACATCCACCTCCTCAAAGGTGCATTTGCCGTTCACGAACCGCTGGAAATGCTTGTATACGTGCTGCCACTTGATATTCTTGCGGTCAGCCAGTCCTTTGAAATAGGCAAGGAAATCGCCCTTCATCTTGGTCTTGTCAAAAAAGCCGTTGTTTTCATTGAAAATGGCTTCGTAGCGCTGGTTGCGCAGGATGACCGCTTTCTTCATCATGCGTGCGTTGAAGTCCCGTTCCTGCTGGTTTGCAGGTTTGGCGAAGATGTAAATTCCTAAGGCTTCACGTGTAATCACTCTCATGGTGACATTGTCACGGTAGCCGGGATAGTAGTCAAGGCATAGTGAATACTGTGTCCCGTTCTTAATCTTGCGCTTACGCAAGGTAACTGTTTTGCATTTACTCATAATAATTATGTTTTAATTGGTTGTATACATTTTGGAGTTGTATCCATGTTTCCGATGGCAAAGGAACAACGTGAAATATCCGTGAATACCTCCACGATACATCATTTTGAAATAATTTTCGATAATCCCGATTTTTCACGGTTATTTGTTCCTTTCAGCCATGACACGCTCCACATCTGAGCGCAAAAGCAGGTTTTTCACACCCACCTTTATCTTTTCGATGTGCTTCACCTTGACGATATGGCAGATGTTGGCTGACGAAAGACCATAGATTTGCTGCACCTGCTCAACGGTATAGTAGCGTTCATCGTTCACAAGGTCAGTTCTGCGGAGTTCGTTCAAATGTGATTTGGAGTAATAGGTACGCCCGTACTCTCTTTTAGTGGGTATCTTATGGCGATAGGTGTAGGCACGGAGTGCGGTCGGCTTCATGCCGAACAGTTCCTCCACCTCCTCGGTCAGTAGCCAGTCGGTAATTTCGCTAATATCAACTGCCACACCGAAAAACTCGTCAATATGCTTCTTGCTGTAATAGTTCTTTCCTGCGATACGGCAGATGGGGATATGGTTACGCTTGGCGGAAGTGTAAAGCCATGACTGCTTTACCTTAAAAAGGGACATCACCTCCTCGCCCGAATAGAAGTCCAACACTTCTTCGCTTTCCTTTTCCCTTTTTTCTCTTTTGGCAGGTAAGGAAGATGAAGATGATTTCCTTGGTGTGGAGGTGTTGCCGGGCAGGATGCGGTGATAGGGATTGCCCTCCAACATCTGCTCGATGTCGGCTCTGCGGATGAATGCCATGCGGTTGCTGATGCGTGAGGCTTTCAGCTTGCCGATGGCTACAAGTTTGTAAATGTACTGTCGGGAACAGCCCATGAGGATGGCTGCTTTGGAAAAGGTGAGATACTCCTGATGCTGTATCTCCATCAAGGGTTGGGCGACTTTGAAGAGGTTGTTCTTCTGCATCACTCTGGCTCGTTTGGCTTCTGCCTGACAAGCCTCACTGCAATATCTTTGCATACCGCTTCGGGTTACAAAGGACTTGCCGCAAAAACTGCATTTTCTGGTTGCTTTCATACCGTTTTATCGTTTAATGGTTCATTTCTTCAATCCTATATCTCTGAAATGGTAAACGGATGTGAACGGAAGTCAACCATTGTCGCTTTTCTACACAGTGTGACTGTTTCCGCATATCGGGGCGGTTATTGTCGCTTGTCGTAAACGGTTGTAAACCCTTGTCAACTGTCTGCACGGTGTGACAAAAAACAAGCCCCGCAAATTCTCCACGTCAGAAATACGTCTCAAAAATATGTGGAAATTTGGGAAGCGACAAATGGCAACCGAAAAGTGTTAAATTTTAGAATATGCTGGTAATTAAAGATTTACACTCGGATATTTCTGATTAGTTTTGGTTGTTCTATGGTTATAAATACAATGCCAAAAAGCTGTCGCAATTAATGATACCTATTCCTCCATTAAGGGAACAAGGAAGAATTGTAGCAGAGATAGATAAGTGGATTTCGTTAATTGACATAGTCAAGAATGGTAAAGGTGATTTGCAGACTGTAATAAAACAAGCCAAGAGCAAAATCCTTGACCTTGCCATTCATGGGAAACTTGTGTCGCAAGACCCTAACGATGAGCCAGCCATTGAACTCTTGAAACGCATAAATCCCGACTTTACACCTTGTGATAACGGGCATAGTGAGAAGTTCCCACAAGATTGGGAACACATTTTAATTGGAGATTATGTGGAAACAGTGACAGATTTTGTTGCCAGTGGAAGCTTTGCATCGTTGCGTGAGAATGTAAAATACTACAATGAGCCAAATTATGCAATATTGGTAAGAACAAAAGACTTTCAAAATAACTTTAAACAGGATTTGGTCTATACAGACCAGCATGGATATGACTTCTTAGCTAAATCAAACTTATTTGGCGGAGAGTTAATTTTTAGTAATGTTGGGTCTATTGGCAAAATTTTCATTGTTCCTGAGTTGAATCAAAAGATGACATTAGCTCCTAATGCTATAATGGTTAGATTTCATAATGACAAGCAACAAAAGTGGTTTTATTATTTATTTTCATCTACAACAGGACAAAGTTTGTTGGATTCAATAACATCTGCAACAGCTATCGGAAAATTCAATAAAACTGATTTTAAAAAATTACCCATCCCTATTCCCCCTCTTGCAGAGCAACAACGCATTGTCCAAAAAATAGAAGAATTATTTCATGTCCTTGACAACATTCAAAACGCCTTAGAAGTGTAATCCAATACACTTCTAAGGGTTGGTGTGATTTTACCAGTTCACCACCTTATCCACAATCTTCTGTTGCTCACTGGCTGTTCTACGAAGATAGATACGAGTGGTTTCTATGCTTTCATGCCCCATAAGGTCGGCAAGTAGAGCAAGGTCGTTAAAGCGGTCAAGGAAGTTCTTGGCAAAACGATGACGGAATGAATGAGGATAAACTACCTCCTTGTTCATTCCATATTTTTCAGCAAAATGCTTGAGTTGAGAAGCGATTCCACGAGTAGTAATGCGCTGTCCAAAACGGTTCAGAAAGATGTAACCGGATGTCAAGCCTTGATTTTTCAACCATTTATCAGCTTCTATTCGTAAGTTCTTGGGGATGTATAGTCGCCGAATCTTTCCGCCTTTACTATACAAATCAAGATAGCCCACTTTTATGTGTTCCGCTTTGATGTGGAGTAATTCACTAACACGTGCACCAGTAGCAGCCATAAACCACACAATAAAATACCACTCCTCATAACCATCAGCTTTAAGCTGGGCTTTGAGAAATTTGTAATCGGCATCGCTGATTACATTTTCCAAAAAGTTCTTTTGTTGCACCTTTACGAACTTCACTTTTAGTTTTTCTTGTTTCGTAAACTCCAAGAACTTATTGATACCTTGCAATCTCAGGTTCACTGTCTGCGGCTTGAAGTTCTCTACCAAATACCCCTTGTATGCCAAAAGGTTCTTCTTGTTCACTTCCCCATAATGGTTGAAGAAATACTGCACCGTCCACACATAAGAAGTAACGGTGTTCTTGGCTAGATTTGTCTTTGCCAAATAATTTTTGAATTTTGTTACCATACTACATTGAATTAGAATGAATATGGTAATAATATAAAGGTACGTATCGGGCATTATACGCAGTTGCCCGAAGGATGGACTGTTGCACCGATGCAAGTACTATGCTCTTTGGTTGATGGTGATAAGCAAAATGGCATAGAACGAACAAATCTTGATGTCAAATATTTGCGAGGTGAGCGTGATGCCAAGACTTTGACTTCTGGAAAGTATGTTACTGCAAATTCACTTTTGATTTTAGTAGATGGCGAGAACTCTGGTGAGGTATTTAGGACTCCGATTGACGGTTATCAAGGTAGTACTTTCAAACAGTTACTTATCAACGAAAATATGAACGAAGAATATGTACTACAAATTATCAACTTGCATAGGAAAGTCTTGCGAGAAAGCAAGGTTGGTTCTGCCATTCCCCACTTGAATAAGAAATTATTCAAAGCAATAGAAGTTCCTATTCCATCTTACAAGGAACAACAAAGGATTGTAATGGCAATAAATATTGCGTTTAAACAACTGGATTTGATCACGGAGAGTTTATAGGCTCTCCGTGATAGTATCTAATTGGTCAAAAATTCTTTGAACAGTCTCTACAATTCGTATCTGTTCTTTATATGGTGGTAAGGGAAAATCAAAATTACCAATAACAGAAGCACTGATATTAGGCTGTGCTCCTCCATATGCAATTTTTAGTATTTCATCAACTTTCGATTGCATATAAATATTTCGATAATCGGGAAACAATGAGGACTTGTTTAAGATTTTGATATTTCCTACACGTTGATTTAGGTATGCTATTTCATCAAACAAATATACTCCCATTTTTCCTGTTGTTGCTCCAGACATGGCAATCAGCAAATCTCCTTTCGAAATCTTAAATTTATTGTCCGTAATGCCCTCAACATAAACACAGTCAGTTATATCTATAGTATTATGAGTGATATTCGATATACGAACTAATGGTATTCCTTGTGACTTATAATCATTGCTGCTGAAAGCAAAGCCATTCTCAATTCTACACAAATCAGATAACTTGCATATAGCCCATCCTTTCGGTAAGTTCGTATAATGCCCGTTATCACAAGGTGTGAAGTCGGGATTGATGCGCTTCAAGAGTTCAATGGCTGGCTCATCATTTGGGTCTTGCGGTACGAGTTTGCCGTGAATGGCAAGGTCAAGAATTTTGCTTTTTGTTTGCTTGATAGTGCTTTGCAAATCTGATTTACCTTGTTCTATTTGGTCAATTAAAGCAAACCATTTCTCTATTTCTACTACAATACGATGTTGTTCAGTAAGGGGAGGTATGGCAATATTCAAATTCAAGGTACTTTCTGAACCAATGTTACCTTGACTAACATTTCCTGTTTCTGTGGAAAATATCGCATCTAACACATATTCTCCTTTCAATACAAGACATAAGAAATCTATATTGATTTCTGAAGAAAAACATCTAAGACAACCAACACGTTGATTCAGAAGTAAATTCTTTTTAATTGATGGGACTTTTGCCGTGTAGAAGTAATCTCGTTTCCCTTTTGTCCCTGTCATCGTGAATAGAATATCGTCCTTTTTCAACAAGTATTTTTCTGTTGTCTTACCGATTACATCTTCAACAAACACGGGCTGTATATCAAGTATCAGATTGTCATTCTTGACATTCCCAATTCTTATAACTTGCCAATCAGATTGATTAACATATGTATTACTTTTATAGGCATAACCACCTTGAAAACTAACAATATCATCTAACCTGCACCACACCCATGAACTCGGCACTTCAAACGGCACGTTCTCATAATGGGGCGTATCAGAAGACTTTGCAGACTTCCTGCTTCGCTTGATTTTGCCTTCCTTTATTAGTCGTTCTTTTTCAGCCTTGATTCGTTCGAGCAGAACTGATGCAGGCTCATCATTTGAATCCTGCGGTACGAGTTTGCCACGAATGGCGAGGTCTAATATCTTTTGACGTAATTTCTTTGTATCCATTTGAATCAGTCTTTGTTTAAGAATAGGTTGCAAAACTCATTCAGTTGCTGCTGCATGCGTTCTTGAGGAATGAGTATACGTTTGTATTCAGCAATCATCGTAGGACTCATGCTTCGGTTCATAGCGTACTCTACTACTACCCGGTCTGCTTCAGGGCATAGAATGATACCGATAGACGGATTTTCGTTGGAGCGTTTTACATCGCGGTCGAGTGCTTCCAGATAAAATTCTAACTGTCCAAGGTCGCGAGGATGAAATTTTGTCTTCTTCAGCTCCACTGCTACCAATGCCTGCAACCCACGATGGAAGAACAGCAAGTCAGCCTTAAAAGTGGATGCGCCAATATTGAGGCAGTATTCCTGATCCATAAAGATGAAATCCTTACCAAGTTCAAGAATAAATAGCTTCATGTGTTCTACCAAGCTGTTTTTCAATTTTGATTCGCTATGCTTCTTCGGAAGATTCAGAAAATCAACAAACAACGTATCCTTGAACATTATCGGGGCATTCGGATAAGCATTGAGCAATCCTTTCGACATATTATTCTTGCTGCCCAATAAAGCCGTATATGTCTGATTTGAGATACAACGCTGAAGTTCTCGCTTCACTAAATGTTCTTTATTGGCATAAAGTATATAGAACATCCGCTCTTCATTACTTTTGCATCGGCAAAGAATCTCTATGTGATTGGTTAATGTTGTCAACTCCAATATTTGGGGCATTCCCCCAAATGCAGAATGGACAAATTGTGCAGATCTTGGCTGCACAATTACGGCCGTCTCTTGTGTTGGCTGGTTTGCTTCTATTTGTGCAGTTCTTGGCTGCACAAATTCAGAGTTCAGATACTTTTCTACAGTTATGCCGAATGTTTCCGATGAATATTCATCATAGAACATCACCATATTGTAAATGCTTCTCCGACTATATCCCTTAATGTCTGGACGCCGGGAACGGATATATTCGGATAACATCGTCACAACCTTGCTTCCCCATTCCTCGCTTTTCAATTTGGCTGATACATATCCACCAACATGCCACGCTGTGTATAACAGTTCGTTATTTACGGCTCTTGAAGCACGGCCTTTATGTTGGAGAATGATGTCTATAACTTCTCCAAACTGTTGTTCCATTGACATGATTATCTTATTGTTTTCCATGCATTCAATCTTAATTTATGTTAGCGAGCAATTTTTCAAGTTCAGCTACAGCCGTACTTATCGTTTGGCTTTTATCTTTTATGTCTGCCATCAGTTCTGCCAATGAACGGTCGTCCACCTCACCACCTTGCTTTATCCATGTGATGTCGAGACTTGTCTTGTCTCTAGTAATGATCTCATCTACTGAGTATTTTCGCCAACGTCCTTGCGGATTATTTTCTGCATCGTAGGTTTCTACCCGATTATTGTAGCAGGAAACAAAATCATCCAAGTGATGGCGTTCCAGTTTATTTGTGGCAAGTGTGTGTTTTACATCGGTACGATAATCATAAAACCATATTTCTTTGGTAGGCTGTCCTTTACTGAAAAACAGCACATTGGCTTTCACACCTTGGGCATAGAAGATACCTGTAGGCAAACGTAATATGGTATGTAGATTGAAATCTTGCAACAGGCGTTTACGGATGGTTTCGCCAGCTCCGGCTTCAAAGAGTACATTATCAGGAAGCACCACGGCAGCACGTCCTCCAGTTTTGAGCATAAGCATCATGTGCTGGAGGAAGTTCAACTGGTTATTCTTGGTCTCCACATAGAAATCCGGGCGGTTGATGTCCACAGAACCGGCAGGGCGAGTTCCAAAAGGAGGGTTGGCGAGTATCACATCAACAAGTGTTGATGGTTCTTTTTCCAAAGAATCCTCACACACAATCGGACTACGGTCTGTGCCGATGCCATGCAAATAAAGATTCATGGAAGCGAGTGTCACCACTAAGGGCGTATTATCCACGCCATGCAAGGCTTTGTTACGCAAGAAATCACGCTTTTCCTTACTTGCTGACTGTCCTTTCATGTAATCGTAGGCAGTGAGCAAGAATCCACCAGTACCACAAGCCGGGTCGCAAACCGTTTCACCCATTTGCGGATTAATACAATCTACCATTGCCTGAATAAGTGGACGAGGCGTAAAATACTGTCCGGCACCGCTCTTCTTGTCTTGCCCGTTCTTTTCAAGAATACTCTCGTAGATAGCACCTTTCACATCCCCGTCCATGATGAGCCATTGCTCTTCATTAATCATGGTGATAACCTTTTTTAGATAAACAGGTTTGTCTATCTTGTTTTGTGCCTTCGTATAAATTGTACCTATCAGATTATCCTGCTCGCTAAGCAATTTAAGGGTCTCTTCATATTGTTTTACCAAATCCAGACCATCAAGTGTCATCAAATCTGCCCACTGATAACCAGTTGGAATAGCCGACTCCTCTCCAAACATTTCTACATTTTCAGCATCCATCTTTAAAAATAAAAGATAGGTCAGTTGGGTGATATAATCAGTGAATCCAATTCCTTGTCCGGCAAGAGTGGTTGCCAGATTCCATACTTTTTTGGTGAGCGATTGCTCTGTTGTATTATTTGTTGCCATTTCTTTATGCTGCTTTTCTTAAAACTACAAATGCGTAAAGTGAATGAAGTGCCTCGTCTGCCTTCTGCATATTGCCAAACGCTCTAATCATTTGGGCTGCATGGGTAGCATCATCTTCACGAATATCTCTGATAGTACAAGCTCCATTAGAAGCGATGTAATCCACAATACGACTAATAACTTCTCGCTGTTTGTCTGTTATTTCACGTTGGTTTTGTCCTAACCAAAGATTGAAAAACTGTTTAGAGGTAGTAACTACACTATCCAATCGTTCGATTTGGTGGAAAGCAAAGCGTACAAGTTGTATGATATTGGTCAATGCGTCGCTTTCTTCTTTGGTTGTGGAACGCCTTACCGCTTTAGGATTAACTATGGCATAAGAGTTCCAAAGTTGTTTGGAGGTGAAATGGTTGTTTGCCATTTTGAGGCTGTTCTCCAAATCCTTTAGCATCGAATAGGTTATAGGCTCTCCCTCATTGTTGTAAATGATGCGCAGTGCCTCTATTTCGTCATAGTACTTTTTACAAAAATCTTCAAAAGCCTCTGTCGTACATTTTGCTTCCTCAATGGAAAAGCCTTTGGAGATAAGCGTATCTTCACCCGGCATTAATGTATTGACGAATCCGGCTGCAAGTATAAGAAGGTATTTCCGAGCATCTGCATGATTGGCAAGCGGAGCAACTAGCCCCTTACGTTCATTGTTAGGCTCATCAGTGCTTACAAACAGCGGAAGAATGCCTTTCTCCAGTGCATCGTATATTCTGACAGAAAGCTCCTTCATGTCATCATGAGACAGACGGACAAACTCTTTTCGTTGCGAATCATCCGCTTTATTGTATATCCGGGCAAGCGTTGCCGCAAGCCGTTTGAGATACCCGTCAGGGATATAGCCATGACTGATACGTTCTAACAGTTCCTTCAAAGTAATTGTTTTTGTTGTAGGACCATCATCTATAGGTGCCACTGTTTGCGCATGTTCTGTCACGCCTACCGCATCAACCAAATAAAAACAATCCTTGCTGAATGCGTTCGGGGTAACATTGCGAAGTTGCTCATCACCAATAGTACGCACTCCACGCCCTTTCATCTGAATATACAAAGGCAATGACTCCACATCACGCATGAACATCACCACTTCCAGTGGCTTTACATCTGTTCCGGTGGCAACCAACGTACAGGTGACAGCAATACGGAAATCCTTGTCGTTACGGAATTGGCGTATCAGTTCGTTACTGTCGCCTGCTGAATAAGTGATTTTCTGAACAAAACGGTCGTCAGTCCGTCCGAACACCTCTTTAGCTATCTGTACGATATTTGTAGCGTGAGCTTCATTAAGAGCAAATATCAAGGTTTTGGGTAAATAATCCATAATCGGCTCACGTTGCGGGTCATTAAACAATTCTGTATAAACCACATCCCGATAAGTTGAAAGGATTAACTTTATCTGTGCCGGATTAATGACACTCCGATTAAGTTCTTTATTGGTGTAGGTTTTGGTTTCCTTATTACTCACAGTCTTAACCTCACCCGTATATCTCGTTTCTTCCTTTACTCTCTCACCCTCTAATATAGCTCCCCCTGTTTCCGTAACTTGCGTTTTTATTCGATACACTCTACAATCCACATTCACACCATCAACGATACTCTTTTCTAAGGTATAATTAACGATGATATTATAGTTAAAGAATTTCTTTGTCTCTTCAATCGGAGTTGCTGTCAAACCGACAAGTCTTGCCGTATCAAAATACTCCAGCACCTTGCGCCAGTTTCCATAAATGGAGCGATGGCACTCGTCTATGATGATCATATCAAAATAGTCGTGCGGCAAGTTGGGATTAGGAGGCAAGGTTACTTCCTCTACAAGTTCGCTCTCGTCATCGTCGCCATCATCCTCAATAGTTTCCCCTTTCAAGAACGAGAATAGGCGTTGTATGGTAGAAATAACGACATTGCTATCAGAAGGAATAGAAGAAGAGCGAAGGCGATTGACCGTAAAGATAGTATTGAAAGCATCCCCGTTCTCTGTCAGACGGAAAGTTCCAAATTCTCCCTCTGCTTGTTTTCCAAGATTATTTCGGTCAACAAGAAACAACACTCTACGCATTGGTGTATAAGAAAGCATTCGGTAGGCGGCAAGACAAGCCGTATATGTTTTACCCGCACCGGTGGCAAGAACCATCAACGCCCGATTTTGTCCGGCACGGAAACTCTTTTCAAGTTCTGTCACCGCTTCATACTGGCAATTACGGAGCCCCTTCTTTTTCAATGTCGGAAGTCCCGCAAATGTATCCTCAATCCCCAGCTTCTTAACCAATTCATGTGGCGTAGGGATTGTCATTATCTGCCTGAAATAAGAATCTGATTCACGGAAATCACAGAAATATAATTCTTTTCCATTTGAAGTAAAGATAAAAGGCAGTGGCTTTTGATATACCTGATAAATATTGGGGACACTTTTTGCATATAGAGTTGCCTGACCGCAAACTTTTGAAGCAAAAGCGTCTGTCTCTTCTCGTTTAGCTTCAAGTACCCCTACTGCCCTCCCGTTAATGAAAAGGAAATAATCCGCTTCAAGATTCCCTTTCAATAAACCTTCTCGTATAGCTACTGCTGTACAGGTAGGTTCGTAATCCTCCCTGTTGATTACTTTCCAACCAGCATCGGCAAACCACTGATCGATTTTTATTCTTGCTTTTTCTTCAGGAGTCATGTTCTTGATATTATATATTATCGGAAGTTTACTCACACATCTGCAATAGGTTGTGAATGTATCTAAAACTTCCAGACTCATTAAATTCTATTACAATCTTTCTTTTTATCGGTTATCAAATTTTGAGAAATGCCTTCCACAGAATTTCTTTTTCCTATCATCTCTTTCTATTAAAATCCGGATGAGCAACAAGATAAATGCACCACAGACAAGCAACAACATCAATATGCCGCATCAAGCAGGTCAGGAATCAAACAGATATCCGTTTCAGAGACCCCCTGCAGTAATAACACTTCTCTATCGGCACGATAAAGTGAAAAAAATGAATCAGAAGAATCACACAAATCTTTTGCCTTTCGGTAGCAACGTACAGCTTCAACCCAATTCCCCTGAACCAAATACACATGCCCACAGTTCAGCCAATCGGTCGCTTGCATGTCTTCTGTTTTTTGCAATTTGTCATAAAACCGCAGCGCATCCTCCGGCTTTCCAGTCATAAAATAACACCAGGCAATGGCACGCCAAGCCCCAACAGGAACTTCATTCAGATACTCCACTTTAAAGAAATAAGACAAAGCCTCTTTGTATTGACCGTTTTTAGCCATACACTGTCCGATTTGCGTCAACACATGCAGGTTTTCCGGCTGCATCTGCTCTACCATACAGAAATAATCGGCTGCCGACTCATAATCTCCAACGCGCTTACAACACTGTGCCAAATGCTTTAACGTCCAGCTGTGATTAGGCTTTAATACATCGGCATGCTTATATACACGGATTGCCTGATCGTATTTTTTCCCCTTTTGAAGAGAAAAACCTAATTTCTGCCACAGCTCGGCATCCCCTGCACCATCTGCCGCATCCACCATTTCACCATACAGATGGGCAGCCTCATCATAGTAACCTTTTGAAAACAGATAGTCTGCCAATTTCCTTTGGTATTTTTCCTTTAAGAATAAAGGACGCAGCAACGGACAATTCCAGTAATCCTGATGTACAGCAAAGAGGTCACGCTGCTCATGCCTGAACATCCACAATTTAAAGAAGCGATATAAATCATAGATATATTGCCGGCTGACAGCTTGCGCCAAACCTTCCTCCGTCGAGATAGCCTTCTGTCCGTTTAAAGTTTCCTTTAACATATCATCTTGTCCACCAAGCTGCATGGTCAACATCTTACGCTGTTCTTCCGGCACTGAATTCATAACCAGACAGACAGAAAATTTATCTGAGTTACAGAAAAACGGCATCTGGAGCAATACGCCTAAAAATGACTTATCGTCGATTTGCCCATCAGAAAAAGTAGAAGCTATTTCCGGAATCCACTTTTCAAACGGATAAAACCAATGTGAAGCCTGCCTGAAAAAAGGATAATGCTTCAACGGAGCAAACGTACCCATATAGGTATCTGCCCCCTCCATCTGCCATTCGCCCAATTCACGAATCTTTTCGCTGACTTTCTCCATTCCAGACTCCCACTCCGGATTCAAATCCTCTAAATCTTCCAAGTCTGAAACTTTAAAGTCGGTCTTATTCAGCTTAGGATTTTTCAACATTTCCGGAATAATCTCCTCACGCATTTTCTTGTCAATTTTCTCAGTCTCACGCGACAACAGCAAAATAATGAGAATACTATGCAGCCTATCTACAATTTCATGATTTTCCTCAAACGCCTTCAATGCCGAAGTCAGCTCCGGATACATAACAATCCAATCGGCATAAAGAGGGAAAGTCAACACTATGCCAACCAATGCACGCTGCCTGATTACTGCCTCTTTCCGCGCCATACAGGCTTCCAGCAAGAACTGCAACTTACGTACGTCGAATACCTCCAGCAGATTTAACGTTACCGCACTCACCAGCACGGCAATATCATTTTCCGGAACAAGCACAGAGCGCAACAAGTCTCCGGCTTCCGTGAACTCTTCATCCGTCCATCCGTCGGAAACCCAAGTCCGGTCAAACAGTTCATCAAGAGCCTTTTCTCTGCGGAGAGCCAAGTCGTTCTGCAGCCTGCTCTGTTCTTCTTCATTTTTTACAGTCAAGGTCAGCATGCTCGCCTCTTCAGTTACCGACTCCAGCATCAAGCAAAGTTCCCCATACGTATGAGGCGGCACACGCCGGAAATTCTGATATTTATAAGATATATGTTTACTGCCTGTTTTGCAACTTTGAGAAAACGAAGCTTGAGAGGCTAACTCATAAGCCCGCCGGCACAAGCCACGATACAGTTCATTCCGCCCCGGGTCTTGCACCCCCCGACTTGCATACTGCAACATATAGCCATAAGTGGTTTTCAGCCTTTCCACCTCCGACCCCATTTTCCAGTTTTCAGTCTTAGCAACCAAAACTTCCAGTTTATCCAAAGCCTCTTTTAGCCTTTTACTATCTAACAGTAGAATAATATCTTCGTACATTTTTATAAGGATTATGTCTGTGTGAAACATGCAAATGTAGTAATTATTTTATAAATTTGCACCATTATCCAGATAACAATGACAATAAAAGAGCTTCAACAAATCTATACCAAGCACCCGGCTCTTCCGGGACTGTCTTCACTCTTGGAAAACAACGAGATAAAGACTATTTATTTACAAGGCATGAATGCTTCATGCGCCTCCTTCTTTGCCTCAGCCTTTATAGAAAGTAAACCTTTCACTTCTGTTTTTTTGCTGAATGACAGCGAAGAGGCAGGATATTTCTATCATGACATCGTGCAGGCAAACGGTGACAAGCGTGTTTTGTTTTTCCCCTCTTCTTACCGCCGCGCCATCAAATACGGACAAAAAGATGCTGCCAATGAAATCTTACGTACTGAAGTGCTCAGCAAGCTGGAACAAAATGAGCCGGTAAGCATTGTCACCTATCCGGAAGCGCTCGCCGAGAAGGTGGTTTCCCGACAAACCTTAAACCAGCAAACCTTAAACCTGGCAACAGGTAAGCAATATGAAACCGAAGCAATCACGAAAAAGTTGACAGACTATGGCTTTGAACACGTTGACTACGTGTATGAACCCGGACAGTTTGCCATGCGCGGAAGCATACTCGATGTTTACTCGTTTGCCTCCGAATACCCGTACCGCATCGATTTCTTTGGAGATGAAATTGACAGTATACGTACGTTTGAAGTAGAGACTCAATTATCAAAAGAAAAGAAAAATTCCGTCAGCATTGTGCCGGAGTTAGGGCAATCCGCTGAAAATGAAATCAGCTTTCTAGATTTCATCCCCCAAAATGCCTTACTTTGGGTAAAGGATTTGTTGTGGATAAGGGAACGTATTCAAGCCATTCACGATGAAAGCCTCTCGCCACAAGCCTTAGTTGCCTATGAGGGCGAGCAGACCGAATTGATGAATCTGGAAAGGAAACTGATAGACGGGGCTGAATTTACGGTACGTGCTCTGGATTTTAAGCGCATTGACTTTGGACACAAAGCCGTAGGGACTCCACAGGCAACCTTGCAATTCCAAACTTCCATCCAGCCGATTTTTCATAAGAATTTTGATCTGGTAGCCAGCACGCTGACCGATTACCTGCAACGCAATTACACCATCTACATTTGTTCAGACAGTGTAAAGCAAACCGACCGTCTGCGCGACATCTTTGCCGAGCGTAAAGACCAGATTTCCTTCAAGGCTGTAGATCACACGCTGCATGAAGGATTTATTGACCACACCCTCAAGATGTGTCTCTTTACCGATCATCAGATTTTCGACCGCTTCCATAAATTCAACCTACGGAGCGACAAAGCACGCAGCGGAAAAGTGGCACTCTCTTTGAAGGAGCTCAACCAGTTTGAACCGGGCGACTACGTGGTTCACATCGATCACGGTATCGGGAAATTTGCAGGATTGGTGCGCATCCCCAACGGAAATACCACGCAAGAAGTAATCAAACTGATTTACCAGAACGACGATGTGGTTTTTGTTTCCATCCACTCCCTACATAAAATTTCCAAATACAAAGGGAAAGAAGGCGAACAGCCCCGTATAAGCAAATTGGGTACGGGAGCCTGGGAGAAGATGAAAGACCGTACCAAAGCTAAAATCAAGGATATTGCCCGCGATCTGATTAAGTTATACTCACAACGCAAGCAGGAAAAGGGATTCCAATACAGTGCCGACAGTTTTTTACAGCATGAGCTGGAAGCAAGCTTCCTTTATGAAGATACCCCAGATCAGCTTAAAGCTACTCAAGACGTAAAGGCTGATATGGAGAGCGACCGCCCCATGGATCGTCTGGTTTGCGGTGATGTGGGATTCGGCAAGACGGAAGTGGCTATACGCGCTGCTTTCAAGGCTGTTGCAGACAATAAGCAGGTGGCTGTGCTCGTACCGACGACTGTATTGGCCTATCAGCATTTTCAGACATTCCGCAAACGACTGGAAGGAATGCCTTGCAAGGTGGACTATCTGAGCCGGGCACGCACCGCAAAAGACACCTCTCGCATACTGAAGGAGTTGGCCGACGGACAAATCAACATTCTAATCGGCACGCATAAAATCATCGGAAAAAGCGTAAAGTTCAAAGACCTGGGACTGCTCATCATCGATGAAGAGCAGAAGTTCGGCGTCAGTGTAAAAGAGAAGCTGCGTCAGATTAAAGTAAATGTAGATACACTGACCATGACTGCCACTCCCATACCGCGCACCCTTCAGTTTTCACTCATGGGAGCTCGCGATTTATCGGTTATCCAGACTCCTCCTCCCAACCGCTACCCTATTCAAACGGAAGTACATACGTTTAATGAAGAGATTATCAGCGAAGCCATTAACTTTGAGATGAGCCGGAACGGACAGGTGTTCTTTGTAAATAACCGTATACAGAATCTGATGGAACTGAAAATGATGATTCAGCGGAACATCCCCGACTGTCGTGTGTGCATCGGTCACGGACAAATGCAACCGGAAGAGCTGGAGAAAATCATATTCGACTTCGTGAACTATGATTATGATGTATTACTCGCCACTACCATTATTGAAAGCGGAATTGACATTCCGAATGCCAACACCATTATCATCAATCAGGCACAAAACTTCGGTTTGAGCGACTTACATCAGATGCGTGGACGTGTGGGCAGAAGCAACAAGAAAGCCTTTTGCTACCTGCTTGCTCCTCCCCTTACTTCACTGACTCCCGAAGCTAAACGACGCTTGCAGGCCATTGAAAACTTCAGTGATTTGGGAAGCGGTATCCATATTGCCATGCAGGATCTGGACATCCGTGGAGCCGGAAACATGCTGGGAGCTGAACAAAGCGGATTTATTGCCGATTTAGGATATGAAACTTACCAGAAGATTTTGGCGGAAGCGGTAAAAGAACTGAAGAATGAAGAGTTTGCCGACCTTTATGCCGAGGAAATCAAAGCCGGCGAAGAGAAAATCAGCGGAGAAGAGTTTGTGGATGAATGTACGGTGGAAAGCGATCTGGAACTGCTCTTCCCCAATGAATATATTCCCAGCAGCAGTGAACGCATGTTGCTTTATCGCGAACTCGACAAACTGGAACTGGATAAAGAGGTAGACGACTTTAAAGCAAGGCTGACTGACCGGTTCGGAAAGATTCCGCCGGAAACGGAAGAGCTTACCCGCATTGTTCCCTTGCGCCGCTTAGCTAAACGCATGGGAATAGAGAAGGTTATTTTAAAAGCAAACCGCATGACCTTGTATTTTGTAAGCAATCTGGAAAGCCCCTATTATCAAAGCAAGGCTTTCGGCAAGGTAATTGAATACATGGCAAAATATCCACGAAACTGCAACTTGCGTGAGCAAAACGGAAAACGCAGCATGGTCATGAAGGAAATACACGATGTAGCCTCAGCCGTCAGTGTATTACAGGAAATGGTCAGTTTAAATGCATAAAGAAAAAATCTGTTTTATAGGGTCACTGCTCATCGCAGAGCGGACTATATAAAACAGATTTTCATTTCATACGGGAATTACCATAGAATAGGGGTCTCGCCATGGGCTTCCAGATAGGCATTAGCCCGGCTGAAATGCTTGTTGCCGAAAAATCCGTGATAAGCTGACAAAGGGGAAGGATGGACAGAGGTCAACACCAAATGGCGGTCACGGCTGATAAATGCTCCCTTCTTTTGCGCATAGGCGCCCCACAAAATAAAAACCAGATGCTCTCTGTTTTCAGCCAAGGCTCGGATAGCCGCATCGGTAAACTCTTCCCAACCTCTGCGCTGATGCGAACCTGCCTGATGGGCACGGACCGTCAGCGTGGCATTGAGCATCAAGACGCCCTGTTCAGCCCAACGGGTCAGATTTCCGGTTTCGGGTATCGGACTGCCTAAGTCACTCTGTATCTCCTTGAATATATTCTGCAAAGAAGGAGGGAAAGGGACTCCGTCGTTCACCGAAAAACACAAGCCATGCGCCTGCCCCGGTCCGTGATACGGGTCTTGTCCGATAATCACCACCTTCACTTTGGGGTAAGGACAGAGGTTAAACGCATTGAAAATAAGTTTTCCCGGAGGATATACCGTTGTCGTCTGATACTCTTGACGGACAAAGTCGGTCAGACGGATAAAATAATCTTTTTCAAATTCGGGTGAAAGCACTTCTTTCCAGCTTTCTTCAATCGCTACATTCATCTTAAAACAAAAAACTTAACGCAACTATCAGTTCATCGCCCGCATCTTTTCCATGTTACGGCGGGCAGACAAGACATATTCTTTTATCAGCGGATTGTTCCGGAACGATTCGGGAGCCTTATCAATGATTTCCTCCATCACCGGAGTCAGAAAGGGGAAAGGCATATTATTGGCTATCAGGATAAAGACACCTGAACCCAAAACATTATGATAGTTATTCTGAATGAAGTTTTTGACCAGTTCGTTCCGCTCATTAAACAAATCTTCTCTTCGCCGGGCAATTCTATCTTGCTCATGAGCCGCATAAGTTCCATCCATAATCATACGGCTTTCTTCATATTCCACGTCAGCTGTCTGGTCATCAAGGGAGTTTTGCCTCATGATAAATTCATTGAAGCAATCATTCAAGGGAGTTCCTTTTATCTGCGTGCGTGCATTATCTATCTGAATAGAAATATTTCCTTGCTCAAGCACAAAAGGCATAATGCGATTGTCATCCATATACAGCAAAGCTAAGGCTGCTGAATCCACATTGCCTTTCATCTTAAACGCTCCGTGAACCACTTCAGCCGAATCAATAGCAACCAACTGATCACCTTCCTGTACCTTGACAAAAAGCATCTTGCCGTCCAGCATCGAAACAGAAGACATTCCTTCTATTTTATACTTCTTACTGCAAGATGAACAAAGAACTACAACAAACAGGAAAAAATAAAGTTTATACATGCTGATAATCTCTTTTTGTTGAAATCATTTCGTTGAAATCACAGGGCAAAGGTATAATCTTTCAACAAGGCTGAAAAAAAAATTATCATAAATTAAACTATATAGAGGTTTATTACTGATTTACTTGCATTCTGACTGCCTGAAATGCCTGTATCAACCCCTGAAACAGCAGTCTTATTGCCCACTACACACATAAGAGGCAGCTTACCTGAATCCTTCGTCCGGAAACACTCCGGCACTTCAAAGGAAACGCTTCGGCATTTAAACGGAAACGTTCCGGTGTTTGCACAGACATGCCAAAGCGTTTAAAAAGTTCAGCCAAGGCCGCGATTTATCTTGCCCATAAGATGCATCCAGTGTTATCTTTACAGTCCGGCGCCCGCCCTTTTCATGTATCGGTTTGACAGAAGTCTGCCCGTCGAATTGTCATTGAAATAGCAAGTTTCAAGAATACACTTGACAAAGCTGCATATTTTTCATGTAATTAAGATGAAAGAACAGCAAAAAACGCTTATAATATGCTTTTTTTTCGTATTTTTGCAGCTCTTAGTTGACGACATGATAAGTATCCTCTGCTGAAACCAAGCAATTTAATACGCCGTCAGCCTCGTCTCCTAAAAAAAAAATTATTAACTCAAAGTATATCAGAATGAAAAAATTAAAAGTTTTAGCACTCGCACTGATTTGTGCCGCCTTCACTCCGGCTAAAGCCGATGAAGGGATGTGGTTGCTCCAACTGATGCAGGAGCAAAACCTTGCCGACCGAATGAAAGCGCAAGGCTTGACTATGGACATCGCTGACATTTACAACCCGGGTAAAATTACCCTGAAGGATGCCGTAGGTATATTTGGACGCGGATGTACCGGAGAAATCATTTCGCCCAACGGACTGATTCTCACAAACCACCACTGTGGTTACGACGCAATTCAACAACATAGTTCGGTAGAGCACGATTACCTGACCGATGGTTTCTGGGCTAAAAGCTATCAGGAGGAACTTCCTACTCCGGGATTGACTTTCAAGTTTGTAGAGCGTATTACTGACGTAACCGACAAGGTCAATGCAGATATCAATAAAGGAAAAGTAAGTGAAGCTGAATCTTTCGGAGCTGAATATCTCCGCAAACTGGCTGACAATGAGCTGAAGAAAAGCGACCTGAAAGGGAAACCGGGTATCTCAACGCTGGCTCTTCCTTTCTATGAAGGAAATAAGTTTTATGTTTTCTTCATCAAAACTTACAGCGACGTGCGTATGGTGGCAGCTCCCCCTTCATCAATCGGTAAGTTTGGAGGTGAAACCGATAACTGGATGTGGCCTCGCCATACCGGTGACTTCTCTATGTTCCGTATCTATGCTGACCAGGAAGGAAATCCGGCTGAGTATAGCGCATCGAATGTACCCTTGCAGGTAAAGAAACATCTTACCATTTCACTGAAAGGACTGCAGGAAGGCGACTATGCCATGATTATGGGATTCCCCGGAAGCACCAGCCGCTACTTGACTCAGAGTGAAGTGCGCCTGCGTATGGAAGGAACCAACATTCCTCGTATCACGGTACGTGAGGCGCGTCAGGGTGTCTTGCGAAAAGAAATGGCTGCCAGCGATAAAGTACGTATCCAGTATGCAAGCAAATACGCTGTTTCAAGCAACTACTGGAAAAACTCTATCGGTATGAACAAGGCCATCATCGACAACAACGTGCTGGAAGCAAAGGCTGAGCAAGAAGCTCGCTTTGCTCAGTTTGCCAAAGAAAAACAGAATGCAGATTATGAAGCCGTAGTCGGTAAAATCAATTCTTACGTAGGACGCGTAACTCCCCTGCGTACACAGATGACTTACTTCACCGAAACCTTCAGAAGCGGAGTTGAGTTTACGCTTTCATCAAAAGCCCATGCACTTCAAGACTTGATGACTGCTTTGGAAAAGAACAAGAAAAAAGATATTGAAAAAGCGGTTGAGGCGCTGAAAGAAGCTTTCGATGCCGTTCATAACAAAGACTATGATCACGAAGTAGACCGCAAGGTAGCGAAAGCCCTGTTGCCTCTTTATGCTGAAAAAGTTCCGGCTGAAGCCTTGCCTGAATTCTACCAGTCAATCAAGTCTACCTTTAAAGGCGACTACAATGCGTATGTAGATGCTCTTTATAACCAGAGCATTTTTGCCAATCAGGCAAACTTCGATGCCTTCATCAGCAATCCTACCTTGGATGTATTCAGCAAAGACCTGTCTGTACAATATGCTCTCACGGTCAACCAGAAATACAAGGAGCTGAGCGACAAGTTAAGCCAGGCAAACGGTGACATCAACTTATTACATAAGACCTTTGTACGCGGATTGTGCGAAATGTATGCTCCAACTCCGAAAGCTCCGGATGCTAACTTTACCATCCGTCTGACTTACGGAAACGTAAAAGCATACGATCCGAAAGACGGGGTTCACTACAAATATTACACCACCCTGAAAGGAGTGATGGAGAAAGAAGATCCGAACAACCCGGAATTTGTGGTTCCTGCCAAACTGAAAGAACTGTATGCTACCAAGAACTTCGGACGTTATGCGCTGCCTAACGGAGAAATGCCGACCTGCTTCCTGACCACAAACGATATTACCGGAGGTAACTCTGGTTCACCGGTTATGAACGGAAACGGAGAACTGATCGGTTCTGCCTTCGACGGCAACTGGGAATCGCTTTCAGGCGACATTAACTTCGACAACAACCTGCAACGCTGTATTGCCGTAGATATCCGCTACGTATTGTTCATCGTTGAAAAACTGGGAGGATGCAAAAATCTTATTGATGAAATGACTATCGTTGAATAATGAAACATAAACTACTCATCTCTTTATTATCTACTTTTTCCCTCACGGCACTTGCCGATGAGGGAATGTGGATGCTCACTGACCTGAAGCAGCAAAATGCTGCCGTCATGCAAGATTTAGGTCTTGACATCAGCATTGATCAGGTTTATTGTCCTGACAACATCAGTCTGAAAGACGCCGTAGTGCACTTTGGAGGAGGATGTACCGGAGAAATCATCTCGGCAGAAGGTTTGGTTTTAACAAACCACCACTGCGGATATGGTTATATACAGCAACATAGCTCAGTAGAACATGACTATCTGACTGATGGTTTCTGGGCTATGAACCGCAAAGAAGAATTGCCATGCGAAGGGTTACAGGTTACTTTCATTGACCGCATCTTGGACGTGACTGATTATGTTCAGCAGCAACTGGCTAAAGATAAAGATCCTGACGGAACAAATTATCTGTCGCCTTCTTATCTGGAAACGGTTGCCAAGCGCTTTGCTAAAGCTGAAAAAATCAAGACGGACGAATTTACTACACTGGAGCTGAAGCCTTTCTATGGGGCAAACAAATACTACCTGTTTGTTAAAACT
This sequence comes from uncultured Phocaeicola sp., assembly GCA_958434805.1. Next base: position 57,264 of record CAUBDX010000016.1, read on the forward strand.
AACTATAAAGACGTGCGTATGGTGGGAGCTCCTCCCTCTTCTATCGGTAAGTTTGGTGCCGATACCGATAACTGGATGTGGCCTCGCCATTGTGGTGACTTCTCTATCTTCCGTATCTACGCCACTGCCGACGGCAAACCGGCAAACTACAGTGCCGATAATACGCCGCTAAAGGTCAAAAAGCATATCGCCATCAATTTAAAAGGAATCAAAGAGGGCGACTTTACATTTGTGATGGGATTCCCCGGACGCAACTGGCGCTACATGATCAGCGATGAAGTAAAAGAACGGATGCAGACTACCAACTTCATGCGTGATACGGTGCGCGGAGTTCGCCTGCGCGTATTGGGCGAAGAAATGCAGAAAGATGCCAAGACACGCATCCAGTATGCCGCTAAATATGCTTCTTCTGCCAACTACTGGAAAAATGCCATCGGTATGAATGAGGGCTTAATCAACCTGAAGGTACTGAACAAGAAAGAGGCACAACAGGAAAGTTTGCTTGCATTCGGGAAAGAGACTGGCAATCCGGCTTACCAGGAGGCTTATCAAAGCATCAAGGATATTGTAGCCAAGCGCTTCGAGGCTGTTTATCACCAGCAAGCCATCTATGAAGCACTGATGTTAGGTACTGAGTTTTCTAAAATTCCAGATACAGACCCGCTGCTGAAGGCACTAAAAGATAAAGATAAAAAAGCAACAGCCGAAGCTCTTGAAAACCTTACAAAAGAAGGAGACAAATTCTTCAACAAGGATTATAGCCCGGAGGTTGACCGCAAAGTATCTAAACAACTGATTGCCTTGTATGCACGCTTGGTTCCCGCCAATCAGCACATCAGCATATTCAAGCTGATTGCTGATAAATATAACGGCAGTACAGACGCATTTGTTGATGCCTGCTTTACGCAATCTATTTTCAGCAGTAAAGCCGCACTTGACAAGTTCCTCAAAAATCCAAGTGCTGAGACTCTGGAAAAAGACCCGATGGTATGTTATGCCCATTCGGTAAAAGAAGGATACCAGGCTACCAGCGATGCCATGAAGGCTGAAACCGATGCCTATAACCGTGCGCATAAAGTGTGGGTGGCAGGTATGCTGGATTTACGCCGCCACGAGGGTAAAGCAATCTATCCGGATGCAAACTCTACGCTGCGCTTGACCTACGGCAAAATCGGCTCGTATGAACCCAAAGACGGTAAGGAGTATCTTTATTATACCACTCTGAAAGGTGTGATGGAAAAAGAAGACCCCAATAATCCGGAGTTTGTGGTTCCTGCCAAACTGAAAGAGCTGTATGAAAAGAAAGATTTCGGCGAATATGCCATGCCCGACGGACGTATGCCGGTCTGCTTTGCTACTGCAACCGACAACACCGGTGGTAATTCCGGATCACCGGTATTTAACTCACGCGGTGAACTGATCGGTACAGGATTTGACCGAAACTATGAAGGTCTTACCGGAGACATCGCCTACAATCCGCAGCTACAGCGTGCTGCTTGTGTAGACATCCGCTACACCTTGTTTATCATTGATAAATTCGCAGGTGCACGCCATCTCATCGATGAAATGACAATCATCCGATAAGGTTGATTTTACCATAAAAAAAGACATCCTACCTGATTACCCGACATAAGTCTGGGGGTTATCAAAAGTAGGATGTCTTTTTTTTATACTATCCTGTAAAAAAGAAAAAGATTATTTGCTTAATGCTTGAATCGTATGACGCACACGTTCTGCGGTAGTTACGGGATGTGCATATTCATCTTGGTCTGAACTGCCCATTGACAAGGCCGGATTACGCAACAGCATCTTACTCTCTTTTTGTTCGCGTGCCGAGAAATGGAATTCAGAAGCGCCTGTACATGCAGCCAGCTCGGCTATGTTCCATTCATTTACTCCACAACCCGGCATAATCACAATACGACCTGCTGCCTGACGAACCAGTTGAGTCAACAAACACGCCCCTTGCATGGCAGTAGGCTGCTGACCGGAGGTCAAAATACGATTCACTCCCAAGTCTATCAACTGTTCTAATACTTGTTCTGGATTACGCACATAATCAAACGCGCGATGAAAGGTTACAGACATTCCTTCAGAAACCTTCATCAAACGTCTCATGGCTGGCATATCCAATTCACCCTCCGGAGTAAGGCACCCGAATACCACTCCATCGGCTCCTGCCTGACGCGCCATACGTATATCTTCTTCCATGATATCCAGCTCTAAGGGCGTATAGAGAAAATCTCCTCCACGCGGACGGATAATGACATGTAAACGGATATCGATCAACTTACGTGCAAGCTTGATTTCACCGAACGAAGGGGTTGTTCCTCCTTCGGGCATAGAAGCACAAAGTTCTACGCGATGTGCTCCTCCTTTCTGTGCCGCCACGCAACTCTCTGCCGAGTTAGCACATATTTCAAAAGTATATTGCATCATCTTCTATAGGATATAAATAAAAAAAGAGTGCACCGCGAATCACTTCGCTCTGCACTCGCATATTATGAAAAAAAATGAAGTGAGTACACCCGTGGGGAGTCGAACCCCAATCGATGGAACCGGAATCCATTATTCTATCCATTGAACTACGGGTGCATATTCCATTCCTCCTAAAAGGCGTGGCAAAAGTATAATATAATTCTGTTTATTCCTAATATTTTAAACAAAATATTTTCAGAAACGTACAGATAATTGCTATAAACTGCGATTTCAGCTGCCACTACCCCTTTTTTTCATCCTCTATTCGGATACGAGAAATTTTCCAAAGAAGTCTGTCACCGAATTTGTCACCGAATTTGTCACCGAATCCGAGAACCGACCCGAAAGCAAGAACCTGTATGCACATTATATAAAATGTCACGAATCACAAATTCTTTAAAACACTTTGATAATATTATCAACTATTTTAGTTGCATATTTCATAAATATACCTATCTTTGCCAGACAATATAACTAATCAAACCTAATCATATGAGTTACTTGATAAAACCAAAGAACTATCGTCCGCTACTCGACATGAAGCAAACCGAGTTGGGTATCAAACAAATAAAAGACTTTTTCCAGCAAAATCTCTCATCAGAACTACGTTTACGACGTGTTACTGCTCCCCTGTTTGTCATGAAAGGAATGGGTATCAACGATGATTTAAGCGGAACAGAGCGCCCCGTTTCATTCCCGATTAAAGATTTAGGCGACCAGCAAGCCGAGGTCGTACATTCACTTGCCAAATGGAAGCGCGTTACTTTAGCCGATTATCAGATTGGAGCAGGATATGGCATATATACGGATATGAATGCAATCCGTGCAGATGAAGAACTGGGAAACCTGCATTCTCTTTACGTTGACCAATGGGACTGGGAAAGAGCCATCACTGCAGAACAGCGTTCGGTGGGTTTCCTGAAAAATATTGTAACCCGTATCTACTCGGCCATGCGCCGTACCGAATATATGATTTGCGAAATGTATCCGCAAATCAAATCGTTCCTGGCACACGACATCCATTTCATCCACTCCGAGGAGTTGCTGCAAATGTACCCCGACAAGACACCTAAGGAGCGTGAAAACCTGATTACTCAAAAATATGGAAGTGTCTTTATTATTGGAATCGGAAATAAGTTGAGCAACGGTGAACCTCATGACTTGCGTGCACCCGACTATGATGATTATACTACAATAGACCCTCAAACTGGGCTCCCGGGATTAAACGGAGACTTGCTGGTTTGGAATGATGTATTGGGACGCTCTATTGAACTTTCTTCTATGGGAATCCGTGTAGACGCTGAAGCCATGATGAAACAGCTGAAGCTGGCAGGAAAGGAAGAACGTGCCAAACTTTATTTCCACAAGCGCCTTCTGGAAGGTTCGCTTCCGCTAAGCATCGGAGGAGGTATCGGACAGTCTCGCTTGTGTATGCTCTATCTGAAGAAGGCGCACATCGGAGAGATACAGGCAAGCATCTGGCCTGATGAAATGCGCAAAGAGTGCAATAAACTGGGAATGATGCTCATTTAATGAAAAGTGAAAAATGAAGAAGACACTGTCCAGAATTTTGTGTAAATGGAAACAGGATTCAGTTGTAAGTTT
>CAUBDX010000017.1 GCA_958434805.1 uncultured Phocaeicola sp.
CGGTTAGTTTTACTTGATATTTGAGAGTGCCCTGCCTTTTGGCGGGGCATTTTTTTTATAATTATGTATTGGGTGAAGTTTCTTCCTTTTCTTTTTTACGGATGTTTCTGGGAGAGTCGCCAAAGGACTTCTTACAGAAGTTGGAAAAATGTGAGAGAGATTCAAATCCATGTCCAAAGCAGATTTCGGAGATGGAAGCATCTGTATAACGCAATTGGTAAAGGATACTTTCTTTGCGCTGTTTCATCATCCATTCATAGGCCGGTTCGTTGAAGATGGCTTTGAAAATGCGGCGGAAGGTGGTGACGCTGTAGCCGCCCAGTTGTGCGAACTCCTCTACGGACTTTATTTGTTTGTGGTGCTTTAATATGAAATATTCAAAACTGCTGGTGTATTGGGATAGGCTGTGTACAACAGGAGATAGCTCATAGTCTGTGTAATAGTGCGCCAACAGATAATAAAGTTCTTTACGCTTGAATTCGAGCAGCTCTTTACAAATTTTGTCTGCATTCAGATAGGAAGCAACCCCTTCAAGGAAAAGCTTTATTTCGGGCTTTATTTTCAGTGGCTCGGAGATGAGTGGCGGAGGCACGTTTTTCAATATATAGGTATAGCGGTCATAGCAGAAGGCTTTAGGGTCATCAAATGTGTACAGAATACCTTCCGAGTCTGTCATGGCCAGTATTTCCACTTTTGATGCGATAGCTTGCAGCACAAATTCTCCGGAATTGATGATGGTTCCGGCATATTCTTCACTATTGATTAATATTTGACCTTTGAGTAAGAAAAATAAAATATTGGTTTCACACTTATGTGGGGGTAAGTGGAAACCTTTTTTGTTATGTGTGTAATGGATGCTGTTCTCCACTGCTTTAGGGCATTGGGTACAATCCATCCTTTCATTACAGGGCAGACCAGACATATATAGATGTTAGAAACGCTTGTGTTCTTTTGGTTGATTTGACAAATGTAGGTCAAATATGGATAATTTGCAATAAGTTTCAGGAAAAAGACCGAAGAATCCTGTTTCCACTTGTTTGTCTTCTGCCGTTACGGAAAACGATAGCCTGTGGGCATGAGCATAGAGGGCTAAATTTGTGTGGCCAAACACAAAGAAGTTACAATTGTTGGGAAAGTAGCAGAAAGAAAGTATCTTTGTGTGTATCCATGGGGAGGTATACCGGCTAAAACAGCATAGATTATGGAATGTGTAGTATCATCCTCCAATTTCTCCGGTATCATTGGCGAGCTGCATAACTATCGCATATACTTTTTGAGGACGGTTGATTGACAACAGGTAAAAATGCTCCGCAAATGAAATCGCAAATCATGGTGGGGATGATACGGTGTTTCATTGCGGAGCAGGAAATTGTTATGTTCTTATCAGGAGATTATAATTGGCCTGACAAATGGATGTGATTTATTTATTGGGCTCAATTGGGCTAGGTTGGGGATCTTCATTTGTCCACCCATCCGCTTGGGCTGTAAATGTTAATTCTTCAGCACCGGCAGGTAATGTTAACGTATAAAGTATTTTTTTGCCTATATCCCATGTTCCGGTTAATGTGGCTTCTTTTGTTCCTTCAAATACTTTGCCATTATCATTAGTCGTGGAATAAGTAACAGTAATCTTGACTGACGATAGATCATTCTGAGGGATTAACATTAATGCATTACTGCTTGTCGCAATTTCGCTTGTTGCTGTACCGTCAATTTCAGAGTAGGTAGCATTATATGTATATTCTTCATTGCCAGTTTGAGCGCTCCATGCACCTTTATCTGCGTTATAAGTATAAGTACCGCTATTTGCAACTCCTGATAATTTTATAGATGTAACATTGTATTTGAATCCTGTGTCTTTACCTTGGAGCTTGAAATTAATCTGAGTTAAAATATGATTGAATGTTAAATCTACACTTCCAACAGAGGTTGCACTATTGGTTTTTGCTTTATCTGTTACACAGGCGGCTAGTAAATCTGTCTGTATCGTCTGAAGAGTATACGTGAAACTCGGGTAAGTACCGGTTGTGGCATAATTTGTAATACCGCCGGCTTCAGGTGAGTAAGCAAAAAATTGTAAATTTTCGGCTATTGGCCAATAATATGGACCATCTGCTACGGACCAGTTAGAGTTAGTACAAGTTGCTTTTTTTCCATTAATAAATGTTGTTGTTAAGCTACCTGCTGTTACTTTGTCCATTGTAATTGTTTTAGTATTATAGGCGTAAAGTATGAAACCTTGGGATTCCAAGTTTTCAGTTGTAGCTTCTGCAGCTCTGGATGACTTCCCAACTACGCTTCGGAAATTAATTTCCGTTTTTTGTGTCGGAGCTTCAATTTCTTCATTCTGTGAGCAACTTGTGATTGCCAGTGCAGCTAAAGCTGCAAATAAAATCTTCTTCATATTCTGTGTGTTTTAAGTTAATAATTCTATGACTCTTTATTTTATATCTTAACCAACCGGTAATTCCACATTCGTTTCATCGTCCCAGTCACTAACGCTCCCATCAAATCCACCGCCACTTTCATCTGGAGGAACCTCTACATCATCCACTACAATTTTCTCGTCATCCGGAAGCTCAATCTCTATCTCGGACTCTTGAGGTTTTTCATCACCTTCTCCCGGCTCGTCTTCAGGAGGTTTTACCGCTTCCGTTATTTCCACTTTCGCTTCTTGTCTGGAACCATCCACCCTTACTATGATCAGATTCAGAAACTGAGTGATATCAGCTCTTGCCTGCGTCAGTTCGGGATGTCCGAAACAGGTGAAGCTCCCTTTTATAACCCCATTCCCTTTACCGGTTTCACAATAAATGGGAGCGAAGCGGCATAAGCCGGCTCCTTTACCTAAATGGTAACATTCAGCCATTCCGGAAACACTGCCAATGATCGATGAGACATTTTTCAGCCCCTCTGTCTTTATTGAAAAGATGTAAGTGGTTACCACAGATTTTGGTCTTACCTCTAGTGTCGGTAACTCTTCTCCTTTTCCTATTTCTACATCGTCCAGGGTTGCCATATAAAAATTATCCGGTCCCCATACCATGTTTTCTGTTTCGCTGTCTCCCAATCCCGTGCAGTTTCCTGTACACGCCATTATCGTTTCGTAACTGTCTTCGCCTTTTACTTGCACTACTTCGGTGTCATAATTGTAAATCACTGCCAAGTAATGCCCCGGGGGCACTTTCATTTCTCCGCCTTTTGCCGGCAAATAAGTATCAATCTTTCTTCCTTGGGCGTCCTTGGGATAGAAAATAACCCGGACTCCTTCCGGCAGACGGCCGGTTACTCCTTCCCAATCCAAACGGATATTTATTCCTGTTACGGGATAATCGTCCAGAATCTCGCGTCGGCTGCATCCCACTAAAGTCAATAGTGAAGATAAAAGTACAAGAGCTACGTACCTTGTCTTTTTCATTTTCTTCCTCTCTTCTTTGTTATCACCCATACCAACGAAATTTTTGCTTTCGTAGGGCCTATAAAGGTGTAATTCCCGCTACTCATCCAAACTAGTGACCCTTCATAGGGAGTGTACTTTTGATATTCCGTGGTCAGGTAGCCTATGCCCAGGCTGAATTCCAATGCCAGATGCCGTGACACTGAAGTGGAATATCCATAAGTGAATCCTGCCGCACCGTAATATTTACCTTGGTAGCCGTCTCCTTTAAACTGAAAGTCGTAGATACCTCCTTCGGCATACAATCCAAAGAAATGTCCGTTCAACCGGTGATGCAGTTCACGGTTGCCCAGCCAGTAGCGGCTTTCTATTCCTCCCGAAATCAGCTGGTAGCAGATTTCTTTGCTACTGTTGGACCACCAGGGGCTTTTATATTCCATGTTCACTGACCACCGCTTTCCTACAGGAATTTCTATTTCTATATTAGGCGCCAGTGCCAGGTCGTACAATAAATTATTTTTCAGTGCAAGCACTGTGTTGCCGGCTGTCTTGTCTCTTCTTGCTGCCTTTTCTTTGGGCTTTTTTCCCCGTTTTTCTTTTGTCTCTTTTTCCTTTTCTGCCTTTGTTACTGTTTTTTCTGTTTCTGTTATTACTTGTCTCCTTTCCTTTTGTGGGAGTGCTTGCACCGCCATTGGCGCAATGGTCGTTTCCCTGTCAATCGGAATGAATTCAGTTTCTTCTATCATGGCCGCCTGTTCCGTGGAGGAGTTTTTTCCTTCCTTTTCTTCCGGATAAGACAGGCAGACTCTTATTTTTGTCCGTCTGAGCTCCGGTAGCAGCCGGTCGGAAATATATTGATAAGGTATGCCGGCATCCAGATGTTGCAAGAAATCTTGCATTTTTACAGGATTGTCATGGTGATAATCTATCAATGCCAATACATCCTCCCGGTCGGGGACCAGCCTGTCGTCCGTTATCAGTTTCCGTAAGGCATCCCCGTATTCTTCTCCTGTACGGATACAGATTTGGGCGGCATTGACTTGCGGATATTTCCGACATAAGAACGCTTTTACTTCCTCGCTTCTTTTTAGGCCCGGCGCTATGTCCGGTTCTTTTTTTCCGTTATATGAATCCGGCGAAACCAGAATAATGGAATAAAGATGTCTGCTGCGGGCAGGATGGGCAAGCAGGGAATCCAATGTTGCCAGCGTTTTACCGTTTCCTTGGTAATCCTTGTCCGCCTGTCGGGCCTTCAGGTCAAAATAGAGCATCATGTCCAATATGGTATCTTTGGGATTTTCGTACTCTGTCGTCCGGGCATAAGTGCTATTGGTCAGTAGGCACAAAAACACAAATATGCTGAATATAGTAGTGCGTTTTTCCATGGATTACCATTATGTGTGGAGCAAATATAGGTGATAAAATCTGAAAAAAAACTTATTAAATGTTCTATTTTCGGACGTGAAAGGGTTAGTGAAGCGATTGGACAGAATTTGCAAGTTTGGGCAGCCGGATAATGAGAAGGGCAGGGGAGCTTACTTTTATTTGGAGTGAATAATCAGAGGAATACTTTCTTTTTGCTTTTTACTTTCCAATGGACAGAAATGAACGGTCTTATCATATGGATAGGGCAATGTTTCATATTCCTTTTTTAATCCGTGTTTTTCAATCTAATTGTAATGTTGTGTGCGAAAACGGTTGTATTTGTGAAATAATACTAAATGAAAAGCGAAATTGAACTAAATATTTGGAGAAAATGAGTGTAAGTTGTACATTTGTCATGTGATTTTTTTCATAGTATTAGATTTAAGGTTAACAAAGGTTGGAGCAAAGCGTTGCTCCTTTTCCTTTTTTAAGCCCTTCGCTTTTGTTCTTTTCCTGCCTGTCAAGTTTCCTGTCTTTTAAAATATTCAGCTTCTTGTTTTCATCCATCGGATTTTATGTTATCTTTGTGTCAATGTAATTAATTGACAATCTAAATGAAAAGACACGCAAACCTTTTATGCTTGGGAGCTGCTGTTGCATTACTGAATGCCTGCGCTCCGGCTGTGAATGCTCCTGAACCTGTTTTCCCCATTCCTGAAAAGAAACAGGTGGATTGGCAGAAAATGGAGACATACGCTTTCGTACATTTCGGACTGAACACGTTCAATGATCGTGAATGGGGATATGGAGATTCCGATCCTGCTACATTCAATCCTGTCAAACTGGACTGCGAACAATGGGTGAAAACCTTTGTGGCGGCAGGGATGAAAGGAGTTATCCTTACGGCAAAACATCATGACGGATTTTGCCTGTGGCCTACGGGGCTGACCGAATACTGTATCCGTAACACGCCTTATAAAGACGGAAAAGGGGATATAGTGCGCGATCTTTCGGAAGCTTGCAAGAAGTATGGTATAAAATTCGCTGTCTATCTCTCACCGTGGGACAGGCATCAGGCCAATTATGGAACTCCGGAATATGTGGATTATTTCTATCGACAGTTGTACGAGTTGCTGACCAATTATGGCCCGGTGTTTGAAATCTGGTTTGACGGGGCCAATGGCGGTGATGGCTGGTATGGCGGAGCAAAAGATTCCCGTACCATAGACCGGAAGACTTACTATGACTATGCGCGTGCCTATGAAATGATTGACAAGTTTCAGCCGCAGGCTGTTGTATTCTCGGATGGCGGTCCCGGATGCCGCTGGGTAGGTAACGAGAATGGATTTGCCGGAGCGACAAACTGGTCTTTCTTGCGTGCCGGAGAGGTTTATCCGGGATATCCTAAGTATAGGGAACTGCAATACGGTCATGCGGACGGCAATCAGTGGACGGCTGCCGAGTGTGATGTGTCTATCCGTCCGGGCTGGTTTTATCATCCGGAGGAGGACGACCGGGTGAAGACGGTGGAGCAATTGACAGACCTTTATTACCGCAGTGTGGGACATAATGCGACTTTATTGCTTAATTTCCCCGTAAACCGGGATGGATTGATTCACCCTACAGATTCGGCGAATGCTGTTGATTTTTATAAGAATGTACAGAAACAGTTGGCAAACAATCTGTTGAAAGGTGTTCTTCCGGTAGTTTCCAATGAACGGGGTGGAAAATATACGGCAAAGGCGGTGACGGATGGAGAGTATGATACATATTGGGCTACGGAGGATAGCGTCACATCGGCTGTTATCGAGTTTGAATGGCCGGCCCCGCAGAAGGTAAACCGTATGCTGTTGCAGGAATACATTCCGTTGGGACAGCGTGTACAGTCCTTTGTGGTGGAATATAATAAGGAAGGGGAGTGGCTGCCTGTGAAACTGAATGAAGAGACTACTACAATCGGTTATAAACGTTTGCTTCGTTTTGAGACTGTCACTACGGACAAACTTCGCGTGAACTTTGAGAAATCACGCGCCTGCCTGTGTATCAATAATATAGAGGCTTATTATGCAAGAGAAACCCTTGATGTGTTTACAGCAAAAGCGGAGGAACTGAAAACATATCCGTTTACATTGCCGAAGGTAGATGAAGCGGAAGCCGGAAAATGTGCGGATAAAGATGCCGCCACTACTTGCTTTGTGGATGGCAATACGCTTCTGGTGGATTTAGGTACGGAACAGACTGTTTCTTCTTTCCATTATTTACCCGACCAGAGCGAGTATAACAAAGGACTGATAGCTGCCTATGAGATTTCAGTCGGCACGGAAGCCGGTGCGGTGAACCAGGTGGTGAGCAGCGGGGAATTCTCGAACATCAAGAACAATCCGATTCTCCAATCGGTCTACTTCAGTCCGGTAACAGCCAGATATGTGCTGTTGAAAGCAGTGCGGATGGTGGAAAATGACGGACCGATGGGCTTTGCCGAACTAGGAGTGCAATAACCATGCATCAATATACTCATGTACCCGTTCACGGTACAGCTACCGTATGTCAATGGGTATATGAGTATCTTGATACATGGTTACATTATTAACCGGTACACTCCTCCTGCCAGTGCTCGTATCACCCCTTTCATTTCTAATTCAAACAATAATGCACTCATTCGGTTTACAGGTATGTTGGTGTCTATCACCAATGTGTTGATTTGTAATCCTTCCGACATTTTGCCGAGTCGTTTTACTATTCGTTCCTCTTCCTCGCTTAAATCAGGGAACAATTCCCGTTGTACTGTTTTCTCGGTTTTGGGGCTGCTTTCCCATCCCATGGCCTTCACTAAATCTTCGGCCGATGTGATAAGCACTGCCTGGTTTTTTCTTATCAGATTGTTGCAGCCTATGGAATATTCGTCGTTGCATCGTCCCGGAAAGGCAAAACAGTCCCGGTGATAACTTTCCGCCAGTTCGGCGGTGATGAGGGCTCCACCTTTGGCGGCGGATTCGATAACGACGGTGGCGTCACTCATACCTGCCACAATGCGGTTTCGTTTCACGAAATTCTGCCTGTCGGGATTGGTTCCGCTTGTAAATTCGGTCAGCAAACCTCCCTGTTCCAACATGCTGACGGCTGTCTTCCGATGTTCGGCAGGATAAATACGGTCCAGTCCGTGGGCCAGCACGCCTATGGTCTTGAAATGATTCTGCAGGGCGGCGCGGTGCGCATGGATATCAATGCCATAAGCCAGCCCGCTCACTATCAAGGCGTTTGGGCACAACACCGACAAGTCGGCAAGGAAACGGGTGCAGATATCCTGTCCGTAGGGGGTGGCATGACGGGTTCCTACCATGTTGATGACATGCAGTGCATTCAGATCGGCATTTCCCCGGTAAAATAAAGCTAGCGGAGCATCATCACATTCACGCAAACGGCCGGGATAACCTTCATCATTTAAGGTGAGGCAGCGGATATGATTTTTCTCACAGAAAGTTAGTTCCTGCTCTGCACGCCGGAAAGCTTCGGAGTTATTCAACGCAGTAATGATCTTTTCGCTTACTCCGGGGACCAGTTGTGACAGCTCTTTGCGGTGTTCGAAAACACGGGTGGCGCTTCCCAGACTGCTCACCAGTCTGAATGCGCCTGTCGGTCCCAATCCCGGTATCCGGGTCAGGGCCAGGCTGCAAATTTGTTCGTCTTGTGTCATTCGCTCAGATAGGGGGCGAAAGTCTCGTCAAATAGAGCGCTGTCCCCTAATCTGCCGTTTACCACGCATACTGATTCTACAGTGGCCTTGACAGTCACTTTCATGTCGGGCAGACGGAAAATGTCCTGATAGAACACATATTTAATACCTTCTTTTTTCAGATAGAGCTTGGACACGAATTCGTCACCGCTGCGCAGCGGAGTTTTGAACGCCATGGTGAGCCTCGCCACTACCGGGTCCACTCCTTCTTCGTGCAAGCGTGCGAAACTGATGCCCACCGATGTGAGAAACTCATGGCGCGTATGTTCCAGATAATGTTGATAGTTGGCATTGTTCACAATACCCTGCAGGTCGCATTCATAATCGCGTACCTTCATCTTCAGTTCATAAATATACTTTTCCATAAGGCAAAGGTATAAGAAAAATGTGTTACTTTGCAGATAAACTTAAAAAAAGAAACAAATGAAACTGTACGCTGCCCCTTTGCAAGGTTTTACGGAAGCCCCCTGGAGAAATCTTCATCAGGAAGTTTTTGGTGGGATAGATGCTTATTATACCCCCTTTGTGCGGATGGAGAAAGGAGAGTTCCGTAACAAGGATGTACGGGAGATCGCTTCTGAAAACAATACTGTGTCCCGGCTGATTCCCCAGCTTATCGCTTCCACTCCTGCCGAACTGGAACGGCTGGCCGGTTTGTTTATAGAGAAAGGGTACAAGGAAGCGGATATCAATATGGGTTGTCCTTTTCCCCTGATGACAGGGAAACATAAGGGTTCGGGCATATTGCCGTATCCGGCCGAGGTGGAAGCTTTATTGAAAGAGCTGGTGCACTATCCGGAACTGGGTTTCTCCGTCAAGATGAGATTGGGATGGGAGTGTGCGGATGAATGGCGGCCGTTGTTGCCTTTGTTGAACGCTGCCCCCTTGCGGCGGATCGTTCTGCATCCTCGTATCGGGAAACAACAGTACAAAGGAGAGGTGGACTTGGCTGCGTTCACCGCTTTCTATGAGGAGTGCGTCCATCCGTTGGTGTATAACGGTGACTTGCTGACGGTGGAAGATATCCGGAAGGTGGACGAGGAGTTTCCCCGCCTGGAGGGTGTCATGCTGGGACGCGGGTTGCTGGCCAATCCTGCTTTGGCTTGGGAGTATGCAAACGGAACCGTTTTTTCTCCCGATGAGCTGCATGAAAAGGTGAAGGCGCTTCACGCACGCCTTCTTCAATATTATGAATCCCATTTACAGGGAGAGGCGCAATTGCTGAGTAAAATGAAGCCTTATTGGGAATACCTGCTGCCCGATGCGGACCGGAAGATAAAGAAAGCGATAAAGAAGGCTACAACGATGGATAAGTATTTGACAGCGGTGAACCAGCTGTAATGATGGAAAAGGGGCTTCAATACATGAAAACCGGAGTGCTTCTTCAGTTCATTCATCCGGTATAACTGCTTGTAAAATAGGGAAGTATCCTGATAGGAGAACCTTCAGTTTCCTGTCAGTTACTTCCAGCCCATATTTTTGTTCCTACCTGTTAGATGAGAGGTGTGTCCGTCATGCCTGTATTTTAAAAAATACTTAGCTGTCTTTTCTTGGAGCATATCCTTTATCTTCCTTGTTATGCATCCAGTTGCTTCCTGATAAGTTTATCGTTTCACTAAAGTGATGAAACCTTATCACCCTAGTGATGAGCTTGTACCACTTGGGTGATGAAACTTCATCACTTAAGTGAAACACTGTACTTGTCAAGAGGAGAACACGAACTTGTCCTGATGAAAACCCTTTTACATAAGGATGTTTACGCTTAGTCACTTTTCATCCCGAAACGCCGGAAAGCCCTTGACAAAGGCTTTTCAATGTGCTATCTTTGTGGAAACAACAACTAAAAAAAACAATAAAATCATGATGAAAGAAATGATTCGGAAGGTGATGGAATGGTGCAAGTTATGGAACGGTGAAACTGCAACGGCGAAACAGGCGGACCCTCCTTCGGATAAAAGGGAAAAAGAACAGGCTGCGGATAACCGGGAGGTGCAAGACCGTCTGGAGAACTACTTGTGGAAACACTATGAGTTCCGTTTCAACGTGTTGACGGAACAACCCGAATATTGCGCGAAGGGGCAAGGGACGGACACACCTTATAAGATAGTGACTCAGCGTACCTTGAACACCTTGTGCCTGGAAGCGCACCGTCATCGCATCAATTGCTGGGATAAGGATGTGAGCCGCCTGCTCCATTCGGAACGCTTGGAAGACTATCACCCTTTCCTTACTTATATGGATACACTGCCCCAATGGGACGGGGTGGACCGCGTCACTCCGCTGGCGCAGCGCATCTCGAAAAAAGCCTTCTGGATAAACGGCTTCCACCGCTGGATGCTGGGAATGGCCGCCCAGTGGGCAGGACGCATGGACCGTTGCGCCAATGCAGTGGCCCCTATGTTGGTGAGCCGTATGCAGGGCAAGTGTAAATCTACTTTTTGTCAGTTGTTGATGCCCGACGGGTTGAGAGATTATTACACGGACAGTTTTGAGTTGATGGGGCAGTCGGGCTGCGAACAGAAACTGGCGCAGTTCGGGCTGATTAACCTGGATGAGTACGACCGTCTTTCTCCTCAAAAACTGCCGTTGCTCAAGACACTGATGCAGATGAAGAAGTTGGATTTCCGTAAGTCGCACCGTTCATCCTACAGTCACCTGCCCCGCATGGCTTCGTTTATAGGAACCAGTAATCATAAGGATTTGCTGACCGACCCCACGGGCAGTCGCCGTTATCTTTGTGCCGAGGTGAAAGAGAAAATAGACTGCACGCCACTGGAGCACAAGCAATTGTTTGCCCAATTGAAGGCGGAGCTGGAGGGCGGCGAGCGTTATTGGTTTTCGGCCGAAGAGGAAGCGGAACTGCAATTGCGCAACCGCGAGTTCTATGCCATGCCCGTAGAGCAGGAGGTGTTCTACCGTTGTTTTCGTCTGCCTGAGGCGGGAGAGGAGTTCAAACTCTATTCGGCCTCGGTCATTTTCACCATTTTGCAGAGCCGTTATCCTGCGGCTATGCGCGGCATGACGGTGGTGCGTTTCGGCAAGATGATGAGCGCCATGGGGGCGGAACGGATGCATACGGAGAAAGGAAATCTGTACAAGGTGGTGCTGGCGGCATAATTCCCGTCCATCAGGCCGGCTGAAAGGACTGACAGGAGGCTGAAGGGGCTTCTGTCAGTCTTATTTTTTGTGTGACAGTGTGTTAACCGTGCTGAATGGACTGAAGGCGGGGTGCATGAATGCCAAAAAACATACTATAAGAATCTTTTTAAAGAGCCGTTTTCTCAAGAATTTGTACTAAGTTTGCAACCAAACTACATAATTAAAAAAAACTATGATTAACAGATTTGTATTGAACGAAGTATCTTACTTCGGTCCGGGTGCGCGTGAAGTGCTTCCACAAGAGATTAAACGTTTGGGCTTGCATAAAGCGTTTGTTGCTACAGACAAGGACTTGATTAAGTTCGGTGTGGCTGATAAAGTGTTGAAAGTCTTGGAGAATGCAGGTATTCCTTATGAAATATTCAGTGAAATCAAACCGAATCCTACCGTAAGCAATGTAAAGGCGGGAGTTGAAGCTTTTGCAAAATCAGGAGCGGACTTTATTCTGGCTATCGGCGGCGGTTCGTCTATCGATACTTCGAAAGCGATTGGTATCATCACTAATAATCCAGACTTCAGTGATGTGGTGTCACTGGAAGGTGTGGCTCCTACAAGGAAAAAGTCAGTGCCTATCATTGCACTGCCCACTACCGCCGGTACTGCCGCCGAGGTGACTATCAACTATGTCATCACGGATGAGGAAAACCATAAGAAGATGGTTTGTGTAGACCCGAACGATATCCCCGCCATCGCTATTGTGGATGCGGAACTGATGTACACTCTGCCTAAAGGGCTGACTGCTTCTACCGGTTTGGACGCACTGACCCACGCCATCGAAGGGTTGATAACCAAAGGCGCTTGGGAAATGAGCGATATGTTCGAGATCAAGGCGATCGAAATGATTGCCCGTTATCTGGAAACCGCTGTCTTCGAGCCTACCAATGCGGAAGCCCGTAACGGTATGGCCGTGGCACAGTACATTGCAGGTATGGCGTTCTCTAATGTAGGCTTGGGCGTGGTTCACGGTATGGCTCATCCGTTGGGAGCTATCTTCGATATTCCTCACGGTGTGGCTAATGCACTGTTGCTGCCTGTCATCATGGAGTTCAATGCTCCGGCTGCTTTGTCCAAATATGTAGATATCGCCAAGGCGATGAATGTGTACAAGGATGGCATGAGCCGGGAAGAGGCTGCGAAGGCTGCTGTTGAGGCGGTGAAGGCATTGTCTGTCAAGGTGGGTATCCCTCAGCATTTGTCTGAACTGGGTATTAAGGAAGAAGACTTGCCCCGTCTGGCCGCTTCGGCTATTGCCGATGTGTGTACGCCGGGCAATCCTCGTGAAGTGACGGAAGAAATTATTCTGGAACTTTACAAGAAGGCTTTCTAAGCGTAATTCTTTTGTAATAAAAGCATAGGTGGTGTGTGGATGTGCAGGGCATATCCACACACTTTTTTTATCTCCTTGTCTTTGAAACAGCATTGTCACTTTGTAGCAATTTGTTCGTAATCCATTCAGCATTCTTTTGCACTTGCAAATTAAATTTAATGAAAATAGGTATTATTGTTAAACTGCTATCAATCATTTGAACATGAAAATTCTTATTGAGTCAAAGAGATTTTTGTTGTTATTATGCTTGTCACTATTCGTTGCGGGCTATGTTTCTGCACAGGATTACCGGGCGATTGTAAAAGGTATTGTGACTGACGAAACCGGAGAGGGGGTTATCGGAGCCACAGTGTTGGTAAAGAACGAATCGACCGGTTTCAGTGCCGGTTCTATCACCAACGAGACGGGAGAGTACATTGTGAAGCAACTCCCTTTGGGTTCACCTTACTCTGTCACCGTCAGCTATGTAGGCTATGGTGACCAGAAAAAGACAGGATATACGCTGAACCAAGGTGATGTGCTCCGTCTGGATTTCCAGTTAAAGGAGGAAAGTGTCGTGATGGAGGCTGTACAGGTGGTGGCTAATTCATTGAAGAATTCTATCGCCACTACGGGGGCCGCTACTTCGGTGACGGCCAATGACCTGAACAAACTGCCGGTAAACGGGCGTAACTTTACTTCGCTCATTGACCTGTCACCATTAAGTACAGGTTCCAGCCTGTCCGGACAGTTGGCTTCTTCTACTAATTATACCATTGATGGTATGAGTGCCAAGGGACCTACTTCGGGAGGTAGTACAACCAGCCGAAACGGTGTGCCATATGCCATTTCGATGGAGGCTATCCGTGAGTTCAAAGTCGTGACGAATGAATATGATGTGACTAACGGTCGTGCCGGAGGAGGTACTATTAGTACGGTGACCAAATCGGGAACCAACCAATTGACAGGTAGCGCTTTCACTTATCTGCGTTCCGACTGGTTGTCCAGCAAATATGATATCCGCGGCAACAAGCGCTCGAATGATTTCTCTACTTACCAGTTTGGAGCCTCATTGGGCGGTGCATTGGTGAAAGACCGTGCCCACTTCTTTATTTCTTGGGATCATCAGGCTGATTCACGTCCGTTGTATATTGCCGATATTCATAATGCTGCCGATGAAAAGCGTTATAATTTGACTACGGAGACCAGAGACCGTTTTCTGGAAATAGCCCGCAATAAATATGGAGTGTCGGACCATCCTCAGTTCGGGTCTTTTGATAAAAAACAGAATACCGATGCGGTATTTGCTCGTTTGGACTGGCAGATTAATGCTACAAACCTGTTATCGTTTACTGATAATTTTGTGAATGACAATAACAATATGGGCTTGAGCGACAATAGTGCTATCAATCTTTATGAAGTGTATGGTGATGTACATTCGTTGAACAACAGCGCTTTACTGACTTTACGTTCGGTACTGGGACCACGCAGTACCAACGAACTGAAGTTGCAACATCTTTATACATTGGAAAAATCCATGCCGGGCAGTGAACTGCCGGCTGATAATATTCCACGTGCCATTGTGCAACGTGTAGAATCGGAAATAGATGGAAAAACGGCGACTACTACCATTCAGCTGGGTGGTCAGCGTTATAGCCCTGAGAATTTCTATAATCACGTACTTCAGTTGGTAGATAATTATTATTATAATACCAATAAGGTAAACTATACATATGGTTTTGATTTGATGTACACGAATCTTAATTCTCGTTACGGTAGTGAGGCCAACGGGCGTTTTTATTTTACCGGACTGGATAATTTCGAGGCATTGAAGCCTTCTCGTTATGTACGTGAAGTGTATTTGGATCCTGACCAAAACAATCAGCGTGTACGCCAAAATATATTGAATGCAGGTATCTATGCCCAGTTGCAGACTAAACTGTTCACAGGATTCGAGCTGATGGCAGGCTTACGTTTGGATAATGCCACTTATTTCAATAAAGGTAATTTCAGCCAACTGGTGTATGATGAATTGGGACTGCGTACAGACAATGGACTCTCTACTTTCCAGATTCAGCCTCGTGTCCAGATTACTTGGGACTTTAATGACAAGCACACGGATATTCTTCGTATTGGCGGGGGAATCTTTGCATCTGATATCAACAACTATGCCATGATTAATAATATGGTATTTGATGGTACGAAAGTGATGTCGGTTGATATCAAGAATACGGAAGAAGAACCGGATATAGTTCCCACTCCCGATTTTATAGGGTATCGGAAAGATCCTTCTACGGCTCCGGGTATTGATTTGCTGAATAATCCCAAATATGCGGACAAGGCTGTACCTACGATCAATATGAATAGCAAGGATGCCAAGGTTCCCGTGGTTTATAAGGCGAATATTTCATACACTCACTTCTTCAGTGACCGTTTGAAAATGAGTGTCAGCGGATATATGACTTTGGGTCGTAACAACTATATGTATATAGACCGGAACATGGTGGATGATCCTTATTTTCGTCTTTCTGCAGAAGGGAACCGAGGTATTTATGTACCTGCTTCTACTATAGGAAAAGATGGTACTCTTGATTGGATGGAAGGACGTAAAAGTACCAAAGTAGGGCGTGTGCTCGAATTGGTCAGCGAGGGAAAAGTAAATCAGTTCGCTTTCACCGTAGATGGAACATGGCGTTACTATAAAGACGGAGAACTTTCTTTCAGTTATACTTGGAACGATACCAAAGACAATACTTCCTATAATGGTAATGTGGCTAATTCCGCTACTCTTTCCCAAATGGTGGTTGACGATCCCCGTGATTTAAGCAAAATGACTTACTCCAACAATCAGTTCCGTCATAAACTGGTGGTTTATGGTTCGGCTCCTACTTTCTGGGGCATTACCGTAGGTGCTCGCTTTTCCGGCATCGGGGGAACACGTTATTCCATGATTGTGAATGGAAATGTGAACGGTGATTTTGTGGATAGTAATGATCTGGCCTATGTATATGATCCGAATAGCAGTGCTACTCCTGATTATATTCGTGAAGGTATTAATTCTATATTGAACAATCCGGATGCGGAAAAGAGTGTGAAAGATTATATTCGTAAGAGTTTTGGTAAAGTGGCCGAACGTAATGGAGGAGTCAATGGTTTCTATGGCACTTTAGATCTTCGTTTGGCCAAGAAATTCAAAACTTACAAAAAGCAGAATCTGGAGGTGTCTGTTGATATTTTCAATGTGGCCAATATGTTGAACAAAGATTGGGGAGCCGGTCATAATCTGGGAACACAGAAAATTTATAGTATCAAGGGGTTTGATAAAGATGCCAAACAATATACTTATAATGTAAATGCCAACACAGGTGTATCCAGTCTGAACGGTACTCCTTTTCAGGTTCAGATAGGTTTGAGATATGGATTCTAATAGATAATGATTAAATAAGAAATAAAGATGAAACTAAGTAAACTAATGATGGCTTGTGCCATGTGTGCTGTTACTTTGACCGGGACTGCCCAGACCAAAGTGATTGCCCACCGCGGATATTGGAAATGTGAAGGTTCTGCCCAAAACTCTATTGCTTCTTTGACAAAGGCTGCAGAGGCAAAGGTGTATGGTTCGGAGTTCGACGTACAACTGACGAAGGACAAGGAAATCGTAGTCAATCATGACGATAGCATTCAGGGAATTTGCATTTTTGATACTCCTTTTGCTGAATTGAAAGATTTGAATTTGAGTAACGGCGAGAAGTTGTCCACTTTGGATGATTATCTGGTAGCGGGTAGGAAACTGACTGGTACTCAGCTGATATTGGAAATCAAGCCTCACAGAACCGAAGAAGCGGAAAATGAAGCGGTAAGAATCATTGTAGATAAAGTGAAAAAGATGCGAATGGAGAAACAGGTGGAATATATTTCATTCAGCATGAACATTTGCGAACAGTTGGTGAAACTGACTCCGGATTCGGAAATAGCTTATCTGAAAAGTGATGTGGCTCCTAAAGACCTGAAGGCGAAAGGAATTAATGGTATTGATTATTATATCAAGGTATTGGCTGAGAAACCGGAATGGATTGCTGAAGCACATCAGTTGGGTATGAAGGTGAATGTGTGGACAGTCAATGATATGGAGATGGTTCAGAAGATGATTGACCAGCAGGTGGATTATATAACTACTGATTATCCATTGGAAACTGAAAAGCTGATTCGGAAAAATGGAGGAGATTCTTAATAAAAATGTAATTCCTTTCAAATAGGGATGTAATAGGAACACAATACATTTGCACTGTAATTTAAAAAAGGATAATATGAAAGCTGGTTTATTAAAGAAAATCTCATTGGCTTTGGGATTGGTATTATGGGTGACAGGTTCTGTATGTGCATCGCCTGCTGACGAAGAAGGTGCTAACAAGGCTAATAACAATCTGGTAAAGGTTCTTGTTATAGGACTTCACGACAATGTGGAATCCAACTATTTTCCCGGCAGTATGATTACTGAGGAAACTGGAATACCGACTGATAGCATAGATTATACTTATAATCAGATTATAGCAAAGAATATTATTGCATCCAATAAGAATAAGAAATACCAGTTCGTTACTCCGGAAAAGGCGGCGGCCATCAGCAGTTTGTTGGATAAAATCAGACTGGAAGGTGAAGAAGAGGAGAGGTATGCGGATCTTAGTCAGGTGGATGATAATCGGTATGAACAGCTGATAAAGGATACTGATTCGGATTATGTATTATTTTTGAATCAGCATTATTTGAAATGGCAAGAAAAGCCTTTGCGTACTTTGTTTCATATCACCAGTTATTCTTTGTTTGATAAGAATCAGAAGGAAGTAACCCGAGGTAATAACTATTTTACCAGCATGAATTTGGAAAGTAAAGATAAGTTGAGTAAGGATAGTCGGAAAAGTTCTTCAAAGATAGTTTCCACTATTGTAAAAAGCTTGTCAAAGTGATGTCGTTATTCAGAAATTTATAAGAATAGGTGGGGCTGAAGTTCAAGACTTCAGCCCCCTTTTTCTATTTTCTTTTCAGATATTCGTACCCTATCCGGCAATACAGGCATTTTTTCTTATCGCAATATTCTTTCTTTAATTGTATCAAAGCTTGGCTGTCGGCGGCATTGGAGGCTTTCATTCCGCATTGTTCCCACATGCGGGTGATATAATTGTTCTCCGCTTTCAATTCTTCCAGAAAACTGCCGGCACGTGCACAAAGTACACGATTCCCTTTATGCAGTCCGTAAGCATAGAGAAATGTCACTACCGTGTTGATAATGAGTAAATCCAGTGAGGTGTTACTTAGAGTCTTCGGACGGGAAGGGGAAGAACCGCCAAATGTATAATGAGTGAGCCAGTATTCTGACGTTCCTCCTTTCAGAATATCTCTGACACCTTGTAGTGTTTCCGTTTCCATGATGCGAGAGAGCAGTCCGTAGGCACGATGATAAAGACATGCCAACTGTGCAATCCGTATATGCGGAAAATTAGCAGGACGTAGCCGGAGAAAACGCCATAGGGAAGCATCCATCGGGATAAGTCCGAATTTATGCTGTAGATAGGTGTACTCTTTTTTTAGCCGGAGATAGTATCCGTCTCCATCAGAATCTTCCAGAATGCCGGCTTGTCCAAAGAAGATGGCTTCTATCTGGAAAAGGTCGTTCCGATGCTTGTCTACTGCCCGGAAGGGAAGCCGATGAGCCCAGGTTTCGAAAGCGTCTCCGTTCAGCCCGAAACCGAAATTACGTGCCAGTGTGATAAAAAAAGCATCTTCCCAATTGCCTTGACAACGTTTTAACCGTTCATTCAATAAGGTCGCTTTTTGCTCGAATCTTTCCATCTGTAAGGCAGTCATCCATGAGTGGGCGGTGAAAGGGGGGAGTGAAGGAATGATGCGGTAACAAGGGGGGTAGCTGTCTGTTTCCAACAGTTCCTTGTAGTTGGTGCGGACCGCTTCCGGGCAGATGAGTTGTATTTGGGGGATTCTTTCTCCATTGCTCCTGCTGATTTCCGTATCTATTTCGGAGGCTATATGCAGAATGACAGAGTTGTAACCGGCATCTGCATGATGTCCGTGTTTGAACCAGTCTGAAGATCTTTCATGTATCTCGATATTGCCTATCCAAAGCACACCGTCCAGCTTGAGCTTGGCATTAAAAAAATCGGGACCGGCGTCGGTATTCGCCAGTCCCGTATCTATAACTTCCACTTGTTGGCCGGTTGTTGTTTTCAGTTCTTTGAGAGGAAATATTTTATGTTTCCATACATAGTGTAATAGTTGTTCCATGTTAATGAGGTGTAAATGTTTGGCAAATGTAATGGTTTACAACGAAAAACGCTATCTTTGTGGCTGAAATAACATTCGTAATTATGAAAATAGCATTAATAGGATACGGAAAGATGGGCAAGGAGATTGAAAAGGTTGCAGTTGCCCGCGGACATGAGATTGTGAGTATTATAGATGTTGATAATCAAGATGATTTTAATTCGGAAGCATTTAAATCAGCAGATGTGGCTATTGAGTTTACTAACCCGATGGTGGCATATGACAACTATATGAAAACTTTTGCTGCCGGTGTCAAATTGGTATCGGGCAGTACCGGATGGATGGACAAACATGGTGATGAGGTGAAAGAATTATGCACGAAAGGTGGAAAAACCTTGTTCTGGTCGTCTAATTTCAGTCTGGGTGTCGCTATATTCTCTGCTGTAAATAAATACTTGGCTAAAATAATGAATAACTTTCCCGCTTACGAGGTTTCCATGACCGAAACTCATCATATTCATAAACTGGATGCGCCCAGCGGAACAGCCATCACGCTGGCCGAAGGGATTCTGGAAAATATGAACCGCAAGAGTAAATGGGTGAAAGGGACCATGGTGGCACCGGATGGAACCGTGTCGGGAACATCGGAATGTGCCGAGAATGAGTTTCCTGTAAATTCGATCCGTGAAGGGGAGGTGTTTGGTATTCATACTATCCGCTATGACTCTGAGGCGGACAGCATCTCAATTACCCATGATGCCAAGAATCGGAAGGGGTTTGCCTTGGGAGCTGTTTTGGCGGCGGAATATACATCCAGGCATGAAGGGTTATTAGGAATGAGTGATTTATTTCAGTTTTAAGATATGATAAGAGCAACACATACACAGTGGATTAAGTTTGCCGTTGTTCTGGCGCTTTACCTGATATTTCTTGTCTGGTTGAGAAGCTGGCTGGGATTGGTGGTTGTACCGTTTATCTTCGATGCGTATATCACAAAGAAGATTCCATGGACTTGGTGGAGAGAGTCCAAGAACCGTCATGTAGTGACTGTCATGGGATGGGTGGATGCTATTGTATTCGCACTGGTGGCGGTATACTTTGTCAACCTCTATTTCTTCCAGAACTATGTGATTCCTTCTTCCTCGCTGGAAAAATCATTGCTGACGGGTGATTATCTGTTTGTGAGTAAAATGAGTTATGGGCCCCGTGTGCCTCAGACTCCGCTGCACATGCCGTTGGCACAACACACACTGCCGTTTTTTAATTGTAAATCATACCTTGAGCATCCACAATGGGATTATAAACGGGTGAAAGGTTTGGGGGATGTACAGTTGAATGATATCGTTGTCTTTAACTTTCCGGCCGGAGATACAGTTGCCACCGGTGTGCCCAATGATGATATTTACCGTCTGAGTTATGGCGCAGGCAAGGAGCTGGCAAAACCGGTGGATTTGGCTTCCATGACTCCGGAGCAGCAACGGGTGGTCTATGATTATTATTATCAGTTGGGACGGGAGTACCTGAAAGAGAATCCACAGAACTTCGGTGAGATAATCAGCCGTCCGGTAGACCGCCGTGAGAACTACGTGAAGCGGTGTGTGGGTTTGCCCGGACAAACGCTGGAGATAAAGGATCGTATTATTTATTTGGATGGTAAAGCTAATAAAGAGCCTGATAATGTGCAGTATCGTTATCTGGTGAAAACCAAGCGTCCTATTCCCGATGACTTGGCTCATGAACTGGGTATCAGCAAGGAGGATATGATGATGTATTATACGGATGCTTCTGTTTATAATATGCCTCTGACGGAAAAAGCGAAAGCGGGTTTGTTGGCGCGTAAGGATATTGTAGTCAGTATTGAGAATACACCGGCTGATGATGCGGGGGGCTTGTACCCGCTGAATATGTATAAGAACTGGACTACGGATAACTACGGACCTGTATGGATTCCCAAAAAGGGAGAGACGGTGAAACTCACGATAGAGAATCTTCCTGTTTATGAGCGTCCTATTCATGTTTACGAGGGTAATGAACTGGCGGTGAAAGATGGAAAGATTTATATTAACGGCAAGGAAACCGATGAGTATACTTTCAAGATGGATTATTACTGGATGATGGGAGATAACCGTCATAATTCGGCTGACTCCCGCTTTTGGGGATTTGTTCCTGAAGATCATGTGGTGGGAAAACCTATCTTTATCTGGTTGTCATTGGATAATGACCGTGGCTGGCTGGATGGAAAAATACGTTGGAACCGATTGTTTACCTTTGTAGATAACATTAAATAAATTGCGCATACCCTGTATTCCTGTATGGATAAAAGCAATGCTTACTGCTGTCATTCTGGTACTGTTGGTAAAGACATTTGCTTTCACCTCCTGCACCATTCCCTCTACCGGTATGGAGAATAGCCTTTATCAAGGGGAAAGGGTTTTGGTGAATAAGTGGAGTTATGGGTTTCGTGTGCCTTTTTCTATCTGGCGGTGGCTGGGAAAAACTGCCGGGAAAGGGGATATTGTGTTGTTCAACAATCCTAATCCACGGTCTCCTCAGACGTCGGTGGGCAATCGGGAAGTGTTTATAAGCCGTGTGGTAGGAGTACCCGGAGATACGTTGATGTTGAATGATGAACTGTGGGTGACCGACGAACAAGTGTTGAGCCCGGATAGTAAATCTTTGTATGTCTATTCTCATACGGAAGAAGAAACGATGCAGGCTGCCATGCAGCAAGTGAACATTCAGGGAAACAGGTTGGTGGGGTATGCCGAGGGGAAGTATATACGTACCTTCAGTCATTATGAATATTACCTGTTAAAACAAAAACTGGCGGGAAAAGTGGATTTGATTCCTCTTTATCATAAGGATATAAGCAAGAGCCATCCCTTTGTGATCCCGGAAAAAGGGAAACCTGTCAAGGTATATCCTTGGAATGTGACCTTGTTGTGCAATACTATTGTCCGCCATGAAGGGAGAGTGGCTTCTGTCAGGGGAGATACCCTGTATGTAGGGGGAAAACCTGTAGAAGCCTATACATTTAATAAAAATTATTACTGGATGGCATCCAATAATCCGGTGAATCTGTGTGATTCGCGTTTATTCGGCCTGGTGCCCGATGACCATTTGATCGGTAAAGCTTGGCGCATTTGGTTTTCATCCAGAAAAGGGCGCATTTTTCAACGAGTGCAATAATGGAGAATACGATATATTTAAGTTCGGCCTATCTGGCCCCGGTGGAATATTATACAAAACTGTTTGCCTGTGAGAAGGTCTATGTGGAACAGTATGACAATTATGTGAAACAGACTTATCGCAACCGTTGTGTCATTGCGGCAGCCGACGGTCCGCTGGCACTGACTATCCCTACGGAAAAAAGCGGTACGCCTAAATGCCTGATGAAGGATGTCCGTATTTCGGATCATGGCAATTGGCGTCATATACATTGGAATGCTTTGGTGGCTGCATATAGAAACAGTCCTTTCTTTGAGTACTATGCTGATGATTTCCGCGTCTTTTATGAAAAGAAATATGCCTTCTTGTGGGATTATAATCAGGAAATTTGTTCTTTAGTATGCGATTTGATCGATATTCATCCCCATATGGAAGGAACAACGGAATATTGCATGGAATTTGTTCCGGGTGAGGTTGATTTTCGTGAGACTATTCATCCGAAGCGTGACTGGCGTAAGGCGGATGCTGACTTTTGCCCTAAACCTTACTATCAAGTTTTTGATGCCAAATACGGTTTTCTGCCGAATTTGAGTATCGCCGATCTTTTGTTTAATATGGGGCCGGAGAGCCTGATTGTTTTGCGAGATAGTGTTAAAGGTATAAACCATAAAGAATAATATCATGAATAATTTGTTTAGTGTAAAAGACCAGGTGGTGGTAATCACCGGTGGAACAGGGGTTTTGGGAAAGGCTATTGCCGCCCATTTGGCAGAAGAAGGTGCCAAGGTTGTTATATTAGGCCGTAAGGCAGAAGTAGGAAATGCCATTGTAAACGAAATCAAGGCCAAAGGCGGGGAAGCCATGTTTCTTGTAACGAATGTGTTGGATGAGGCTATATTGGAGCAGAATCTGAAGGATATTCTCGCAGCATATGGTCGTGTAGATGCATTGCTGAATGCAGCAGGAGGTAATATGCCGGGTGCTACGATTGCTCCTACAGGAAATTTCTTTGATTTGAAGGTCGATGAGTTCCAGAAAGTGCTTAATCTGAATCTTACCGGAACAGTTCTGCCTACACAGGTATTTTTGAAGCCGATGGTGGAACAGAAGAAAGGAGCTATTGTGAACTTCTCTTCTATGGCGGCATTCCGTCCGATGACCCGTGTATGTGGTTATGCGGCTGCAAAAGCGGGAATCTCTAATTTCACTGCGTTCATGGCCAATGAAGTGGCTACGAAATTTGGTGAAGGCATCCGCGTGAATGCCATTGCTCCGGGATTCTTCCTGACCGAACAGAACCGTACTTTGTTGACAAACGAAGATGGTACATATACTCAGCGTGGTAATGATGTGATTCGCCAGACTCCGTTCAAACGTTTCGGTAAAGCAGAGGAACTGTGTGGAACCATCCAGTATCTCATCAGCGATGCCAGCAGCTTTGTAACCGGTACAGTAGCCGTAGTAGATGGTGGTTTCAATGCATTTGCCATGTAACAAGTCTTTAGTTTTTAATTCTCAATTTTTTTATTTGATATGATTTTATGTGAGCAAACATGGCGCTGGTACGGACCGAATGATCCCGTATCATTGTGGGACATCAAACAAGCCGGAGCAACCGGTATTGTCAATGCCTTACATCATATTCCCAACGGTGAAGTATGGACGGTAGAGGAAATAATGAAGCGCAAGAAATTGATTGAAGAAGCAGGATTAACTTGGAGTGTCGTAGAATCCGTGCCCGTACACGAGCATATTAAGACACAGACAGGAGATTATCTGAGATATATCGAGAACTATAAACAGAGTTTGCGTAATCTGGCAGCATGTGGTATCTATATTGTGACTTATAACTTCATGCCTGTACTGGATTGGACCCGTACGGACCTGGCATATACGTTGCCCGATGGTTCCAAGGCATTGCGTTTTGAGCGGGCTGCTTTTGTAGCGTTCGATCTGTTTATCTTGAAACGTCCGGGAGCCGAAAAGGAATACTCGGCCGAAGAGATAGAAAAGGCAAAAGCGCGTCTGGCACAAATGGATGAGGAAGAAATTCATCGTCTGACACGAAATATGATTGCAGGATTGCCCGGTTCGGAGGAAAGTTTTACATTGGAGCAATTCCAAAATGAACTGGACCGTTACAAGGATATTGATGCGGACAAACTCCGCAATAACTTGATTTTCTTCTTGAAAGAAATTTGTCCGGTAGCCGATGAAGTGGGAGTAAAGCTCGTTATTCATCCGGACGATCCGCCTATGTCTATTCTGGGCTTGCCGCGCATTATGAGTACGGAGGCGGATTTCAAGCTGTTGGTGGAAGCTGTACCTAATCCGTCAAACGGACTTTGTCTGTGCTGTGGCTCATTTGGCGTATCTGCACAGAATGATTTGCCGGGTATCATGGAACGTTGGGGAGACCGTATCAATTTTGTTCATTTGCGCAGTACCCAACGTGATGCTGAAGGGAACTTTTATGAGGCGAATCATCTGGAGGGTGATGTGGACATGTATCATGTAGTTAAGAACCTGTTGAAAGTGCAGCAACGTCGTGGAATATCTATTCCTATGCGTCCGGATCATGGTCATCAGATGATAGATGATTTGAACAAGAAAACAAATCCGGGCTATTCTTGTTTGGGACGTATGCGTGGCCTTGCCGAGCTTCGTGGTTTGGAAAAAGGAATAGCGATGAGTATGGTGGCAGAGTAACTTCTTTTTAACATATAAAAATAAGACCTGAATGTCTTCCGGTATCCGGAGATCTTCAGGTCTTATTTTGTTTAAAGGCTGGATAATAGGGGCTTTCTAGACAAATACAGATATTAATTAGACAAATAAAGAGGTGCTGGCGGAATGGGAACGCCTATATTTGCAACAGTTTTTAATCTAATTAATCCTTAAATTCTTTTATTATGAATAAAAAAATGAAACTGCTTTCAGTCCTTGGATTGGTGACAGCTATTCTGTTTTTGTTCTCGCCGATGGTGACAGCTCAATCCTTATCCATCAGTGGTAAGGTAATTGACAAAAACAGTCAGGAGCCTGTAATTGGGGCCAGTGTTTTAATTGAAGGAACCTCAAACGGTACGATAACCGATTTGGATGGTAATTTTATGCTTTCCAATGTTCCATCCAAAGGAAATCTAGTCGTGTCTTATATTGGTTATGCTACGCAAACTCTTCCAATCAATGGAAAAACTAGTTTCAGTATTGTCTTGGCTGAGGATACCGAAACGTTGGATGAAGTTGTTGTGGTAGGTTATGGTGTGCAGAAAAAAGTGAATCTTACCGGATCTGTCGCTTCTGTGAAAGGAGATGCGTTGGAACATCGTCCGGTAGTGGATGCAACACAGAGTTTGCAAGGTTTAGTTCCGGGTTTGTCAGTAAGCAATGGAGGATCGGGACGTCCTGGTGCTACCGGTTCGTTGAGTTTGCGTGGTCAAGGCAACTTGTCTGGAAATTCTGCTCCTTATGTATTGGTAGATGGTGTGGAAATGTCTCTTTCAGATGTAAACCCGAATGACATCGAGAATATTTCTGTATTAAAAGACGCGGCGGCTTGTGCTATTTATGGAGCACGTGCAGCTTACGGTGTGATTCTGGTGACAACTAAACAAGGTGAAGAAGGAAAGATGCGTGCCAGTTATCAAGGTACATTAGGATGGAGTGCTCCAACTGTGCTGCCGGATATGGTGAATTCACTTGACTTTGTGAAGTTTTGGAATGACGGTGTCAGCAATACAGGAGCTGCTAACCGTATGTATAGTGAGCAAAAAATAGCTGATTTGGAACAATATATGAGAGATCCGTCCAGTATTGACCCGTGGGGAGATTTGGCACCGGGTGAATCATTGAATGCCGCATTCGAAAACTCGGAACGCGGATTGGGAAATACGGATTATTTTGATCTGCACTATAAAAATTATAGCTTTAAGCATAACCACAATCTCAGTTTTAGCGGGGGTAGCAAGAAAGCACAATATTATGTTTCCGGAGGCTATTATAATGAGGACGGTATTTTGCGCTATGCTGATATGGACTATACACGCTATACGGTTAATGCCAATATCACTTCAGAATTGACTAAATGGTTGAAACTGAAATTCAACACTAAGTTTATGCATTCGGATAATAGGACTCCTTTTAATAATGAAGATCCGAAAACTGGACTTGACGGTGGTTTGAGTGAAGGATTTTATCATAGTTTGGCACGTTTCCGTCCTACGGTATCGGTTATTGACCCTAATGGACATTTTACGGAATTGTCTATGATTCCTTATTTGCAGAGTGGAACGTATACAGATACGCAACGTGACCGTTTTAATATCACTGCAGGTTTTGAATTGCAACCGCTGAAAGACTGGTTTATTTTCTTTGATTATACTTATAAGCAAATGAACTTGGAGTATGAAGCATTGAATGTGGCTCCCAGTATTTATGAGCAAGATGGGGTGACAATGACCAAAGTGGCGCGTTCTGAATTGGGAGTAGTGGAAGACGGTAAGTTTACACGTACTTATGGACGTACCCGTTATCAGACTATCAATTTTTATACAAACTACCAGTTCACTCTGAATGATCATCATAACTTTACATTAATGGGGGGGTATCAAGAAGAGGATAATGATTATAGCTATATGAAGAACTCTATTACAGGCTTGTATTCTACAAACAACCCTAATTTGGGTATGGGTACAGGTGATAAAGTGGTAGTGGATACTCGTAACGGATGGGCTACACGAGGCTTTTTTGGGCGTATCAATTATGACTACGACGGTCGCTATCTGTTGGAATTGAACGGCCGTTATGATGGGTCTTCTCGCTTTGCTAAAGGAAACCGCTGGGGATTCTTCCCTTCCGCATCTTTGGGATGGAATATTTATCGGGAGAAATTTATGGAACCGGCAGCCGATTTCCTTTCTAATTTGAAATTGCGTGTATCATATGGTTTGTTAGGTAATCAGGCAGATGCCGGTTTATATACTTTTGCTTCCAATATGTCACTGAATGGTGGTTTGGGAGGATATATATTTAGCGACGGTCGTCATATTTATACCAATCCCGCTCCTGTTATTGACCCGAATACTACTTGGGAGAAGGTGGAAAGCAAAAATATCGGATTGGATTTTGGTTTCTTTGGAAACGCTTTGACCGGAACCGTAGATATATTCCAGCGTGATACAAAAGATATGTTGGGACCGGGGCTGGAGTTTCCCGATATGTTTGGTGCGGTAGCTCCACAGGCTAATAACGCCCGTATGCGTAACCGTGGTTGGGAGTTGTCTTTGAATTATCGTGGAAAAATAGGTAACGATATTGATTATAGTGTCGGAGGGTCGGTTTCAGATGCTGTTTCCGAAGTGACGGAATATGCTAATGCTAAAAAGAATGATCCTTACGGAAGCTGGTATACAGGCCGTAAAGTAGGTGAAATATGGGGATATCGGGCCGAAGGTCTGATTCAGACACAAGAAGAAGCTGACGCTTACAACGCGGAGTATGATTTAAGCTATATCAGTGGAAAACTGTGGGAACCGGGAGATGTGAAGTATATAGATCTGGATGGCAATAAAGTCATTGACAGGGGAGACAATAGACTGGTGGATGGTGATATGGGAGACCAGACTATAATTGGTAATACAACTCCACGTTATCAGTACACTTTCAATGGATATATCAGTTGGAAAGGATTAAGTCTGAGTGTTATGTTCCAGGGTGTGGGCAAACGTGACTGGGTTGCCGGTGGCGCATATTTCTGGGGATTTGGACCTTATGCTCAAGTTACTGTTTTCAAGGAACATATGGATTATTGGAGACCGGACAATCCGGGAGCTTATTATCCGAAACCTTATATTAATTCTGCGGGTGGAGTAGCTCCTTATCAGGATAAAAATATACAGCGTACTGATTTGTATTTGCAGAATGCAGCTTATTGCCGGTTGAAGAATCTGACTTTAAGCTATGACCTGCCTAATGCATGGGTACACAAAGCTGGCTTGCAGAAAGTGCAGGTGTTCTTTTCCGGAGAGAATCTGTTGACATTTACCAAACTGAAAGGTATGTTTGATCCGGAAGCCATTTTTAGTTCCAACTCATATACAAGTGAGGGAGGAAAGAACTATCCGATGAACCGCGTATTGTCCTTAGGCTTTATTGTTAATTTATAATTTTGATATCTTATGAAAAAAAGAAATATATTATTGGGGCTGGCTTTGGCATTCTGTTTTACGGCTTGCTATGATTTGGATAAAATGCCCGAGGGAGTATTGTCTACGGCCGAACCGTTTCGCAGTACAGGCGAAATAAGAAACTATATAGACCGCTATTATGAATTTGGTGTCCGTACGCAAGGGTTCATGGCTGGTGGTGGAGGTGGTATTGCCGGTAATGATGTTAACAGTGATAATTTGGCATCTGCTGCTGTCAATTCGCGCCTGATGGGATTAACTTCGTTGAGCAATGCGGTGGCTTTAGATAATTATACACATATTCGTAACATTAATTTTTTGATAAATAATGCCGGTGACTGTCCGGAAAAAGGCAGTGTAGAGTATAATCATCTGATGGGTGAGGCCTATTATTTCCGTGCTTGGTTTTATTATTCCATGTTTTCAGACTATGGTCGGTTGGCATGGGTAGACACCCCGCTAGAACCAAATCTGGAAGTAATGATGTTGCCTCGCGAGAGCCGTACATTTATTGCCGATAAGATTTTGGCAGATTTGGATATGGCCATTTCACTGATGAAGGAGCAGAATAATTCGTCATCCATGCGTCTGCACAAGGATGTAGCCCGTGCGTTGAAGAGTGAAGTCGCTCTCTTTGAGGCTACATGGGAAAAATGGCATTATGCTAAGGAAAAAAACAAACCCGAAAAGTTTTATGATACGGAACTTGGAGAGGCAGAGTTAATGGCAAAGATAGACAACTATTTGGATCAGTCTATCGCTGCTGCTGAAGAAGTGCGTCAACGGGGAGTATGGAAAATATATAATACCGGAAATGTGGAGAATGATTATAGGAGCATTTTTGAAACTCCTGATCTGACTGCTAATCCTGAAATTCTTTGGTTTAAGATGTATGATGGAGATCAGGTGGGCAATAGTGTCACTCGTTATTTGAATACAGGTGGAGGTAATGTGGGGGTTACAGCATCTTTAGTAGATGATTATTTGACGATAGACGGCCGGCCTTTGGTTGGGAAAGAGCTTCTTGATGCCAAGCGTGTCTATCCTACGGAGTTGCTTCCTACTGTCCGAGACCCCCGTTTGTCGCAGACTGTGGCCTTGCCTGGACAGCGCATGCAACCTGCTGGGGCTGGTAATCCGTACGTTGTCGGTTTCCCCTCGTTGGCTGGCGATGGTTCAGCGTTTGGAACGAACATGACCGGTTATGTGATGTTGAAACATGTACAGATAGATTATACTGGAGATTATATCTCGGAATATAAAGGCTCTACTCCTGCCATTCAGTTCCGTTACGCTGATGTTTTGTTGAATTATGCGGAAGCGCTGGCCGAGAAGAACGGGGCGGCTAATGCGGGCAAGATTATAGAGATATTGCATCCTTTGCGCGAGCGTGCCGGTATGCCGGATATTGATTTCGACCGTGAATATAATACTTCTGCGGAGTATCCGTTTAGAAATCTGGATAAATATATCCAAGCTGTACGCCGCGAACGCCGGGTGGAAAAAGCATTGGAAGGTCGTCGGGTATTTGATATCATGCGCTGGGCCGCTGCCGAGGAGTTGATTATAGGTAACCGCGCACATGGTGCTTTGTTTATAGGCAGTAACTTGCCGGAACAATATGGGCCAGAGTTGAAATATGACCAGGCATCTGGAAATAATATGTTTTTGACAGGCAGCCCTGATGATGCTGAACGTTACATATTACCGGTGCCTCCTTCTACAATGCCGAATGGATGGCAGTTTAAACCGAACCGGGATTATTTGTTGCCTATCCAGGAGCGTATGATTAATGTAATGGATGGCATGTGGGAACAGAATCCCGGTTGGTAAGGAAGTGATGAATGAATCCAAAGTTATATAAAAATGAATAGAATAACCAGTAGTGTATTGTATTCTTTGACGGGAGCAGCGATGTTGTCATCGCTGCCTTCCTGCAAGGTAAAGAAAGAGAGCGACGGGAATGAGAAAAAAAGCATGAATATTGTGTATATCATGTGTGATGACCATTCTTTTCAGACTATCAGTGCATATGACCAACGTTATATGCAGACACCCAATATTGACCGGATAGCCAATGAAGGGGTCCGTTTCACAAATAGTTTTGTGGCAAACTCCCTGAGTGGTCCCAGCCGTGCCTGTATGCTGACCGGTAAACATAGTCATGCCAATGGATTTACGGATAATACCACCACATTTGACGGTAACCAGCAGACTTTCCCGAAACTGCTTCAGGCTAATGGCTATCAGACTGCTATGATCGGTAAATGGCATCTGGTATCTGAACCTACCGGATTTAATTATTGGGACATCCTGATAGGACAAGGGGATTATTATAATCCGAAATTTATTAAAAATGGCGAACGGGTACAACGGGAAGGCTATGCTACCAATATTGTGACAGATTTGGCAATAAATTGGATGGACAGCATCCGGGACAAGAGTAAACCATTCTGTCTTTTTATTCATCATAAGGCGCCTCATCGTACCTGGATGCCTGATCTTTGTGACCTTGACTTGTATGATGATGTAACTTATCCGATGCCAGAGAACTTCTATGATAAATATGAAGGCAGAATTCCTGCATCCAAGCAGGAAATGAGCATTATAAAGGATATGGATTTGGTGTATGACCTGAAGATGGCGGACAAGGAGAATGAGATCCATACCACAACGGGACTGGAAGAAGCGGGCAGAAATATGTATAATGCTCTGAATCCGGAACAGAAGGCTGTTTGGGACAAGCATTATGATCCTATCATTGCCAAATTCAAACAGGATAAGTTAACGGGTAAGGCTTTGGCTGAGTGGAAATATCAGCAATATATGCATGATTATATGCGGGTTATCCATTCCATAGACCGTAATGTGGGGCGTGTTTTGAAGTATTTGGAAGAGAACGGATTGATGGAAAATACGATGATTGTCTATACTTCCGACCAGGGATTCTATATGGGAGAACATGGTTGGTTTGACAAGCGTTTCATGTACGAAGAGTCTTTCCGTACCCCCTTGCTGGTCCGTTTGCCGGGAGGAAAGAAAGGTGATGTTGATGAGATGGTGCAAAATATTGATTATGGTCCTACTATATTGGACCTTGCAGGGGTGGAGGTACCGGCAGATATGCATGGAGTTTCTTTCTTGCCTTTGCTGAAGGGGGAGAAAGTGCCTGACTGGCGTAAATCATTGTATTATCATTTTTATGAATACCCGGCTGAACATGCTGTCCGCCGCCATTATGGTGTACGTACAGAACGTTATAAATTGATGCATTTTTATAATGACATAGACTGTTGGGAACTATATGATTTACAGGAAGATCCTATGGAGATGCATAATATCTACGGACAACCTGGAACGGAAGAGTTGGTTAAAGAATTGAAGACGGAATTATTACGTCTCCAAGTTCAGTATGATGACCCTATTCGTAACATTTACAAGGATTGACAACCTAATCTGACCT
This sequence comes from uncultured Phocaeicola sp., assembly GCA_958434805.1. The sequence goes on from CAUBDX010000017.1 coordinate 32,053, forward strand.
AAATTTAACATAGCATGAAGTATTCCCGGTCTTTCTGTTTTCAAGAAGGTCGGGAATCTTTTTTTCTATAATCGGACGGACTCATTCCCATTGCATTTTTGAATACAGTGCTGAAATTGCGTGAATGCTTGAATCCTGACTGTTCTGCTACTTCGCTTATGGATAGTGTGGTGGCATCTAGTAATTTACGGGCATATTCCAAACGGCATTTTATGATGTATTCACTGATGCCTATATCCATCATTCCTTTAGTCTTGTTGTAGAGTGACGCACGGCTCATTCCCATTTGCTTTGCTATGAAATTGACATCCATATCCACATTGTTGATATTTTCATTGACAATGCGGCTGAATTGAAGCATCAGCTGCTCATTGATGTGATTCAGATTTTCTTGTTTGGGTATAGGGATATCTATGGTGGCATAGTGCTTTTTCACGATGTTGTGATTATGCATGATATTCTGTATCTGGATAGAAAGTAAATCCATGTCAAACGGTTTGGTTATATAGGCTTCTGCTCCTGTTTTGTATCCTTCTTCTATACTGGCGTCATCGACACAGGAAGTAAGCAGTATCACAGGCATATAGTTTAAGTCTGGTTTTTGTTTGATATAGCGGCATAGTTCAAATCCGTTCATGCGGGGCATTTTGACATCACTTAATACAATTTGGGGGCGTTGTGACGTAAGGATAGGAAGAGCTTCCATGCCATCATGAGCTTCATACACTTCTTCAAACAGAACTTGTAGGTTGCAAATCAGGTAATTACATAAGTCGCGATCATCTTCCACTATTAGAATAGAATGAAATTTCTCTATGCTGTCTTGTTGAGGTTGTTTGTAATCGATGTCGGCTGATAGATGCAATGCATCATTCAAATAGGTTTGAGGTGTAGATTGAATGTCGGCGGCTTCCTGTCTATACGGTAATGTGAAAAAGAAAGTCGCTCCTTTGGTTTCATTATTTTGGGCTCCGATGATGCCTCCGTGCATTTCTACCAGTTGTTTGGCGTATGACAAGCCGATTCCGTTACCTTGAAAGCTATGTTTACCCTGATAGAAGCGAGTGAATAAATTGGCTATATCTTCTTCTTGAAGACCTATTCCCTCATCTTTTATAGTTACCCGTACACGGCTTCCATTACCTTCGAGGTAAGTGGAAACAGTGACAGTAGAATTTTCTTCGCTGAATTTATAGGCATTTGTCAATAGGTTGTTAACGACGATTTCACATTGACTGCGGTCAAAATACATAGTTTCTATGGTAGTGTCAGGAGTAAATGCCAATGAGATATTACGTAACGAAAGTTCATCCTTGAAATCATTTAGGATACTTTGCAACCATTCGTTGAAGGGCGTGGAAGACATGCGCAGGATATTTTTCTCTACTTCCATCTTGCGCATATTCAGAATCATGTCAATGATGTTTTTCATTTGTCGTGCTTGCTTGAACGCACCATATAGTTTGCCACGGAGTTCATAGGGGATTTGTTTGCTGTTTGTAAGTTGTTTCAACGGTGTATAAATTAAGGTTAAAGGGGTACGCAGTTCATGGTTGATATTGATCAAAGCTTTCACTTTTTCCTTGTAGATGGTACGTTCCTGTTCCTTGTATTTCCGTTTCAGTTGACGGTCGTGAGCTTTTATGGTATAGATAATGAAAAGAATGATGATGACCGCACATAATAGGATGAACCAGGATTGTTGCCACCACGGAGGAAGGACAGTGAATTTCAGCAAAGTGAATTCAGGACTCCAGCTACCATCGTTCTGTGTACATTGAACCGTTATTTTATAGTCGCCCGGAGAAATGGTATGTAAAACAAGATGGGGACGGGATGTTTCTGTGTATTCTGTGTTCAGCCCTTTTATACGGAACCGGTAGATGCGCTTGTGAAATACATTTCCCCCTTCCAGTTGTGTATGTATTTTTAGGGAGGAGAAATTATAAGGAATTTCCATAGTTGATCGGGGGATGAAGTGAACTGTTGTGCCGTTCAATGCTATTTCTTGCAACTTAAGTGTGATGGGAGGTGGAGCCGAAGCTGGTTTTAAAGCTTTGTTGATTCGTACCAATCCCTCGGAGCCACCCATGTATATGTTGCCGTCACTTGCCACCAATGCAGGTTTGGCTAAAAAGTCGTTAGGTAATATGCCGTCCATCTCATTGTAGATGACAAAATGATTTTTATGTGGATTATAAGCGTATATGATTCCCAATGACCCCATCCATACGATGCCTTCATGGTCAATGACTAAAGAAGTGATTACGTCATTTCCATCGGGTAGCTTTAATGGCTCTTTACGGTTTGAGGGCAGGTGAATTCTGGTGACTCCATTAGGTTCGGCTATCCATAGAGTCCCTAAAGAATCAATGCTTGCAGCTAATATCTGGTTATTTTTCTCATAAGCTATGGTTTCGTATTCGTTTTTCTCTTTGTTGTATTGGAATACATTGTTTCGGTCATGAAAAAATGGATAAGTACGGTATTTTCCAATATAGATCCAGGAATATTGTAATTGTTTGTTCTTGAAGTGGATGGGAATAAGTTGTTGGCTTCCGGGAATATATCGGTAAAAAGCATTACCGTATAGTTCTATTTCGTTCCGATCATTAACTCGTATATTGGTGGGTGCACTGGAGCTTGCCAGCTTTGCTTCTGCATCTTTGTCCGGAAGAGAGAAGCGCTGGTAGTTTCCTGTCTTTTTATTGAAGCGGAAGATTCCTTTTGAAAAACTGGATGCTAGCAGTTCGGTTTCGGATAAAGGGCAAATGGATACTATTTTTTCTCCCAATGTTTGCGGATAGTGGGTAAAACGTTCCGTTTGCGGGTCAAAGCAGTTGATACCGCCTCCGTCCGTACCAATCCAGATCCGTCCGTCTTTATCTTCCCATAGGCATAAGGGGCATTTGTCGGACAAGCCTGAGGCTGGGTTTTGTGCAGCTTTGGTATAGGTAGTGATAAAACCTTTTTCTGCTCCTAGTACGCCTTCCCGCACCATACCTATCCACATGTGGTTGTTGCTGTGGCATAGGCATGTGACTGAATTGGCAGGGAATTGCCGGTTTTCTTTGTTTGATAAGATTTGAATATCATGAGTGTCCGGATAGATTATATTCACTCCGCCACCATCTGTTGCCAGCCAAATGGCTTTATCCCATTCTGTTATATCAAGAACAATATCGTTGCTCAAGTTTGAATTACGGGTATTATAGGAGGTCAGCAGTTGTCCATCCTGATTATAACATTTTACTCCTTGCCCGTAGAAGGAAACCCAGTAACGTCCGGAGGAATCCTTATATAGATCGTATGCATTGGATAATTCACCGAATGGAGAATCAGTTATTTCTCCTGTATGTTTATTTAATAGCTTTATTTCCCATGCATTGTTTATTATCAGGTAATGAGTGGAGTCGAAAGGCTCCATCTTGATAATATGGATTCCTGTTGTTTTTAAAGGGATTGCTTTGGAATGTTTTAATTCATTTTCATATACAAGCAATGTGTCGGTTACAGGTATCAGCAGCTTGCTTCCTTCAGTTGTTATAATGGAAGCTTTTACCGGCTGATTATGTCGCAGAAAAATTTGCAGGGAATCTTTCTCATATTCATAATAACTGATTCCTTGTGAGGTGATCGCCCATATCCGTTCTTCATTATCTCCGAAAATATCGTTGATGTAATGGCTGTTTTTACGTAATAAATACGGTAGATTATATTTCTTGATTTTTTCTCCATTGAAACGATATATTCCCTGAGTGGTTCCGACCCATAATGAACCGTTTTTGTCATCGTATAGGGATATAATAGAGGTTGGAAGTCCTTCTTTAATAGAAAGTTGTTTAAAATGATAATAAGGACGGTTGATGGAATAAGTCTTTATGATAAAACAACATAGAACCAGGATTACATAGACGGTTTTTCTCATTCAGATAAGGTCTTAAAACAAATATTTGTACAAATATAAGAAATAGGTTTTGAAATTCAAAGCGAAAAGAGGATATTGATAACCGAATGACTGTGATATTATATATAATTTGTCATTCTGAACAGATGTAAAAGATAACATAGTGTTCAGAATGACAAAATAGATTAAAAGATGAGGGGGATTTGTCTGACTGTTTTTTTGTCCTTATAAGGGGATTTTTTTCAGTTTCTCATTCTCAACCATTACTTTATATGTCTTTCCTTTAGTTGTCTTAAAGGTAAAAGTCAGGTTACCATATCTCAGATTGCAGGGCTCACCGGCTTTGGACAGAATGACGGCTTCTTTTAATTTACCATCCTGCCAGATAATGTCAATTTCAAAGTTACCTTTGGCACAAAGCCCTTTGACAGAACCTTCTTTCCATGCGTCTGGCAAGGCTGGGAGTAATTGGATGAATCCCATGTGACTTTGCAACAACATTTCTGTGATACCGGCAGTTCCGCCAAAGTTACCGTCAATCTGGAAAGGCGGATGGGTATCCCATAAGTTGTCCAAAGTTCCATTTTTTAGTAAGTTGCCAAATAGTTTGTAGGCGTGGTTGCCGTCTTGCAGACGTGCCCATTGATTCAGTTTCCATCCCATGCTCCAGCCGGTAGCTCCGTCACCGCGGTGTTCTAAAACAACTTTGGCGGCATTGGTTAATTCGGGAGTAGTAATTGGTGAAAGGGTGTGGCCCGGATGCAGTCCGAATAAATGGTTGACGTGACGATGCTCGTCTTTGGGATCGTCTATGTCTGTTGACCATTCCATTAACTGACCATAACGTCCTATTTGATAGGGTACAAGATGTTTCAGTACATATTGCCATTGTTTACGGTCTTTGGAATCGACACCCAGTGCTTTGCTGGCATCAATGGCGTTGAGCAATATTTCGCGGACTACAGCATGTACAAAAGTAGCTCCTTGGTCTACAGGCCCATGCTCGGGAGAAGTGGAAGGAGCAGCAGTGTAGGTCCCGTCCGGTTTATGCCATAAATAGTCTACAGCAAAGTTGGCACTGCTCTTGATAAGATCATAGCCTACTTCTTTCAGGAATTTTTTGTCTCGGGTGTAATCATAGTATTCCCAAATGTGAGTTGCCAGCCAGGGACCTGCCATCGGGTTAAAGTTCCAGGACATATTTTCATCGGTCAAAGGGGAAGTAAATCCGAAAATGTTTCCGGATATGGAGGCTGTCCATCCGCGTGCGCCGAAATAGGCTTGGGCTGTTTTTTCTCCCGGCTTTACCAAGGTACGGATGAAGTCTATCAAAGGCCATACACATTCGTTCAGATTGGTGGAGCAAGCAGGCCAGTAGTTCATCTGGATATTGATATTATTATGGTAATCTACATGCCATGGGCCATCTACCCCGTTGGCCCACATTCCTTGCAGGTTGGCCGGGAGATTGCCGGGGCGTGAACTGGCAATTAATAAGTATCGTCCGAACTGATAATAGATTTCTTCCAGCCGGTAGTCCGGATTTCCTTTGCGATAGCGTGCCAGACGTTGATGGGTGGGAAGATCTGTAACGGCAGGATATTGCAAGGTCATAGGAGCATGAGGGTTCAGTTGTAGTTTGACTCTGCCAAACAGTTGGGTATAGTCCGTTTTGTGTCGCTCGCATAATTCGTTGTAATTTTTGGCAGCGGCAGCGTCTAGCATGGCTAGGGTTGTTTGGTCCGGATCAGGACCGACATACGTCTTGGGGTCTTTGAAGTCTGGATTGAAGTTGAGTTTATAATCGGTATCTGCGGTCAGCAGAAAAATGACTTCATCCGCATTGCGGACAATGAATTTGCCATCAGTCGTGTTCAGGCTTCCTCCTTTGTTTATGGCTTGTATGCGGAGAGCAAATTTCATTTGGTTGTTTTTGAGGCGACCGGTATAGAGCAAACGATTGGGACCGTCTGTTTTGATATCACCTATGGCTTCAGGGTTGCTGCCATAGCTGAATATCAGGTTTTGCATGCCGGGACGGTCGGCTGTGAACTTCAGTACCATCACGCTGTCGGGGTAGGAAACGAAGTATTTACGCTCGTAGTTCACTTCATCTTTGCGAAAACTGACTATTGCCATGGCCGAGTCAAGAGACAGGATGCGTTTATAATCGGTCATACCGATTTCACTTAAACCGGTTTCGATGTAAGCTTCTCCCAATGTAGTAAAGGAGCCGAAGCGAAAAGGTGTTTCACGGCTTGGCTCATAATCGGCCAGTCCGTTGAAGTTTTTGCAGGTAAGTTCTTCTGCTTTTTTCTGGTTACCGTCTGTGAATGCTTGGCGGATTTCGGGTAACAGGTGTGCCGACTCTTTATTTACGTTCCAATAATAAGCTGCTCCCTTTTCTGTGTTCGGTCCTCCGCGCCATAGTGTCTTTTCGTTTAAAGTGATTCGTTCTGCCGCTATAGATCCCATAACATTACCTCCCAAACTGCCGTTTCCTATGGGGAGTGAGTTGTTTTCCCATGCTTTGTCTGTTGCAGGAGAATACCAGGAAGCGCGTCCGTCCAAATTATTAGGGGTATCAAACCAGATGCTCAGTCCTTTGGTGTAATCTGTACTCTGTGCTTGTAAGGAAACTGCGAATAAGCTTCCTAAAATGCATAGTTGAAGTTTCTTCATAAATTAATGATATTAGTTAAAGGTATTTCTACAAAAATACAATTAGATTTTTATTTGTGAGAAATGTAATGTTTGAAATTTAGGGTGATTTCCTGTTTTTATAGGTATATCAAGGTTGAAAGATAATTTTCATCGAACATTTCATTGGCGATATCCCACAGATGTTCTGCTGTCAGCATTTCTATCCGTTTGAATACTTCTTCCGGACCTTCAAATTTACCATAGTGCAAGAACGTTTTTCCCATATCCAATGCATTGTTCTCAAAATTGTCTCCGGCAACTCCTATTTGTCCGATGATCTGTTTTTTTGCTGCACTCAGTTGTGAGGAACTTAGTTTGCTGTCACGCAGTTTTTTCAATTCTTTATGAACTAGTCCGATGCAACGGTCTGCATCTTCCGGATCTGTTCCGAAATAGATGCAGAACACTCCTGTGTCTGTGTATGAGGTCAGATTGGCTTCTACGTTATAGACCAGCCCCCGGCGTTCGCGCAAGGAAACGTTCAGCCGGCTGTTCATACCGGGTCCTCCCAGCAGATTGTTCAGCAGGTAAAGTCCGGTTCGTTTTTCATTATATGCATTATATCCCCGGCTACCTATCATTACATGGGCTTGATGTGTTTCTTTATTCAGTGTCAATGTCTTAGGAATATAGAGAAAAGGTTCTGTCCGTTGGCGTTCGGTAATGGAAAAAGGGATGTCGGTTGTCACTTTCTCTATGGTGCGTATCACTTTCTTAAAGTCTATATTGCCTTGAATGAAAAAGATCATATTGGTAGCTTTGTAAAAACGGGAAGTAAAATTCAAGGCGTGTTCACTTTTGAAACTACGCAATAAGTCCGGTTTGCCCAAAATATTCCTTCCCAAAGGATGATTGGGAAAAATCAATTCCTCGAAATCATCAAAAATCAGTTCTGACGGACTGTCTTCATAACTTTGTATTTCATCAATAATCACTTCCACTTCTTTGTCAATCTCATGTTGTGGGAAGGTGCTGTGAAATACAATATCTGCCAGCAGTTCTGCTGCCCGTGAGAAGTGTTCTACCAGAAAAGCACTGTATATCACTGTTTCTTCCTTATTCGTATATGCATTTAAATCTCCGCCTACATTTTCCATGCGGTTCAGGATGTGCCATGCATGTCTTTTTTGTGTTCCTTTAAAGATAAGGTGTTCCACGAAATGGGCCATTCCCTGTTCCTGTTCGTTTTCATCACGGGTTCCGGCATCGACGGCAAAGCCGCAATAGGCTACATTAGACTGATTGGGAGCGTGAATAATGCGCAGCCCGTTAGGCAAGGTGAAAGTATTGTATGACATTGTTTTTTGCTTCAAATAAGTTTCGGTTGGCAAAAATACAACAAAAGTTATTGCCGTTCTTCAAAAAATGCAGATATTTGTATTTACTAACAGAAAACAAGATGATGGATAAAATTGCTATTTTCTGTTCCGCATCCGAGAATATAGAGCCTGTGTTTTTTGAAAAAGCACGTGAGTTGGGCGTTTGGATGGGACAAAACAAGAAGACGTTAGTGTATGGAGGTGCTAATATCGGATTGATGGAATGTATTGCCAAGGCAGCCAAAGACAACGGTTCGATGATAATGGGAGTTATTCCGACCAAGCTGGAAGAACGTGGACGAGCCAGCGATTTGGTGGATGTGACTTTCCGTACGGATAATTTGAGTGACCGTAAAGATGTGATGTTGAATGAATCGGATGTAGTGATAGCTTTGCCGGGAGGAGTGGGTACACTGGATGAGGTTTTTCATGTAATGGCGGCCGCTACGCTGGACTATCATCGTAAAAAAGTAATTTTTTATAATATAAATGGCTTTTGGAATGGCATTATCGACTTTTTGGCCGGATTGGAGAGGCAGCATTTTGCCCATTATCCGTTGAACAGTTATTTTGCTGTTGCCAATGACTTGAGAGAACTAACCGAACTACTTAAATAATATTCATGTAACCTATTATGATGACATCTATACACGAATTGTTGCAGAAAGAGGCTCAGGCTGTTTTGAATATTCCTATAACTGATGCTTATGAGAAAGCAGTGGAATTGATAGTTGAGCAAATACACCGTAAAAAAGGAAAGCTGGTGACTACCGGTATGGGTAAGGCCGGACAGATAGCTATGAATATAGCTACGACTTTTTGCTCTACAGGTATTCCGGCAGTGTTTTTACATCCCAGCGAAGCCCAACATGGGGATTTGGGGATTTTGCAGGAGAATGATTTGCTGCTTCTGATTTCTAATTCAGGAAAAACCCGTGAAATTGTGGAACTGACACAACTTGCACATAATTTGAACCCAAATTTGAAATATATTGTTATTACCGGAAATGCGGATAGTCCATTGGCCCGGGAGTCTGATATTTGTTTATGCACCGGGCATCCTGATGAAGTGTGTGCTTTGGGTATGACCCCCACAACTTCAACTACAGTTATGACCGTGATAGGTGATATTTTGGTAGTGGAAACCATGAAAAAGACTGGTTTTACCATCGAAGAGTATAGCAAACGCCATCATGGAGGGTACTTAGGTGAGCGTTCACGCGAGTTAAGTAAGTAAAATAAAATAGAACCGGAACGCAAAGGACACAAATAATACAAATAGCATTTTATTAAAGGATTTGTGTCATTTGTGTTCCGGTTTTATGTATATAAATCGTAAATATAAAAATGAGAAAAGTAATAGGTATAGGTGAAACCATTCTGGATATTCTTTTTAAAGATAGCCAACCTACGGCAGCTGTTCCCGGTGGCTCGGTTTTCAATGGAATTATTTCATTGGGGCGTTTGGGAGTCAATGTAACTTTTATCAGTGAAACGGGAAATGACAAAGTGGGCGATATCATTCTGAAGTTTATGCGAGAGAATGGAGTAAGCACAGATCATGTGAACGTGTTTCCTGAAGGAAAGTCACCTGTGTCTTTAGCTTTTCTGAATGAACAGAATGATGCTGAATATCTTTTTTATAAAGATTATCCACGGTTGAGGCTGGATGTGACAATGCCTGAAATACATCGGGATGACATTGTGATGATCGGCTCTTATTATGCTGTAACGCCTCAATTGCGTGATAAGGTGAAAGAACTGTTGGATAAAGCTCGTGAAAAAGGGGCTATCATTTATTATGACGTGAATTTCCGCAGTACTCACAAGAACGAGGCGATAAAGCTGCTTCCTGTTATTCTTGAGAATTTTGAATATGCTGATATCATTCGCGGCTCCGTTGAGGATTTTGAGAATATGTTTGGTTTGACAGATGCGGATAAGGTTTATAAAAGTAAGATTGAATTTTATTGTCCGCATTTTATTTGCACGCACGGTGGAAGAGGAATTCGCCTGTATACAAAGAATATAAAAAAGCATTATGAAGTGGATCCTTTGCAGACTGTCAGTACGGTGGGAGCCGGAGATAATTTTAACGCCGGAGTAGTTTTCGGATTGCTAAAATATCGTATCCGCCGGGATGATTTGGATGAACTGTCGGAAGATGACTGGGACCATGTGATTCGTTGTGGAAAGGATTTCAGTGCCGATGTTTGTATGAGTTTGAATAATTCGATTTCAAAAGAGTTTGCTGCCGGTTACAGATAAATCGGATAGCTCTCATTGTTTTAAACTCTTTTATTATGTATGAGAACCTTTAAATTAATAGCAGGTCTTTCCTTTTTGCTGCTGGTGGTTGCCTGTCAGGACAAAAAGCGGTCTTCGCAGATTGAGGTAGCGGAGAATGAATCGAAATATGTGGTTTTGGCATATGTCACCTCATGGGGAGAAAGTACGCCTGATCCGGCATGTTTGACTCATATTAATTATGCGTTCGGGCATGTTACAGATAATTTCAAAGGAATACGTATAGATAATGAACCACGTTTGCAAATGGTAGTGGGGCTGCGTGAAAAAAAACCGTCTTTGAAAGTTTTGCTGTCCGTAGGCGGGTGGGGAAGCAGTCGGTTTAGTGAGATGGCACAGACAGATAGTACACGTATGGCGTTTGCCGCAGATTGTAAACGGGTGATAGACCAGTTTGATTTGGACGGAATTGATATAGATTGGGAATATCCCGGTATAGGAACTGCCGGTGTATCTTTTTCGCCGGAAGATACTGATAACTTTTCTTTGTTGATGAAGGATATACGCCATGCTATCGGTAAAGACAAACTGCTGACCATTGCTACACAGGCAGGTGCCAAATATTACAACTTAAAGGCTGTCGAACCTTATGTGGATTATGTCAATATCATGACATACGATATGGAGGAATCTCCTAATCACCATTCGGCCTTGTACCGTTCGGAAATGACTGAGGAATGGTCTTGCGAGGATGCGGTTGCCGCCCATGTTGCCGCAGGTTTTCCTGTCGGACGCTTGGTATTGGGTATTCCGTTCTATGGGCATGGGACTAATGAAGCTCCGGAATTATTGGATTATCGTCATATTATCGCTTTGGATTCTTTACAGAGTTGTTGGGATAGTGTGGCACAAGTTCCTTATATGATAAATTCGCAAGGACATGTGGTCGTTAATTATGAGAATGCCCAGTCCATCGCATTCAAGTGCCAGTTCCTGCATCAGAAAGGGATGCTGGGGGCTATGTACTGGGACTATGATAGCGATGATGAAAAGGGTACATTACGCCATGCTGTCTATCAAGGTGTAATGAATCCTTGATTCTTTCAGTTTATTTTTTCTTATCTGCATATTTTCTGTAAAGAGGATAAGCCGCTTGCAGTATTTTGTTTTTTAATAAAGGCGGATAGTCGGGATAAACCGATAAAAAAGCTTCTACTTCTTTGTAGGCCGCTTCGCTATCGTGATTCCTTAATAAAGCCCCGACCCAATTGCGGGGGAAAAAGATATCTCCGGTGCGTTGAACTTCTGTCAGCTTTTCCAATGCCGGACGGATATATTTCACCGCATAATCTTGTCTTGTAGGATGATTCAGATAGCTTAAGGTTGTAGCTGCCCAAGGCTCAATCCTTCTGTTTTCCGCTTGCAATAAAGATCGGAATAAACTGTCCAATTTTAAAGTATCGGCAGTCATCGCACGTGATATGAAATCGAATTGGCGTAGACGGTCCGGATTGTGGATGCGTTGGCGTTGTGTCTGAAGTATTTCTTTTCCTTGCTCAGGTATGCGCAAGGCCAGTTCGTAGGCCAATGTAGTGTAATCTCTTTCATTTAATTGTTGGACTCTTTCGGTTTCCCATAAGGAATAGAGGCACTGAATCATAGTCGGACTTGCTGCTTCTGTAATCAGAAGGCGTAATAACTGGATGCGACAAGAAGGAATCGGATGAGAATGGCTGAGTTTATAAAGCTCATTTTCTATTTTATCACGTTCTGCCGAAGATATCTCTTGCAGAGGAGAGGACAGGTAATTGGTTAATGTTGAAGCTATCAACGGGTTCTTTTCACAATGTATTCCGTTGAGTAATGCATTCATCCATGCAGTATTCGGAATTCCTTTTGCTTGATAATTTTCATGCATCATCATTAAAACTGCCTGTCGGGTTGTTTCATTGTCTATTTCTTGCCAATGTTCCAGCAGCCAATGGAGACTGTTGTTGTCAGGAACAAACAAACCATATCCTCTCCCGTCCGTATTGGGCAGAATACGGGTGGGGGTAAAGGGTAACGTAATACGGCATAAGCTGTCTGTCAGACTGGCTTCTATCGTTGTGTCCCTTGTTCCGCAAAGGGTGATATTGAATTTTTGAGGCCAGTTTAATCCTCTTTGATATGGATCTTGCTGATGTATGGTCAACTGTTTGTCTGATATTTCGAATTTGATTATCGGCATTCCTTTTTGGTTTACCCATACATCGCTGAAAGCGGCTAGATCTTGCTCTGTTTTACTGTCTAGAATTTGTATCAAGTCATCCCAAGTAGCGTTGGCGTAAGCGTAAGTTTTTAAATATTCTTGAATCCCTTCCCGAAATGCTTCTTTTCCCATTGATTCCACCAGTTTTACCATCATGACAGGAGCTTTGTTATAAATGATCTGTCCATAAATTAATCCTGCATTTTGAAGGTTATCTAGCGGTTGCCGGATAGCAGTGGTTCCGGGTGTACGGTCTTCTGACAAGGATGCGGCTGTATAAGTCTTCATCCAATTCAGCTGGTGATTGACTTGCGGGAATAATGGTTCGGTAATCAGAGCTGCAAAATAATTGGCGAATACCTCTTTAGTCCAGACATCATCAAACCAGTTCATCGTTACTAAATCTCCGAACCACATGTGGGCGGTTTCGTGGGCGATTAATTGGGTTCGGCGAAGTTCTTCATCCGGAGTGGGATTTTCGCTTAGGAACATTTGTGTGTCATTATATAAGGTGGCGCCTGTGTGCTCCATACCTCCATATTGGAATCCCGGCAAGATAATAAAATCGTATTTGGCAAAAGGATAGGGAACATTGGTATATTCTTCCAGCCAGTTCAGCGAAGCGGTCACTTGTTTGAAGATGGTATCTAATTGAGCTACTTTTTTAGAATCTGTTTCGCGGTAATATGCTGAGATTTTCCGGTTACCTTCTATATATTCTTGATGTTCTAATTTACCGGTGACAAAGGAAAAAAGATAAGTGCTTAATGGTTCAGTTGGGGCAAAAGTTACTGTTTTGCAGTTGCCTTTTGTTTCTTCTTTAGTAATATAGGTATTGGAAACAGCTTTCCATTCTGTTGGTATATCCAGTCGTAAGGAAAATGTGGCTTTCAGATTCGGCTGTTCGAAACAAGGGAATAAGGTACGGGCACGGTCTGGCACTAATAGCGTATACAGAAATTCATCATTTCTGTTTAGCGACTGGTTTCCGGCAATAAATTTGATCGTGATATTATTTTTTCCTTCTACTATGTTTTTTTCAGGTAGGATGATGTGCTCGTTATGGAATTCATAACGGGCAGTTTGTCCATTGACGGATACCGATTTTATTTTTTCAGGCTTTTCTCTGAAGTCGAGAATAATTTCTTGCGGTGCATCCAGATTAAATTCAATGGTAATCTCTCCATTTACCGGTACTGATTTCTGTTCAGGAATGGAGAAATATAGCTTATACTTCAACTCCTTAATCTCCTGTTTGCGCAGTGTTGCCAGTTCTTGCGATACGCCCTCGTCGTAGAAACGAGGATTGCTTGTGGTCTGTTGGCAACTGCATAATAATAAGCTGCACATGAAAATAAGATATCCGATATATGTTTTCATCATCTAAAATTTATCTTGGTTATCTGCGGCAATTTTTCGGATGCCGCGCTGTGAAGCTATGAATGCACCTCCCAATACTCGTTTCCCCTCGTAAAAAACGGCTGATTGTCCGGGAGCGATGGCGGATGCTTCGGAAAGGAAACGGACCAATAGTTGTTTTTCATCTAATACGAGCACTTGACACGGAATAGGCTTGCTGCGATAGCGGATACGTACTGACAAGTCCTTGCATTGCAGTAAATCCTGCATTTCTGTGATATGATAGTCTTCTACCAACATATATTCTGCTTTAAGTTCCTCGGCATCTCCTAACATGACTGTATTCTTTTCTGCATTGATGCGTAGTACGTATGCTGGATGCCCCAAAGCGATTTCCAATCCTTTCCGTTGGCCTATTGTATAATAAGGAAAGCCTTTGTGCTGACCTATCTTGACTCCTTTGCTATTTACAAACCATCCCGGTCCTACTTGGGTGTCAATATCCGGGCATTGCGAACGCAGAAAGTTTCGGTAATCCCCTTCTATAAAGCAGATTTCCATACTTTCACCTCCACGGGCTTTCGCTTCGAATCCTTTTTGTCGGAGATATTCCCGTACCTCCTGCTTGGTATAAGTTCCCAGTGGAAAGAGAAAACGTTGAAGTATCTCCTGAGGAAGTTTCCATAGAAAATAGGATTGGTCTTTTGTCTGGTCATCTCCCGCTACTATATACAGTTTTCCCTTCCGTTCTTCCAGTCTGCAATAATGCCCGGTAGAGATATGGGCGCAATTCGTTTGGTCTGCCCATTCACAGAGAATTCGCTCTTTGAATAGCGGATTGCAAAGGACACAAGGATTGGGAGTTCTTCCTTGCATATACTCATCTATGAAGTGTTTTACAATAATCTGTTTGAACTCTTCCCTCACATCAGCTACATGGTGTTCTATTCCCAACCGTTCTGCCAAGGCCCTTGCTTCCAGTACATCATCAGGTTCATCTTGACCGGGGGTGGAAAAGCGGGAAGGGACATCCCACGTTCTCATGGTAACTCCTACCACTTCATATCCTTGTTCTTGCAGCATGATGCACGTGGCGGAGCTGTCTATTCCGCCACTCATTCCTACCAGGACTCTTTTATCTCTGTTATTCATTATATAAATAGTTCAGGTTCACGGCGTGCCGCACATTTTTGGTGTAGCATGGGGGTGTAAGGAGTATCAAAAACTCGTGCACCATTAGGGCATTCTTTTACGCAAGCGCAGCACTTGATGCATTTGGTAATCTCTGTTTCTATTTTTCCTTCATCGCTTAAAGCAATGGCATGAGTAGGACATACTTCGATGCATTCGCCACAGGCGAAGCATTCTTCAGTGCAGACTGGAGCGGCAGGAGTAGAGGGGCCAACAAAGCGATAAGGTATGTTTCCTTTTAGGTAAAAATCGGATAATGTTTCATCCTTCTCCAGTTTTGTCAGACAGTCTTTTCCAAATTGTTCCGCAATCTGTAAATCGGTAACATCCGGACGGCCTTCTGCAATGGGCATATTAGGACGGCTGTAGCTGTGTTCACCAATAAAGGCACCGGCAGCCAGTGGGGTGAATCCCAATTGAATAGTTTCATCTCTCAATTCGACCAGTGCATCTTCGTAATCGCGGTTACCATATACAGCGACTAAGATAGCCGGAGCATTGTTGCCTTTTAATCTTCGTAGCCGTTGCAATGCTATTGGGGCTACCCTGCCTGCATACACAGGAACTGCAATGATCGTGATAGAATCTTTGATTTCTATCGGGCTACTATTCTCATCCGTAGTGAGATCTATTTCTATTCTTCTGCCCATACCTATACTTTCTCCGATGGCACGGGCTATTTTCGCAGACGTATGTGTAGGCGAAAAAAATACGATGTGATTGCTTGTATATGTTTTCATAAACGCAAATATAGTGACTTTTGTCCAAAGGTAGCCAAATATATAGATAAGATGTGTGAAGGTGATAAAAATTGTCTTTATATGAATGTAAAAAATGATTATTAAATATCTTTTTTTCTATTTTAGTTAATAGAAGTGATACGGTAAGCTATATTAGTTAAAATGTATTTAGGGGTGAACAAAAAAAATCCCATGTTTAGGGAGTTTGAATAATTCTTAATTAGAAAATGAATGACATATTTATATTGGATTATTTTGTTCTTTTCTGGTTTGTTTTGTTGAATAAAGGGATAATTTACAAGTTCTGGATTCCGCTTTATAGAGACTAAGCTATATTTTGACTGTTATAAGTTTAACTTCTTCGGCGTACTTATGCTATTATATTAAGGTGTATAGTGAAAGTAATGTCTTGTTTTAATAGGTCTATGGGGCTTTCTATGGTTGTTTGTAAGGTAAAGAATATAGAGATATTCCTATTTCTTAAAATATTCCTGTATTTTATAAAGATTTTTAGTGGAAAGTCTTGCAGAATAGAGTAAAATGGGTACTTTTGTCCGATGAAATTATGGCTATTATAGAAACTGACTAAAATATGGATGCTCTATTTCAAACGCAAAGCAATGAGCTTTCTACTACAACGCAGAAAGAAAAGCTGTTTAAAGATGCAGAACGGCAGTGGAATACACTGTCTACCGAGAAAGGAGCGCCCGGAAGAAAAGTTGATTTTGAGATCTATAAAAGCATTTTGTATAACCTAGAAATCAGAAAAGTATATTTGGATTCAAAACTCTCTTTAGAAAAGTTTAGTTCAATAGTCGGCACGAATACGACCTACCTGAGTAATGCGGTGAACAACTACTTCGGATGCAATTTCAAGCGGTTAATAAATTCCTACAGGGTGGTTCGCGCGAAGGAGTTGCTGGACGGTAAAGATTGCCCGGTGAATGAGCTTTTCAGCCGTTGCGGGTTCGCCTCCAAGAGCGTGTTCTATGTGGCGTTCAGAAAAGTAGTTGGCATGACTCCCCTGCAATATATATCGCAGAGTCGGAATCCTTTTATGATTCAACGCAATTAAGTCCTTTTATAACAATAAACATTTTGAGTTTTTAAATTTATAAATTTAAAGTTTTTCTATTATGAACAAAAAATTTTTAAGTGCAATCCTGTTTGGAGCCCTTATGGTCACTTCAACAGGAACATTTGTATCTTGTAAGGATTACGATGACGACATCGACCGCTTGGATCAAGAAATATCCAATGTGAAAGATGCAATCAAGGCCCTTGAAGACAAAGTAGGCTCAGGCAAATATGTCGAAAGCTGTACTCCGTTCACTGATGGTAATGGTGGTTATGAAATCAAATTCAGTGATGGAGAGACCATTAAATTATACAATGGTGCAAAAGGAGAACAAGGTGAACCGGGCAAACCAGGTACTCCGGGTACTCCAGGTACTTCTGCTGATGATTATGTAGTATCAGTAGAAGAAGGTGAATCAGCTTATGAATTAGTTATTACTTATGCTGATGGCACTAAAAAGACTATCAGTATGCCTAAAGCTACTTCTGTAGTTAGCGGAGTTAAGTTTATCCCTACTTTCCTTTCTGAAGGTGAAGCTGCCAGAATCCATTTCCCTACCATCGTTACTGATAGTGTGGCAGGTAAAACAGAGATTACAGGTGCAGATTGGGGTACAAATAACTTTAGCACATTTAAAATCGTTTACTCAGGTAAGGCAGACGTGAAGTATCAGGTAAATCCTAACAGCGTATCATTCAAAGATATGGAAGTGGTAGGATTTGTTCGTGATACTGCTGAAATATGGAACTACAATACGAATAACAAGAATTGGGAATTGTTCAACGCTGGACAAAAACTGTACACTGATGGAAAAATTACCGTTGAATCTTATAAAGAAGGACATGGTATGTTAAACTTCCGTGTAAAGGACTGGGCTTTTGCTGAACAATCTAATCTGGACGAAAGAACAGTATATTCATTGAGAATTAAGAACAATGACCAAATCGTTCATTCTGATTTTGTTCCCGCCAAGCATGAAGTAATTTTGCAGAAAAACGTACATTTGGTTAAAGTAGCTGATGCATTTGACCAAACTAACGCTCCTGCTCAGATTAAAAATGCAATTGCTCCTAACAAGGTAAATTATAGAGAATTCATCAAAGATGAATATTATCTTAACACCTTGAATCCGACCGGTACTGAAGAGGCTAAATTGAAGGCTTATCAAGCAGATAAAGCTAAGTTCGAAGCCAATGCTGAAAACCAGTTATATAAAGGAGATGCTGAATCTAAAGATGATGCAGAACGTATTGTTGTAGAATTGAACTATACAGGTGATGGACATTCAAAAAATTTGAAGGACATCGTAACTTCATTCTTTGACAAACGTATTAGAGCCCAAGACGCTCAGTATCCTCTGATGGAGAATGGTTTTGATGACTATTCATTGGTGTTTGAACCGGTTGACTTCTATTATGATGGCGTTAACCAGACAAAACGTTATTTGGATGTTACCAAAGATGGTGTTGCTACAGTAAAACAAACTCCGGACCCGATTTGGGGCGCAGAAACAGATGCCAACCACACAGCTGCTATAGACAGAACTCCTATTGTTCGTGTGAAACTGGTAGCACCGGGTGAAGACAATGGTAATGTAGTTAAAACAGCAATCATCAAGATTCACATTGTACGCAATGCAGTTGTTGCTCCTGAAATTAATATTACAGAAACAAAAGACGTCACTCTGAAACATATCAATCAAGTTCTTGACATGGATATGGATAAGATATTCAACCATAAAGATGTACAGTTGAGTAAAGACGAATTCCGTAAGACTTATGATTTCGTTCCTGAATTTGCAACAGCAGATGAGGCTAAACAACACGCTGTATATGCATGGGATGGAAAAGATAATGCAGACTATTCATTAGATCCGAACTTTAAACCTGAAGAATACAATCAGTTGTTCGTTACAGTGAAGAATACAGCATTCTCTCGTCATGACGATCACGACGTTTACACTGTTAAGGGTACATACAAGCCAAATGCTGATCATAAGGGATTATCTGACATCCATGTTACTTATACTATCAATGTGAAGTATCCGGATGTAGTTGCTCCTGAAAAGACTAAGTTGAACTGGGTAGATGATTCTTACTTCATTGCTCACGGTAGATACGATAACTTTGATGATCCTAAAACTTATGAAATGGTTGCAGCATTGAATGACGAATTCGATTTGATCAACTATAATCCTTATAAGGGTCAGACTCATGATAAGGATTGGGCTAGAGCTACCTTGTCATTCGAATTGGTTGACCAGCATAATAACGCATCTAAGATAGGTGACGGTCACAATTCCGGCATCCGTTTGTATCAAGGTAAAGACAACAAGTGGTATATCGCTTTGGAGGCTACAGACGAAGGACGTGCTTGGATCAATGCTGCTGACGCTAAGGATTTGAAGAAGATCAAAATGCGTGCCGTAGTAAGCTTCAATGAAGATGTTGACGGATTGTATGGTACTTGCAACAAGGAAGCCAATGCTCATAACAAGTATGCTAAAGAAGATTACAATAACTTCTCTTGCGATACTATCAATATGGTAAACAATACTCCTTGGGCTAAAGATCATACTACTACTTATACTGGTGCTCCTGCTCCTGAAAATGGACGTTCTACAGTGGTTATCGATGAATTTGAAGTTGCATTTGTAACTCCGATGGTATTCCACGCTTACGAAGCAGGTCCTTTGTATGACAAGTATCAGGAAGCTGAAAATACAGTATCATTGAAGGATGCATTCTTCTTGTCAGATTATCTGTGGTCTGAAGGTGCTCAGGCACAATTCAATAACAACCATGTTATCTATGATCACAAAGATATGGCTAAGAATAATACTTTGGTTCAGACAGGTGATCAAGCTGGTTGGTCAAAGAAACTGGTAGTTGACCATAATGTATTCGATGTTAATACAACTGTTAACTTCAAGGTTTCTAAGGCATACTTTGCTGACGGAAGTGAACTGGATGCTGAAAACATGAAGAAGATCAAACTTGATAATGCTAAGCAGACTATCACATGGATCAACAATGGTGAAGATATTGCTCAACCATTTACTATTGATGTAGAAGTTTGTGTAAATCACAAGTGGGGCGGTATCTGCGACCATACTTGGAAGAAAGGTCTTGGACATTCTGTTGGAACTATCCAAATCCAAGTTAAGAAGCACAATGACAAGTAATTAATACGCTCATTGTTTATAAAAAAAGAGGGGGGCAAAATGTTCCCCTCTTTTAGTTTTTATAATCGTTTATCCAATTATATTGTGTATGAAGTATATATATGCTGTCTGTTTTCTGTTATTAGTATGTGGCTGTCATAAAGAAAATGACACCCCTGTTGTTTTACCTGCACGGACACTATTGGTTTATCTGGGAGGAGATAATAATCTTGATGCCGAAACCTATGACAAACTTGTTCAAATTAAAAATGGATGGGAAGACGGGACAGATGGAAATATAATAGTGTATCAGGATACACCATTTAAGGACTCTCCACGATTGATGGAAATTGATGGAAAAAGTGAGAAAGGCTATATTACCATACATACCTATGACCAAGAAAACTCAGCCTCCCCCCAAGTGCTTAAACGAGTTATAAACGACGTAACTCGGCTTTATCCTGCTAAAAGCTACGGTCTAATCGTGTTTTCCCATGGCAGTGGCTGGCTTCCTCCACATACATTGGTTAATGGCTCGCGGTCTATCATCATCGATAATGACAATGAAATGGAAATAACAGATTTTGCCATGGCCCTCCCGGACCATTTATTTGAATTCATAATCTTTGAAGCATGTAATATGGCAGGTATTGAGGTGGCTTATGAATTAAGAAATAAAGCAGCATATATCATGGCTTCCTCTGCCCCAGTAGTATCTCCGGGATTTACTCCTATCTATGCCGGCAGTATTTCCTGTCTGCTTGAAGAAAATTCTGATTTGCAAAGATTTGCAGAAAATTATTTTCATTATTGGAATTTGATGGAAGGCGATAAACGTTCTGCTACCATTAGCATAATAAAAACTGCCGGATTATCAAATTTAGCGAATTTGATACGACAGATCAATACAGAAACATCCGGCTCTTTTCTCCCGGTCGGTAACCTTCAAAATTATGATGGAGTTTTAAAAGCCCCATTCTATTTTTTTGATTTCGCTCAATATTATCAATCATTATCAGATGAAAATACATACAATGCACTTCAAGAGTGTATCAGCCAATGTGTGGTTTACAAAAGAAATACTCCTTTTTATGCTACGGAAGAAGGAACATTCCCTATCACCGCCTTTTCAGGTATGACCACTTTTATCATGCAGAGAGAACTTAATGACTTGAATGAAGAATATACAAAACTACAATGGTATAAAGATATTAATACACATTAGATAATATGTATAACACTGACAAACAATGATATAGCAAATTCAGTAGAAGAAGTATATCTTATTGCAGAATAGATAGATTCTAAATACTTTTCAAAGTATCCTTTAAAGGACAGAATGCCAATATATATGGACAGAAACAGGTGATTATCCATTAATAAGAAACGGAAAAACTTGTCATAAGCAGAAAAAACAAATCCTTTATTTGCTTTGTTTGTCATTTACTAATATCTTTGTTTTATCATTCATTCTAGAACCGCAACAAAATATGAAATACCCTATTGGAATACAGAGTTTTGACCAAATCCGTGAAGATGGCTATGTATATGTGGATAAGACCGGTTTGATTTACAACTTGGTAACACAAGGCAAGACTTATTTCTTGAGCCGTCCACGCCGTTTTGGCAAAAGCCTGCTGGTAAGTACCCTTGCCTGTTATTTCCAGGGACGCAAAGATTTGTTTGCCGGACTGGAAATCGACGGATTGGAAAAGGACTGGTATGAGTATCCTATCTTCCGTATAGACTTTAATGGAGGACTGTATACACAACCCGGAATTCTGGAGGCTACCATTGAAGGCTATTTAGGGAACTGGGAAGATATTTATGGCAAGAATCCCAATTATACAACCATAGGAACCCGTTTCATTGAAATACTTCGCCGAGCTTATGAACAGACAGGGCGGCGTGCGGTGGTTCTGATTGATGAATATGACAAACCTATTTTGGATGTATTAGATACGGAAGCTTGTTTTTATGATGATTATGGAAAGCAAGTTCTGTTGGAGAACCATAACCGGGAAATATTGAAATCCTTTTATTCTACCTTTAAAGGAGCCGATCAATACTTGAGATTCGTATTGTTGACCGGAGTAACAAAGTTTTCCCAAGTAAGTGTTTTCAGTGGATTTAACCAGCCTAAGGATATCAGTATGGATGAACGGTACGAAGCCTTGTGCGGTATCACCCAGAATGAGCTGGAAGCATTTTTCGAAGAACCCACCATACAGTTGGCTGCTAAATATCAGTACACAGTGAAAGAAATGAAGGAACTTCTCAGACGGCAATATGACGGATATCATTTTGGAGAGAGGATGACCGACATTTACAATCCGTTCAGCATTCTTAATGCTTTTGACAGTATGGCAATTCGTGATTACTGGTTCTCTACAGGTACTCCCACCTATTTGGTTCGTCTGCTGCAACACAGCCGCGAGCAGATAAACGAACTTGCCGGACGTTATTATGTTCCCTCTTTGTTTGTGGATTATAAGGCTGATGTGGAACAGCCTCTACCCATGATTTATCAGAGCGGATATCTCACTATTAAAGAATATAATAGACGTATGGGAACTTATCTGCTCGATTTTCCCAATAATGAGGTGCGTAAAGGGTTCTTGTCCGTATTGGCAGCACATTATTTGAAACCCGGAGGTGGAGAGGTCAACAGTTGGATTATCGATGCTGTTACTTGCCTTGAGCAAGGGAACACCTCCGCTTTTTGTGATTCTCTGACCGCCTTTCTTGCAAGCATCCCGTATGACTCTCACGCTTCCTTGAAGGAATTGGATATGACTGAGAAACATTTCCAATACACTTTTTATCTGATTCTCCGTTTGATAGGAGTTTATTGCCGTGCAATCCATTGTGAGAATCGCCAGAGCTTCGGACGAGTGGACTGCATATTGGAAATGGACGAATATGTTTACATTTTCGAATTCAAGATGGACGGAACAGCAGAGGAGGCTTTACAGCAAATAGCAGAGAAAGGCTATGCCCGATCTTATTTGACCGATAACCGTAAAATAGTCTGTATCGGGGTGAATTTTTCTTCCCTTACACGTACTGTGGAAGAATGGAAGGAGATAATTTACAAATAAGATTTAGTCATAGTCAGCCTGAAGCGTTAAACTACAGGTTATCTTCCATCATTTTTTATGGGAATATACCGGTAAGAATGTTCATGCTGTTTCCGGCATAACTCATTTAATTTTCATCTTTTTATCATTTTGCTTTTCTTTTTGCAAAGAATGAATTATTTTCGCAGCCGAACACAAGTTTAATTTCTTACCGACAATAAGCAGACATGCTTTAATCCTCGACCAATTCAACTTGTCCTCATTTTAATTTTAACGGATAAGCTGATGTTTTGTCCCTCACTATTATAAAATAAAAGAATGAAAAGATCATTGTATGTATCGCTATTGACGTTCATGTGCTTCTCTGCCTGCCAAGGTAGTGAGGAATTAGAGCAATCACAAGAAAAAGAGTACACGGTATCCATTATGGCAAGAATCGGGAAAACAGTTTCCGGAGCACGCTACTTGCAAGATCATGAAAATGCCATCGCTAGTTTTAGTAAAACCGATGATATAGGTGTTTTTATGGACAATGACAGCGCCGTCCGCTGGATATTCGATGGAACTTCCTGGACTACAGAAAAGAGTGTCTTTTGGAAAGATAAAAACCAGGAACATACTTTTTACGCATATTATCCCCACTCCGGTTCCAAAGCCGAAAGTAAGGAAAATATAAAAATGCCTTCTCTCGACAGCCAGAACGGGACTTGGGAAAATATTGACCAATATGACTTTCTAGTAGCATCCAGGAAGCTTTCCTACGATACCGACCTTGGCAATGTGGCCTTTTCGGGCGATTATTCATTTAAGCACGTTTTGTCACTATTAAAGATAAACATAAAGGGTGAAGGAGATATGGCACAGGCCGTTATTGACAAAATCAGACTTGAAGGAAATGGGTTGACGACCCAAGGATACTACTCCTTTGAAACGAACAGCATCACCATCAGCGAAACTCCCAAGGAAACCTTCCAGATTACTCCGTCACACACCATGAACAATCAGGATGTTTCTTTTTATTTTATCCTGAACGGGGGCGAGAATGACGGAAACATTGATCCGAAAGCCGTGAAAAACCATTCTGTTAATCTCACCATTGAATATACCCGTAACAACAAATATTACATAACACGACGAGACGACCTGTCTCCGGGCTTATTGTCCGGATGTATTCATAAATACAATATTGTAGTAAAAGACGGAAATGTAATTATAACGGGAGGAAGTATTTCGGGTTGGACTCCGGGAAATGAAGAAGAGGATATAGTTATAAATGGAGAAGAAATAAACCCACAAACAAATAATATGTTATGAATTATAGATTAACCGAATTAAAGGTGCTTCTGTTTCTATTGCTACTGTCTGCTGTTTCTTGCCAACGCCCGATGTATGATGAAGAAGACGATGAAGACGGAGTCTCGCAAACAAATCTTCCTTTAAAGATATCTGCCAGGTCTAGCGGAGAATCCCAGATTAATTATCCGGCCTATATCTATGCGTTTGCAGAGGACGGCAGCTGTTCTGCCAGTCTGAAAATGACAGATAACGCCCAGATTGAAATGAAGTTACCTCCTGCCCGATATACTATTGTTGCAATAGCCGGTTTGGGAGAAGAATATATCGTTCCGAAAGATCCTAGCCTTGATGATGTAATTGTTATGAAAGAAAATAACAGAAGCTCACGCGCGCTAATGATGGGCACTTCAACTGTGACAATTGCCAATAAGAAAAATATATCTGTTTCTGTAACCCTCTATTATGCTGTATCTTTAGTCAATATCAGTTTGGAAGATATACCGGCAAACGTTAAAAAGGTGAGTTTGCAGATTTCGCCTTTATATTCTTCCCTGTCGTTTACAAGGGAGTATTCCGGCAAAGACAAGAGTACGGAAATTATTTGTGAGTTTGAGCCGGGTGGAATTTGGAGTGCAAAGCCTTTTTATATTTTTCCGGGGAGCGGCTCTCAGACCGTTTTTTCCATAACCTTGGAAGATAATAGTCAGACAAAGACGTTTGGATACACTTTCAAAGGAAAGCCGGAAGCGAACGTACCATTGAATATCGGGGGTAGCTATTCGGGTGATGTCACGGTAGGGGGCAGTTTGATATCAGGTGAATGGAAGGCTCCGGTAGACATCAAATTCAATTTTGGCGGTGCTGATGAAGGTAATGGCGGTAGTGAGCCGCCTCCCATTAATCCGGATCTTTCCGGGCTACCCGAAATTGGCGGTATCTGGAACGGCGGTATTGTAGCTGGCATAGAGAATGCAAGTTCCACAGGGGCGGATATTTTGTTGATGAGTCTGGATGAGTGGAGTGGATTCGCTTCCGATGTGCGGAATATCATACAGGAGGAAGCAGACGGATGGCATCTTCCGACTGAAGAGGAGGCAAAAATATTGCATAAGACGTTCAGCGGATCATCACTGGATGAACTGAATGAAACCATAGAGGGATTAAGAAACGGAGACCCGTTATTGGATATTGAGAAACGGTATGTATATGATCATAACGGGAGCATATATGCATTCGGATTTAAAACCTCATCCAAATTTTTACAGGCAGGGAGTACGGTGAAATACAAAATACGTTTGGTATGCAGCGCTCATTATGATGCCGGATGACCCATTCATATACTAGAAAAGGGCATTCACACTTCTTGACAATATATGCTTGAGAGTGTGAATGCGTCTAATCGACTTCCATACCGGGAATCTCATTTCCATAGATAAATTCTCAATTAATTGAAAGTTAACATTCTACCACCCGGTATACATTTCCCTTGGTGGTATGTACCCGTTCGCCCAGCTGGGGCAGGATACGGCTCAGGCTGTAGGCGGTCATCCCTCTCATGATCGAAGGATGGGCGGCCTTCATACGTTCAAACAGTTGGGTGGCGGAGAGGCTAAGCACTTCCTGCGGATTGTCCTCTTCTGTAGCAAAGCGAAAGCAAAGGCGGAACACCTCTTCTTCGGGTACATGCTTGTAGAATAGGGCATTATGTTGCTGTATAGTCTGTTCCTCTTCTTTATTGAACCAGCTTCGTTCACCGGATAGAAGTTCTGTTTTAAGCTGGGCGTACAATTGCTTATGCTCTACGGACGTGGTGCAGTCTATGGCATGCTTCAGACTGACGCAAAGAAAGCGGCGTGAGCCGGTGCGGTCTACCAGCAAATCCTCCCGGTTGCTGGTGCCGATGAACGAGGCAATACGGGGAAGCGATGAAGCGCTGTGTTTGTAAGCCTTGCGGATATTCAGTGCGGAGGCTTGCATCAGGTTCTTCAGCAAAGGCATTTTGGACGCACCTAGTTTGTCGAATTCATCCAGGTTGATTAATCCGTAGGCAGCCAGCTTGGCTTCGGCGGATGCCGGGGAGCTTAGGTCGTAACTTTCCGTGTAGTAGGATTTCAGCCTATCGGGCATCAGCAGACGGCAGAACGTACTTTTCCCCAATCCCTGGCGACTGCTCACCAGCAGGGGAGCCACACTGTTGGCGCGGTTGTTATCCGGATTGAGCTGCATCCATTGGGCAGAGAGTCCCAGCATCCAACGGTGGAAACCGTTCACCCATACCGGGTCGTCGGACACCCTGCGTGCCAACGCGGACACCCGGTCCGTGCCGTCCCATTCGGGAAGCTGTTCAAAATAGGCAGTAAAGGGATGGTATTCACTGATGCGGCGTGAGCGCACAAAGCGTTGAATGTCCCTGTCCCAACAGTCTATGCCCGTTTCAATAGCCTCCAGACTTAGTGAGTTCATCCATCGTTCGTCCACTTTGGCGTAACGCAGATGAGTATCGGGAATGTTGTTTTCTACACTTGCCACTTCAGTTTCTTCAGTAAGCACATTGAACCGGAAGCGGTAGCGGGAGGTGAGGAAAGCGGTCACTTCCTGCATCAGGGTATGTGATTTCGCTTTCTTGCCAGTATCTTCTGAGGAGATTGGTTCCGCTTTTTTCTGAACATCTTTTTTCAAGTGAGCGGAATCCTTCTCTGTCTTTTCAGTTGAGACTGTCGGATGTGTCCGAGAATCGTCCATACTCCCCGGCAGGTTATCCTTACCGTTTTCAGTGAGAAGAACCTGTGAGTCGGCCATCTCTCTTACTCCGTCTTCGTCCGACACGATGTAGTGGTAACTGCCCGTGGGAGCATTCCCGTCGGTGCGCGGAGTCCAGTTCAATGCCAGAACTACTTGGCCCTCGCGGATATCCAGCGCCAGACGCACGCCGGGTATAGTCCGGCAAAGCGGCATCAGCCCGTTGAGAGCGGATACGAGATCACGACGCGGTGTTCCGTCAATAGGAACAGGGCTTGACAGGAATTTGCTTCCGAAGAAGACTGTTTTGAGAGTAGCGAATACATTCATGAGTTACTTTTTTAAGTTTGGCAAACTACAAATATACAACATAAAAAGGCGTTTGTCAAGAGGGGGCGGAAATATGGCAGATCTTGGTGCAGGATTCGATGAAACTTGGTGCAAGATTTAATGGAACTTGGTGCAAAATTCAATGGATACAGGGCGCAATACATACGTATGTGTAGGCCGATGCTTGCGTATGTGTGACCCGATGCTTATGTACGTGTGGGCTTACACGTTACTAACATACGAGCTGACACGTTACTAATGTTGGGGCTTATACGTTACTAATGTTATTGTTGAATACGCCTTTATGTTTTTAAAATACACCTTGAGCTTTAAAAAATACGTCTTCAACTTTTAAGAAAACATCTTCAGGCTTTTAAAAAACAACTATACGTTTTTAAAACACGCCAGCTTGTTCAGTGCACAGACTTAGCCTGTTCAGCTTACAGACCTAGTCTGTTCCGTGTATTACTCCCCCACTAATCCGATACGCTCCCTTTTCCCCTCATCCTGTCATCTTATGTAATATGCACAGAAAATCAGCCGGTTAAATCTGAAACCATTTCCCCTCACTTCCATTTCAGCCCGTATCGTTTTATTCCTTCACAAAAAATGTGAAAGAGCAGGCTGAAAGGAGGCTGACAGAGCAATGACAGGAGCCCCTTCATAGCCGGAACGCCTATGGGCAGGGAGTTTCAGCGATAGATGAAAGGAGAAAAGGAACAACCGGATTTTATCGCTGAGGCATTTAAAATGAAGATAATCTCAGCATTTCCACCTGCGAATGAACAGATGATCATCCATGTTTTGAGCCTGATTTATGATTGGTATGAAAGATTTATATCTTTCAGGCTATGTAACAATAATCCTCCCGGTATTTCTATACTCAAGATAAATTATATCACAATTCTTGCTGCTCCAAACAGAAGGTATATTTGCAAAATATACAAATGATGCTTCCGGCAACGGAGTAATTCTTTCTTCGCTTTCTTTTTAGGAATTCATCTAACGAACAATTTTATTATATGCAAAACAATTGCGAGGCCTGTTTATGAAACATGTGTTGATATTAAAATAGTAATTACTGTGGAAAATCAACTGTCATCCAACACATTAAAAACACATTAACCAATGCCACTATAATAGCATTACATGATTTCTATTATCTATATGTACTAAAACAATATATTCTGTTAGAAAATCTGACCAGTAAAAAAGAATATTCATCTCCTGAAAGCCGAGTTCTGTTCCAATTATTAAATAAAATATTAAGCTAATTCAATTTAATAGAAGGTGTGTCGTAATGCACGATGCACCTCTTTTTTGTTCATCACTATACAAATC
>CAUBDX010000018.1 GCA_958434805.1 uncultured Phocaeicola sp.
AGATAGCAGAATATATGCTTGCTTTCATTGAGATGTATGGGTATATAAGTTATATCACTTACCCAAACCTGTTAGCTTGAGTCGGTATATATGACTTTGCCTGATTGGGATAAGTCGGAAGTCCGTGACGTGAATCCGTAGTCCTCGGTTTACGTTTTTTCTTGCGGACCTTGAGATTATGCTTGTCGAGAATATACTCAAAACGGTCTCGGCCGACAGGGCTATTCCCTTCAAAATGTTTACGATACATATGCCATAGTTTCTTCCCGCCAAGACAGGGGTCATGTTCTCTTGCACCTGAAACAAATTGAATGACGAACTCTTCATTCACAATCCTGCTTAAGACTTTCTTCTCATCGTATTTGTAATAAGCCTGCTTCGTTACACCAAGCAGTCCACAAAGATGTCCAACATGATATCTGTGAGCATTCTTCGTGCGCAGATCAAGTACTACTTGGCGCCAGATTTTTTTTCGGATACGAATATTAAAGTGCTGCTCTGCTACATTTATCATTTCATTATATAACTCGGCTTTAATCCGGGCGTTATCAAGATCCTTTTCCAAACGGGTGATCTGTGCTTTTAAAGCTTTAATCTCCTCGTTCGTATCCATGTGGTTCTGAGGTGTAGATGACTTTTTCTTCATGGCTGATTCATTATCTTTGCATTCTTCTTCTGCAAAGATAGACAGCCAGCGCTTAACAGTACCATAACTGAGTGGAAATATTCGGGAGATATGCCCAATACTGTAACCCAATTCTGTATAAAGACGAATTACTTCCGAATAATAACGTTCCTTTTTCTGTGTCTTATACTCTATCATAACATTCTTATTGGGTCAACTTTTTCCAGTCCAAGAAAAAAAGAGGAAACCGGTCACTCTTTCACAAGAACGGTCCGGCTTCCTCGCGTCAAAAAGAAAAAAACTAAAGGAGATTAAAATAATCTCTGTAGAAATTCATTATCTATCACTACATATACTGATTTAGAACAAATCTCAATGTTATGGAAAATTACAGCTGATAGCCGGTCCAGGTGAAATCGGATGTACAGCCCTTGTTACCTGCTGTTACGCTTACATTTCCGTCACCATTTACTTCTTCTCCACTCAAGGCAGTAGTCAGTTCGCTGGTTACACTGAAAGCATCTCCAGCCTGTCCGGCACCCTTCTTGTCAGTAAAGTCAATCAAGTCGGTCACTTTTCCGGTTCCTTTCACCAAAGCATTCTTCACAGTAGCAGTAGCACCGCGGCGAATCTTGATGGCATCTTGCATTTCTGCACTTTCCGACAAGTTTTCAATCGTCATGTTTTCAATGACAAAGTTAGACTGCGGAGTATGGTCTGCTCCCTTTCCGTCGAGGTTACCATCAGCTTCTACCCCACGAGGATCTTCTTCGGTACTGGTAAAGGCCTTTTCCCAACGACCGTAACAGTTTGAAAGTTTACCGCTGTAACCTTGTGTAAAGTCAAACATATCATCATCACAGTTTACAGCCAAAAGATTGTCTACATTGACTGTACCTCCGAAGAACTCGATGGCATCGTCGGCTCCTTCAGCCACATAGATATGGTCGATGGTTGTTCCGTTACCTACCCCGTTCAAGGTTAGTCCGTTATGCTCGATTTCGGCACTTGAGCGTGCTCCTGTATAAAGCAGCTTCACATACTGCAAGGTTCCGCTGTTATCGTCAGCCTTATCGCCTCCGTATTTCTGATTGTTGTCTACCTCAGCGCTTGCCACAGTAACCTGTCC
This sequence comes from uncultured Phocaeicola sp., assembly GCA_958434805.1. Next base: position 1,755 of record CAUBDX010000018.1, read on the forward strand.
GGCTGTACCTGAAAGCGGTGCTTTACCGTTCAGAATCAAACCACCCCAATAACCGGCAGTGGCCTTCGATTCATCGTCTACCGTAAACACAATGGGCTTTTCGGCTGTACCCTTGGCTTCAATTTTACCACCCTGAGCCACAATGACATATTTATCGAAACCTTTCTGTGCACGGATTACAGTTCCGGCAGGAATTTCAAGTGTAGCACCTGCAGGAACAGTCAGTGTTCCGGTCAGTTTATATTCTTTCTTTGCATCCAGCTTCATTACGCCTTCTACCGTTCCGCTCAGTTCTTCAGTAACTACCTGACCGCTTTCGCCACTTCCACCGTTAGGTGCATCGTCATCGCTGCAAGAAGTGAATACCGGCATACTCAATAGAGCCGCAAATGTCATCGCTGTTAAAACTACCTTTTTCATTTTCGTAAAATTTTTGATAAAACTTTATGTGTGTTGTTTAGTTAATTAAAACTCGTAAGAAATCCCCAAGCTGAGGTTCACTCCTTTTTTATACTTGCTCAGTACCACCTCCCGGTTATCTGCATTTCCCTTACGGGTCAGCTGGTGAGAAGCATTCAGCAGATTTGCAGCTTTCATGCTGAACGAAAAACGGTTACCCATCTTTGCCGACAACACGAAATCGAGGGTTGGAATGCCTCTTTCCATAATGTCCTGGAAGCCTTCGGTACCGATGGTGTAGATTCGGTCACTGAAGTAATTGAACACCAGTGTGGAGGTAAAGTTGTACTTTCCTTTCTGAAGCTGATAGCTCAGGTCACTGTTCACAATCCACGGAGCAGCACCTTCCAGCTGTGAGCCGGTGGATACAGTGGCAAGAGACACCTTGGCATGGGTGTAAGTGTATGCCCCGTTCACTCCGAAAGTAAGTTTGTGAATTTCCTCTGCGGTTTTCCGAGAGAACAGGTCTTTACGGAACTCTACCTCCGCACCGGCTACCATGGCATGATCGGCTATGTTTTCATAAGAAAGAAATCCGCCGGCACTTGCCACCTCGATACGTGATATCGGATTTTTGATATATTTATAAAAAGCACCTATTGAAAACAATTCACTGCCCGACAGGTAAAAATCCCATTTCAAATCGGCATTATAGTTATCCGAGGGCTTCAGGTCGGGATTGCCCTGACTGTTGAAACTCACACTGATATAACGGTAAGGCGAGATTTCCTTTGCCTGCGGAAGAGTGTAAGTCTTGCTGGCTCCGAAGCGCAAGGCATGCTTGTCATTAAAGTTATAGCGCAGGTTTACGCTGGGCAATACATAGTCTTTTTCTATAGACTGGCTTCCCTTTGTTCCTCCGCGGTTGACCCGGTAATTAACATTGAGGTTTACATTGTCATACTTCACACCCACATTGGCAATGAAATGTTCAGACAGCTGATAAGTGGCTTCGGCATAAGCAGAATGGATTTTCTTGTCTACATCGTATTCATCCTGATTACGATCTTGCATGAAGAGTCCGTTGTCCAGATTTCCCTGATTATAGTAGCGGTCAAATTTCACATCGGCAGCATCGAATGCCTGCTGACGGATGACCGACAAATCATATTCGGCAGCCGAAAATCCATCCTCTACCAGCCTGCCGGTATAACCGAAATTGACTGATGAAAATTCACTTCCGTATGAATCGGGCAATTTATAGGTAAACCCGGCACGGAGGTTGATGTCGTCTTCATTCAGTTCGGAGAAATACCGCTGCTGTACCCCCGTACCTTTCATCGGCACATAGCCTTCTGCGGTTTTCACAAGATTATTAATCCGGCGGTCGGGCTCCATTCCTTTTATTTTATTATACGATATTCCCGCATCCAGACTCCATTGGGGAGCAAAGTTCCACTTCCCGCTCAGCTGATTGACCAGCAGACGGTTATCGTTGACCTGCTGCCGACGCATAAAGCCTTCATAGGTGTCGGACGACTGGTAATCGGCATCCATTCCCCAATAGTCGCCCACCGACTCACGGGCTGCATGAACCATCATCAGGTCATACTGCAGATGGAGCTTGTCAGAATATCTGTAATTTAAGCCTGCCATGAGCAGTTGCGAGGTTTCTATCTTGGAAATCTCTCCCTTCATGTCTTGCGACAAATCGCCGGATGTTATCGAGTTACGCACCTCCTCATCGTAATAGGCATATTTCTTGTCGTGACTGCCCACCATATAAACCGAGAACACATCCGAATCCCAGTTCCATTCTTTTCCTCCGGAAATCATATAGCTCTGATTGACCGGAGCGTTTTTCTCCGACGGGTCTAAGCTGTTCTGAAAGCTGTAGGTATTCAAATCGGCTGCAGGCTCACTGCTCTGTGCGAAACCAAACGCATTGACTCCGTCCATCTGCATCACTCCTGAGCTCATTACATTGGTGTTTACTCCGGCAGATACCGAGGCTTTCAGTTCGCTTCTTCCTACGAGTTCCTTGGAAGAGATGTTGATGCCGGCTCCTGCCACATCTGAAATCATGGCTCCCCCAAAGGTTTTGTTTACGTCGACCGACTGAATGATGTCGGTTGAGAAAAAATCGAGGGCGATGTTTTTATATTCAGGGTCTTCCGAGGGAATCGGAAAACGATTCAGCATAGTAAGGTTATAGCGGTCGCCTAATCCGCGTACAAACACATTTTTCACTCCCTCCTGCTTCGATATTCCCGAAACTTTGGTTACGGCTCCCTGGGCATCTCCTACCCCTTTGCGGGAAAGTTCCTTGGCTCCTACCGACTGGACGGCAACGATGGATTTCTTCTGTTCAAGCAGGGTAACGCTCTCCGACTCGCGATTGGCTTTGGCTACTACCGTAACATCCGAAAGCATCTGCGTATCGGCTTTCAACTCAAAATCCATGGTTACAATCCTGCTGTCTTCTATCTTGATTTGCCGTTTGACTACGGTTTTATAACCCACATATTTTATTTCAATGTCATAGATGCCATCTTCCACCCCTGTCAGCTGAAAGTTTCCGTCAATATCTGTAACCGCACCGATGCTACTGCCGATAATCTGCACGGTAGCTCCGATTAAAGGTTCTTTTGAATCAGAGTCCTTTATCTGTCCTTTAATATTTACATTAAAGTCGGCAGCCAGCAAATCAGCTGTCAAGCATGAGAGCAGTGCTGCAACTCCTATCCATTTTTTTGTTTTATTCATATAAACGTGTCTTTGTTTTACGATGGCAAAGTTCCCCTTTTCGATTTACACCAGCACAACAATCCGATGAATAGGCTTCTACATCCCAGTTACATTCTCATTACATCACACAGCGCTCTGTGGAGAGAAGCAAAAAGAGCCACTTCAGTCCTCACAGACTAAAAGTGGCTCATTTCACTAAAAATAGATATTCAAGGTTATTTACGACTTCTCATCTTTATTTTTCGGCTGTTTTTTTCTTTGCAGCAGTTTTCTTGGGTGCTGCAGCTTTACGTGCCGGTTTTTTTTCACCTGCTTCAGCCTTTTTCAGTTCTCCCTGCAGTTTTTTCACTTCATCAGAGAGCTGCACCAGTTCTATCTCCTGATTACGGATGGTGGTGAGCAGAGAATTCAACTCTTCATCGTCCATATCTACCGGATAGAGTGCGTTCACACGGCCGATGAAGTCGCCCAAGATATTCATATAATTGGTAAACGCATCGTAAGGTGAATCATAAATACCGCGGTTCAATCCCACTCCTGTATCTTTCGTGGTCATGAAGCGGAAGTTGTTACTTGCCTGCAAGTAATACCAGTCTTGCTTGATACGGCGGTCAGAGCACAAATAAACGCGCTCAGCCACGCTGTATAACTTATCAAAAGCTTCACGCTGCATCACATTACCTAACCACGGACTGATATCGCGTTCTTCATCTGCCCATGACATCGGATAAGGTACATCAACCATATCGACAGATTTCAGCTTCGTAGCAATTTCGGTAGGTGTAGAGAAAGTTATTCCTTTTTGTTTAGCACATGCCGGCAATGCCTTCAAGAAGTCGAGGATATTTGATGACAGCGGCTGAGAAATACCCAGAGCCGACAGCTCCATGAAGATATTAATCACCTGCTCGTTTTCAGGCAGAGATGCAATCCATCCGATATAGGTATCGGCAAACAGCGGATATTCATTCCAGTCGGCATTTGAGAAGCGGAGACTGATATCATCAGACAGTTTAAAGTCACGCATCAACAGTTTCAGGTCGGGGTTTTCAGAGCAATGATACAGATAGTGAGGACTCTTCCATCCCAATACGTGTTTCGCTCCTTCCACCAGCATTCCCTTAAATCCCATGCTGGCTACCACGCCTCCTATTTCATTATCGTAAATCAAGCTGGAGTTACGGAAAACCTTCGGTTCCTGTCCGAAGTAGTCTTTGATTTTCCGGCGCATTTCTTCCACTTCTTCGCGGAAGCAGTCTTCGTTTTTCAGTGAAGACAAGCCGTGTGAGTAAGGTTCACAAACAAACTCACAGCAGCCGGTAGCATTCAGTTCATGCAGCAGTTCGATGACAGCCGGAGCATAGTCTTCAAGCTGTTCCAAAGCCACGCCCGAAATAGAAAGAGCCACCTTAAACGCTCCCTCGTTGGCTTTAGCCATTTCAATCAGTGTGGTTAAAGCGGGGATATATGAACGTTCTGCCACCTCATTGATGCCCTGTTCGTTGGCATAGTCATCATAATAATAATGGTCAGAACCTATTTCAAAGAAACGATAGCGTTTCAGATGAATAATCTGGTGTATTTCAAAGTAAAGACAGATTGTTTTCATGACTTTTATGTTTTATTTTTATTTACCATAGTTACTTAAGACCTGATCATACAGGGCACGCACCTTCAGACCCACTTTCTCCCATACGATACCATCGACTTCTTTTTTTCCTTCATCGCGCAGATACGCATACAGCGAATCATTGGTACAGATAGAATAGATAGCATCAGCCATGGCATGGATGTCCCAATAATCGGTCTTGATACATTTCTCCAAGATTTCAGCACAACCCGACTGCTTTGAGATAATCGTCGGCACGCTGCACTGCATGGCTTCCAGAGGCGAAATACCGAAAGGCTCGGATACCGAAGGCATGATATACACATCACTGGCCTTCAATACTTCATATACCTGCTTGCCTTTCATGAATCCGGGGAAGTGGAAGCGGTCGGCAATCCCCCTTTCGGCAGCCAGACGAATCATGGCGTTCATCATATCTCCACTGCCCGCCATCACAAAACGGATATTACGGGTACGCTTTAAAACCATAGCTGCCGCTTCTACGAAATATTCAGGTCCCTTCTGCATGGTGATACGTCCAAGGAAAGTCACGATTTTGTCTTTTGAATTTCTCTGCGGAACAATCTCTTGAATTTCTTTCGACAAGGGTGATACAGCATTATGCATGGTAAATACCTTGCGCGGGTCTTGGTAATACTTATGGATAACCGTCTGCCGTGTCAGTTCACTTACACACATGATGCAGTCGGCATGGTCCATTCCGTTTTTCTCAATAGAATATACAGTAGGATTTACATTTCCACGGCTACGGTCGAAGTCAGTGGCATGCACGTGAATAACCAATGGTTTTCCGGAAATCTGCTTTGCATGAATACCTGCGGGATAAGTCAACCAGTCATGTGAATGGATAATATCAAACTGCTGCTGACGAGCCACTACTCCGGCTACGATGGAATAGTTATTAATTTCTTCATGCAGATTATCAGGATAACGCCCTGAAAACTCCATGCATCCGAGGTCATTGGTATGCATGTAATTGAAATCGGCATAGATATGGTCACGCATATCATAGTAAAGCTGGGGGTCCATATAACTGCCCACCCGGCTGTTTACATAATCCCACTGAACGTCACGCCACACAATGGGCACACTGTTCATACCGATTATTTTCAGGAAACTCTGATCTTCGTCACCCCAAGGTTTCGGGATACAGAATGTGATATCCATATCCGGCTGTTGTGACATTCCTTTCGTCAGTCCATAACTGGCAGTTCCCAAGCCCCCTAAAATATGAGGAGGAAATTCCCAGCCAAACATTAATACTTTCATATTTACTCCTCCCCTTTATTGTTGCTCATATTTTTCCAATAGATTTAACGTACGCAAGATTTCTGCAACATTCATTGCAAATGAAACTGCGCCCCGGCCTTTAAACGGCGGATTTCCGTCAAACAGTTCCGGAATGGAACCGATGCAGTGGCAGGTAATTTCATCTTCGTAGCTAATCATCTGGCGTGAAACAAACGAAAGCGCACTACGCTTATAGATGCGCAGATAAGCTTCCAGATAAAATCCTTCCAGCCATGGCCATGCTGTACCCTGATGGTAAGCATAATCACGCTGCAGCTGAGGTCCTACATAGTTCGGGTTATATCCTCCACTCTTCGGGCTCAACGAACGGATTCCTTTCGGAGTAAGCAACTCTTTTGTAACAATATCAATAACGCTTTTCTTCTGTTTTGCATCCAATGGTGAATAATCAAGAGCAGCAGCAAAAATCATGTTCGGGCGTACGCTCCAGTCCATCATATTGCCATCTACGTAATCAAGCAGATAACCATATTCATTCAGGAAGGTTGACACAAACGACGGGGCTGCTTTATCGGCTATGCCGTTCAGGCGGAAGCCTAATTCTGTATCGTCAGACAGCAGATCGGCAACAAACCGTGCCGCATTATACCACAGTGCATTAAATTCTACGATGTATCCCGTACGGGCCACAATCGGTCGTCCGTTTACGGTGGAGTTCATCCAAGTTACTGCCTTTTCTTTTCCGTTCACATAAACCAGTCCGTTATCATGTACGGCAAGATTCGGATGTTTTCCATCTGCCAGATACAGCATGACATCTTTTACAAACTGACCGTATTTTGCCCGTGCTTCTTCACGCGAAACCATTTTAGCATACTGCTGCACGGTCCATACCGCCCACATCAAAACGTCCGGATGCTGTATTTCGTATACTTTCAGCGTGGTCTTTTCCTCATTCATGAAGGCATAAACGGCTTTCATGGCTGTCTGCATAATCATTTCAAACTTCTCTACTTCACCCACGGCAAGAGTCAATCCGGGAAGAGAGATAAACATATCGCGTGCACGGCATTTGAACCAAGGATATCCGGCCAGGATGTACGACTCGCCGTCTTGCTTGTTCAAGAACTGGTGGGCAGCATTGATCAGGCAGTTTTTAAAGCTGTCACGCGGGGTACGTTCTTCCACTTCTTTTGCAAACAGTTCATTCAGGGATGCCGTGTCAGAGGGGGATACTCCTCCTGAGAAGACTACGCTTTCTCCCTTCTTGATGTTCATCTCAAAGTATCCGGGTACATAGAGGTCTTCATTGAAATCGTATCCTCTTTCCTGTTCTTTCGGATATTCAATTCCCCGATACCAGTCGGGCTGGAAATGGAAGGCATTTTCTTTGCTGAACTGCATATAAAGTTCCGGATAACCGGGATACATACAGGTCTTGATTCCGTTTTCCACCTCATCGTAATGACGGCTGGCCTGCGAATTTTCATGCGTATATTGACGTACGCTGCGGAAAGCCAGATAAGGACGCAGGCGAAGGGTGGTTTCAGAGTGTGCATTGACCAGAGTGTAACGAATCAGTATTCTACTTTCATGATGAACAAATACAGACTCTTTCTTCAGAATCACTCCTCCTACACGGTATAACGTGGTAGGAACTTTTTCACACTCAAATTCACGGATGTATTTATGACCGCGTGGACTATAATTATCTCCATGATATTTATGAAGTCCTAAATTAAACTCTGCTCCGTGCTGAATCACGGTTTCATCCAAAGAGGAAAGCAATACATGGTTTTCATCATCCAGCTCAGGAACCGGCATGACCAGCAAACCATGGTATTTGCGAGTGTTGCAATCAACAATGGTTGAACAATGATAGGCACCCGAACGATTCGTTCTCAGAATCTCACGCGGAAGAGATTCTTCCAAATTCGTCATCAGAGTTTTATCAAATCGTAAATAACTCATAGTGTAATTAAGGTTATAATTTATCTTAAATATTTGTCGTTTTATTTTCTCTCAAAAGTAATAATTAAAAAGCAATCACAAAACGAAAAAAGTGTTTTTTTAATAAAACCGGAAAAGAAAATTGCAGATAAAACTAAATTTATGCCAAACAACACAATATTTCCGGATTTGCACACCAAGAAATGCACCTTCACAGCCTTGGATGTCTCTCTGTATGCCGCATTGCCGCTTTCTTTTTTTGTTTCAGACTTTGGTTGCTTTTCTTTCCGGCGGAAGTGAGAAACAAAAAAAGAGGACCAGCTTACAGGCTGTCCTCCTTTTTATAAATGTAAATTTTTTTAGTCTATCATTTCAAAGCCGCAATATGGAATCAATGCTTTAGGAATGCGGATTCCTTCAGGAGTCTGGTTGTTCTCAAGCAATGCTGCCACAATACGAGGTAATGCCAAAGCCGAACCGTTTAATGTATGACACAACTCGGTTTTCTTTTCTGCCGAACGATAGCGGCATTTCAATCGATTGGCCTGATAGGTATCGAAATTTGATACTGAACTAACTTCCAGCCAGCGTTTCTGAGCTTCTGAATAAACTTCGAAGTCAAAACAGAGCGCTGCAGTAAAACTCATGTCACCTCCACACAGACGAAGGATGCGGTAAGGAAGTTCCAGCTTCTTCAGCAAGCCTTCTACATGATCAAGCATTTCCTGGTGTGACTGCTTAGAGTGTTCAGGTTTGTCAATGCGCACCAGTTCTACTTTTGAGAATTCATGCAGACGGTTCAAGCCGCGCACGTCTTTTCCGTAAGATCCGGCTTCACGGCGGAAGCACTGTGTATAAGCACAGTTCTTGATAGGAAGCTGTTTTTCGTCCAGAATCACGTCACGGTAAATGTTTGTAACAGGAACCTCGGCTGTAGGAATCAAGTAAAGATCATCTAAGTTACAATGATACATCTGACCTTCTTTATCGGGCAACTGACCTGTTCCGTATCCGGAAGCTGCATTTACCACAGTAGGAGGCATGATTTCTTCATAACCAGCTGCACGTGCTTCATCCAAGAAGAAGTTAATCAAGGCGCGCTGCAGGCGGGCTCCTTTACCTTTATATACAGGGAATCCTGCACCGGTAATCTTCACGCCGAGGTCAAAGTCAATCAAATCATACTTCTTAGCCAGTTCCCAGTGAGGCAGTGCGTCTTTCGGAAGTTCAGTTTCCATACCACCCATCTTTTCTACCACATTGTCTTCGGCTCCGGTACCTTCGGGTACGCTTTCGTAAGGAACGTTGGGAATGGTGTAAAGCAAGTTCTGCATATCTTCGGCTGCCTGATCCATTTCAGTCTGAAGTGTTTTGCTTACTTCCTTGATTTCAGCTACACGGGCTTTTGCCGACTCTGCTTCATTTTTCTTGCCTTCTTTCATCAAAGCACCAATCGTCTTTGAAGTCGAGTTGATTTCTGCAAGGTTTTTATCTAATTGGTTTTGCGCATTACGTCTTTTGTCATTCAGCTCAAGCACTTGTGCTATGGTTTCTTTTGCATTGGCAAAGTGCTTTTTCTCCAGTCCACGAATTACCTTATCGGTATCTTCTGTAATTTGTTTAATAGTAAGCATATCTTTAACGTTTTGTTCTCTGTTTCGTGATGCAAAGATATATTTTTTTGTTGAGAATGAGGGTGAGGCTGTTTTAATTTTTCCAATAAAGTGCAGTTGGCAAGGTTATCGGAGGTTATCAGACGGTCAAATCCGGCAAAAAAGCCGTTGTTTAGCCCGTGTGTCAAAAAACAGGCAGCGTATACACCAGTCCCAGTGAGATTCGCTGGCTGTTATGACTTTCGGCTCCCCAAGTGCGTCCCAGTTCTGTCAGATGAACATTTTTATACAACAGATGCAAGTAAACCAGCAGTTCGCTGTTCTTCATCGGATAATATTCGGCACACAACTGGGCGTTCCATACCCGGCGGTAATTTCCGGCAGCAAACTCTCCTGCCGATTTATATACATTTCCTATCTCGTACACGCCTTTTGCGTAAAGATTCAGATGAGGGGTAATGCGATAATCCAAGTTGCCGATTACGGTAAAATAATCCACATGCTGAACGGTTACAGGACCTCCTTCCCTACCTGTGGTAAGTCCGCTGACCAGCCCCTTGGCATCGAGTCCTTCACGCGAATACATAAAGTCAATGTATCCCAGAAACGGTTTTTTGTCCCACACATGACCGCAGGTAAAATAAAACACGTTTTTCCCCTTTGCCAGCTGTCCGTATGACAGTGAGTAGCGTAACTGCATGGCACGGTCAGCAAAATATCCGTCCCAGTTTACCGTACCCATAACCGGCACTTTGGCCTTTTCTACCTGCTCGGGCAGTCCATACATGAACTGTTCATCGGCTGAGCCGTTCCGGTTATTGGTAAGCTGGAAGTTAAACTCCTGATTGGGATTTAATGTATAAGCCACATTCAGTCCGGCTTGATAGCATGGAGTCATTTCATTAAACTCTGAATAATGACGTACCTTGATGGCGTTCACCCAGTTTTCATAACCGCTGAACTGAACAGCCTGCTTTCCTGCTGTCAGCTTAAAATGATCATTCAGCTTCCAGCCCACCATGGCCAGTTCGATTGAACCCGACAGGTTATCAAGCGGGATATTCGGGGTGGTATATTGATTGAGCGACTGACGGTAGTGATAAGAAAACTTATCGTGAAAGGCTCCCAGTATCTCCAGACGGATACGGTGTACCTTAAATGCGGCTTCATCTAAACTGCCGTCGGTAAACGAGGCATCGAGTGCTGAACAAAACTGGATATTCATGTTTGCCCAATCTACTCTGCGCTTTCCTCCGGAGAGCTTTTCCAGCAGGGTTGACTCTTCCGGAGAGATTAATGCTTCACTTTGTGCCAAAACAAAATCACCTGCCACACATAAGAACAAGCAGGTTAGCATCAGTTTTTTCATGAGATTTTTCATTGAGTACCTATGTGTTTGAAAATTGATAAAAATCCTTTCCTGCAAGGATATGGACTGTTATTCGATTTATGGTTAATGACTTGAGTTTCGCCGATTTGCTTTCAAGGTGACAAGACAGCAAGGCACCGAAATGTCCGGTTACTTGTATACATAGAGAAAAAACTTTTTAAACCTCGTCAACTTGTCACCTGAAGCCTTGCCAACCAACAAGTTGGGCACTTGCGAAACTTGAATTATAAAAGCCTGTCTAAATTTTTTCCGGTGAGCAAGTTTACAGGGCTTGGACGGTAAAATTTAAACAGGCTCTCAATACATCAAGATGCACCGGCACCGTGATGTTTATTTCAGACTCTGACGGATGCGGACCAACTTGACCAGCAGTTCTTCCAGCAAATCGAGCTTCAGCATATTGGCTCCGTCACTTTTAGCCACCGACGGGTCTTCATGGGTTTCCATGAACAGTCCGTCTACTCCGACAGCCACACCTGCCTTGGCTACTGTTTCAATCAGTTGTGGCATTCCACCGGTTACACCCGAGGTTTGATTGGGTTGCTGTAAAGAATGAGTTACATCTAAGATTACAGGAAAGCCGAACGATTGCATTTCGGGAATACCACGGTAATCAACCACCAGATCCTGATAGCCAAAGGTGGTTCCTCTTTCGGTCAGCATCACCTGATTATTTCCTGCTTCTACCACCTTATCGGCTGCAAAGCGCATCGCTCCCGGAGAAAGGAACTGTCCTTTCTTGATATTCACCATCTTTCCGGTCTGTGCTGCCGCTACCAGCAAATCGGTCTGCCGGCACAGGAATGCAGGAATCTGCAGCATATCTACGTATTCGGCTGCCATAGCTGCTTCACCTGCCGTATGGATATCCGTCACCACAGGCACTCCAAACGTATCACGCACTTTGGCCAATATACGCAAGGCTTTTTCGTCGCCAATGCCGGTAAACGAGTCTAGCCGCGAACGGTTTGCTTTCCGATATGAGCCCTTAAAAACATAAGGGATATGCAATTTATCTGTAATCTTCACCACACGTTCCGCAATGCGGAGTGCCATCTCCTCGCCCTCGATTACACAAGGACCAGCCAGCAGGAAGAAGTTATCTCCCTGCTTCAAATCTGCAACAGTATGTATCATAATTATTTGGGTATTATCAAGGTCAATGCTTCTTGAGCAATCGTAATATCAATGGGGAAATGCCGGTCTAACCATAAACGTCCGTCAAGGCTCACCTCTGCATTTTGCGCTCTCAGTATCTTCACATGGCGTGTACGGTAAGGCTTCACTGTTTTATGATTCAACAACCGCCCTTGCTGTAACATCCACAAACCGGATATCAGCTGACGGAGTTCAGGACGATAGATAACTGAAACATCCAGCCACCCATTGTAAGGAACCGCACTCGGAGTCAATCCATATCCATAGGCACTTCCTATACCCACCGCCATGATGCGTCCGCGGATATGTTCGTCGTTTACCTTGAGGTGCATACGATGTAATTTCCGCTCAAACGCAACCAGAAAAAGCGAAGAGAGATAGGAAATCATAGGGATTCCCCAAAATCGACGGGTTTCATTGGTGATGCGCACGATGCGGGCTCCCAGTCCCATATATACCGCATTCAGGAAATATCGGGTTTTATGGACTTCACCGTCATAATAGCTAAACACGCCCACGTCTACTTTACGCAGGCGGCGGTTAATCAGCACATCGACAGCCCCTTTATAATCGCCCGAATCCAGTCCCCAGTATTTGGCAAAGTCGTTTCCGATGCCATTGGGAATGATGCCGAAAGCGATTTCATGCTTATCTTCCACCTCTGCATTCATGATGCCGTTTACCGCATCATTGATGGCTCCGTCGCCTCCCACCACAACGATTGTACGGTATCCATTATTAGCCAGTGTCCGTGCCAGACGCTCCACCGACCCAAATCCTTCCGACTGGACATAATCAAACTTCACTCCGCGAGATTCCATGTAGTTGCGGATTTCAGTCCAACGCTTCTGAGCCTTCCGGCTCCCGGCTTTCGGGTTGTAAATCACCCCCCATCTGTTAGGTTCTACCGCCATACTTATTCTTTCATTTTAAAGAGTTCCATAATTTTCCCCACCTTTTCTTCCATAGGCAGCGAAGCATCAATCCAATGAATGGTAAATCCCCTGCGTTCCATTCCCCGGAACCACGTCATCTGACGTTTGGCAAACTGATGAATGGCTATTTCAAGCTGACTGAACATTTCTTCGTATGTCAGCTTTCCGGTAACATAGAGCGTGAGATATTTATACTCCAGTCCATAATAAATCAGATCATCGGGGGCAACACCGCTGTTAATCAGATTTCTCACTTCATCTACCATTCCGTCGTCCAAGCGTTGCTTCAGGCGAAGTGATATTTTCTTGCGGCGCAGGTCCCGGTCAATATCTACACCTATAATCAGACTGTTTATTTCGGGAAACGTACGTGCCTCCACCTCTTGTGTAAGATAATATTCTTCGATTTCAATGGCACGTATGGCCCGCTTCACCGTATCTACATCGGTGGAGTTATGTAATTTCTTGTAAGTAGCCAGCAAAGCAGTCAGTTCATCCAATGATTTATCTGCCAGACGGGCTCTGAGTTCCGGATTTTCAGGAACAGGAATCAGCCGGTATCCTTTCAGCACCGATTCCAGATACATTCCCGTACCTCCGCACAATATGGGGAGCAGTCCCCTGTGCTTCATGTCCTGATAAGCCGTAAGGAAATCTCTCTGAAACTCAAAAACATTATACTTATATCCCGGCTCGGCAATATCAATCAGATGATAGGGCACATGATAATCGTCCACGGTATAATCGGCCAAGTCTTTTCCCGTACCCAGATCCATCCGGCGGTAAATCTGCCGGCTGTCTCCGCTGATGATTTCTGTTTGCAAACGGGCAGCCAATACCGCCGCCAGAGAAGTTTTTCCCGAAGCCGTGGGTCCAAGTATCGTTATCAGGTCATATTTCATAAGCTTATACTGAATGTTCTGACACAAAGATAGCTTTTTTCTGCACATCAGAAGCCGACATTTCCTAAAAATCCCCTTTAAAGGCATAAAAAAAGCCATCCGGGAGAACCGGACGGCTTTTATATAGGTTTATGTTAACTGATTAGCAGTTTACAGAAGCCATGTGAGCGATCAAATCCAATACTTTGTTAGAGTAACCGATTTCGTTGTCATACCAAGAAACCACTTTAACGAAAGTATCAGTCAAAGCGATACCAGCTTTAGCATCGAAGATAGAAGTACGAGTGTCACCCAAGAAGTCAGAAGAAACAACTGCATCTTCAGTGTAACCCAATACGCCTGCCAATTCGCCTTCAGAAGCTTCCTTCATAGCAGCGCAGATTTCAGCGTAAGTAGCCGGTTTAGCCAAGTTAACTGTCAAGTCAACTACAGATACGTCCAAAGTCGGAACACGCATTGACATACCAGTCAATTTACCGTTCAATTCAGGAATAACTTTACCTACAGCTTTAGCAGCACCTGTTGAAGACGGGATGATGTTACCAGAAGCAGCACGACCACCTCTCCAGTCTTTCATAGAAGGACCGTCAACAGTTTTCTGAGTAGCAGTAGTAGAGTGAACTGTAGTCATCAAACCGTCAGTGATACCCCATTTGTCGTTCAAAACCTTAGCGATAGGAGCCAAGCAGTTAGTAGTACAAGAAGCGTTAGAAACGAACTGAGTACCTTTAACGTAAGTTTTTTCGTTAACACCGCAAACGAACATCGGAGTGTCATCTTTAGAAGGAGCTGACATTACTACATATTTAGCACCAGCTTCGATGTGAGCCTGAGCTTTTTCTTTAGTCAAGAACAAACCAGTAGATTCTACTACGTATTCAGCACCTACTGCGTCCCATTTCAAGTCAGCCGGGTTTCTTTCAGCTGTTACACGGATTTCATTACCGTTAACGATCAACTTGCTGTTTTCAACGTCAGCTTCGATAGTACCGTTGAACTGACCGTGCATAGTGTCATATTTCAACATATAAGCCAAGTAATCTACCGGGCACAAGTCGTTAATACCTACGATCTGGATATCGTTTCTGTTCTGAGCAGCGCGGAATACGAAACGGCCGATACGACCGAAACCGTTAATACCTACTTTAATCATTTTGTTTTAAATTTAATGGTTTTATAATTAATTTATAAACACTTGCGTTCATGTCATTCACAACCCCCGTTGGGGTTTCTTCTGAATTGCGATGCAAAAATAAGGATTTCTTTTGAATATAAGGAAAGAAGTAGGATAATTTTTTATAAAAAAGTGAATCAGCCGGGGGCTGTCTATGCAAAAACAGAGGATTGAAGTTGTTTTCAATCCTCTGCCTCTGTGATTCCGCTGCGATTCGAACGCAGGACCCACGCCTTAGAAGGGCGTTGCTCTATCCAGCTGAGCTACGGAACCATCCTTTGTAAATTGTAAAGCTTTTGTGATTCCGCTGCGATTCGAACGCAGGACCCACGCCTTAGAAGGGCGTTGCTCTATCCAGCTGAGCTACGGAACCATCCTTAATTTTGCGGTGCAAAGGTATCACTTTCTTTTGGATTATACAAATTTATAGGATTCTTTTTTTATTGACAACCGTAAGAAAATCACCCTGCCGGTAACAGAAAGAGACGCTAAGCAGCAGATTATGTGGCTCTCACATCCTGCGCACAGCGTCTCTTATGGAATTCTTTCACGAGGCATCACACCGGCATTTTCTGAAACCGACTTCCTCTTTCCTCCGTTATTTCAGTCCTCTGTTATCAAGCAGCGGATCAATGCTCGGCTTGCGGCCGCGGAAGTTTTCATACATTACCATACCTTCATCAATTCCTCCCGGAGCCAGCACATAGGTACGGAATTTGGCAGCTACCTCTTTATTAAACAGGTCGCCCGATTCCTTGAAGGCTTCAAAAGCGTCGCAATCGAGTACTTCTGCCCAGATATAGCTGTAATAGCCTGCTGTATAGCCTCCCTCCATGGTGTGTGAGAAATAGGTAGAGCGATAGCGGGGCGGTATCTGACGAAGCAGCTTGCGGTCTCCCATCACCTTCGCTTCAAATTTCTCTATATCCAGATCGGCTGGCATTTCTTTCAGTACATGATAGTCCATATCAAGCAAAGATGCAGCCAAGTATTCTACAGTAGCAAATCCCTGTCCGTATTTTCCGCTCTTCACAACTTTCTCAACCAAGCTCTGCGGCATCACTTCGCCTGTGGCGTAATGTTTCGCGTACACCTTCAGCACTTCCGGTTCGAAAGTCCAATGCTCCATAATCTGAGAAGGCAATTCAACGAAGTCACGGGGAACACCCGATACACCATAATAATGTACATCGGCAAAGAGCGCATTCAGTGCGTGACCGAATTCATGGAATACCGTGCGAGCCTCATCTGCACTCAGCAAAGCAGGCTGACCTTCTACCGGCTTACTGAAATTGAATACGGTAGTTACCACCGGAGCCACGCGCTTGCCGTCTTTATAAATCTGGTCGCGGTATCCGCCGCACCAAGCACCCCCACTCTTTTCCGGACGGGTAAAGAAGTCCATATACAGCACACCCAGAGAGGTTCCGTCTTGTTCCTTACACTCGAACACCTGTGCGTCGGGATCAGGTAGCGGCATATCTTTCAGCTCGGTAAAGGTAATTCCATATAATTTATTCGCCACATAAAAGGCACCTTCACGCACGTGATTCAACTCCAGATATGGACGTACTTCATTTTCATCGAAATAGAATTTTGCCTTTTTAGCCTTTTCAAAATAATAACGCCAATCCCAGCCTTCCACTTCAAAGTTTCCGCCTTCCTTTTTCACTTCGGCACGGATATCAGCCAATTCATCTTGAGCTTTCGCCAGCGCAGGTTTCCATATCTGATTCAGCAAATCGTATACATTGCCTTCGTTCTTTGCCATGTTTTCCTCCAGCACGTAAGCGGCATAGTCTTCATAGCCCAGCAGTTTTGCCTTTTCCAGACGGGCAGCAACCAGCTTCTTGATAACCTCTTTATTATCGTTGGCATTGCCGTTGTTTCCCCGGTTGATGTAAGCTTTGAATATTTTTTCACGCAACGAACGGTTATCTGCATATTGCAGGAAAGGCATCACCGAAGGATTATGCAAGGTAAACACCCATTTTCCATCCATACCTTCTTCATTTGCCGTAGCCGCAGCCACCGCAATCAAGCTTTCAGGCAATCCTGCCAAGTCTTCCTGCTTGTCTACCACCAGCTTAAAGGCATTGGTTTCTTTCAGCAGATTTTGTCCGAAGGTAAGCTGCAGGGTAGCAATCTGCTCATTCAGCTTACGGAGTTTTTCCTGCTTGCCAGCTTCCAGTCCGGCACCTGAACGGATAAAGCCTTTATAGGTATTTTCAAGCAGTTTAGCCTGCTCTTTATCCAAGTTCAGTTTTTCACGCTTATCGTATACAGCCTTTACCCGTACAAACAAATCCGGATTCAGATTGATATCATCCGAATGTTTTGCCAGCAACGGATACAGTTTCTGTTCCAAAGCCTGAATCGTGTCATTGGTATTCACGCTGGCCTGCCCGCTGAAAGCATAAATCACTTTCGTAAGCAAAGCCCCGCTACGGTCGAGTGCAGCAATGGTGTTCTCAAAATCGGCTTCTTCCTTATTATTCACAATAGCCTGAATCTCGGCTATCTGTTCTTCCATCCCTTTCAGCAAAGCAGGTTTATAATGCAACGCATGAATCTGCTCAAAAGGAGGAACTCCGAACGGAGTGGCATACTCGGTGAAGAAAGGATTCATCAAATCCTCTCCTCCACTTTTCTTTGAAGAGCTGCAAGCTCCTAAAACAACTGCCAGCCCGGCAGCCAAAAGTGTCTTTTTCATCGGTCTAAACTAAAATTAAGTGTTTTAACAACAAAGGTACAGACTTATTGCGAACGACGGGAACTTTTTATCTTTTTTAAGAAATTGTTTTGATTTATCCCGTCAAGCAGTTCCAAATGCCTCCACTTATTATATGCCCAAGCGTTTCGACTGATTCAACAAAGCGGTCTTTCCAATCTGTCCAAGCGTTTTTCTCTCATCTTTGCGCTCCTTCAGCAACTTGTCAGAAGAACTTTTTTCATACCGGCTCAAGCAGAGAGAGCCGCTCTCCGGAGTACCTCATAAAAAAATCAGGAAAAACGGCGCGGATAACGGAAAAGAATGGCAAACAAAGCCATACCTCCCAAAAACATCGGATAATAAAGGTAGCCGATAATGCTGATTGGAGAGAGCCCTGCCAGTTCGGAGGCAATCAGCAGCTGAGCCCCGTAAGGGATGAGTCCCTGCACCACACACGAGAAGGTATCCAAGATACTCGCACTCTTCCGTCGGTCTACCCGATACTGTTCGGCAATATTCGCAGCCAGCGGACCTACCGTGATAATGGCAATGGTGTTATTGGCAGTACATATATTGGCCAAGCCGACCAAAGCTGCTATGCTCAGTTCGGCACCGCGCTTGCCTCCCACCCGTTTGGTGAGACTGTGGAGAATATAGTCTACTCCTCCGTTAAAGCGAATCAGTTCCAGCATTCCACCAGCCATCAGGGTAATGATAATCAGCTCGCCCATCCCCACGATGCCGGTTCCCATCGAACCGAACCAACCGAAGAAATCGAAGCTGCCGTACAGCATTCCTACCACTCCGGTAGAAAGGATACCGAGCAGTAACACCAGCACTACGTTCACGCCGGAAATCGCCGTTCCAAGCACCACAATATACGGAAGCACCTTCCCCCACTCTACGGGCTGCACTTCCTGAGCCACCTCAATCTGCATGCCACAGAATATATAATAAGCAAACACCAGTAGCGCAGCCGGAAGGGCTATCATGAAATTCACACGGAACTTATCACGCATCACGCATCCCTGCGTACGGGTAGCCGCAATCGTGGTATCGGATATAAACGAAAGATTGTCGCCGAAGAATGCTCCTCCTACCACTACAGCCGTCATGAAAGGCAGGCTGACATCGGTTTTCGAGGCAATACCCGCAGCCACGGGCACGAGGGTAACAATGGTTCCCACCGAAGTTCCAACCGACAGCGAGATGAAGCAGGAAGCCAGAAAGATGCCTGCCAGCAGCAGGTTGTCGGGCAGCAGCTGCATGGCGAGATTGACGGTAGCCGTAATCGCTCCCATTGCCTCAGCCGATTTGGCAAAAGCTCCGGCAAGGATAAAAATCCAAATCATCAGCATGATGTTCTTGTTGGCTGCTCCCGATGAATATTGCAAGATGCGATCATTCAAGCTTAATCCCTTGGTGATAGCCACCGCATAAATCGACGAGACCATGAAAGCCACCGTGATAGGAACTTTATAGAAATCGTTCACCAAGATAGAAGTTACCAGATAAAGGCAGAGAAAAACCACCAGAGGAGTCAGCGCCCACGCACTGGGCTTGTTTACAATAGGAGTCAGCTTGTTCAAGTTCATATAGTTTTTGTCACCGTTGTTTGTTTCGGGCTGCAAAGATACAATAAAAATTTCATCTACACGCATGAATTGCAGCAAACTAGCAGATACAGATCTGCTAAAAGGTATTACAAGCCAAAGCAAAAACAGGATGTTTTCATTCAGATTCTCCAATTAAATACCTACATTTGCAGAAAAGAATCATTCATGAAGCCATACATATACCATGTTATTGCAATCTGCTTTGCTTTAACTATGACTGGATGTAGTAGCAAACAGCGGCAAATCAAGCAAACTATCCAATTACAGCAAGCAGAAGAACTGATGTTTAACTCGCCCGACAGCGCACTTCGCCTGTTGGAAACCATGCAGCAGCCCTCTACATGGGAAGATAAGGCCAATTATGCTCTGTGGTGTCTGCTTACCACACAAGCCAAAGTCAAAGAACTGAAAACTATCACTTCCGACTCGCTGATACGAACAGCATACGTATATTATAAGCCGACGGGGTACATCCGGCGGAAAGCCATGGCGGCATTATACATGGGAGAAGTATATTACGGTTTAGGAAAAACCGATGAAGCCTTAAAGTTTTATTTGGAGGCAAAAGACGAAGTAGAAAAGACTGATGACTATCAGACCGGTTACCTGATTATGTCTGCACTGGGTAAACTCTATCTATACCGCGGTCTGGCAAGCTATGCGCAAGAGACCTGCATCCAAGCCTACGATTATGCTGTAAAAGATGACAACAAACGCTACCAAGCAGCGTCTTTACAGTTTCTAGCCCGAAGCTATTGCATTTCGAACCAGCTTCCCAAGGCAATAGAGACCTATCGGCAATGCAGTGAAATAGTCAGAAAATTGGGAACAGCGTACCAAGACTACTATTATACCATCCTGTCGGAAATCGCTTTGGTTTATAAAAACAGCGGAGAGTTTGAAAGGTCGCAAACCCTGCTGAAGTCTTTTCCCGAAGCTTTCCAGCCTACCTCACTCATAGGTCACAACTATTTACATCAAGAGCAATATGACTCTGCCTATCTTTATCTAAACAAAGCCCTGAAAAAAAGAAATACTGCTTATCAAAAAGCGTCTCTGTATAAAGCTCTCTACAAATTAGCAAACAGACCGGAATACAGCCGGAATTTAACCCTTTTCTGCGACTCTCTGATTTATTACAATGACTCCATCATGGAGTTAGATAAAGGAAAAGCAATTATAGCCTATAAAGAAAAATATGACAAGGAACAGCTCCTTTCCGAAAAGCGGCAACTAGAACTGGAAAGGACCATATGGGGAATGCTGTCCGTAATAGCTGTATTGCTTTTGACCCTCTTTTCAATCTATACTTATTTGCGAAAAAAAGCAGCAGCACGCCGCAAGGAAGAAGAGCTGACTGCTCTTGCCATCCAGCTCCATCAAAAAGAATTGGAAGCTAACCGGTATGCATCTTACCTTGCCGAACTTCAACAACAGCTAGAGAACAGCAATAAAAAAGAAGAACAATATGCAGAGCAACTCGACTTGCTTAATCAACTGAGAAAAGAAAACGAGCTGTTGGAAACAGAAAAAACAGCATTGCAGCAAAAGATAGCCTCGTATCCAGCAACATCACATACACAATCGAGCGTAAAAATGCTGTCCGACCGGCTCTATCATGCAGAGGAGAGGGAAAAAGAACTATGTACGCTATTATTGGCACAAATACCTCTGCTGAACAGACTTCACTCCCACCCAACATACCTGAACGAACAAGAAATGAATGCACTCTGCAGACTAACTGACGATATTTTCCAAAACTTCACTTCCCGTCTGATGAAAGATGTGCCCACACTGAGCGAGCACGAAGTGATACTCTGCAGCCTGATTAAACTCTGTTTTTCCATTTCCGAGATAGCGACATTCCTAAATATCGTCCCCACTTCGGTTTCCAGAAGCAAGCTCCGCATCAAGAACAAAATCTATGCGGAACTCAATGAGAACCCCAAAGAAAAAAGCCTTGATATTTGGCTGTGGGAATACTGATGCCATAGGCTGTCTATATGGCAGCCTATTCTTCCCCTACATACTTCATTAATTTCCAGCTTGTTAAACCAATCACGCCCACTCCATTTGTCTATCTGAAATCTATATCGATTTTATGCGAGCAATCACGCAAACAGTTACTTTTGCATTTGAAAAATCAAACAAAAAGCAACTGTTTTATGAGAAAACTATTCATCTTATTATGTTTATTTGCCTTACACTGCCTTTTTTCAGAGCTTATAGCTCAACAAGTAAATCATCTATTAATCGCTAAAGTAAAAAATGAATCCGACTCACTCCCAATCCCTTATGCAAATGTTATCTTACTAGACGGAGATTCACTTTTAATCAAGGGTACTTTAACTGATGAAAGCGGAAATTTCAAAATTGACAATTCTGATTTAAAAGGTAAGCAAATAAGTGTCAGCTTTCTTGGCTATGAACCGGCATATATATCTGTTACGCATATTCCCAAAAACATTTATCTAAAACCCACTGCCATAAATCTTCAAGAAGTACATATTACCGGACACCGACAATATGTAAAAACTTTACCAGACAGATTAATGATTTCGATGGAAAGCAATCCCATAGCCCAATTAGGTACTGCCCATGATGCACTCAAACAAATGCCTATGATAGACGGTAGCAGTGGGGGTATTCAGGTTATCGGAAGAGGAACACCTGAAATTTACATCAACAATAGAATGGTAAGGAACCAAGAGGAACTAAAACGTTTGTCAGCTAATGACATTAAAGACATTCAGATAATAACCCATCCGGATTCTCAATACGGAGGAAATGTTACTTCTGTTATACTGATTCGCACCCGAAGGCATATAGAAGGATTAAGCGGAACAATATATGCACAAGTGCAACGCACCGAAGTTACTTCAGGAAGTACATCTGCTGATTTCAATTACAGCTTCAAAAATGGCCTTACGCTATTTGGAGGAATAAATTATGCCAATAACGCTTTCAGCCAAAAACGAGAATACCACGAGTTATTCAATGGAAACAAACTACATACGGATTCATATCAAAAAGCAAAAGCACGGACCAATCAGTGGAATGCAAATACAGGAATTCTATTCGACTACGAAGAGAACTCTATCGGATTACGCTATGAAATCGAAAAAGAGCCTAATTCAAATTTTCATTCAAACGGAGAAGAATTTACCAATGCCTCTACTTATCAGAATATGTTATCCGACTATCAGTCGAACAGCGACTCCTACAATCATCACTTTAATGCATATCTCTCCAAAAAAATGAATGATGAAGCAACAATACAAGTAGATGCTGATTACATATTCGGCAATAATACATCTACAGGAAATCTACAAGAAAGTTCTAGCAATTCCAAGGTATCCTTTGTTGCAACGGATAATAAAAACGACTATAAATTAGCTGCAGTAAGAGGCAATATCAACCTTCCTTTATGGAAAGGGACTTTCAACGGAGGCATACACTATTCATTTACCCGAAACAAACAGAATTTTCAGACCGCTTATGAAGGTGAAACACCAAATTTGCAACCGAGTAATGATAAGGAAGCGCAACATCTATGTGCGGTTTATTTATCATATGAACATTCCATCAGCAATAATTGGAAAACAGGAGGTGGGCTGCGTTATGAAATGACAAATTTTACCTATTTTTCTAATGAGAATAAAGTAGATATGCAATCAAGAGTCTACAAAGACTGGCTTCCAGAATTACACGTTAACTGGCAAAAAAACTCTTCATCGGTTGGTCTTTCCTATCAAGCCAAAGTAAGTAGACCCAATTATTCATTGCTAAATACAAACTATGCATATGTTTCACATACCTTGTGGGAAACCGGGAATCCAATGATTCAGTCCTCATTAACCCACGACCTATCACTTAATTTAAGTTGGAAACAATGGATAATGAACATATCTTACCTCCGTCGGCTGCGTTCTATACAATCGGTTTATACATATCAGAAAGATTTAGAAATAAATGTGCGTGCAGACCAAAACCTCCCAAGCTACAATGCCTGGCAAATAACTCTCTATAAAGACTTTAATATAGGAATATGGCATCCGTCTGTTCAAGGACTTCTTGCTTTGCAAGACTTGAAGTATGGTGTACATGAAAAACAGAAATACAATAAGCCCTTGGGACGAATCATCGTAAATAATCGTTTCGATTTGCCCGCTGCTATTCACCTGTACCTGTCTGGTATATGGCTCAGCAAAGGACATGACGGGTTATATTATTCACATGGTGGAGGAATGTTGAATCTGATATGCAGCAAAAACTTCGGGAACTGGGATTTAAACCTTTCCGCATCCGATTTCATTAACACTTGGAGACAGAGAAACAACGTTCATACGAATGGGGTAGCCTATGATTACAACATCAAAGGAGCATCACGTGGAATCTCTATTTCTGTAAGCTATCGCTTTAATAAAGCCAAACACAGCTATAAAGGTAACTCAGTAACAATAGAAGAATTAAACAGATTAAAATAATGAAGTATCATCCATTTCCTTTTTTTAATCAGCATGATAGCATGCAATGTGGTATAGCATGTCTACAAATGATATGCAAATATTACACAAAAACATATTCTACGGATACCCTATTACATTATTGTACAGCCACCCATGAAGGAGTTTCTCTGTTAGGAATAAGTGAAGCTGCGCATAAACTTGGAATGAATACTCATTGTGAACGAATTCCTATCAAACATTTATACAATTCTCTTTTACCCTGCATCCTACATTGGAACCAGAACCATTTCGTAGTCTTATATAAAATAAGTAAAGAAAAGAGTTTCTATGTTGCAGACCCTGGTAAAGGAAAAATCAAATATTCCAAAGAGGAATTCAAAAGCCACTGGGTTAGTACCACTTCACAAGGAGAAGAAAGGGGAATTGCCCTATTCATGGAACCGACACCGGCAACGCTGCGTCACAGGAAGATGTTGCAAATGTCTCTGCCACTAAAATATAATACTTTGATAGGAAGAGATGGTATAGGTCTGAGCCAAGGGCAAAAACAGCGCATTCTGATAGCCAGAGCCGTATATAAACATCCGGATTTTATCTTCCTTGATGAAGCTACCAATGCACTTGATGCAAATAATGAACGTATCATCGTAGAAAATCTAGCCCGCTTCTATAAGGAACGCACTGTAATAATAGTAGCGCACAGGCTGAGTACGGTAAAAAATGCAGATCAGATTATCGTGCTTGATGCTGGAGAGGTGGTCGAAGTGGGGACTCATAATACACTTATAGACAACAAGGGTGTCTACTACAAACTGGTAAAAAATCAACTTGAACTGGGAGACTGATTTTATGGGAAAAAGAGAATGTACAAAAAATAGGATAGAACTTTGCTCGGAAAAAGTACAGAAAATCATGGATGACTTACCGCCCTCTCTACTCAGATGGAGCAGCGCTGTCATCCTTTCCTTATGCATCACCCTTATTGCTGCATTTATCTATATTTCGTCTCTACATGGAGGATGGGTGAGTTTATTAGACTACTTAATCCGGAAATGAGCCGCCTGAAATAAATAAAAGAGCAGAGGCAGAAGCAACCGAAAGATTGCTTTGTCTCTGCTTTTCCTTGTACATTTCCTTTAAAAAGCAGCAGCCATAAACAACTTCTACTTCTTTTTCCTGCCCATCATGATGTCAAAGAAAATGGTACATCCCAATGAGAGTGCAACTGCCCACCACCATGCCATGTATTGATCTGCCAAAAACAGAACCCAAATGCATAACCATAAATCGATTCCATTCCATAGTTTGGGGTGCGCATTGAAATAAGCACGGAGCCGCTTGTGAAACAAACCGATAATTTCCAGAAGCAAGAACAACAGCGTTACTACCCACAACAGCCACAGCCTGGATGGATTCAAATCAATCATAAGCTCCTCCTTTCTTTTATTGGTTTTATCTCTTTCTGCTTGATTCTTCGCTGAAGATACAAAGTCTTCTCTAAGAATACAAATATAAAATAGTTAAAGCGTTGTAAATCCGCTTCCGAACCACAGAAACGGTTTTACAACGCTTTATTCTTCCGATGCAGAGTTTAATACAAATGCTCGTCGCTCTTGATTTCTTCTTCAGTAATCGGCTTGCGGTCGATGGCACGCCATGCGTATACGATGTAAGCCAAAACAAAAGGAACAAGCACAGATACGTATGCCATGGTCTGCAAGGTAAACAGGCTGGAACAGCTGTTGGATAGGGTCAGCGAACTCTGCAAGTCGGCTGTAGAAGGGTAATAAGCGGTGTGGTTATAACCCACGGTGAGCAGCAATGCCAATACCGTCAATACCGTGCCGACTCCGGTGAACCAGATACCGCGTGTATAGGTCTTGCAGAAAATGCTCTTGCCCAGTCCGAACAATACACCAACTACCCCCACAAGGAACAACACCAGCAGATAAGGCATGGCTATCAGATTATTGAAATACTTGAACGGCTCTATTACGATTTCTCCGGTTTCGGGCTGTACGGCAAAACCGTCTTTCAGCAAAACATGAGTCACGAAAGCCAAAAAGAGCAGCAGGAAAGGGATTCCGTCGATAACCAGCTGGCGGCGGCAACGCTGCACCAACGATTCGCTGCGGATGTTATTGATGAAGTAAAGTGTACCTAACAGGCGCGACAGGAAGAAGACTGCGAATCCCAGCAGCAGATTAGTGGGGTGAGCCAAGGCATCAAGTCCATGCCAGCCATTTGCCCACTGACTGATAACCGGCATCATCTCGTCAGTCAGATTTCCCTTGCTTACCAGAAACTCTGATCCGTTGAAGAAGGTGGCCACTGCCACTCCGAGCAATACCGGACCTACCAGCCCGTTCAGTACCAGAAAGTATTGGTATGTACGTTTGCCCAACAGATTTCCAAGTTTCGACTGGAACTCATACGATACCGCCTGCAGCACAAAAGTAAACAGGATGATCATCCACAGCCAATAGGCTCCGCCGAAGCTGGTGCTGTAAAACAATGGGAAGGAAGCAAAGAAAGCTCCTCCGAACGTTACAAGTGTGGTAAAGGTAAATTCCCACTTCCGGCCGGTAGAGTTTACCAGCATGGTACGTTCGTCTTCGGTGCGTCCCAGACGGAAAAGCAATGAGTTTCCTCCTTGCACAAATAGCAAAAATACGAGCAGGGCTCCCAGTAAAGAAACCAGAAACCACCAGTAATGCTGTAAAAATATATAGGTTGAATTCATTTGTTTGAGTTTTTAAGTTTTGAGTTCTTAAGTTTGTAAGTTCCTAAGTTTTTGAGCTCTAAGTTGCTGAGTTCTAAATCACTGAGCTCTTGAGCCAAAAGCCTCATTCATTACTCTTCTACCCCTTTGCGAATAGCTTTCAGCATGATGCCGATTTCAGCGATCAGCAATATGGTAAACATCACGAGGAAGATAAAGAAAGTGGTCTGTACCGAGCCTGCTTCCAGTTTAGATACTGCGGCATTCACCGGAAGCATATCTTGGATGGTCCAGGGCTGGCGTCCCATTTCGGCAACCACCCATCCTGCCTGACTGGCAATGTAGGCCAGAGGAATGCTCCAGAGCGCCACATAATGTAGCCAGTTGACCTCTGCAAGCCGTTTTTTCCAACCTAATACCAGCACCAGAATAAAGAATGCAATGAAATAAACTCCCAGACCAACCATTACACGGAACGACCAGAACATCAGCCCCACATGCGGAACAAGGGTAGCAGGATCTTTTATATATCCATAGCCGAAATAAGGCATATTCTCACCCAACACATTCCGGGAAGCCTCCATGCGGGCCTCATCACCTTCTTGTTTTGCCTGACGGAAATCAGCTAATGCTGCAATGGCTTTCCGTCCGCGCTCCATCTTTTCTTCTGCCGAAAGAGCCTTGGAGCCATCGGGCAGCGTATAGCCTCCGTTGAGCAAGTCATTGATGCCCGGCACATAGCCTGAAACTTCACGGGTTGCCAAGAAAGAAAGCATTTTGGGAATCTTAACCGGACCTACTACCGTGAGCGGCTGATGCGTTCCACCGTCATAAAGACCTTCCATTGCAGCCAGTTTCATGGGCTGCACTTGAGCCACCCGATAAGCAGAGGTGTCGCCGGTAGCCGCTGTAACCAATGCCGCAAACAGTCCCACACAAGCAGCCACGCGCATACTTGCCAATGCAAATTCCTTTTCACGCTTGCGAATGAGATACCAGGCACTCACTCCCACTACAAAGACAGCACCGAGCACCCAGCAGCTCAACACCGTATGGAAAAATTTATTGACAGCTACCGGCGAAAAAGCCACTGCCATGAAATCAACCATTTCATTACGCATGGTTTCCGGGTTAAACTCCATTCCCACCGGATATTGCATCCACGAATTGGCTACCAGAATCCACCAAGCCGAAATAGTTGCCCCCAAGCCCGTGAGCCAGGTAGAAGCCAAGTGGAAGCGTTTGCTCACCTTCTCCCATCCAAAAAACATGACAGCCACAAAGGTAGCTTCCATGAAGAAGGCAAGGATACCTTCAATGGCCAGCGGGGCACCGAAAATATCACCCACAAACCACGAATAATTACTCCAGTTGGTTCCGAACTGGAATTCCAGAATCAATCCGGTTGCCACACCGATGGCAAAATTAATACCGAATAACTTCATCCAGAATTTTGCCGTCCGCTTCCAAAACGGATTACCGGAGGCTACATATAAAGTCTCCATTATTGCCATCACAACAGCCAGTCCCAATGTAAGGGGAACAAACAGCCAGTGATAAATCGCAGTCAGGGCAAACTGAGCCCGCGACCAGTCAATCATCGAGGTGTCGATTGTTTCTAACATAAGTTTTTAGTTCTTTTTAAGGTTATACATCATTTTAATATCTTATCACGTTTCTATGCAATCAGTCGGTATGCTGATTTCCTCCGGCAACCCGGTCTATCAGTTCCGTTCCCACATAATCTTGCTTCTCTTCCGTTGTCTTGCCTTTCAGGAAAGAGGGGAAAAAGAAAAGTTTCAGGATAAAGAACATCACAAACAGCTTAATCAAGATGATGGCCCAAAGCGTACGCCCCAAAGTCATCTCACGAAATCCTTCATAATAAAACCGGTAAATGCTAATAATACTCTTTTTAATCATATCTATTTTTATAATGATTACAAAGAAAGCTATTTATCGGGAAAAAACAAGGGTTCATCCTTATAAATTACGCAAAAATCTATCGCTTTTGTTTCCGAAAGCACCAACCCGTAACTTTGTCACATCACAAATTAAAGATACTCAAGGATGAAACAACGAATCTTATTTTTTACTGTCATGCTGGCTTCCACCCTGCCTTTCTCGGCTCAAGAGCCGACCCAATGGAGTCTGAAAGACTGCATTCAGTATGCATTGGATAAAAACATCCAATTACAGCAAGATAAAATTTCGCTTCAAGAAAGTGAAGAAGATGTACGCTCGGCCAAGGCAGCTCTTTTTCCCAGCCTCTCTTTTAATACGGGGCAGAGCATAGTCAACCGTCCGTTTCAGGAACAAAGTGCAATGGTGAACGGCACTGAAATCATTGAAAGCAACAATAAAACCACTTATAACGGAAGTTACAACCTGAGTGCACAGTGGACGGTATGGAACGGAAATAAAAGGCTGAACAATATCAAGCAGCAGAAAACCAAGCGCGACATAGCCCGCCTCGGCGTCAGCGAAACCGAAAATACCCTGCAGGAAGAAATAACCCGGCTCTTTATCCAGATTCTTTATGCAAATGAGTCGGTCGGCATCAATAAAGCAACCCTCGAAGTGAGTGAGGCTACTTATGAACGCGCAAAAGAATTATTTCATGAAGGGAGCCTGTCGAAAGCCGATTTGGCACAGCTGGAAGCACAAGTGAGCAGTGACCAATACCAGCTGGTTACAGCTGAAAGTGCATTGCGGAGCTATAAACTGCAGCTCAAGCAGTTACTTGAATTCGATGGTTCTCAAGAAATGAAGCTCATCCTGCCTCAACCAGACGACCGTCAAATCATGGCGCTGCTCCCCTCTAAAGAAGAGGTGTATGAAACAGCCTTGCTCATACGTCCGGAAATACAGAGCAGCAAACTGAATATGGAAAGTGCCAAGCTGAGCCTGTCATCGGCCAAAGCCGGCTATATGCCGACCATCAGCCTTTCGGCTTCTACATCGAGCATGACCAACAATTCCAGCCAGAACAACTGGGCTCATCAAATGAAATATGGATGGAACAATATGATCGGGCTGAATATCAGCATCCCGATTTTCGATCAGCGGCAAACCAAAACCGCCGTGCGAAAAGCCCGGCTGCAATATCATGCAAGCCAGTTTACTCTGAACGACACTCAAAAAACGCTTTACTCAAATATTGAAAACGCGTACCTTGATGCACTGAATGCACAGCAGCAATACAAGGCAGCAGGTTCAAAGCTAAAAAGCAGCAGGCTGAGCTTTGACATGGTCAGCGAACAGTTTCATCTCGGAATGAAAAATACGGTAGAGCTGCTTACTGAAAAAAACAACTTACAGAGTGCACAGCAGCAATGCATACAAGCCAAGTATATGGCGCTGTTAAACCGCACTTTACTGAACTTTTACGCAGGAAAAGAAATTGAATTGTAATTCTAACAGACCAAACAGATATGAGCAAGAAGAAAATCATCGTTACAGCTTCCGCAGTCATCCTATTGATTGCCGGAGGATACCGGATAGCAGGAGGCTCAAGTTCACAAAGCAAAATTGATTTTGCCACCGAACCGGTAAAAAGAGGAGATATAAGCAACTTTATTACTGCCACAGGAACCATTGAACCGGTAACCGAAGTGGAAGTAGGTACGCAGGTTTCGGGCATCATCGATAAAATCTACATAGACTATAACTCTGTGGTAAAAGAAGGAGAAGTCATCGCTGAAATGGACAAGGTTACACTGTTGAGCGACTTACAGTCGGCTCAAGCAACCTATAATGGGGCCTACGCCGAATATACGTATCAGAAAAAACAGTATGAACGGAGCGAAAAGCTGCATGCCAAACAGCTGGTAAGCGACATGGAGTATGAAGAAAACAAGTATAATCACCAAAGGGCAAAAAGTACATACGAGCAATGTAAAGCAGCTCTGGCCAAGGCAGAACGGAACCTTTCATATGCCACCATCACTTCACCCATCAACGGTGTGGTTACCAGTAAAGACGTGGAAGAAGGGCAAACCGTTGCTTCAGGTTTTGAAACTCCTACCCTTTTCACCATTGCAGCCGACCTGACCAAGATGCAGGTTGTGGCCGATGTAGACGAAGCAGATATTGCCGGCATACGAGACAGCGCCCGTGTAACTTTCACCGTAGATGCCTATCCGGATGATGTATTCGAAGGGAAAGTGTATCAGATCCGGCTCGGAAGCACCAACAGCACCTCAAGCAACGCAAATACCACCAGTGAGACGGTGGTTACTTACGAAGTGGTGATAACAGCCGATAACCCGGAATTAAAACTCAAACCCCGCCTCACGGCCAATGTAACCATTTATACGGATACGCGGGAAGATGTACTCATCGTACCCAACAAGGCACTCCGTTTTACTCCCGACCCGCAGCTGGCAAAAAACAAAACCATCTGCGACTGCGAGGGGCAGAATAAAGTATGGACGGTCAGCGAAACCGGATTCACAGCTCATCCGGTTCAAACCGGAATGAAAGACGGCATACACACCGAAATCATCTCCGGCATCAAAGAAGGGATGCCAGTTGTGACAGAAGCCGTGCTGCACAGCAGTTCGCCTGCCCCTGACCTTGCCGGGACCTCAGCCGAACGCAGCCCATTCATGCCGGGACCTCCGGGAAGCAATAAAAAGAAAAAGTAACAGGAAAGGAAGATAGACATGACCAGAAAAGTTATCGAACTACAAAATATCAAAAGAAACTTCCAGGTAGGAGAAGAAACCGTACATGCCTTACGCGGAGTTTCGTTTACCTTAAATGAGGGTGAATTTGTAACAATCATGGGTACATCTGGTTCAGGCAAATCCACACTCCTCAATTTGTTGGGATGTCTGGATACACCCACCAGCGGCGAATATTTACTTGACGGAATCAATGTGCGGACAATGTCAAAGGCTCAACGTGCCATTCTCCGGAACCGGAAAATAGGATTTGTTTTCCAGAATTACAACTTACTCCCCAAGACCACCGCAGTGGAAAATGTAGAACTTCCTCTGATGTATAACGCCGCCATATCGGCAGCCGAACGCCGCCAGCGTGCAGTAAATGCACTTATCGCCGTAGGACTGGGCGACCGTCTGGAGCATAAATCCAATCAGATGTCGGGAGGACAAATGCAACGGGTTGCCATAGCCCGCGCACTGGTGAATAACCCGGCAGTGATTCTTGCCGATGAAGCTACGGGCAACCTTGATACACGTACTTCGTTTGAAATTCTGGTCTTGTTCCAGCAACTCCATGCCGAAGGACGTACCATCATCTTCGTTACCCACAATCCCGATTTGGCTCAATACAGCAGCCGGAATATCCGTCTGTGCGACGGACATATCATTGAAGACACAATGAATCCGCACATTCTCTCGGCTGCCGAATCACTGGCCTCACTTCCCCGCAGCGAGGAAGACTAAAAACATAAACAACAGAAATATGAATGGAACAAACCTTTTTAAAATAGCTATACGGGCACTGGCCAACAACAAGTTGCGCGCCTTTCTTACCATGTTAGGCATTATCATCGGTGTGGCTTCTGTCATTGCCATGCTTGCCATCGGACAAGGTTCAAAGCGAAGCATCCAACAGCAGATTTCCGAAATGGGGTCAAACATGATTATGATTCATCCGGGAGCCGAAATGCGCGGAGGAGTCCGTCAAAACCCTTCATCCATGCAGACCCTGAAACTTGAAAACTACGAAACGCTGCGCGATGAATGCAGGTTCTTATCTGCCATCAGCCCCAACGTCTCCGCATCCGGACAATTAATCGCCGGAGCCAACAACTATCCTTCTTCTGTAAGTGGAGTAAGCATGGGCTATCTCACTATCCGGCAGCTCACCATAGAACAGGGAGAGATGTTCACCGAAGAAGACATACGTACCGCAGCCAAGGTGTGCGTAATCGGCAAAACCATAGCCAGTAATCTTTTCCCCGACGGAAATGACCCTGTGGGAAAAGTCATCCGCTGCAATCAGGTACCCATGCGCATTATAGGAGTACTGAAGGCAAAAGGATATAACTCAATGGGCATGGATCAAGACGACGTGGTTCTGGCTCCTTATACTACCGTGATGAAACGTCTTCTTGCACAGACCTACTTAAGCGGTATTTACGCTTCAGCTCTGACAGAAGATATTACCGATAAAGCTGTTGATGAAATAACAGCCATACTCCGCCGCGAACACAAACTGAAAGATACAGATGGGGATGATTTTACCATCCGCACACAGCAAGAGCTCAGCTCGATGCTAAACAGCACCACCGACCTTATGACGAGTCTGCTGGCTTGCATTGCCGGAATTTCACTGGTGGTTGGCGGCATCGGCATCATGAACATCATGTATGTTTCAGTTACTGAACGCACCCGGGAAATCGGTCTGCGTATGTCAGTGGGTGCACGGGGCATTGATATCTTGTCTCAATTTCTGATTGAATCTATACTCATCAGCATAACAGGCGGACTCATCGGTGTTATTTTAGGATGTGGTGCCAGCTTCATCATCAAATCGGTAGCCCACTGGCCTGTTTTCATACAGCCATGGAGCGTCTTGCTCTCTTTCGCCGTATGTACCTTGACCGGAGTTTTCTTCGGGTGGTATCCGGCAAAAAAGGCAGCCGACCTTGACCCTATCGAAGCGCTGCGATACGAATAAACTTGATTTAAATCGCTTTTTTTCTTCATAATTTAGGTTTCCTTGACCGGTGGCAGACCCTACAGACGAGTCTTTCTCTATCATTAAAGTCTGTCGGTCACCACCGGTCTTTTTTTATTTTTTTGTAATTTTGCCTTATACCTCTATCCATTACCTATATGAAACAGATCAGCTATCCCAAGTCGCGCCTGCTTGAAGTGATTATCCACTTCATCTGCTGGGGAATTACCTTTTTCTTCCCTCTGCTTTTCAGCCAGCACCGCAGCGGCAGCATTGACTGGACGATGTTTTTCATCCACTCTTCCGTGCCGGTTGCCTTTTTCTTCATATTTTACCTGAACTATCTGATACTCATCCCCCAGCTGCTGTTTAAAGAACGTTCCAAGCGTTTCCTGATTTACAATGCCGCAGCCATCATTCTGATAACCTTCGGATTACGTTACTGGCATAACCTGCACTTTCCTCCCCCGCTGAATCCGGATCACTCCATGCAGTATATCTTCTATCTGCGAGACTTGACCAGCCTGGTTTTTTGTGCCGGATTAAGCGTTGCTATACGTATGAGCAGCCATTGGAGTAAAACGGAAGCCGAACGCAGGGAAGCTATAAAAAGCCGGACTGAAGCCGAATTGAAGAACCTGCGAAACCAGCTGAACCCACATTTCTTGCTGAATACGCTCAATAATATCTATGCACTCATTGCCATTGACAGCGAAAAGGCTCAGCAGGCCATACAAGAATTGAGCAAACTCTTGCGCTATGTGCTCTATGAAAACCAGCAGATGTTTGTACCTTTATATAAAGAGGTGGATTTCATTAAAAACTATATTGAACTGATGCGCATACGCGTATCGGCTCAAGTCAGTATTGAAGCCCGGTATTCCATTCAGCCCGACAGCCAAACTCCCATTACCCCTCTTGTTTTTATCTCACTCATTGAAAATGCATTCAAACATGGCATTTCACCCACTGAGCCAAGTTTTATTCAGATAGAGGTGAAAGAAGAGGCAAACCGTATCACATGCACGATACGCAACAGCAACTATCCGAAAACTACTGCTGACAAAAGCGGATCGGGCATCGGACTGGAGCAGGTAAACAAACGATTGGAACTGGTTTATCCCAACCGGTATCAGTGGGAGCAGCATGTCAGCGACGATCAGCGAGTCTATGAATCGGCCATTACAATTTTTTATAACATCCCGGTGAACAGAATAACAAATAAAACCCATATAAACAGAATCCATCTATGACATTACGTTGCGCCATTATAGACGATGAGCCACTTGCCTTGGAACTCTTGAAAAGGTATGTGGAAAAAACACCCGTTCTCACCCTTTGCGGTGCCTATTCAAGTGGTGTACAAGCTATGCAAAGCCTGCCCTCTGACCCGGTAGACTTACTGTTTCTGGATATTCAAATGCCAGACTTGAACGGGCTTGAATTTTCCCGTATGATTCCCGAAAAGACCCGCATTGTCTTCACCACAGCTTTCAGCCAATATGCCTTGGACGGTTATCGGGTTAATGCACTCGACTATCTGCTGAAACCCATCAGTTATGCAGACTTTATGGAAGCTACCCATAAAGCCGTACGCTGGTTTGAACTCTGCCAGCCAACAGAGATTCCGGTTTCTGTAAACCAAACCTACATTTACGTAAAAAGTGACTATAAACTGGTACAGATAGAACTCAGTAAAATTCTTTATATAGAAGGTTTGAAAGACTATATAAAAATTTATACGGAAGACAACCTGCGTCCTATTCTTTCACTAGTCAGCATGAAAACAATGGAGGAAAAGTTGCCTTCCGGACAATTTATCCGGGTCCACCGGTCATTCATCGTACAAAAACAAAAAATAAAAATAATTGATAAAGGACGTATCGTATTCGGGAAAGAATACATTCCAATCTCTGACAGTTACAAGCAAGAAGTGCAAAACTATGTTAACGAACATATTATTTAATTTGCTTATAAAAAAGTACCTGTTTTTTAATTGCACAAATCAAACTTTTATGTGCTTTATCTTGGCTGCAATCAATTTAACTTTTATATTTGTGGCATAAAGAAGTTGTGAAACTTCTCAGATAAAAATAGTTTAGTTAAGTCTAGTTTAGTTTTTGTGTTGTGGTACTCCTGCTGAAAGCGTTCATTGGGAGTACCTTACTTTTTATAACGCACTCAACTTGAAAGTTAAAATACAGCCGGGTCACAGAAAGCAATGAATGCTTATCTATGACCCGGACTTATCTAAAGAACTGATTCCGCAGTCCTTATTCAACTGATAAAAACAAATTAGTATGCTACATTTTTCATCTTGTAGCGGTCGCCGGTTTTCTTAACCATTTCTTTCAAGAAATCTTCCGGATATCCGGGACGGGTAAGCGGAGCCGAATTTCCTTCTTTCGGGCGAACCAGCTTGCCGTCTTTTACTTTTTTCACAGCTCCGTCATTGTAACGTACAATCAAGAACTCAGCCAGTCTCTTCCAGCAATCTACTGCAGTCTGCGCACTCATCGACGTATAATCTGTCAAGAAATCCTTCGCTTCCTGTGGGTCATCCTGATAGAGCTTCATAGCTGCACTTTCAATACCTTCCTGTGCATGGGCATACATATCTTCCAGATCGTTTTGCACCGTACGCATATCATTTATCATCAGCGAATAGCGCGGGCGAATCATGTCGGCTACCCAGTTATAAATCCAGAAGGCAGAATCCCAAGAGAAAGTGACACAGTCGCCGTTTCCTTCTGCATACGATGCAGGTACACGATCGGTATTGCAATATACCGGAGTAAACACGGTCATATTTGCATCATCCAGTCCGAACCACAACACTCCGCCGATGGCATCGGGCATAGAAGAACGCATTTGTGAAACAAAGACAAATGCACTTTGCTGAGTAGAGATAGGGCGTTCATTAAAGTATTCTTCTCCATCGACTTTAAACGTAAGCGGAGAAAGACGGTAAGGCATCTTAAACGCACCGGCACCGCAATCTTTTGTAATATCAAGCGGAGTTCCTTCGTAATGATCACGCATAGCATGCTGCATATCGCGCACAGAGAGCTTGCGGTCGGGCTTTACATAAAGCGGCATCGGCTCGGTACTTTCGCCCTGAACATACGACAGGTAAGCCTGTCCTGTGGCTTTACTGAACATATTATAGAAACTCCATACACGGGCTTCACAGAAACGCACATTGCCGAAATCCAGCGGACAATAGGCATCAGCAAAGCTGAACTCTGTGTTCTTTCCTGAAAAATATCCCTTCTCACGGGCGAACGAAATCACATCGGGTGAATAAAGGCAGTTTTCCTTGTCGCTCATATCAAACTTGTGGATACGGCTCTGGTTAGCATGGGCTGCAATACAGTCATCGGGGATACGGACTGCTACCCATACGGCTCCTTTGATTCCGGGACCTTTACCGATCATCTCCATAATCCATGCCTCATTGGGGTCGGCTATAGAGAACGATTCGCCACTGCTGTAATATCCGTATTCTTTTACCAAGTCGGTCATTACCTTAATGGCTTCTTTCGCTGTACGTGAACGCTGTAAGGCTACATAAATCAAGCTTCCATAATCCATGATTCCTGTGGTATCAACCAGCTCCGGACGTCCGCCGAAAGTGGTTTCACCGATAGTCACCTGAAATTCATTCATGTTTCCTATCACATTATAGGTCTGTCTGGCTTCTTTGATTTGACCTAAATATTTGCCGGTATCCCACTCGTGGATATCGCGCATCGTTCCTGCCGGATGTTCGGCTGCGGGATAGTGACATAAAAAGCCGAAAAGGCCATATGAGTCGGCTGAATAAGAGACCATAACCGAACCGTCGGCTGAAGCTTTCTTTCCCACAATGAAGTTGGTACAAGCCCAACTGTTTGCTACAAATGCTGTCAGAAGCATGACAGCTGCCATTAGTTTTTTCTTCATACGTTATTTTTTGAGTTTTTAAGTTTATAAGTTTTGAGTTGCTACCTTAGAGCCTATAAGTTAAAACCGGTAGGTTTCCCGTTTCTCATTACCACAATAATCTGTAACCGTCACCTCTATCCGATGAGGTACCCCCTTCTTCACCTTTTCCGGATCTTGAATAACCAATACACCTTTCTTCAAGCCGAAAAGCACGAAACGTCCGTCAATATATACTTTATATGAGGCTACACCGGTTTCTGCATCACCTATCTTAAAACGGATGTTACGGTTTGCCCGCCAGTTTTTCAATCCTATCGGACTGATACGCGGAGCAAGAGTGTCTACCGCCACGGCAAAAGTTCCGAAATTACGCACCCGGGCTTTAACCCATCCGTGCTCATATTTACCACCCATGGATGCCCTCCGCTTGCCCAGTTTCTGAACAATATAATACTTGCTTGAATCGGCTTCCGAATGATGGCGCACTCCTATTGACAAATCACAATAGCTGTGTAAGGGAGTGTTTCCGGCATCCAATACATAATCGGATGACAACGAAGAACTGTCTCCTTTTACTTCGGTAAGCAATTCTACATCCTCATACAGATATCCACGAGGTACAACAAACTCCATACCCGGTTCCTGAATCACATTCGTGCGGTTCCAAGAAAGCATTTTATTACCGGATGGAGCGGAAGGTAACGGAATCTCTTGCCGACGTCCGCGAACCACAAAGCGGCAAATTGACCGATTGCCGAAATTATCCTCCAGCACGTAGCGGAAATGATAGTCTCTTTCTTCATCTATCAGAACGACTCCCCTGTCATTCTCAGCCTTCAACAAACGCAGCCGGTTACCGGGAAGAATCAAGGAACGCATAATCAGGCGACGGGTGCGAACCCACTCATCATAATCAGTAAAAGCATTAATCATCCGGTTTTCTTCCGGAAGAACTTTATCGGTCTTACTGCTAAACACTTCAACCGAATCGACATAGAGTGTAACCGAATGAACTCCGTAAAAATTAGACGTACCGTCCATATAGTCTTTTGCACTGATACCGGTATAAATCTCTCCCCATGCCGTAACAGGCTGTTGCAATGCTTCGGATGAAAGTAACTTCTTATATGAAGTCCCTTCAATGACTCCCTTGCCTTTTACCGGATAAAAAGCAACTAAGCTGGCGCGTGGTGCCTTCGAATCTTTAAGGTGAGATTTAAAATAAGGCATCGGGTCGATATATTCTCCCGTATCTGTTTTTCGCAGTTCCAGATGGAGATGCGGACCGGCTGAAGAACCTTCATTTCCGCTCAAGGCAATCACCTCTCCCCGCTTTACCGGAAACTGGTCCGGCGAGAAAGACAAGTCGCAGACAAAAGTTTCATTTTCATACTGATACTTACGGACCTCTGCCTGTATTTTCCGGGCAAAAGAAACCACATGACCATAAACAGAGGTCAGTCCGTTGGGATGGACCACATAAATGGCCTGTCCATATCCCCCGTGAGATACAGCCACGCGTGCCACATAGCCATCGGCTATACATTTGACAGGCTTACCCGTTACACCTTGAGTCTTAATATCTAATCCGTTATGAAAATGATTCGGGCGAAGCTCCCCGAAGTTCGCGCTTAATAAAAGCGGAAAATCGAAAGGTGAACAAAAATCAAGCGTAGAAGTTTGTTGTGCATTCACTCCCCAAACACTTCCCCAAATAAAGGCTAATATTAGTTTTCGTATCATGTTTTACTATTTATCCGGACAAAGATAGTGAAAGGTGAGTGTAGTACCAAGCCAAAAGCTTGCTTTTGAGAGAAGGTATTGCCGAACCGCATCCTATCTTATCCCATTTAAAGATAGCATAATTATCCTTAATTACCTGCTGTTGGGCAGAATATTTTTGCTTATAATTCACAGAAAGTCAACCCGTCTCGCTTCCTGCATGCTGGGTGCCTTCGGGCAGGAACCGTAAGAGGCGAAGTCGCCAATCTTGGAAACAATGCGCTGCGAGCCAATATATAGATGTACTTGGTATAGCGTCCGCCCTAATTAGTAACGCCAATTACATTGCTCACGGAATCGCAAGTACAAGAAAACCGACTAAACGAAAGAACCAGTCAGTACTTCCATGAAAAAACCGCAGTACTCCCGTGAAAGTACTGCAGTACTCTCGCAGAAGTACCGGAGTACTTCCGTGGAAGTACTGAAAGGTTTCTTGGAACTTAAAGCTGGAAAGCTACCCTGAATCGCAGATTTATCTATAAATATTTGGAAA
Organism: uncultured Phocaeicola sp.; assembly: GCA_958434805.1. The sequence goes on from CAUBDX010000018.1 coordinate 41,281, forward strand.
ATATACAAAACTATCCGTATCTTTGCACCACTAAACTAAACGAACCCATGCACATATTAACTAAACATACTCCGATTGCTCTATCCCAGCCTTCATCAGAAGTGCATGGTTACCGGATTGTGCATATCCATTGGTTCAGTGGCTTCCTATAAGTTCTTAGAGCCCTCCATCGGCTATCTGCCGATTTTCTTTCAAGGGAACTCCCCAAAAAACTGGAACTCAAAAGACGTATAAATTAAAAAATCAAGAACTCAAGAAACCATGTTTACCATTATCGGAACCATGTTTACAGGTATCGCAATCGGATACCTCTTCAAGAATATTGCCTTTTTACAAAAAACAGAAAAAACCATTTCATGCACCATTGTGCTCCTGCTGTTCATTTTAGGCATTTCAATAGGCTCAAATAAATTAATCATCAGCAACTTGACTACCTTCGGATGGCAAGCGGCCATTCTCGCTTTCTCAGCGACTTGCGGAAGCATTTTTGCTTCATGGATGGTATTAAAGCTGTTTTTTTGCAAAGAAGGAGGTCAGCATGAAGAGTAGTTTAATTGTTTTATGCTTCTTCATAGCAGGCTGCTTATTGGGTATGACCGATTTATTCCCTTCCGACTGGAACAAGAGCAACCTGCCTATGTATGTACTTTACGCATTAATGCTGCAAGTGGGACTGAGCATCGGTTCAAGCAAGAACCTGAAATATATAGTAAAGGAAATCCGCCTTAAATTCTTACTCATTCCCCTTGCAACCATAAGCGGCACCTTGCTGTTTTCAGCATTTGCCAGCCTGCTGCTTGCCCAATGGAGTACTTTCGAGTGTATGGCTGTGGGAAGCGGATTTGCCTACTATTCTTTATCCTCCATATTGATTACCCAATTAAAAGAAGCATCGCTGGGCATCCAGCTCGCTACAGAGCTCGGCACCATCGCTCTGCTGTCGAATATCTTCCGTGAAATGATGGCACTGCTCGGCACTCCGCTGCTGGTGCGCTACTTCGGGAAACTTGCCCCTATCTCGGCGGCAGGTGTCAATTCGATGGATGTAGTGCTTCCGCTTATTACACGCTATTCCGGGAAAGACATGCTACCCGTGGCTATTTTTCACGGCATACTCATTGACATGTCTGTACCGTTTTTTGTTTCATTCTTCTGCCAGCTCTGATGAGTCTGGCAGTTTTTTTATCCCGCCTTTTGCTGAACAATCAAAAGTTATAATTAAATTTGCAGAAAATAAACTTAAACGAGCATAGCTGAAATAAACTGAATGATAGAAAAGCATATTGTTTTAGAAGATATTGACCCGGTTATATTTTATGGCGTAAATAATGCCAACATACAAATGATAAAAGCCCTATTTCCCAAGCTGCGCATCGTAGCCCGGGGAAACGTCATCAAGGTGATGGGTGACGAAGAGGAGATGTGCGCATTCGAAGAATCAATCATCGCGTTAGAGAAACATTGTGCAAAATACAATTCGCTCAATGAAGAAAGCATTCTTGATATCGTAAAAGGGAACTCGCCCAAAACAGAAAAGACGGGCGACGCCATCGTGTTCAGCGTAACGGGAAAGCCCATTACCCCACGCAGCGAAAACCAATTGAAACTGGTCAGAGAATTCGAGAAAAACGACATGTTGTTTGCCATCGGACCCGCCGGTTCAGGAAAAACCTACACAGCCATTGCCTTAGCCGTACGGGCTTTGAAGAATAAAGAGATTAAGAAAATCATACTCAGCCGGCCCGCAGTGGAAGCCGGAGAAAAGCTTGGTTTCCTTCCGGGTGATATGAAAGACAAGATTGACCCGTATCTGCAACCGCTCTATGATGCCCTGCAAGACATGATTCCCGCCGCTAAGCTGAAAGAATATATGGAACTGAACATCATTCAGATAGCCCCTCTCGCTTTCATGCGTGGACGTACCCTGAACGATGCGGTTGTGATACTCGATGAAGCACAAAACACCACTACCCAACAAATCAAAATGTTTCTTACCCGTATGGGGATGAATACCAAAATGATTGTAACGGGCGATATGACACAGATAGACCTTCCCTCTTCACAGACCTCCGGACTGGTACAGGCGCTCAAGATTCTGAAAGGTGTGAAAGGAATCAGCTTCATCGAACTGAACAAGAAAGACATCGTGCGTCACAAATTAGTTACCCGAATTGTTGAGGCATACGAGAAGTTCGAAGAAAAGAAAACAAAACCGCAAGTTGACAAGACAACAAGTTGACAAGCTGACAAGGCTCTGAAATGTCTGGTATCTGAAACCTCGTCAACTCAAAAACTCAAGAACTCAAAACTTAAAAACTTAAACATATGAGCAAAGCATTAACAAAAACAGACTACAACTTTCCCGGACAGAAAAGTGTATATCACGGTAAAGTACGCGATGTATATAACATCAACGACGAAAAATTAGTGATGGTTGCCACCGACCGCATTTCTGCATTCGACGTGGTTTTACCGGAAGGAATTCCTTACAAAGGACAAATGCTGAATCAAATTGCAGCTAAGTTCTTGGATGCCACTACCGACATCTGCCCTAACTGGAAACTGGCTACTCCAGACCCGATGGTAACCGTAGGCGTTATGTGTCAGGGATTCCCCGTAGAAATGATTGTACGCGGCTACTTATGCGGCAGCGCATGGCGTGCTTATAAGAGCGGAGTTCGTGAAATCTGTGGTGTACGTCTTCCTGAAGGTATGCGTGAAAACGAAAAATTCCCTCACCCCATCATCACCCCGACCACAAAAGCTGAAATGGGTCTGCACGATGAAGATATTTCTAAAGAAGAAATTCTGGCTCAAGGCTTGGCTACACCCGAAGAATACGAAATCTTAGAAAAATACACACTGGCTCTGTTTGAACGCGGTACTCAAATTGCAGCAGAACGCGGACTCATCTTGGTAGATACGAAATATGAATTCGGTAAGCACAATGGCGAAATCTACTTGATGGACGAAATCCACACACCTGACTCAAGCCGTTATTTCTATGCCGAAGGTTACCAAGACCGCTTCGAAAAAGGCGAACCTCAAAAGCAGCTTTCTAAAGAGTTCGTACGCGAATGGCTGATGGCTAACGGATTCCAAGGCAAAGAAGGTCAGCAGGTTCCTGAAATGACTCTGGAAATCGTAACTTCTATCAGCGAGCGCTACATCGAACTGTACGAGCACATCACTGGTGAAACATTTGTAAAAGCCGATACAGACCATATCGCTGAACGTATCGAAACAAATGTAACCGAATATTTGAACAAGTAATCATTTAAATAGAGGCACTGAGCTTGTGCTGAAATAAAATGTAAATCATAACGCAGAGGTGCTGACGCACGGAGGTTCCAAACAGCCGTTGGTTTCTACCTCTGCGTTTTATGCCATACCTGCATACGCTCATCCCTTTTCCTGTTTTTCAAACAAAGCAATGAAATATCCGCAAGAAAACATCAAGCCCTACAACGAGGAAGAAAGCAAAGCCGCACAAGTTGAGAAAATGTTTGATAATATTGCTCCGGCATACGATAAACTGAACCATGCCCTGTCATGGAATATCGATAAAAGCTGGCGGCGAAAAGCCATTAATCTCCTAAAGCCTTTCCAGCCTCAACGCGTCATGGATGTAGCTACCGGAACCGGCGACTTTGCCATCCAAGCTTACCACATTCTGCACCCGCAGGAACTGATTGGAACTGACATTTCGGAAGGAATGATGAACATCGGACGCGCCAAGGCAAAACAAGCCGGACTGGATAAGCATATTTCATTTGCCAAGGAAGACTGTACTTCACTCTCCTTCCCCGACCATCGTTTCGATGCCATCACCGTGGCTTTCGGTATACGCAACTTTGAGCACTTAGACCAAGGGCTACAGGAAATGTACCGCGTACTTGTGCCCGGCGGTCATTTAGTGATCTTGGAGTTATCCGAACCGGAAGGCTTTCCTATGAAGCAACTGTATGCCATTTACTCGAAAATAGTCATACCTACCATCGGAAAATTCCTGTCAAAAGACCGCAGTGCATATACCTACTTGCCTCAATCCATCAAAGCGTTTCCTCAAGGGGAAGTAATGCAAAACATTATACGCAAAGCAGGATTCAGCCAAGTGAGTTTCAAGCGCCTGACTCTGGGCATCTGCACGCTCTACTTTGCCACTAAATAAACTTAAATCATCGCACCATCATGAAAAAATACGGTTTAATAGGGTATCCCCTCGGACATTCTTTTTCAAAAAACTTCTTTAATGAAAAATTCCTGTCGGAAAACATTGATGCAGAGTATGTAAACTTTGAAATTCCAACCATCGAAGAGTTTCCCAAAATCATTCAGATGAACCCCAATCTATGCGGACTGAATGTAACCATTCCTTACAAAGAGCAAATCATCCCCTTCTTAGATGAACTCGACAAGGATGCAGCAGCTATCGGTGCGGTAAATGTGGTCAAACCGGTTCATGATGCCAAAGGAAGAACGAAACTGATTGGCTATAATTCAGATATCATAGGGTTTACACGCTCTATTGAATCACTGTTAGAGCCTCATCATCAGAAAGCATTGATTCTCGGAACAGGTGGAGCATCCAAAGCTATTCATCACGGCTTGCTTCAGTTAGGACTGGAAACTATTTTCGTGTCACGTAATCCGAAGAATTCATCTACCATTGCTTATGCCGATCTTACACCGGAGATTATGGACGAGTATAAAGTCATTGTCAACTGCACTCCGGTTGGTATGTATCCCCGTGCCGACGAATGTCCGGACATTCCCTACCACCTACTCACTCCGAAACATTTGCTCTACGATTTGCTCTATAACCCGAGCACCACACTCTTCATGAAAAAAGGAGCTGAGAACGGAGCTATCGTGAAAAACGGACTTGAAATGTTACTCTTACAAGCTTTCGCTGCATGGGATATATGGAACCAAGAATAAAAAAAAGAATTCTCGTCACCCTCTTCTCTGTTCTGGCTTTCATTCTTGCCGTACTTACCGGAGGAAGCCTTTATATGCTTGACTATTCGCTCCGTCCGGATAACAGAGGAAAAGATATGGAAGGTTCGCTGGCATATATGCGCGATACCTATCCGCAAATCCGGCCATGGCTCGACAGCCTGCAGCAACATCAAGCCTTGCGTGATACGTTCATCACTTCGCCCGACGGCATCCGGCTTCATGCTTTTTATGTGCGCGCTTCCCGTCCACGGCGGGAAACGGCAGTCATCGTTCACGGATATACCGACAATGCCATCCGTATGTTCCACATCGGCTATTTATATAATCACTCGCTTGATTACAACATCCTTTTGCCCGACCTCCGCTATACGGGTTTAAGTGAAGGCGATGCCATACAGATGGGGTGGCTCGACCGGAAAGACGTGATGCAATGGATGAATGCAGCACCTTCCCTCTTCGGTGACTCACTGCAGGCTGTGGTCCATGGGATCTCCATGGGAGCAGCCACCACCATGATGGTTTCTGGCGAAACACTGCCTCCTTTTATTCGGGGATTTGTGGAAGACTGCGGATACACCAGCGTATGGGATCAGTTTAAAAAAGAACTGAAAGAACAGTTCGGGCTACCGGCATTTCCGCTGCTTTACACGGCCAGTCTGTTTTGTCAATGGCAGAACAAATGGAACTTCCACGAGGCTTCTGCTGAGAAGCAGGTAAGCCGCTGCACACTTCCCATGTTCTTCATTCATGGAGATAAAGATGACTTTGTTCCGACCTGGATGGTCAATAAGGTCTATGCAGCCAAGCCCCAGCCCAAAGAGTTGTGGATAGTGCCCGGTGCAGAGCATGCCGCTTCTTACAGACTCTATTCCGAAGAATATACAGAAAAGGTCCGTGATTTCTGCAAACGGGTGTTCAAATAACAAACACTACAAATTACAACCGGGGAAAATCAAAGCCATTCATTACTTGCAAATATCCCGATTTTCCCCGATTTTTGCATAAATAGACCTTCACACTTTAATCTGTCTGACTATGAAAAAACTATTATTTCTACTCACCTGCTTCCTATCGCTCACCAGTTATGCAGCCCAGCAATCCTCAGGACCTGCGGTCTCTTTTGTTTCATATGAACAGAACTGGTCGGACAGAGAGGGAAGTCTGGCTTTAAGAAACAACACCGACAAACGGATTTTCAACATCTCCTTCCAGCTCGTTTATTATAACATGGACGGACAGCAGATAGACTACGAAAACTTTTTCCGTACGGTGAGCATTGATGCCGGCATGACCCGGAAAGTCGATGTTCCGGCTTATGAACGTGATCGCAACTATGCTTATTATAAATCGAATAGTCTTTACGGAAGGTCGCATCAGTTTAAAGTTAAGTTCCGGCTACTTGACTACAACCGCAGTAAAAAGAAAAGCACGGCTACGGCAAACAGCATCCAGTCGCAAAAGCCAACCGACAGTCAGCCACCGGCTACCCATGAAACGTCCCTCATAGAAGAGACAACCGAGAGTGATACAGCGGATGAAAGCGATGCAGACTTCGGCTTTCTGCTTGCAGGCATCCTTATGATTCTATTCATCGGATGGTACATCAGTCTCTATTTCAAGACCGTCAGGATGGCAAGACAAAGAAACAGAAGCGACACACTCTGGCTGATATTCAGTCTCTGCACCAGTCCGATACTAACCGTTATCCTGCTTTACATTTTAGGTCCCTCACGCGACAACTCATATTGAAACGGAAGATAAGACACCGATTTTTCTTTACCCCTCGGATAGACAACAAAAACAATCGCCCTGACTTGCTTAAGCAGCCAGGGCGATTGTTATATCGTATCAATAAACCAGATTCACATTATCCACCCAGAGCGTATTGCCTGGAGAGCCTACAAAGGCACCGCCCAGACTCGATGTAAACTGCAGAATCAGGTGAGTGGGCTGTTCATCTTTCCCTGCCCATCCGTTTTCCTTAATCATCACACTCTCTCCTTTGGAGTTACGCGCATGATACTTACCCACACCCAGTTCCATCAGTTCAGGCACATAGCGAGAGTCATGAGAAATGTCTCCATACATGATTTCATAAGTCGCCCCGTTTTTCCAGTTCTCCGACTTTGCATACTTCACGACAATGGTTCCCACACGCTTTGCTATGATATTTCCCTCGGCATCCTCTGTTCGCTTCTGTAAAAGACAAGTCATGATGGCACAGTCTTGCCCCTCAATGGTTTCCTTCCGGCTGAATCCTGTCTGACGAATACGATTCGGTTCACCCGACATCTTCACCTTATAGTCATAGCGCACTGCCTTAGGGCGTGACGTGAAAGGAACTCCCATGTTCAGGGCCTTTTCTCCGTCTTTTGTACCGGTAATCGGCTCCTTCATATCTCCCAGGTACAGCGAACCGGAAGCCAACACCGTAATGTTAATCATTCCCAGTACCTTTACCTTCTCGATATGCGTTTCCAGACGCGCACAGTAACCATGGTTTTCTCTTTTCTCAGGATAGACACTCGTATTGGTTTTGACAATACCCATCACCTTAGCCATCACATTCGAGTTTGCCCACTGCGAGCCACCTTGGTTAACATAAGCCACATTTCCGTCAATTTCCTGAGTAGGCCCCAGTTCATAAAGCAATTTCGTATGCCCACCTATGATTCCCGACTCATGGATACGGCGAGTCACCCATTGATTCATATCCCCGTATTCCACGGGTACCACTTTCTCTTGCGCCATACCGGTCAAAGCCAATGCCCACAGAGAAAGACTTACAAGCAATTTTACATTCATCTCCGTTCTAGTTATTTTTTATGGGAACAAAGATAATAAAAAAAAGCGACAGCTTTTCAGCCATCGCTTTTAATCTGAAATATAGAATACTAATTCTTATCAATAGATTAGTACACACGTGAAAGCAACCATGCTCCCTGGAAATCTTCGCGGTTCGGATATTTAGCCTTGAATGCGTCACGGGCACGGGCAGCTTCACCACGGTTATCGAACGACTCAACGGCCACACGATACATGTTGCGCTCTGCATTATATACCACCTTTGCATTATAACCTTCAGCATCCAACCATGACTTCAAGCCATCAGCATTTGCTTTTACACCAAAGCTACCGCAAATCACGCTATAAGCTTTCAGACCATTGCCGGAAACCAGTTCCACTTTTTCCTCGCGAACAGGAGCTGTAGATACAGGAGCTGTTTCCACAACCGGAGCTGTTACTACAGGAGCCGGAGCCTCAACCGGAGCTTCGGTTGCATTTGCAGCCTCTGCTAATTCCTGCTGTTTCGCTTTTTCATACGCCTTTTTATAAGCGCTCTCACTTGATTTACAGGAAGAGAATGCCAGTGCTGCGCACAATCCCATTCCCAATACAACCACTTTCTTCATTTGTTCTACTATTATACTGTTTAGTTAATGATTCTATACTTTGGTGCAAAAGTAGCAATATAAAATCAGCCGAGATATTAATTTCTGTTAATAATAAGCGTTTTTCAATATTTGTATGGATTTTTTGCCCAAAAAAGAACAACTTATCAGGATATTCATTAGATTTGTAAATGTAATAACTTAAAATCGTAAGTGTATGAAAGCATTAAGCATCGTAGCTGCATTCTTAGGCGGAGTCACCTTGGGAGCAGCAGCAGGTATTTTATTTGCACCGGAAAGAGGAGAAGATACTCGCAAGAAAATCGCAGAAGTTCTCCGCAAAAAAGGAATTAGATTAAACCGCGCCGAAATGGAAGATCTGGTAGACCAGATTGCGGCCGAAGTGAAAGACGCTGAATAATCAACACATTTTTCAGGCAGACTTTTATTGTAAAAAGTAAAGGTCTGCCTTTTTTATACTCCAACCTTATATACAGCTTATGTTTGCAAACGATAAAAGTATTGATAATATAGAATCTCTATTTAAAGAAATCAGAAATTACATAGAACTGCAAGGTCAATATGTCAAATTAGACCTGATAGAAAAACTGACCATCCTGCTTTCTACTCTAATCTTAATCTTATTACTTGTCATTCTCTGCATGATGGCACTCTTTTATTTTTCCTTCATGATGGTGTACACCCTGGCACCTCTGGTGGGAAGTCTTATCGGCGGATATGCCGTTATCGGAGGAGTCATCCTGCTGCTGGCACTCGTAATTTACAGACTCCGCAAGAAACTGATATTCCAGCCTATGGTACATTTTCTTGCCCGTCTGTTTTTAGAGGAAACCCATCACCACAACGAAAAAGAACAATGATTATGAATGAACCTAAGGATATCCAACCCGTCATATATACCATTGAGATGATATCTCAACGGCGGCTGGAAAAAAAACAGCAATTACGTGATTCAAAAAAACGCATTCACGAACTAACCCAAGAACTGTTTGCTCCCCAAGTGAGCCAAAACAAAATGGAAAATCTCATGCAGCATGTCAATGCCGGCATTGCTGCATACGACGGCATACGTACGGGCATGCTCATCCTGCGCCGTATACGTGCATTCTTCCCAAAGAAAAAACATCATAAATCATAAAACAGAATGAAAAGGAAACTGATGATGCTTGCTGCTTCAGCAGCCATAGCAACGGCAACCAGCGCACAAAACACGCCCTTATGGGTGCGACATTGTGCTATTTCGCCCGATGGAACAACCATTGCTTTTACGTATAAAGGAGATATATACACCGTACCCAGCACGGGTGGAAAAGCTACGCCGCTTACCACCCATGCCGCCCATGACGCCCACCCGATATGGAGTCCGGACAGCAGACAGATTGCTTTTGCTTCGGCGCGTCAAGGCAGCATGGATATTTATATAGTAAATAAGGAGGGTGGAGAACCCCGCCGGCTTACAACCCACTCGGGCACTGAGGCTCCCGTGGCTTTCTTAGATAATACCCATCTCTTGTTTCAGGCAGCCATCCTGCCCGAAACCGATGACATGGCTTTTCCCAGCAAACAGTTTCCGCAAATCTATCAGGTAAGCACACAAGGAGGACGCCCTACCCTATTCTCTTCTCTCCCCATGGAAGACATCAGCGTTTCTCCTGATGGAAAGACCTTGCTTTACCACGATAAGAAAGGATATGAAGATGCTTGGCGCAAACATCATACTTCGTCTATCACCCGAGATATTTGGCTAAGCCGCCTGAACGGAACCGAACGGACGTATCAGAAACTGACCGGCTTCAATGGAGAAGACCGTACCCCCGTATGGGCTGCCGACGGGAAGTCATTCTATTACCTCAGCGAAAAAAACGGTTCGTTCAACATCTACCGCCGCAGTGTGGAACAAGCTGACGATAAACAAATTACCCACCACACCCAGCATCCGGTTCGCTTCCTCTCTTCCTCAAAAAACGGAGTCTTATGTTATGGATATGACGGTGAAATCTATACCGTTACCGAAGGAGAAGCCCCAAAGAAAACTCAAATAACCCTCATAGCCGATAAGAATGATACCGACTTGGTTCACCAAATCAGAACAAACGGAGCCAGCGAAATAGCGGTATCACCCGACGGAAAAGAAGTGGCATTCATCTTACACGGTGACGTATTCATTACCTCGGTGGAATATAAAACAACCAAGCAAATTACGGACACACCGGAGCAAGAGCGCGACATCGACTTTGCTCCCGACGGCAGAAGTCTGGTGTATGCAGCCGAACGGAATGGGCTCTGGCAAATCTATCAGGCTACGCTGACCAGTCCGGAAGAAAAACACTTTACTTACGCTGCCGACATCAAAGAGGAACAACTGACTCATACATCAGTCACCTCATTCCAGCCCAAATACAGCCCTGACGGAAAGTCGGTTGCCTATCTTGAAAACCGGACAACCCTGAAAATAATCGATTTAAAAGACAAATCGCTTCGCACCGCCATGGACGGGAAATACGAATATTCATATAGCGACGGCGATCAGTGGTTTACATGGAGTCCTGACAGTAAATGGTTACTTTCGGGATACATCGGAAACGGAGGATGGAACAATAAAGACGTGGCATTAGTCAATGCTTCCGGAAACGGAGAAATCCATAACCTCACCCAGAGCGGATATAACGACGGAAACGCCAAGTGGGTACTCGGCGGGAAAGCCATGATATGGGAAAGCGACCGTGCGGGATACCGGAGCCACGGAAGCTGGGGAGCTGAAAGTGATATTTACATCATGTTCTTCGACCTTGATGCGTATGAACGTTTCCTCATGAATAAAGAAGAACTTGCCTTGCTTGACGACCAAGAAAAAGAAGAAGAAACAACCAGCAAGGAAGACTCTAAAGAGAAAACGAAAAAGAACAGCAAGAAAGAAGAGAAGAAAGTTGAACCGCTGGTATTCGACTTGGAAAACTGCCGCGACCGGGTGGTCAGACTCACGGTCAATTCCTCACATCTTGGCGATGCAATCCTGAGCCCTAAGGGAGACAAACTGTATTATCAAGCTGCGTTTGAGGGTGGATTTGACTTGTGGAAACATGATTTAAAGGAAAACCGGACAAATATTGTCCTGAAAGATGTAGGCCGTGGTTCTCTGACCACCGATGCAAAAGGAGAAAACATATTCAGCTGCAGCGGAGGAGCATTGCGAAAAATCAATCTGGAAAAAGAAGAAATCAAACCGATAGAATTTGAAGCCCTATTCAATTACCGCCCCTACGGCGAACGGGAATATATGTTCAGCCACATCTGGCAACAGGTACAGGATAAATTCTATGTGCCCGACCTTCATGGAGCCGACTGGAAAAGCTACCGGGAAAGCTATATGCGCTTCTTGCCGCACATCAGCAACAACTACGACTTCCAGGAAATGCTGAGCGAACTGCTGGGCGAGCTAAACGGTTCACACACCGGAGCCCGCTACTATGCGCCCGGTCCTACCCTGTCCACCGCCTGCCTCGGCGCATTCTATGACGACAGCTATGAGGGCAACGGCTTAAAAATTAAAGAAGTGATAGCCCAAGGTCCCTTCACGGTAAAAAACACGCAGGTTGCAGCCGGATGCGTAATTGAAAAAATTGACGGACAGCCCATCTTGAGCGGTATGGATTATTATCCGCTGCTGGAGGGCAAGGCCGGAAAGCCCATACGTATCGCCATATACAATCCGGCTAACGGAAAGCGTTTCGATGTCACAGTGAAAGCCATCAGTCAGGAGATCCAGTCGGAATTGCTTTACAAACGCTGGGTGAAACGCAACCAGCAGCTGGTAGAAAAGTTGTCGGACGGACGCATTGCCTACGTACACGTAAAAGGAATGGACAGCCCAAGCTTCCGCACCGTTTACAGCGAATTGCTGAGCGAAAAGAACCGGAACAAAGAAGCCGTTATCGTAGATACCCGCCACAATGGTGGAGGATGGCTTCATGATGACCTTGCTACCCTGCTCAGCGGCAAACAGTACCAGAGCTTTGTTCCGCGCGGACAGTACATCGGAAGCGACCCCTTCAACAAATGGCTCAAGCCATCGTGCGTGTTGGTCTGCGAAGACAACTACAGTAACGCCCACGGCTTCCCCTGGATTTACCAGGAACTGAAAATAGGCAAACTCATCGGTGCACCTGTACCCGGCACCATGACTGCCGTATGGTGGGAAAACCAGATAGACCCGACCATCGTCTTCGGTATTCCGCAGGTGGGCTGTATGGACATGCGGGGAAATTACATGGAAAACCGCGAACTGCAACCCGACATCAAAGTGTATAACACACCGGAAAAATCGCTGAAAGGAGAAGACGAACAACTGGAAGCAGCTGTTAAAGAAATGTTACGCGAGGCCGATTTGAATAAGAAAGCGGAATAAAACCAACTTAAAACTCATTTTTATTTCGTACCTTTGCCCCATAAACAATTAATATTTTATATTTGATATGGAAAATAAATACATCACAGTAGCCTATAGACTGTATGCAGTAACCAATGGTGAAAAAGAACTTTTGGAAGAAGCTCCGGTAGAACACCCCTTCCAATTCATTTCAGGCATCGGCTATACGCTCGATAAGTTTGAAAAGGAAATCGTAGCATTGTCAAAAGGAGACAACTTTAACTTCACCATCCCTTGCGCAGAAGCATATGGCGAACGCAATGAAGACAACGTCCGTCAGGTAGAAAAAGCGATGTTCTGTGACCCGGACGGCAACTTCGACAGCGAAAATATCTTCGAAGGAAACATCATCATGCTGAACGATGCAGAAGGACACCAGTTCTATGCAAACGTAGGCGAAATTACAGAAGACAAAGTGGTACTCGACCTGAATCACCCTCACGCAGGTAAAGACCTTACTTTCGAAGGAACCATTACCGAAATGCGCGAAGCTACCAACAAGGAAGTAGAAGGCATGCTGAACATGATGAGTGGAGAAGGCTGCGGTTGCGGATGCGGAAGCTGCGGAAGCGGATGTGATGACCACGATCACGAAGACAGCGGCTGCTGCGGAGGCGGTTGCGGACATTGCCATTAATTTTATCAGCTAATTATATCAGGCATAAAAGGCAATCAATGACAACCGTCACTGATAACCTTTTATGCCTGATTTTATTTATATCTATACGAATCATGATTCTAATAGCAGACAGCGGAGCAACAAAAACCGACTGGTGTTTAGGAACTTCCGGCACCGGATGCAAACGGATACAGACCGAAGGAATCAGCCCCTTCCATCAGTCTGAAGAAACCATAAGGAATATCATCCAGTTCCAACTCCTCCCTTCTCTCTCCCCTGTGCTTACCCAAATCCGCTCCATCTTCTTTTACGGAGCAGGATGTACCCCCTCACTTGCCGGCATAGTCAGACAAGCCCTAAGCACTTATTTTCCCTCACAGACCATTGCCGTCGAGACCGATTTGCTCGGAGCGGCACGCGCCCTCTGCAAAGACCAGGCTGGTATTGCCTGCATCTTAGGCACCGGTTCAAACTCCTGCCTCTATGACGGCAGTCAGATTACACATAACGTATCTCCATTAGGATATATCTTAGGCGATGAAGGAAGCGGTGCCTATCTGGGGAAACGGTTCATCGGCGACTGCCTGAAAAAGCAACTTCCCTCGTTTATATGCGACGGTTTATTCGAAGAATTAAAACTGACCGTCCCCGAACTGCTCGATAAAGTATACCGGCAGCCGCAGGCCAGCCGCTTTCTTGCCGGAATAGCCCCGTACATCCACCAGAACAAATCCGTGCCCGAAGTACAAGCCTTCCTTCAAGACTGTTTCCATGCCTTTTTCCAACGCAATGTCTCAGCCTATGGTCACTTGCTTCCGGTATCATTTACCGGCTCGGTCGCATGGTTCTTTCAAGACGAAATCAAAGAGACCGCTATCCAGGCAGGCTTTACCACCGGATTGTTCATCAAGAATCCCATCAACGAACTGATAAACTATCATCTTACATATTAACCCTTTAACCATTTGTATTATGAAGAATCTTAGAATTGAATCACTCATCCTTGCCCTCGGCTTCCTGCTGCTGGGACTGTTCATTGAAAGAGGGTTCCGCAGCTTTGCAGAAAGAGACCGCAGTGTCAACGTTAAAGGCCTGGCAGAAATGGAAGTTCCAGCCAATAAAGTAACCTGGCCCTTAGTCTACAAAAGTCTGGGAAATAACCTGAACCAGCTTTACGACGAAATCAAGCGCTCCAACGCAACCATCACCCAATTCCTGAAAGAAAAAGGACTTTCCGAAAAAGAGATCAGCATCAATGCCCCTGAAATCATCGACCTTCAAGCTGAACGTTACGGGAACGACCGCGCATCGGTTTACCGCTATAACGTAACAACGGTCATCACCGTCACATCCGATAAGGTAGACTTGGTAAGAGGACTCATCAGCGAACAAGGTGAACTCTTAAAACGAGGCATTGCCATTACCGCGGGCGACTACCGGTATAATGTATCCTATGAATACACCAGCTTGAATGAAATCAAGCCCAGCATGATTGAAGAAGCGACCAAGAATGCACGCGAAGCAGCCGAGAAATTTGCCAAAGATTCCGGCAGTGAGCTGGGAAAAATCCGCCATGCCTACCAAGGCCAGTTCAGTATCAACGACCGTGACCCCAATACTCCTTATATAAAGAAAATACGTGTGGTCACCACCATTGACTACTCACTGGAAGACTGACCGGAAAGCCTGAAAACAGAAACACATATAGCCGCCATTCCGCCCCACTGCCCTCAAGAACCGCCAGAGAGCAAGCGCGAATGGCGGCTATACCGCATAAATCGGCGGAAAACACCTGTAAACAGCTCATTATCATCGAATATTTTTTCTAAAAAAGCAGAAAATATTGTGCGATTCAAGAAAAAACACTACCTTTGCCGCCGATTTAGATAAACAATATAAAGTCTAACACAATTAGTTATTTAAAAACAATTTATTAATTTAATGGAAAACTTAAAAAACGTTGCTCCTATTGAAGATTTCAACTGGGATGCGTATGAAAACGGTGATTCAGTATCAAACGTAAGCAAAGAAGACTTGGAAAAGGCTTATGACAGCACTTTAAACAAGGTAAATGACCGTGAGGTTGTTGATGGTACTGTAATCGCAATGAACAAACGTGAAGTTGTAGTTAACATTGGCTACAAATCAGACGGTATCATTCCATTGAGCGAATTCCGTTACAATCCTGATTTGAAAATCGGTGACACTGTAGAAGTTTACATCGAAAACCAGGAAGACAAAAAAGGACAGTTGGTATTGTCACACAAGAAAGCTCGCGCTACTCGTTCTTGGGATCGTGTTAACGCTGCTCTTGAAAACGAAGAAATCATTAAGGGTTACATCAAGTGCCGCACTAAGGGTGGTATGATTGTTGACGTATTCGGTATCGAAGCATTCTTGCCGGGTTCTCAGATTGATGTTAAACCTATCCGTGACTACGATGTATTCGTAGGTAAGACTATGGAATTCAAAGTTGTTAAAATCAACCAGGAATTCAAAAACGTTGTTGTTTCTCACAAAGCTCTTATCGAAGCTGAACTGGAACAGCAGAAGAAAGAAATCATCGGTAAACTTGAAAAAGGTCAGGTACTTGAAGGTACTGTTAAAAATATCACATCTTACGGTGTGTTCATCGACTTGGGCGGCGTAGACGGTTTGATCCACATCACCGACTTGTCATGGGGTCGTGTAAGCGATCCGCGTGAAGTAGTTCAGCTTGATCAGAAATTGAACGTAGTTATCCTTGACTTCGATGACGAAAAGAAACGCATCGCTTTAGGTTTGAAACAATTGACTCCGCATCCTTGGGACGGTTTGGACGCTAACTTGAAGGTAGGCGACCACGTTAAGGGTAAAGTAGTTGTTATGGCTGACTATGGAGCATTCATCGAAATCGCTCCGGGCGTAGAAGGCTTGATCCACGTATCAGAAATGTCTTGGAGCCAGCACTTGCGTTCAGCTCAGGACTTCATGAAAGTAGGCGACGAAATCGAAGCTGTAGTTCTGACTTTGGACCGCGAAGAACGTAAGATGTCTTTGGGTATCAAACAGCTGAAAGCTGATCCATGGGAAACTATCGAAGAAAAATACCCTGTAGGTTCTAAACACACTGCAAAAGTTCGCAACTTCACTAACTTCGGTGTATTCGTAGAAATCGAAGAAGGTGTTGACGGCTTGATCCACATCTCTGACCTTTCTTGGACTAAGAAAATCAAACATCCGTCAGAATTCACTCAGATTGGTGCTGACATCGAAGTTCAGGTATTGGAAATCGACAAAGAAAACCGTCGCTTGAGCCTTGGTCACAAACAGTTGGAAGAGAATCCATGGGATGTATTCGAAACTGTATTTACTGTAGGTTCAATCCACGAAGGTACTATCATCGAATTGTTGGATAAAGGTGCAGTAGTTGCATTGCCTTACGGTGTTGAAGGTTTCGCTACTCCGAAACACTTGGTTAAGGAAGACGGTTCACAGGCTCAGTTAGACGAAAAACTTGAGTTCAAAGTAATCGAATTCAACAAAGATGCAAAACGTATCATCCTTTCTCACAGCCGCATTTTCGAAGACGCTGCTAAGGCAGAAGAAAAAGCAGAAAAGAAAGCTAAGAAAACTTCTACAAAGAAAGAAGAAACTCCGATGATTCAGAATCAGGCAGCTTCTACTACTTTGGGTGACATCGATGCTTTGGCTGCATTGAAAGAACAATTGGAAGGTAAGAAATAATTCTTAAATCCATACATCTCAGAAAAGGATGTGCTTCGCCGCACATCCTTTTTTTATGCCAGCTCGTTGCGTTTCAAACACCTCGGCTTTTATTCTTAATGTCAGGACGTTTCAGTGTAAATGTCCTGGCGTTTTTTTATTTCAACAGCAGATTTTCAGCCAATCCCGTAAAAGTGTTTTACGCAAGTAAACGTTCGAAATAACAATTCAATAGTGACTTATAATTTTGATACATGACTTGTCGCATGCCTAATTTCAACAGACATAAAATAGCAACTTTCATCTAACAGTAAAAAAAATTAGTTAGCGAAAGATATACCAGCAATCTGTCATGCAGAACAAAGCGAAATTCTGGAAAAAACAAAGTCCAACCATGAATGGTCTATTTCTTCTTAACAAAATAACAAGGCAGAAGAAACAAAACACCTTGACATTTTCACATGAATGCCAAGGTGTTTTGTAAAAAAATATCAGGATTTTTATTTCAACTGCTAAAATTGCTTCAGTTTTTCAGCATAAGACAAAATACAATACTGATTAAACTAATGCCTTCTTCTTGAAGACTCTATAGCTGTTGGTACATATTTCACAGACAACTTCATCTTACCGGGTTTGTATAAGGATTTACAATAATCACAAAAACGGTATTATTCTTCCTCATACACATAAAGCCAGCCTCTATCATGTATTACCTTACACGCAAAACATTTATTACGATATTCAATGTAACCATTCTATTTTCCGCTACGACAATTTTATCGGCTGTTTTTCAGCCGAT
>CAUBDX010000019.1 GCA_958434805.1 uncultured Phocaeicola sp.
ATCGGCTGAAAAACAGCCGATAAAATTGTCGTAGCGGAAAATAGAATGGTTACTATAAAACGTTATGAAAATTGTAAAATTTAAACATCTGTTTCTTGCAGTTGGAATTTTATGGGCAGGAGCTGAGGCACAAGCACAGTATTTACGTACTTCTTACTTTATGGAGGGTACAAGCTCACGTTTGCAAATGAATCCGGGATTGCAGCCCACACGCGGCTATTTTAATTTCCCGATTATCGGTTCGTTAAATGTGGGAGCCTCTTCTAATGTTTTGGGAACAAGTGATATTATTGATGTACTCGACTCAGGAGAAGATTTATATACTAATGACAAGCTATATAATAGCCTGAAAGCCGATAACCGTTTGAATGTAAATCTGAATACGGATATTCTTTCTTTCGGCTGGTATAGAGGAAAAGGTTTCTGGAGCTTTAATGTCGGACTTCGTGCCGATGTAGGTGCGTCTATTCCGAAATCCATGTTTGAATATTTGCGAGATGTTAACAGCAGTGACTTTTATACAGGAAACATGGATTATGAAATCCGTAACCAGTCTTTATATATCAACTCTTATGCGGAAGTAGGGTTGGGCTATTCACGTAAGATTAATGAACGGCTGACGGTGGGCGGACGCATTAAAGTGTTACTGGGTATTGCGAATGCGGAAATGAAGATTGACCAGTTTGATGTGAAAACCAACTTCCCTGAAAATCCATATGATACCGATGCATGGAATAACGTGAACCATGGAGGAAGAGCCGTAACCCGTGCTTCACTTGTTACCACCGTGAAGGGCGGAGGATTGAGCTTTTCTCAAAATTCGGAAGGAAATACCATCGTTGACGGTTTTGATTTTGACGGAGAAAACTTTGGAGTAGCAGGAAAAGGATTTGGCATTGATTTGGGAGCAAGCTATAGAGTATGGAAAAACTTGACCGTATCGGCAGCTGTGCTCGATTTGGGATTTATGTCATGGGATAAAGGCTCAACTACGGTAGCTTTATCTGAAGAAGAAGTTGAAATCAATTCTTCTAACTTTGAGCAGTATCTTGGCGGCGATTTTATGGATATGGATATGTATAATCTGGAAGAGGGTGAAGCCTTTGGAAGAAAGAAAAGTTTGTCTTCAACCATTTTGCTGGCCGGTGAATATGGTTTTTTGAATAATAAAGTAAGTGTAGGTGCTTTATATACCACTCGCTTTATACAGCCGAAGAACGTCAGTGAACTGACTTTGTCGGCCACATTCCGTCCGAAAAACTGGTTGAATGCTGCAGTAAGCTATTCTCCTATTCAGGCAGCCGGTAAATCCATCGGTTTGGCACTGAAGTTGGGTCCGCTTTTTGTCGGTACCGATTATATGTTCTTTGGAAGCAATTCAAAGAGTGTAAATGCATTCTTGGGACTGTCTTTCCCGATGGGGAAAAAGCCTGTAGCCAAGCATGAATAACAGAGATGATTTAGATGAGCCACGGTTTGGGGCTTCCCTGAATTGGGCTTGACCCTAGTCATATAAAAACGGCTTTTCTTACTTGTTACCGTAAGAAAAGCCGTTTTTTGTTCATTGTACTGGTAAGTCTTGTCGGTCAGATTTGGCAAGATTGGAGCAGTTCACCGTCTAACCGGTAAATATCAACTTTTCCGTTTTCATAGAGAGCAAAGGTAGGCACATTGCCTCCTTTGGGAAAAGTGACCGAGCCCGTATTACAAATGAGTGTTTTACCCGCAGGTTCCAGTTTCCACAGATGCGTATGTCCATAGAAGAAACAGTCATGCTTTCCTTTAGGCATTTTTTCCTCATTATAAACATGTCCGTGGGTTAGGAACAGACGTTTCCCGTTGTCTGCAATCAGGGCATAGTCGGCTAGGATAGGGAAGTCAAGTAGCATCTGATCAACCTCAGAGTCGCAGTTCCCTCTTATGGCAATAATCTGATCTGCCATTTTATTTAGCATTTCAGCTATTCCTTTAGGGTCAAGCCCTTCAGGCAATCCGTTACGGGGACCATAGTTTAATATATCTCCCAAAATGCAAAGTTGGTCACACTGTTGATTTTCATAAAACGCCAAGACTTGCTTTAGAGCAGGCAAGGAGCCATGAATATCAGAAACAATAAGATACTTCATACGGTAAGTGTATTGATGTTTTACTAGTTATTTTCACGGCACTAAATTAGTAACTTTCTTTTGTATATCGGTGTAAGAAAGGGAAAAGAATTTTGTGTACCTTTGCATGTCGTAATAAAGAACAGAAACCATGTCTGAATTAGCTCCTCTTATCAATGACCTCGCACTCATATTGATTTGTGCCGGAGTCATGACACTTATTTTTAAGAAACTCAAACAGCCGCTGGTGTTAGGTTATATCGTGGCGGGTTTTATTTCAAGTCCTCACATTACCTTTACTCCTTCTGTAGTTGATTCTGCGAATATACAGACTTGGTCAGAGATAGGAGTAATATTCCTGTTGTTTGCTTTAGGACTGGAGTTCAGCTTCAAGAAGCTGATGAAAGTGGGCGGTCCGGCTGTAATTTCAGCCTGCACCATTATTTTATGTATGATTATGGTAGGGGTATTCGTGGGCTGGTCATTTGGCTGGCAGCGCATGGATTGTATCTATTTGGGAGGTATGCTTGCCATGTCATCTACCACCATCATTTATAAAGCCTTCGATGACCTCGGGCTGCGGCAGCAACGTTTTGCCGGACTGGTATTGAGTATCTTGATTCTGGAAGATATTCTGGCCATCGTACTGATGGTAATGCTTTCTACCATGGCTGTCAGTCAGAATTTTGAAGGAGGAGAAATGGTTTACAGCATTTTAAAACTGCTTTTCTTCTTGATCTTGTGGTTTGTAGTTGGTATCTACCTTATTCCGCTGTTCCTGAAGCGGGCGCGCCGGCTGATGAGCGATGAAACCCTGCTTATTGTTTCGTTGGCCCTTTGTTTCGGGATGGTAGTGCTGGCAGCGAAAGTAGGTTTCTCACCGGCATTCGGTGCTTTTATCATGGGTTCTATCTTAGCGGAAACCATCGAGTCGGAACATATTGATAAGTTAGTAGCTCCGGTGAAGGACTTGTTCGGGGCCATCTTCTTTGTGTCGGTAGGTATGATGGTTGAGCCTCACATGATAGTAGAATACATCGGTCCGATTCTGGCCATTGTGGCAGCCATACTGATAGGGCAGACGGTGTTTGGCACCGGGGGCGTACTGTTGTCCGGCCAACCTCTGAAAACGGCAATGCAGTGCGGTTTCAGCTTGACCCAAATTGGTGAATTTGCCTTTATCATCGCTTCGCTTGGGGTAAGCCTGGGGGTCACCAGCCATTTCTTATATCCCATTGTAGTAGCTGTTTCAGTCATTACTACTTTCCTTACTCCTTATATGATTCGCCTGTCGGTTCCGGCATACCATTTGGTAGACCGTTACATGCCTCTCCGCTGGAAGCGTTTGCTGGACCGTTACTCAACAGGGGTACAGACGGTGAATCATCAGAACAACTGGCGGACCTTGATGATAGCCATTGTTCGTATTGGGGTGATTTATTCTGTTTTGTCGGTAGCGGTTACCGGACTGTCATTGCATTTCTTCGCACCATTACTGATAGCTGCAGTGGGTGATTTTGGGGGACGTCTGCTGGGTGCCGTGTTGACCATTTTACTGGTTGCTCCGTTCTTGCGTGCACTGATTATGAAGAAAAACCGGTCAATCGAGTTCCGGGCTTTATGGGTTGACAACCGTTTTAACCATGCTCCGCTGCTTTCACTTGTTTTGTTACGTGTCGTGATAGCGGTAGGTTTTGTGGTTTATATCATAGAATATTTCTTTCAGGCATCGGTTGCTTTAATTGTGGGGGTAGCTATTATTGCGGTTTTGCTGATGGTTTTTTCCCGTTTCTTAAAAAAACAGTCGATTTATCTGGAGCGGGTCTTTGTGCAGAACCTTCGTTCAAAAGATATCCGAAAGGAATACTTGGGTAAGAAACAGCCTGAGTTTGCAGGGCGTTTGCTCGACCGGGATCTTCATTTAAGTGATTTTGTGATTCCTGCCGAATCGTTGTGGGCGGGACGTACGTTGCAGGAACTTGATTTGGGGCGTAAATACGATGTGCATGTTGCTTCTATTATCCGGGGAACGCGGCGTATCAATATTCCGGGAGGAGAGAACCGCATCTATCCGAACGATACCTTGCAGGTGATAGGAACCGACGGGCAGCTGGCTGTTTTTTCCGAGCAGGCTGAGAAAGTATGTACGGATGTAACGGAGGATGATTTTATACGGCAGGAAATGTGTCTGAAACAGTTCGTCATAGAAAGTGGTTCTCCTTTTTGCGGCTGCACTATCAAAGAGAGCGGAATCCGTAAAAACTTCCATTGTCTGGTTGTCGGGGTGGAGTCGGCTGAAGACAATTCTTTGCGCACACCCGATGTGAATGTTCCTTTATGTGAAGGAGATATTCTTTGGGTAGTGGGCGAGAAAGACGATTTGACCCAGCTCTTTGAAATCCGCAAAGTGGGTTGATAATAAGTGAGTTACGTGTATGGAAAAACCTCAAGGCATTTGGGTGAAAATGTCTAGGCGTTAAACTCTTTCCGCTTAGATGTTTTGATTGGAACGCCTTGAGGTTTTTAGGTTAGTCTATATTCTTCAATTCGCGATATAAGCGTTGCACAGGAAGCCCCATGACATTGAAATACGAACCGTTTAGTTTGGAGACTCCGATAAAGCCAATCCATTCCTGGATGCCATACGCACCGGCTTTATCCATCGGGCTGTACGTGGATATATAAAAATTGATTTCATCATCGGTCAGGGTATCGAAGGTGACCTCTGTAACCGAGGCAAAGCTGCGTTGAAATCCGCTGGTAGTAATACACACGCCCGTGATGACTTGGTGTGAACGGTCGGAAAGTGCCTGCAGCATACGGCGTGCGTCGGCTTCATCTTTAGGCTTTCCCAAGACCTCTCCGTCAGTATAAACAATGGTATCGGCTGTGATAATCAGTTCATTCTCGTCCATAATCGCCTTATAAGCCTCTGCTTTTTTTCGGGCTATATATAGCGGAATGTCTTCTCCCTTCAGCGTATCCGGATAGGTTTCGTCAATATCCGGAAGAATCTTTACTTTGTAATCCAGGTTCAGCCCTGAAAGAAGCTCTTTCCGGCGAGGCGAGTTGGATGCTAATATTATTTGGTATTTCTTTAAATTTTCAAGTATCATAATCGATTTATTCTTATAAGTTTACCATCCGAAAGCTTTTTCATGTGTCATCCATTTCCCTTGTGCACGGAGCACCTGCTCGATGACGTCTCTTCCGCATCCGTATCCTCCGTTCCGGTGTGAAATATATTTACATACCTCCTTTATTTCGGGGGCAGCATCGGCAGGGCAGCAAGGCAACCCTACCTCACAGAGAACTTCATAGTCGGGAATATCATCGCCCATATAAAGCACTTCTTCGGGTTTCAGCTGATATTTTTCCAGCAGTTCATGGTATTCCTTGGTCTTTATGGCAGCACCAAGATAAACATCTTTAATGCCTAGCCCTTCGTAGCGTTTACGTACAGCTTCTGTACGCCCTCCGGTGATGATAGCCACATGGAGTCCACATTTCACTGCCAGCTGCAAGGCATATCCATCCTTGATATTTACCGTGCGCATGGGGTCACCGTCAGGGTGAAGGAAAACGGTTTCTGCACTCAATACTCCATCTACATCAAAGAACAAGGCCTTTATCTGGGTCAAATCATAGTTTATCATATTCAGACTGGTTTATATGTTTACTGATTAATTGATATATTTCAGCCAAATCGGCTTCATTTTCAAGCATCTGCAAATGCTGTTTCATCACATTTTCATCGTTTCTCCGTGCGGGACCGGTCTGGGCTTCTGCGGGAGATAATGTATGCACTTTACGGGCTGTCTCATCGATGAGGGGGAGCATGGTTTCAAAAGGAAGCTGGTGCTTTTCCAGCAGATGATGACAGATGGCATACATATGATTGCTGAAGTTGCAGGCAAAAACGGCGGCTATATGTAAATAGCGTCGTTGTTCCGAACTTGCTTGATATACCTTCCGGCTGATTCCTTCCATCAAGGCTTTGAGCAGCTCGGAGTCAGTCGGTGTATTGGCTTCGATGAAAACTGGCAAGTTGGTAAAATCTACAGGTTTCTGTTTGCTGAAAGTCTGCATCGGGTAAATAACCCCATATCGTTGAGCCAGTCCATTCCATACCGATATGGATACACTTCCGGCAGTGTGTACAAACAACGCGTTCGGATTACATTTTACCAGTAGTGGAAGCACTTGCTCTAAAACGGCATCTTTCACCGATACGATATATAAGTCGGCATTGGGGGTCACTTCGCTTAGGCTTGTAGTAAAGGGGCATGAAAGCTTTTCTGCCAGTTCGCGGGCCGATATCTCTGTACGGCTGAAGACCTGGCAGATGGTATGACCTTTCTCGTACAAGGCTGCCGACAGGTGGGTTGCCACATTTCCGGCTCCGATAAAGGCTACAGATAAGGAAAATTGATTCATAAGCACTTACTTTGTAGAGATAAGATAAAGAATAACTCCGATTACCAACAGTGTAGCAGGAAGGAGGTAAGCAGACATTTGTCCGAGCAGGGCAGTAACCAGTGCAATGTTCTGAATCAGCCAAATGCCGGCAAGTACAATTCCCACCGATTTGTCGACCTTAAACCAAAGGAAAATAACGGCAGCATAAAGCAGCATCGTATCTTTTTGCATAATCCACGGTAGCCCGATGGAGGAAAAACTTATCCATTTGTCAATCAGATACAGAATCCCCATGAGCACTAGGAAAACAGCGGTAGCTTGATACGTATCTTTATGGTTTGATGCTTTTACCGTCATGCTTATTTACCTCCGTATTTATTGATATGAATTTTTTCCCATTGCAGGTGAGCTTCGTCGAAAGGCTTTCTTTCCATCGCTTTACGACCTATGGCGATAATGGAGAGTGCCTGGAGCTGAAGAGGCAAGTCGAGCAATTCGTGCACATACTCATTCGATGGAACTCCTTCGGCCGTGCTGCGTTCGCGCAGCTGAATCCAGCAGCTTCCCAAGCCTAAATCCTCTGCCTGCAGCTGAATCATGATGGAAGCCACTGAGGCATCTTCAATCCATACATCACTGGTCAGTGGGTCGGCCACTACAACGATGGCAAGTGCGGCGTCTTTCACAAAGTCAGAACCGGACGCTTTACAGTGAGAAAGCTGTTCCAGTATTTCTTTATCGTCAATCGCTATAAATTGCCAGCAGTTGGTTCGTTTTGATGATGGTGCCATTAAGCCGGCTTTCAGCAGTGTAACCACTTCTTCTTGGGTTAATTCTTCTGAAGTAAACTTACGTGTACTCCGTCTTTTGTGTATCAAGTCACTGAAATTTTTCATAAAAAAACGTTTTATCTTGACAAATATAGCGGTTCTACTTCAAATGCTCAATAAAAAACTATAAATTTGCGTTATATGGCAATTCGTTTGGCTACATATTATCATGCCGGAGACGTTCCTTCTTTGCCGGGAAAGAATGTTTTTTATTCCACAGAGCTGTTCCGTCTTTGGGAGCAGACACCCGGATACCGTGCTGTACTTCTAGTGGCCTTTGACGGCGATACTCCGATAGGGAAATTACTTTGCCTTACGCGCAGGCATTTCTGTCTGGTCAGTTTTGTGGAAAAAACATTTGTCTTCGGTACAGGAGAATATTTTAATACATCCCTGCGTAGGGAAGTTATATTCAGTGAAATGCTCTCGTATCTTACCTCTACCTATAAAGACCGTTCGTTTTTGCTTGAATTCCGTAACTTGGAAGAACCTCTGTTTGCCTACCGCTATTTTAGGGAAAACGGTTACTTTCCGGTTCGCTGGTTGCGGGTGCGAAATTCCATTCATCATGATGCATTAGACAAATGGATGAGTTCTTCCCGCAGGAGGCAAGTGCAAAGAGCCTTAAAGAGTGGAGCCGTACTCGATGTAGCCCGGACTACGGAAGATGTGCATGCCTTTTTTCTGATGCTGAAAAAATATTATTCGGCAAAAATTTATCATTATCTGCCGGCGATAGAGTTTTTTTTATCATTGCTTCAGCAAAAGATGCAGCGTGAGGTAGGTAAAATTTTCTTGGTACGTTATAAAAACCGTATCATCGGCGGATCGGTTTGTTTGTTTTCGGGCGATGATGTTTATCTGTTGTTTTCAGGCGGTATGCGGAAAAGCTATCCGTTGCAGTATCCCGGTGTTTTGGCTGTATGGAATGCAATGGCCTATGCGCGTGAAAACGGATATCTGCACTTTGAGTTTATGAATGCCGGTCTGCCGTTTAAAAAATATGGTTACCGCGATTTCATTCTCCGTTTCGGTGGAAAGCAAATGAGCAGCCGCCGGTGGTTTCGGGTAGGGTGGAAATGGCTGAATAAGCTGTTGACACGGATTTATGTTTGATTAACCATTTAAGTTTGGCAATACTTTCGTTCAAAAGCAGGCTTTTGGCTTGGTACTGCACTCGCCTTTTCGTATCTTTGTCCCTTGTTCTGATGAAACGCAGTGTTTTGCCAGATTTATGTCCTTGTTTTACCTCAATGTAAAGATGCTTTTAAGCAGGTGA
Organism: uncultured Phocaeicola sp.; assembly: GCA_958434805.1. The sequence goes on from CAUBDX010000019.1 coordinate 8,634, forward strand.
AATTTTAATCTGCAGACCTTTGGTAAAAAGTGTCTGTCAGAGTTCCTGAATGAGAGAGCAGAAGGTTAGGTATGTTTAATTTTATAAATATTAATTTAATCCATATACTATGAGAGTTAAAAGAATCTTTCAGATAGGCGTTAGTGCAGTAGCATTTGTGCTAGGTGCTTTGCCTGTCAGTGCGCAGTACCAAAAGCCTAATGTTTATACGTATGAAGTGGCTGATTTCGGACTAAAACCCAACAGCTCGAAGAATGCTTCACCTGTATTACAGCGCTTGCTGAAGAAAATCAAAGCCGAAAGAAGCGGACAGGATAGCATTGTTATCCGTTTCGGTAAAGGAACGTATCAGTTTCATGAGAAGGGGGCTGCAGTACGTGAGTATTACATTTCAAATCACGATCAGACTAATCCTAAACTGGTTGGAATTCCATTGGAGGATATGAATCATCTGGCACTTGAAGGCGAGGGAGCTGAATTTATCTTCCATGGACAGATGCTACCTGTTTCGCTGTTGCGCTCATCCGACTGTACGTTGCGTAATTTCAGCATCGATTTTGCCAATCCGCATATTTCACAGGTTACTGTGTCGGAATGCACTCCCGATGGAAAAGTAATCGTAGAACCGGCTCCCTGGGTGGAATATCGCATTACAAGGGATTCGTTGTTCGAAGTGTATGGCGAAGGATGGAGTTACCGGCATAATTTCGGTATTGCCTTTGAAGAAAAGACCAAGCGGCTTGTCTATAATTCCAGCGATTGCTGGCTGCCTACTAAGGGAGCCTATCGGGTGGGAGAAAACCGTATTTGTATGCCGGGATGGAAAGGCAGTTATCTGACTCCCGGAACACGCGTGGTATTGCGCGGGTGGGAGCGTCCGGCTCCGGGCATATTCCTCTCGCATAACGTAAATACATCGTTTGAAAATGTGACGGTGCATTATGCTGAAGGTATGGGATTACTGGCGCAGTTGTGTGAGAATATTACGCTTGACCGATTTAATGTTTGCTTGAAGGGAAGTCAAGACCCGCGTTATTTTACTACACAAGCCGATGCTACCCACTTTTCCGGGTGTAAAGGGAAGATTGTATCGTGTAACGGACTCTATGAGGGGATGATGGATGATGCCATCAATGTGCATGGTACTTATCTGAAGGTGGTAAAGCGTATAGATGACCATACATTGGTGGGACGTTATATGCATGATCAGGCCTGGGGATTTGAATGGGGACGCGTGGGTGACGAGGTGCAGTTTGTTCGCTCTGCCACAATGGAGCTGACCGAACAAACAAACCGGATTGTTTCCATTCGCCCGTATGACAGGGAACAAGTAGATGGAGCACATGAATTTCTAATCTCTTTTGAGCATCCGGTTGAGGCTGAGATTACAGAAAAAGAAGGCTTTGGCATCGAGAATCTGACATGGACTCCGACGGTATTGTTTGCCAAAAATGTAATTCGTAATAACCGGGCCCGTGGAGCCTTGTTTAGTACTCCTCGTAAAACGGTGGTTGAAGATAACCTGTTTGATCATACATCGGGGACGGCAATTTTGCTGTGCGGAGACTGTAACGGATGGTTTGAAACCGGGGCATGCCGTGAGGTCTTGATTCGCCGGAATAAGTTTGTTAATGCTTTGACCTGTATGTTCCAGTTTACCGAAGGGGTGATTTCTATTTATCCGGAAATTCCCGATTTGAAGAATCAGCAGAAATATTTTCATGGTGGTCCGGAAGGAGGAATTGTAATTGAAGATAATGATTTTGAAATGTTTGATGCCCCGGTATTGTATGCAAAGTCGGTTGACGGCTTAATTTTCCGGAATAACCGTATTCGTATGAATGAGGAATATAAGCCTTTTCATAAAAATAAATCTCGCTTTAAGCTGGAGCGAGTTACCAATGTACAGATTGCTGAATAAAGATTCAGAGATTGGCTGACAGAATATAGAAAGGAGTGTGCAGAAGCATGCTCCTTTTTTTAGTTATACTGACCTTGCTCGTGGATGTCAGAACTGGATTCTACTGAATCGCTATGAAAACTTGACGGAACAACTGCCATTTTGGCTGCATCGGTCTTTTTTTTACCTGAATAAAAGGAATAAAGTTGACTTATATCAAGAAAAATGTTGTATAACATATTTTATTTCTTGTTTTGAATCAGAATAAGAGTAAAGGCACTAACTTTGCAGAGTCAATAAAGGGATTCAATGGTTTTCCCCCGATTAAGGATAAAAGCAGAAAAGATTGTTTTAGGTATTCGTTTTTTAAGGTAAATAAGAAGAGCAGGAATGCTCGGAAAAAGAAACCGATAAGGTTTCAAAGGATAACAAATAAAAATAGGAGGATAACGAGATGAAAATGTTAAAATGGATTATGAATCGTGCAGGAAAAAACAATACAGATGTGTGGGGGTATGCTACACTCGGTATGCACATTCAGAAGTAACAGAAGTTTAGGTATTATTTTTATTTTAAGTGTTATGAAAAAGGTATTAAATGTCGTTAAGCGCGTATTGACTGAAGTAGGTCGTAGCGAAATGATGAAAATGGGATACGATTTGGGAAAGTAAACCGTACAGACCAGTAAAATCATTGTTCTATTAAGATTATAAAACAGGTTAAGGGATGTTCTTTTAAAGGACGTCCCTTTTTTTATCTCTTTCTCTAATATTTAAACAGATTTTTAAAGAAATATTTTCATAAAAATGTTTCGTATTTCACCACAATTTTCTTTTCTTTGTCTATGTGTAGAAAATGAACTTTAAATTAATACCTACAAAAAACATTTAATTATGAAAATCTCTCATATCGAACATTTGGGCATTGCGGTAAAAAGTATCGAAGAAGCCCTTCCGTATTATGAAAAAATCCTCGGACTTACTTGTTATAATATAGAAACCGTGGCAGACCAAAAAGTGCGCACGGCCTTCTTGAAGTGTGGTGATACAAAGATTGAATTACTGGAGCCTACTGATGAAACCAGCACGATAGCCAAGTTTATTGAAAACCGGGGTACGGGCGTACATCATGTGGCGTTCGCAGTTGAAGACGGTGTGGCAAATGCACTGGCTGAAGCAGAAAATGCAGGCATTCGTCTGATTGATAAGGCTCCAAGAAAAGGTGCCGAAAGTTTGAATATTGCTTTCCTGCATCCGAAGTCAACAATGGGTGTTTTGACTGAACTTTGTGAAAAATAATATCTTATTTGAGAACTTGTCGTAACGGCAAGTTCTTGATTTTATTCATTTGTAAATAGACTAATACCATGAGTAACCAACTTGAAAAAGTAAAAGAGTTGATTGAACTTCGTACCCAGGCACGTTTGGGTGGAGGTGAAAAAGCAATCGAAAAGCAACATGCTAAAGGAAAATATACAGCCCGTGAGCGAATTGCAATGTTATTGGATGAAGGAAGCTTCGAAGAAATGGATATGTTCGTCCAGCATCGTTGCACGAATTTTGGCATGGATAAGAAACACTACCTCGGCGATGGAGTTGTAACCGGATATGGTACAATAGAAGGACGGCTGGTGTATGTGTTTGCTCAGGATTTCACCGTTTCAGCCGGTTCCTTGTCTGAAACCATGTCATTGAAAATATGTAAAGTCATGGATATGGCCATGAAAATGGGAGCACCTTGTATCGGACTGAACGACTCGGGAGGTGCACGTATTCAGGAAGGTATCAATGCCTTGGCAGGATATGCAGAGATTTTCCAGCGTAATATTTTGGCTTCGGGGGTTATTCCTCAGATATCCGGTATCTTCGGCCCGTGTGCAGGAGGAGCTGTCTATTCACCGGCTTTAACCGATTTTACCTTGATGATGGAAGGTACTTCTTATATGTTCCTTACAGGTCCGAAAGTGGTAAAGACCGTGACCGGAGAAGATGTGTCACAGGAGGATTTAGGAGGGGCGAGTGTACATTCTACCCGTTCCGGAGTCACTCATTTTACAGCCTCTACAGAAGAAGAAGGATTGGCTTTAATCCGTAAATTGTTGGGCTATATTCCTCAGAATAACTTGGAAGAAGCTCCGTATGTGGATTGTACTGACCCGATTGACCGTTTAGAAGACTCGTTGAACGAAATCATTCCCGACAGCCCGAATAAAGCATACGATATGTATGAAGTGATTGGTGCGATTGTAGATAATGGAGAGTTTCTGGAGGTTCAGCGTGATTTTGCCAAAAACATTATTGTGGGATTTGCCCGATTCAACGGACAGTCAGTGGGGATTGTTGCCAATCAGCCGAAGTTCTTGGCAGGTGTGCTCGACTGTAATGCATCGCGTAAGGGAGCCCGTTTCGTTCGTTTCTGTGATGCTTTCAATATTCCTATCGTTTCGTTGGTTGACGTGCCGGGATTCCTTCCGGGTACCGGACAAGAATATAATGCAGTGATTTTGCATGGAGCTAAACTGCTGTATGCGTATGGTGAGGCTACCGTACCTAAAGTTACCGTTACCTTGCGTAAATCGTATGGCGGTTCACATATTGTGATGAGTTGTAAGCAGCTGCGTGGCGATATGAACTACGCATGGCCTACTGCAGAAATTGCGGTTATGGGTGGAGCCGGAGCCGTGGAAGTGCTTTATGCGAAAGAAGCCAAGGAAGCTCCCGATCCAAAAGCATTCATGGCAGAAAAAGAGGCAGAATATACCAAGCTTTTTGCTAATCCTTATAATGCAGCGAAGTATGGTTATATTGATGATGTAATAGAACCACGTAATACACGTTTCCGTATCATTCGCGCTTTGCAACAGTTGCAGACCAAGAAACTGAGTAATCCGGCGAAGAAGCATGGAAATATTCCATTGTAATCAATCACCTTTAAATGAAGTTTGTTATGAATAAATATAAAACCGGAATATTTCTATCCCTGCTGCTGATGATGGGCTTCAGCTCATGTACGAAACAAAAAGCAAACTCCAAGTTGGTCATCAATGAGGTGCTGGTTGATAATCAGCATAACTTTCAGGATGATTATGGAATGCATAGCGGATGGATTGAAATTTTCAACAGGGCGTATAGTAGCGCTGACTTGGCTGGCTGTTTGCTTAAAGTAAGTCATACACCAGGCGATACAGTGACTTATTTTATTCCGAAAGGAGATGTTCTGACGTTGGTAAAACCTCGTCAGCATGCACTCTTTTGGGCAGATGGAGCACCGCGTCGCGGAACTTTTCATACCAATTTTGTATTAAGTAAAGATCGGGAAAACTGGATTGGCTTATATGATTCAGGTAAAAAACTGCTTGACGAGGTTTTGGTGCCTGCCGGAGTGCTTCAAGCCGATCAATCGTATGCGCGTGCAACCGACGCTTCCAGTTCTTGGGAAGTAAAAGGAAACAGTGAAACGAAATATGTAACTCCGAGTACGAACAACCAGACGATTGAAAATAATCCGAAAATGGACAAGTTTGAGTTACATGACCCCGTGGGAATCGGAATGGCAGTATCGGCTATGAGTGTCGTGTTCTTTGGATTGTTGCTGTTATATCTTTGCTTTAAGATGGTTGGGAAAACAGCCATTAAGTTGCGTAAACGCAATGCGATGAAAGTACAGAATGTAACCGACAACCAGGAAGCTAAAGAAAAGAAACTGGGTGAAGCACCGGGCGAGGTGATTGCTGCCATTTCAATGGCTTTGCACGAAGCGCAGGGAGCTGACCATGATGTGGAAGAAACCATTCTGACTATCAGTAGGGTAAAGCGAAGCTACTCTCCGTGGAGCTCGAAGATTTATACCTTACGTGAAACCCCTCATAAGAAATAACCTTTTTAATGATTGATAAACCATGAAAGAATATAGATATAAAATCAACGGAAACTTATATAAAGTAAACGTCGGAGATATAGAAGAAAACAGCGTGCAGGTTGAGGTAAACGGTACGGCTTATGTGGTAGAACTGGAGAAAAAATCGACTCCGAAAATTAAGCCGGTAGTACGCACTGCTGCTACAACTCCGGCTACACCTCCTCCTGCTGTCAGCCGTCCGGCTTCAGTGGGCAGCAAGTCGGGAATTAAGTCACCGCTTCCGGGAGTTATTTTAGAGGTAAAAGTAAAAGAAGGCGATACGGTGAAACGGGGACAGACCTTATTGGTGTTGGAGGCTATGAAAATGGAAAATGACATCAAGGCAGACCGCGATGGAAAAGTAAAAGAAATCAAGGTAAGTAAAGGTGAGTCTATTCTTGAAGGTACAGACCTTATAATCATTGAATAACTATGGGTGAATTTGTTAATTTTTTACAGAATAATCTGGCAGATTTTTGGACATATACCGGCTTTTATAATGCCACCTATCAGCATTTAATCATGATAGGTATAGGTATTGTCTTTATATATCTTGCTGTGGCAAAAGAGTTTGAGCCGATGCTGCTGATTCCTATTGGATTTGGTATTCTTATCGGTAATATTCCTTTTAATATGGAAGCCGGACTGAAGGTGGGGCTTTATGAAGAAGGATCGGTGTTAAATATCTTATATCAGGGTGTAACGTCCGGATGGTATCCGCCTCTCATCTTCTTGGGAATTGGAGCAATGACTGACTTCTCGGCCTTGATTTCGAATCCGAAGTTGATGCTTATCGGTGCAGCTGCTCAGTTTGGTATTTTTGGTGCTTATATGATTGCTTTGGAATTGGGATTCGACCCGATGCAGGCTGCTGCTATCGGTATAATCGGAGGAGCCGACGGACCGACTGCCATCTTCTTGTCATCGAAACTGGCTCCGAATCTGATGGGAGCCATTGCTGTGTCCGCTTATTCATATATGGCATTGGTTCCGGTAATCCAGCCTCCTATCATGCGTCTGCTTACCACTAAGAAAGAGCGTTTAATCCGGATGAAAGCTCCTCGTGCGGTGTCTCATACAGAAAAGGTAATGTTTCCTATTGTAGGATTGCTGCTTACCTGCTTCCTGGTGCCGTCGGGTTTACCCTTGCTGGGAATGTTATTCTTTGGTAATCTGTTGAAAGAAAGTGGGGTTACCCGCAGGCTGGCAGAAACAGCCCGTGGTCCGCTGATTGATACCATCACTATTTTGTTGGGCTTGACCGTAGGTGCTTCCACACAGGCATCGGAATTCTTGACCGTAGATTCTATTTTGATTTTCTTGTTGGGGGCTTTGTCATTTGTTATTGCAACCGCTTCAGGAGTTTTCTTTGTGAAGATATTCAATTTGGTTCTGCCTAAGAATGACAAGATTAATCCGCTTATCGGAAATGCCGGAGTTTCGGCAGTTCCTGACTCAGCCCGTATTTCTCAAGTAGTTGGCTTGGAATATGACCCGAGCAACTACCTGTTGATGCACGCTATGGGGCCGAATGTGGCAGGTGTGATTGGCTCAGCTGTTGCAGCCGGTATTTTGCTTGGCTTCTTGATTTAAGGTAATAATCAGAAAGGTGGATTTTACTTGTTCTGAATCTCAATTCTGGGCTCATAATAAGTAAAATTCACCTTTCTCCTGTCTGTTTTTATTAAAATTGTATAAATTACCCATATTCTTTCATAGGTTTTGGCTTGATGTTTGGTAAAGTTTGTACCTTTGGAGCGCAAAAATTGAACTAACTAAACGAACATGTCAGAAAGTAAAACGGTAAAGTATCATATTCCTCAGAAGGGAGTATACTTGTATGCCCACGTCGAAAACGGAAAGACGGAAATGATTGTATTAAACAGTACGGGTAGTGAGCAGACAGTTTTGGCAGAACACTACAATGTCTTGACTAAGGACTCTAAAATGGGCAGAGAAATTTCAAGTGGAAATCAGATTGACTTGACTCAAGATCTTGTTTTAGCAGCACGCAAATCTTTAGTAATTGAATTTTAAAAAGATTTTCTATTTATATTTCCCCTTTCTGACAAATATCAGGAAGGGGAAATTTTTTTATAAAACTTGTATCTGTCGTTTTGTGCTTGTTCAGCTGTCCGATTTAACCTTGGCGCATCACTATGGTAGATAAATCGGAAGCAAACTGGTGATATTCTTCTCCTGTAATGGATCGGTCCGAAGTAAGTACAACTAAGTCGTGCGGTTGGTACTCTGTGCGGTAAGAAGGGTGTTTGTGCGCATATGGATTCTGAATAAAGCCGCACCGTTCATAAAACCTTAATCGAGCTTTAGCCACTTCATTCGTTACAGGGTCAATTTCCAGTAATATGGTTTTTGAAGACGACTGGATGAACGTGTGAAGAATACGGCTGCCATGACCTTTGCCTCTTATTTGGTCGTTGATGGCAAAGTGTTCCACATATATGTAATCATTAAATTCCCAGTAAGAAATAAATCCGATCAATGTTTCGTTTTCATAATATACATTCAGATGATAGTTTTCGCATCCGAACGCATAGTCTTGCTGTGATACCGTTCTTTGTTCGAAGATAGGAAAACTGACTGAATAAAGTGCGTGAAACGTGGGATAAAGTGCATGGCTGGAGTCTGTGATTCTTATACTTTTCATCTTGTCTTGTTTTTATTCTTCTTTAACTTGACAAAGACAGGATGTGGTTCGGCATAGTCAAATCACATCCTGTCTTGCTCAATGATAAGTAAAGGTGAGAGCAAAAGCAAACTTTGGGCTTGGTACTACTTTCACCTTTTTGTATCTTTGCACGCTGAAAAAAAGAACAAAATCTTATGTGGTTATTACTTGCTTTCTGCTCAGCAGCGTTGCTGGGATTCTATGATGTTTTTAAGAAGAAATCATTGGCAAACAATGCAGTTCTTCCAGTGTTGGGCTTGAATACACTCTTCTCAAGCCTGATATTTTTACCTTTTATCTTGATTTCTGCATGGAAGCCGGAATGGCTGAATCAAACCATTTTCTTTGTTCCTCAAGCAGGATGGGAGGTACATCGGTTTATCTTGTTGAAATCACTGATTGTACTTTCTTCATGGACATTCGGTTATTTTGGAATGAAACATTTACCCTTAACCATTGTAGGTCCGATTAATGCCACTCGTCCAGTGATGACTCTGGTGGGAGCCTTACTTATTTTCGGAGAACGCTTGAACATCTATCAGTGGATTGGGGTATTGATGGCTATTGTTTCGTTTTTTATGCTGAGCCGTTCGGGAAAGAAAGAGGGGATTGATTTTCAGCATAATAAATGGATTTGGTTTGTAGTACTGGCTGCTGTGTTCGGAGCAGTGAGCGGACTGTATGACAAGTATCTGATGAAGCAATTCAATAACATGGTTGTTCAATCATGGTATAATGTATATCAGTTGTTTTTGATGGGAGGCGTATTGATGTTTCTTTGGCTTCCCCGCCGTAAAACCACCACACCTTTCCGCTGGGACTGGTGTATTATTTTGATATCCGTTTTTCTTTCGGCTGCCGATTTTGTTTACTTTTATGCATTAAGTATGGATGGCTCTATGATTTCAATTGTTTCGATGGTACGTCGCGGAAGCGTCATTGTTTCCTTCCTTTTCGGAGCAATGGTTTTCCGTGAAAAGAATCTCAAGAGCAAAGTCGTGGATTTGTTATTGGTGCTCATCGGTATGGTTTTCCTTTATCTGGGAAGCGTGTTGGGGTAATTTAGAGCAGTTGGCACATATTCCTTTCAAGATGTAGCTGGCTTCTTTTGCGATAAATCCCAGTGGAAGCGGAACCTGAGGAATCAAGTCTTGGCTCAGGCAATAGGTCTTTCCACATACTTCGCAATAAAAGTGGCAGTGCGCCTCTTCACTTTGGCAATGTCCGTAATTGTGGCAGAGACAATATTTAACCGAGCCGCTTCCATCGTCAACGCTGTGGATCAGACGGTGTTCACGAAATAAAGTCAGTGTGCGGAATATTACAGACTTGTCAATGCTTTGCAGTTTGTCTTCCAAACTTCTCAGGCTGAATGTATCTCTTTCTTCCGATAGAGCTTCGTAGATTAGTAAACGAGAGGAGGTTACACGGATACCTGCCTCCTCAAGTATGGTGCTGCAGACTTGTTTCTTCATTCGGTTTATGTTTGAATGTGTGCTGCAAAGATAGAAATCAAATTTTGCAATCCGGTTGTAAACAGGACTTTCTTAATGATTTAGGACGATATAAATGAAAAAATCCCGCTTAGCACCATTTTTTACTTGTGAGGTGTAGGCAGGATTTTTTTATTTATCCTTGACGATGGATTTAATGAATTTCAATCTGTCGGTTTACTTTAGATTTTTCTTCAGGGGTACGTTTAGGCAAGTCAATGGTCAAGACACCGTCATTGACATTGGCACTGATTTTATCTTTTTCTACATCATCGGGAAGAATCAGGCTTTGCTGGAATTTAGAATAAGAAAACTCCCGGCGCAGATACTTCTTGTTTTCCTGATTGCTTTCATTTTTCTTTTCCATGGTGATGACCAGTTCGTTGTCTTCACTTAAGTGGATGATAAAGTCATCCTTCGTCATGCCCGGAGCGGCTACTTCAACTTTATAATCCTTGTCGCTTTCTATGACGTTGATAGCCGGAGCGGTAGCATTTGCTTTTGTCATCCATTCATTGTCGAAAAAATCATTGAAAATACTTGGTAACCAAGTCTGACTATTGTACTTTCTAACAGGCATCATAGTTGTAATCTCCTATATTTTAAAGTTATACATTACATTTTCTAATCGCTTTGTTTTCTTGATTTTTGCGATTCGCAGTATAAAATGCAAAGAATGTACCCTTATGAAAAGAGCGTAAAAAATGGCAGTCTTTTTAATGTTGTGAAAACTTCTTTTACTTTGTGGAATACAGTTTTAAATCTTTGCATACTTTGTTAACCGATAGAGAAAAGTATCTGCTGACATATTGTTCTTTTTTACGACGCTTTGTCAGTTATGTTTCTTTTTAGATTGTTTTTTTGTATTTTTGCTATGATTTTATGTTGCTTTGTTTATCGGTACGGAGCGTAAGGAAATCAGATTTTCCGGGAAGGCTGGTGAATAAGGATGGAGAGCTATGAATAGGCTGTTCGTTTTACCTCTGGATATAACGCAGATGAACTGAGATATTTTTTATAAAGACTTGCAGCAATAGCGTATCATTCAGTGAAAAGAAAATAGAATATGACGGTGAAATATTTAGAAGAGAATAAAGGGATACCAGCCTCGTTGTTATGGGGACTGGCTATCATTTCGGGTATTGCAGTGGCCAACTTATATTATAACCAGCCGCTGCTGAATCGTATCAGTGAAGATTTACATATCTCCGAATTTACCGCAAATCTGATACCGATGACCACCCAGATAGGCTATGCTTTAGGATTGTTGTTTATCATCCCCTTGGGCGATTTATATGAACGCAGGAAGATTGTGGTGATAAATTTTGCCTTGTTGACCTTGTCTATGTTTTTTATAGCCGTATCTCCCGATATCCGTTTTATTTTGCTTGCTTCATTGGTAACCGGCATCTGTTCGGTGATGCCTCAGGTTTTTATTCCTATTGTTTCTCAGTTCTCCAAGCCGGAGAATAAGGCGCGTAATGTCGGGATACTGGTTAGCGGTTTGCTGACCGGGATTTTAGGTTCACGTGTCATTAGCGGAGTCATTGGAGAATATTGGGGGTGGAGAACGATGTATTACGTAGCCTCAAGTGTTATGGCTGCTTGCATTTTTGTTGTGATGAGAATTTTGCCCGATATGCCATCTAATTATAAGGGAACGTATCGCGGTTTGATGAAATCTTTGTTATCGCTTTATGTGAATAATCCGGCAATTCGTATCATTTCACTGCGGGCAGGACTCTGTTTTGGCAGTTTCTTGGCATTATGGGCCTGTCTGGCTTTTAAGTTAAGCGGACCTCCCTTTTATGCAGGGAATAACTTGATAGGAATGTTAGGTCTGTGTGGTATTGCCGGAGCGTTGACCGCCTCGTTTGTGGGAAATTCGGTCCGCAGGTTAGGAGTAAGGAAGTTAACTTATATCGGTTGTGTACTGATGATAATAGCATGGATAGGAATGCTGCTGTATCAGCATACATATGTCTCCTTTATTATCGGCATTGTCATTATCGATATTGGTATGCAATGCGTTCAGATTAGTAATCAAACGCGTGTCCTGTCGCTTGCCCCTCAGGCCTCAAGTCGCGCCAATACCATATTTATGACAACTTACTTTGTTGGCGGTTCGCTGGGAACTTTTCTTGCCGGCTCTTTTTGGCACGCGCTGGGTTGGTCCGGAGTGGTAGGCGTAGGCATCTTTTTGGTAATATGCTCATTGGCTGTTACCGTTTTTGCTAAGAATTAAAACGAATGATTTATGAGTAAACAAGTTATTTATCCCAAAGACTGGATGGAAATCCATCCTTATACCGTAATTCAGCCTTCAGATGCTTATTTTGTAGGTTTGGCAAACAAGCTTTATGCGGTCTGTACGTTGGATGAACTTCCGTTGTTGTTCCGTAAGAAAATGTGTCTTTATATTGCAGCCTATTTGGAAGATGTCATATCCGGTTTAGGTTGCTGGAAAGGTTTTGTACGCGAGCATATGCGCTTATATGGAAAACCAATACCTTTTTATCCGGTGTCGTCAGACTATCAGACAGATGAGGTAAACGAAGAAGATGTATGCTTTCTGATATGGAATACATGGGAAAAAGCACTGTACAAGCATGCCTATATCAACCCGGAAGATGAACGGATAAAGAAGCAAGCTGCAACCTTTTATCGTATATTAGAGAAAGCCTATGAGGAAGCTCCTGAAAATTCGTTGTTGGATGGATACTTTGACTCATTTGCCGATGAAAAAGAAGCCGGGCGTAAACTGGCTTGGCTGTTTGGACATTCTTATCTGACCGAACCCTCCATGCAGCCGTATATTGCCAATGTTACTTCCTCCGACCGGTTTATTGTTCCGGTAGGTCCTTTGGCATTGTTTCTTTCCGAGTGGATTGAACTTTTAGCCGGTGAGAAGGCAGAGGCTTGGAAAGCGGTGAAAGGGCTGTTTCAGCCGGAGGTGCCAGTTCCTGCCAAGATGCGTGAGAAAAATGCGACAACCTATCAGCTTTTTGTGAATGCCACTGATGGATCTCAAGTAGTTTACCTGAATGGATATGACGCTTTGCGCCGTTTCCTTGTTGAGAAACTGAAATGGGCTGACGATGATAGCCATACACTGCCTCAGATGAAAGCGCATCGCAATTTTATATTGATGGCAAATCCCGAAAAAGGAATTCTTCTGGCAAAAGATATCTGTGAATATATAGCCGATAGCGCAAACCCGATGTATCATCCCGGTTTGGCATCGCAAAATGCATTTCGTTTGTTGACAGAAGAAACGTTATGTCCTCCTGACCTGTTATTATATGTATTGAGTGAAAACTTGCTTCCCGATGCCGTCTTTTCTGATGGAAGCGGACAGGAACTGATACGTCAGAATGCCGATTTTATAGCTCGCCATGCATTGCTTTATTATTATAGAGGCGATTAAAAAAGGCATGATTCTTTCTTTTTTTGCATGGTTTGTTTTTTTATTTTGTAGATATTATTCTATTATTCATAAAAAAAGGTAAGATTGTCGCTTTTCACCCATGCAAATTTGTAGAAGAACTTTAGCCTGTGTAACTTTGCAAAATCCTTGTTTGGAAATAAAAGAAAGAGAAGGTTCTGATTTTTATGGTAAAAAGATTATTGTTTATAATAGTGTTATGTATGGGAGTTGCCAAACTCTCAGCACAGATTCGAGGAGTAGTGACAGACTCAGAGACAGGAGACCCAATACCTTATTTGAACATTTATTATGAGGGAAAAGGAGTAGGGACAGTTACCGATATTGATGGAAATTATTCAATAGCATACCATGACGGCTGGGATAAACTTACTTTTTCGATGGTAGGTTACAGTACACAAGTGCTGAAAGTTTCATCAAATACGCGTAAGCTGAATGTAAAGATGAAGCCAGATTTGGTTCTTGACGAGGTGGTGGTGAAACCTAAAAAAGAAAAATACTCGCGGAAAAATAATCTGGCAGTAGAAATGATGAGAAAAGTAATTGCTGCCAAGAAGGTAAACGACTTAGGAGTTAATGACTATTATCATTATAATAAGTATCAAAAAATTACATTCTCATTAAATAATATAACGACCGACTCTTTGCGTGAGTCAAACCTCTTTAAGAAATACCCGTTTTTCCGTGATCAGGTAGAGGTATGTGAAGTTACGGGTAAAAATATCCTTCCGATATCGGTTGATGAAACCGTTTCGGAAAAAGTTTACCGGAAAGACCCGCATAGCGAAAAGACCATTGTAAAAGGAGTAAACTCTTCGGGTATTAATGAACTGTTTAATACCGGAGATATGCTGACTACGGTACTAAAAGATGTCTTCCAAGATATCAATATCTATGAAGACCGTTTCCGCTTTTTGCAATATCCTTTTGACAGCCCCATTTCAAATGCCGGAATAAATTTTTATAAATACTATATCATGGATACGCTTACCGTTGACCGGGAGCAGTATTTTCATCTGACATTTGTGCCGAATAATTCACAGGACTTCGGTTTTACCGGGCATTTATATGTCTTGGCAGACTCTACGTATCGTGTAAGGAAATGTGTGCTGAATCTTCCCAAGAAAACCGATATCAACTTTGTTGATAATATGATTATTGAGCAAGAGTTTGGCGAACTTCCCTCAGGTGAGTGGGTGTTGAAGGTAGATGATATGACTTGTGAACTGTCATATCTGAAGAAACTGTTGGGGTCTTTTCAGGTAAGGCGTACCACCCGTTACTCGGAGTTTGGTTTCGATGAAATCCCTGATAGAATATTCAAGCGGAAAGGCGATGAAATTAAAGATGTAAATGCCATGATGCGCGACGATAATTTTTGGGAAGAATATCGTCCTACACAGCTTACCAAGTCAGAAAAGACAATGGATTCGTTTGTGGATAATTTAAGTAAGATTAAAGGCTTCAAATACATCATGTTCGTAGCAAAGGCCTTTATTGAAAACTTTGTGGAAACCGGAGTGAAAGGGAAGCCGAGTAAGGTGGATATCGGACCGATCAACACCATGATTTCGAGCAACTACATTGACGGACTTCGCCTGCGTGCGTCTGCACAAACCACGGCTAATTTGCATCCTCATTTATTCTTGCGCGGTTATTATGCTTATGGATTCAAGGATGAAAAGTCGAAGTATAAGGCTGAACTGGAATATTCTTTTAATAAGAAGGAATATTTGCCCAGAGAATACCCTATTAATTCGTTGACACTCTCATATTCTTATGATAACATGCTTCCTACCGATAAATTTATGGGAACAGACAAGGATAATGTGTTTACTTCGTTTAAGGTAACGTCGGTCGACCAGTATAACTATGAGCGTACAGCCAGTGTGAAATATGAGTTGGAGCGTGAGTCGGGACTGAAGACCACATTGGTATTGAAGCATTCAAACTATGAACCTTGCGGGAAACTGTTTTACCGTACCATGGCAGGTGAACAACAGTTGCAGCAAGCAATAGCTGCAGGAAACCTCTCGGGAACCGAATGGGTAAACTCTTCGTATAACGTGCATGATTTTTCCGTAGCCGAAGCTACGGTTGCGCTCCGTTATGCTCCGGGAGAAACCTTCATCAATACCAAGCAGCGCCGTCTGCCTATCAACCTTGATGCGCCGGTATTCACTCTTCAGCATACATTTGGAGTAAAAGGGGTTTTGGGGTCTGATTTTTCTTATAATTTAAGTGAAATAGGCTTTTATAAACGCTGGTGGCTTAGTTCATGGGGTAACATAGATACTTACCTCAAGGGAGGTGCGCAGTGGAATAAAGTACCGTTCCCTCTGTTGATTATGCCAGCTGCCAACTTATCGTATATCATTCAAGACAATACCTTCAGTTTGATTAACAACATGGAGTTTCTGAATGACCGCTATGCTTCGCTCGATGTGTCATGGAACCTGCAGGGAAAGATATTCAACCGTATTCCGCTCTTGAAGAAACTGAAATGGCGTGAATTTATCGGAGTAAAGTGCCTGTGGGGTACCTTAACCAGTAAAAACAATCCCTTATTGCCGAAAAATCATGACGATCCGGAACTGATGATGTTCCCGGGACATTATGATGCTGACGGGGTTTATCATACGTCAAGCTATGTGATGGATAAGAAGAAACCCTATGTGGAAATCAGTGCAGGTATTCATAATATATTCAAGTTGCTTCATGTGGAATATGTACGCCGCTTGAACTATAACGAACTCCCTACTGCCAATAAATGGGGAATCCGTTTTATGATCCGTACCGTATTTTGATTGTCTTTTTTTCTGCCAAAATTACTTGTTCATGCTAAATTTTAGTAATTTTGTCATATAAGTAGTTTTGAATTATGGTAAAATCAGAAATACAAAATGTAAAATTGCGGTTTGGTATTATCGGTAATACGGAAGGATTAAACCGCGCCATTGATATAGCTATTCAGGTGGCACCTACCGACTTGTCTGTGCTGGTAACTGGCGAGAGCGGGGTAGGAAAGGAAAGCTTTCCGCAGATTATTCATCAGTTCAGCCGCCGTAAACACGGACCTTATATAGCTGTCAACTGTGGAGCCATTCCGGAGGGGACCATTGACTCCGAGCTGTTCGGTCATGAAAAAGGTGCATTTACCGGGGCTATCAGCGACCGTAAAGGATATTTTGCCGAGGCCGATGGGGGAACCATTTTTCTGGACGAGGTAGGCGAACTTCCTCTCTCTACACAGGCGCGCTTGCTGCGTGTACTTGAATCGGGTGAATATATCAAAGTCGGCTCGTCGAAAGTGCAGAAGACCGATGTCCGCATCGTAGCTGCCACGAACGTGAATTTTACCGAAGCGCTGGCTGAAGGGCGATTCCGTGAAGACTTGTATTACCGCTTAAATACAGTGCCCATCAAGATTCCTTCTTTGCGTGAGCGCTCTGAAGATATTGCACTTCTTTTTCGTAAGTTTGCCAGTGATTTTGCTGAAAAATATCGTATGCCAGCCATTCAGCTGACCGATGAAGCCAAGCAGGTGCTTACCTCTTATTCATGGCCGGGAAATGTGCGTCAGCTGAAAAATATCACCGAACAGATTTCAATCATAGAAACAAACCGGGATATTACTCCGGATATTTTGCGCAACTATCTTCCGGTGCAGCATGAGTCTCGCCTTCCGGCTTTTCTTGGAGGAAAACATGTAACAGCCTCTGGTGGAAAAGGATTTGAAAGCGAGCGTGAAATTTTATATCAGGTGCTGTTTGATATGCGGCGCGATGTGACCGAACTGAAAAAGTTCATGCATGATATCATGGCAGAACGCGCTGCCGGACATACCATGAGTCCGGTAACCGATCAGCCTGTGCATTATATACCTGAAACCTCGGTCAGTCTTGTGCAAGATTCTCCGATGGTTATGAGTCCGGTTCAGACCGTTAATCATATAACCCCCGTTAAACCGGTGAATGATGAAGAATCCGAGGTGCAAGACACGGAAGAGTATATCGAAGAAAACCTCTCATTAGATGAAGTAGAGAAGGAAATGATTCGCAAAGCACTGGAACGCCATCATGGAAAACGCAAAAATGCAGCGCAAGATTTGAAAATATCTGAACGTACCCTTTATCGTAAAATAAAAGAATATGGGCTTGATTAAAAAATCATGGAGATTGGTATCACTGCTTTCGGTGGTGGTGTGTGTAGTTACTGCTTGTACGGTATCTTATAAATTTAATGGTTCTTCCATTAACTATGAAAAAGTAAAAACCATTTCGTTTGAGAACTTTCCTAACCGTTCGGCCGCTTTCGTATGGGGCCCGATGGAGTCTATGTTTAATACAGCCTTGCAAGACGAATATATGCAGCAGACCCGTCTGCGTCAGGTGCGTCAGGGAGGAGACCTGGAACTGGCCGGAGAAATCACCAATTATGATGCCTATAACAAAGGAATTGGCTCGGATGGTTATTCTACGATGGCTGAACTTCGTATGACGGTGAATGTACGCTTTGTAAACAATACGAATCATGCGGAAGATTTCGAGCAGCAGTTCTCGGCAAGCCGTGAATATAATGCAAGCCAGCAGCTTTCGGCAGTGCAGGAAGAACTGGTTGCTCAGATGATTGATGAAATTGTGGAACAAATATTCAATGCTACAGTAGCCAACTGGTAAGCCTATGATTATACAGCAAAAACTGGAGGAATGGATAAAGCATCCGGAACTGTTGGATAAAGACAGCTTATATGAACTGAAGATGCTTCTGGCACGCTATCCTTATTTCCAAACGGCATGGATTTTGTATTTGAAAAACCTTTTTCTGACGCAGGATCCTTCTTTTAAGCAGGAGTTGCGCAGGGGAGCATTGTTTGTTGCCGACCTGAGCGTGTTGTTTTATTATATAGAAGGTGAACGATTCCTCATAAAAAAACATGAAAGGGCAGAGCAAAAGGAAGGAGAAGAGGGGTCAACCGACCGTACGCTTGACTTAATCGACCGCTTTCTTGCCGACTTGTCAGAGCCCGTACCCCAAGAACTCCCCTTGCCAGAGAGTGCTGCAGCCGATTATACTTCTGTATTGCTGCAAACCGATGCAGACAGCTCTGCCGGACAAACGGCTCCTTTACACGGACAAGCCTTGATAGACCATTTCATTGAACAGTCGGAAGAAACAATCAATAAAGTTCCGGACGGCGGAGAAGAAGAACCTGTCTTTACAGAAATGCCCGAAAAAGAGAAAGAGGAAGAAGGGGAAGAGAACTATTTCACTGAAACATTGGCTAAAATCTATGTGAAGCAGCAGCGATATGACAAGGCCTTGGAAATTATTAAAAAATTAAATTTGAAATATCCAAAAAAAAATACTTACTTTGCAGACCAAATAAGATTTTTAGAAAAACTGATTATTAACGCTAAATCAAAATAACGAAAATGTATCTATTATTTATTGTATTGATGGTACTTGCAGCCGTATTGATGTGTTTCGTCGTATTGGTGCAAAACTCAAAAGGAGGAGGTCTTTCTTCAAGCTTCGCATCTTCAAACCAGATTATGGGTGTCCGGAAGACTACAGATTTTATCGAAAAACTTACGTGGGGGCTGGCTGCCTTTATGGTAGTTATCAGTATTGCAGCTTCTTATGTAGTTCCTACTACAGCTGAATCATCTTCAGTTATTATGGAGCAGGCAGTAAAAGAACAGAAAACAAACCCGTTGAACGCTCCTGCCGGTTTTGCTGCACCTCAAACAGAAACTCCTGCGGCTGAAACTCCTGCAGCTGATGCTGCTGAAGCAAATGATTCTAAAGAGTAATCATTGTAAAACAGCAAAAAGATACTCGGAAAGCAATCTGTTTTGATTTCGAGAAATAAAAGGAATCCGGTAACGTCATAGATTGTGCCGGATTTCTTTTTTTGTTTATTTCTAATGGGTGTAAAAATACATTTTAATAATTCCTTAAGCATTCTTTTCTTAAAAACACATATTGTAAATTTCTAACTTCTATGGAACCTAATTTGATTCAGAAAAAAGAACGTATTTTAGCTGTTGATGCTTTGCGTGGATTTGCTGTTATGGGTATTATGCTGCTTCATAACATTGAGCATTTCAATTTTTATTCGTTTCCGGAAACAACATCTGCAACCTTGAAAGCTCTTGACAGCTCCTTGTGGGATATGCTTTTCTTTAGTTTTTCCGGAAAAGCATATGCCATTTTTGCTTTATTGTTTGGTTTTACTTTTTATCTTCAAAGCCGGAGTGCGGAAAAAAGAGGTGAAGATTTTAAAAACCGTTACATGTGGCGTTTGGTTCTGCTATTGGGATTCGGCTTTATCAATGCTTGTTTCTTTCCGGGTGAAATTTTGGTGCTTTATGCGATTCTTGGCTTTATCTTAGTTCCGGTGCGCCATTGGGAAAATAAGCCTTTATTTATATTGGCTCTTGTCTTGATGCTTCAGCCGGTAGAGTGGGTTAAGGTATTGGCAGCCCTGTTTAATCCGGATTTTGCTCCCAAGCAGATGATTTTTTCTTTAGGTGATGTTTATCCGCAGTTAGGAGGAACATCTCTTGTTGACATGATTAAAGCTAATTTTGTTACCGGACAGCTGGCAAGTTTGAATTGGGCATGGTGTTACGGGCGTGTATGTCAAACCTGTTCTTTGTTTATTTTGGGTATGCTATTAGGCCGTTTAGGTTATTTCAGTGCCTCTACTGCCGAATCACTGGCTAAGTCTCGTCTGTTTTGGCAGCGTGTATTATGTCTTTCTTTACCCGTCGCAGTATTGATGTATTATTTCAAGCGATTTGTATTTACCCAAATAGAGTCGGCTTTTATTTTAGACAGCATGGAAACAATTCTTAATTCTTGGTACAATTTGTTTTTTATGTTATCTATGGTTGGAGCTTTTCTGCTGCTTTATTGGGCTAATGACGGAAAGGTTCAGCGCATTCTTGCTCCTTACGGGCAGATGAGCCTTACAGACTATGTTATGCAGTCAGTGGTGGGAAGTTTCTTATATTTCGGCTACGGACTGGAATTGCATAAGGTGGTTGGTACAACTTACAGTTTGCTTATCGGTTGCCTGTTTTTCTTGGCTCAGCTGGCGTTTGCTCATTGGTGGTTCCGCCATTACAAACGTGGTCCGCTGGAAACCGTATGGCATAAACTTACTTGGCTGAAAAGTGGTCGCTGATTCCGCGAGTTGATGAAATGAAACGTTTAGGCATTTTGCTTTAAGTGGATAGACGTTTTGTTTGGAATGCCTAAGCATATAGAACAAAAAAAAGAGGGTGTATTTGCACCCTCTTTTGCTATCTGGATTTCTATGTTAAATCCGGATTATTTCTTGAAGTATCTGTTGTACAAACCTTCAAAGCCTTTACCGTGACGAGCTTCGTCTTTAGCCATTTCGTGAACAGTATCGTGGATAGCATCCAAGTTCAAAGCCTTAGCACGAGTAGCGATACGTTTCTTGTCTTCGCATGCACCGCATTCAGCATTCATACGTTTTTCCAAGTTTGTTTTAGTATCCCATACGCAGTCGCCCAGCAATTCTGCAAATTTAGCAGCGTGTTCAGCTTCTTCCCAAGCATAGCGTTTGAAAGCTTCAGCAACTTCAGGATAACCTTCGCGGTCAGCCTGACGGCTCATAGCCAAGTACATACCAACTTCTGTGCATTCACCCATGAAGTGATTGTTTAAGTCTTTAATCATTTCGTCGTCGCAGCCTTTAGCAACACCGATTACGTGTTCGTCAACGAAGTTCAAACCGCCTTCAGCTTCTTCCATTTCTTTGAATTTTGAAGCAGGAGCTTTACACAATGGACACTTTTCAGGTGCAGTTTCGCCTTCATGGATGTAACCACATACAGTACAGATAAATTTTTTCATGTTCTTAAAATTTTAGTTATTAGTAATATCGTTAAGTAAAACTTATTCAGTTTTTAAAATTCTCTTTCTCTTTGCAAGATGGACAAATTCCTTTATAATAGCGATGTGCCTCTTCTACGATGAAACCCTCTTGTTCCATGTTTTGCGTTTCTTCATTTCGCGATAGAAACGGGATGTCATAAATCTTTCCACATGACTTACATTGGAAATGGGCATGAGCAGAAAGGTCGCCGTCAAAGCAGGCATTACGCTCATCAATAGTCAACATAACTGCAGCCCCATGCTCAACAAACAACTTTAATGTATTATATACTGTTGTCTTTGAAAGGGTAGGAATATCTTTGCAGAGAGCCATGTAAATCTCATCAATGCAGGGATGAGTTTTGTGCTTCAGCAAATAATCCATAATTGCAATGCGTTGTACGGATGGCTTAATATTATAGCTAATCAAGTATTCGTAAACGTTCATATATTCTTTCAACTCTGTAATTGTTACAAATTTAATTCAAAGGCAAAGGTACAAAGATTTTTCAGAAAAACAAGGGAGAAGAAGATTTTTTTTATTTTTTTACTTTTGGTGTTGTCTCGCATTTATTCGTTATTTTTGCAATGATTATTATTTATATTATATAAAGTATGAAATTTGGCTTTGTGAAAGTGGCGGCAGCTATTCCGGCAGTAAAGGTAGCTGACTGTAAGTTTAATGCACAGCAGGCTGAGAAGCAGATTGTGATAGCCGACGGAAAAGGTGTTCAGATTTTGGTTTTTCCGGAGTTGAATCTGACAGGGTATTCATGTGCCGATTTGTTCGGTCAGCAGATCTTGCTTGAAGAAGCAGAGCTTGCCTTGATGCAGATCATGAACAATACGCGGCAACTTGACATCATCTCGATTGTAGGGATGCCTGTAGTGGTAAACTCTACTTTGATGAACTGTGCGGTGGTATTTCAGCGGGGTAAGATTTTAGGAGTTGTTCCTAAAACCTACCTTCCTAACTATAAGGAGTTTTATGAGCAACGTTGGTTTACTTCTGCTCTCTCTCATCCGGAAACGATGACTGTACGCTTGTGTGGTCAGCTGGTTCCTGTAAATGCCAACTTACTGTTTGACACTCCGGATGTATGTTTCGGGGTAGAAATTTGTGAAGATGTGTGGGCTACTATTCCGCCGAGTTCTTCATTGGCATTAAAAGGAGCAGAAATCATCTTTAACATGTCGGCCGATACAGAAAATATTAGTAAGCATCAATACCTGCGTTCGCTGTTGTCACAGCAGTCGGCACGCTGTCTGGCTGGATATGTTTTTGCCTCGTCCGGATTTGGAGAATCAACAACCGATGTGGTGTTTGCCGGAAATGCCCTGATTTATGAAAATGGTGCCTTGCTGGCAGCTTCAGAGCGTTTTTCATTTGAAGAGCAGCTTGTAGCCACTGAGATTGATGTAGAGCGTTTGCGAGGAGAACGTCTGATGAATACAACCTTTGCTGCGAGCGTATCTCAGTATGCTCAAGTGCCGGCACAGCATATAGCTACCGAGCTGGTTACCGGGCGTGACTTGAGTTTGACCCGTGTGGTCGACCCTCATCCTTTTATTCCGGCAAGCGGCAATCTTTTGGATGAACGTTGCGAAGAGATATTCTCTATTCAGGTGGCGGGATTGGCGAAGCGTTTGCTTCATACGAATTGCAAGACGGTAGTGGTAGGCATTTCCGGAGGGCTGGACTCTACGCTGGCTTTGCTGGTTTGTGTGAAAACATTCGATAAGTTAGGTCTTTCGCGGAAAGGAATCATAGGTATTACCATGCCGGGATTTGGTACGACCGACCGCACGTATAACAATGCACTGACTCTGATGAGTTCTTTACAGGTTACTGTAGAAGAAATAAGTATCAAGGATGCCTGTATCCAGCATTTTCAGGATATTGGTCATGATATGTCTGTTCATGATGTTACCTACGAAAATGGACAGGCGCGTGAGCGTACACAAATCCTGATGGATTATGCCAACAAGGTGGGCGGGCTGGTTATCGGTACAGGTGACCTTTCTGAGCTGGCATTAGGATGGGCTACTTACAATGGTGATCATATGTCAATGTATGGAGTAAATGCCAGCATTCCTAAAACGCTGGTGCGTTATCTGGTTGGTTGGGTGGCACAGACTGGGGTTGACGTCTTGTCGCGTAACACGCTGCTTGACATCATTGATACCCCGATTAGTCCGGAACTGATACCTGCCGATGAGAACGGAAACATCAAGCAGAAGACGGAAGATTTGGTAGGTCCGTATGAACTTCATGATTTCTTCCTTTACCATTTCCTCCGTTTCGGTTCCCGTCCGGCCAAGATTTTTTATTTAGCAGAAGTTGCTTTTCGTGGAGTATACGACAGTACGACAATCAAGAAATGGTTAACCAACTTTTGCCGTCGTTTCTTTGCCCAGCAGTTTAAGCGTTCTTGTTTGCCCGACGGTCCTAAGGTGGGTTCTGTTTCCTTGAGTCCCCGTGGAGATTGGCGTATGCCGAGCGATGCAAGTGCAGCTTTATGGCTGAAAGAGTGTGAAGAGTTACAGGCTTGATGTGAAGATGGTATTACCTGCCTGCTTTTAATTGCGGACAGGCAGGTGTTTCCAAATAAATGACGGAATAAGTTTCCAGAAAAATACTAATATGCGGTAGCGCCAGTCAATAATGACGGTGCGCTTCCGCTTTTTTAATGCCCGTAGGATGTGATGTGCTACGCGCTGTACATCCATTAAGAGAGGGTAGTTTTTCCCGTCATTTAACAGGCCGGTAGCCACAAACCCGGGGCGGATATCTGTAAACTTTATAGGGATGTGCTGCATGTTTGCCAGTTGCTCCAAGGCATCGATATAGGTGTTTTGAAAGCGTTTTGTGGCAGAATAGGCAGGGGCGATACCCAACCCTTTGGTTCCGGCAATAGAACTGATAACAGCGATGTGTCCTTTTCCTTGTTTCTGAAAATAATGAAAGGCAGTAGTAACCATCCGCACAAATCCGGTACCATTGGTTTCTAAGGTATTCAGTTCGGTGTCTGGTTTTAAGGTAAAGTTCTGATGACCTATACCCGAGCTGTGGAAATATAAATCCATTCCTCCCAAATCATTGATAAGTTGAAGAAGTTCTTCTCCTGCATGCGGCTGGCGGATATCAATTACGCGGGTCCGGACACGTTCAGGAGCTTGAGACTGCAGTGTTTGCAGTTCGTTTTCACGGCGGCCGGCTATGCCTAAATGCCACCCTTCGGCAAGCAGTAAGCGTGCTGTTTCGTATCCTATACCGGAGGTGGCTCCCATGATGACGGCTCGTTTGATGGAGGGAGATGACAGATGATTCATAAGTGATATGTGGTTAGTTATCGATTTGTGGATTGGTCATTGAAAAGAAATCGTTATTTATTGCTGCGAATTTCATATAAAAACTCCCGGTATGAGGGAGCGTTTATTTCACTTTTCTGATAATAGAACTTTCCCATAAGAGGCATTTGTGGGTTTAAAGGCTTCATGCTGAGACTTAACCTGTTACAGAAAGTGGTATATGAATGGCTGCTGGCACAAGTTCCTGCATCGTCTCGGTAAATCAGCAGATAATGGTTTAAGGGACGGGCATGTATCAGCTGATTTATCTGCAAGGCTAAACTGCATGCCTCATCGGTTGAAATCCGGTCGAATACGTTTGAAAGATTGAAAATAATCAGTTCCGGTACGATGGCATGGGCAGACCAGAATTCGGACTTGACAGCTTGTAGGCGTGGATAAAAATGAGTGTATACGTGGCTGTATGCTTTAGTCTGGAAAAAAGCCTGTGCTGTATTTTCCATCAGCTCTGATGCAAACACACCCACATAAGTAAGGTCAACATGAGGAAAGCGTCGGCACATATCGGTAAAGGCCAATCCTGAAGAACCGGCTTCGTTCGATAAATCGCAGAAAACCATGCGCCCTGATACATTCCGGATTGCATTTCCCAGCCAAGTTCCGCATGCTTCGAAAAGAGCCTGGGCTGCAAGATATTGTTTTCGCATATAATACAAATTATATTGATATATGCGTGATGATACAAGTGAGTCAGGATTACTAAAGTCCATACGTCCGTAGCTTACGGCTTCTCGGTGAGCTGCCGTTTTTTCAGGAGTTTCTCCGGTAGGGAACACCATATGAAACGTTTCGCTGAAATGCTCCGGTAGAGTATATATAGGGTCCTGTAAATCCCATTCAGCATCATATTCGGGTATTGTGAATTGACCTCGGCAGAAGTCTTCAGCCGTTGTTTCAATGTATCCGTTATTCATGCGGATATATTCCATGAGCTTATAAAAAGTAAGGTTGGCTCCTAAAATTTCGGGGTTTCCGGTAAGGAGTAACTGTTTGCGTGCTCGCGTAATGGCTACATTCAGTTTCCGGTCGATAGTGAATCCTTCCTCTTGGAATGTATTGGAAGTGAGAAAGTTGAGCTGACTGAAATTCTGTATAGTAAACGAATAGATAATTACATCCCGCTGGCTTCCTTGATAACGCTCTACCGTATCAATGGATATTTCAGATAATTCTGGAATGCCTGTCAGTGAGATTTCCTTCCTGATCATGGCTATCTGGTTGCGGTAAGGTACGATGACGCCTACCGTTTGATACGGACTAAACGTTCCGCTGGCAAGCCGATAAATACGTTCCAGTAATTTGGCAACAATACGTGCTTCGTTCTGGTTTGTTTTTTCCGACAGATTCGGATTGTCCGGAGTTTCAGCCGGGATAAACACCATACGTCGCTCTGTTAGTAACCGGTCAATATTATTTTGAATTTCACATGCGCAGCTGTACGGGTAAGCTTCCTCTTGATGGGGAAGGGGGACAGGCTCCAGATGTTCATTATAGTAAAAAGCATTGTTGGGAAATTCAGCAATGGCAGGGTGCATACGTCCTTGTTTATGCAGAATGCTTCGGAAACGTTCGTTGCTTTGTTTGTAAAGCCGTTCAAAGAGCGAACTTCTGCAGTCGTTTAGACCGATGGCCTGTAGGAGTGGATCGGTTACAGAGGCTTCTTCT
The DNA here is from genome assembly GCA_958434805.1 of uncultured Phocaeicola sp. Next base: position 35,009 of record CAUBDX010000019.1, read on the forward strand.
GCACTTTGCTGACTAATGGCTGGCAGTTGTTTATAATCGCCTATCAGAATGAACTTATCAATCGCATTCTGCGTGTTATGACGTGCAGAAAGAATACCTATAAGGTCGGGCTCAAGAATCTGTGATGCTTCATCAATGATAGCTAAGTTAAAATGCTTGAGGTTAAAGAGATGAAGCCTGTTATTGAAGGATGTGGTGGTACCTACAAAGATACGCGTCTGATCAATTTTTTTGCGGATATCTATGAGCTTGGGGCAATCTTTTAAACTGTTTTTCAAGAGGAAAGGGATGAAACGCTTGTCGCATGACAGTTCATGCCCCATACGGATGAAAGGCGTGTGGCTGGCAATGCCGGAACTGACCAGCATGTTGCAGATTTCATCAACGGCCCGGTTTGTATATGAGAGGAGCAGTAAAGAGGTGTTTTCTTCACTGAGAGCTTCTTCCACCATATAGCGCAAGGCACACGAGGTCTTGCCGGTACCCGGAGGTCCGACCAGCAGGAAGTAATCGTTGGCTTGTTTTTCTTTTAAGATGAGCTCGTCAAAACGCTCTCCGTATGTGCGGTTTAATACCTTTGTTTCATTGTAAGAGGGCGTACGTTGACCGAGCAGAAGCTCTTTGCGGTCAGCGCATGCTGAAAGAAAGGCATACAGTCCCCGAATGGCACTGGTTGTTGAAACATCAGATGCATCATGTTCAACTGCAAAGGTCTGGTCTTCGCCTCCGATAATATCTTTATTTTGCTGTCCGTTACGTAGTAAAATGGTAATTTGTTCTGTTTGAATATCCAGAATATTTCCCTTCATTAAGATTTGTCTCCTCAGGTCAGGATAATCTTGGTAAGCATAAAGGATGATAATATCTCCCGTTCGGAAGTTCGGAAGAAAATCTTCGCCTTGCTGTGGAATTTTTAATTCAATAATGTCATATCCTTTTCCCGGACCACTTTTTTGCTTGTTACTTATGGTTAATCCTATCAAAATATTTCCTGCTTCTATCTTTTCGTTGAGCGGGGTGTGCCAAGTGCCGGCAAATCCTTTTGCCGCATCGTTTCGTCCTCCGGTTTTGTTGAGCAGCTGCTCTTTAGAAACGAAAGTAAAGAAACGCTGGAAGTAGGCCCGCTCTAAGGGCGTACATCGTTTCAGTGTATCAATCGTTTGTTGCAGTTCGGGCTCTTGAAAGTCGGTCCATAGCTTGTTATGTACTTGAAATTCATTTAATAAATCTGTTGAAAGATTTTCTGTGAAAGATGCAATGGCACCCTCGCTGAGAGCAATTTCATTGCTTACGATGGCATTGCGTAATTGAATACATTTGCGGAACAAACTTTCATCGAAGTGCTCAATCATGAGTCCGTCTGTATATTTTGAATAAAGCAGAAACGTTTGTAAGTCTTGGGTTTTCTTTCCGAAATTATATGCCAATACACCCTGATAAAGCATCATCTGGATGAAATGTTCCTCACGGTGGCGACGATTGCGTTCATCTCGTTTTCCGGCTTTTTGCTCGATGAGTACGCTAAAGTCTTTTTGGAGCATGTCCACACGTCCCTGCAATCCGAGTTGTTCACAAATGAAAGAAGCCTCAAGCAGATTCTTTTTTTTGTCGAATGCTTGAATGTTATGGGGGAGAATATTATGGATGAAACTCCGGATATGAGCCATTTGTGTTTGCGCTTGCGAATGAAAATCGTTTGGCAGCGGGCAAGTACAGAAATCAAGCGCATAGGTAGCAAAAAACTTTTTTATTGATTTCGCATAAGTTACGGGCTCGTTGCTTCGTTCGTTTATATAATCATCAAGGAACTGGCTGGCAAGATTACCCAGCAGGATAGGTGCTGTATTGGACTTGGGTTTCATTTTGTTGATGAAATAATTGAGCGGGCTGTGTCCGTATTCCCGGAAACAGGCAGCCAGTGAACTGATGTCAATGAGGTAATCTGGGTTGGTGATGATGAGTGAGGGAATGTAATGATTTTTTTCATCAATATTGACTTCAAGCAAATTGATAGGCAGGTTCTCGGTCAATAGTTCTTTTATATAGAGCAAATCTCCGTTATATCCTCCTTTGCGGTAGTCTATAATGATAAAAGGATCTTCATCACAGTCGGTTGCCGCGAAAATATGTGTGTCATCCCAGCTGCTTACTGACGCTCTTAGATAGGGGACACGTGAGCGTGCAGTTCCGGCATATGGGCGGTTGGAATGCGGAATTTCGGGAAGAATGGATGCGGGAATATCTTCTTTAAAACCTAATGAAATAAAGCGGACCAATGCGCGTAAGTCATATAGATATTCTTCCATATCAGGACAGAAGTCATTCCGCATCGCCTTATTGCAGTTGCGGCGCATGGTTTGGATGGCATATCGGTCTGACGGATTCATTTTGGCCTCCTTGCATACATAGTCGAGCCGCGAAAACAGGTTGGCAAATGAAAACGTGATATGGGTGGTCAATTCATGGCAAGCTTGTTCAAGCACTTTGTGAAGCAGGATGTATTTGGCTCTTATGTTTTTTAGGGAAGCAGTTGGCTTGTGATGAATTTTTTCAATCTGTCTGAATAAGTCAAATGACTGAAGCTGGATTCGGTTATTTGCAGAAGGAATCATATTATCGTTGTGTCTTGGGAAAAAGCAGAAAGGCATATAGCGGAAAATCTGATAATCATCGGCCGATGCTTATCAGATTTTCATATGGGTGATTAGGTTAAAATCGTTTTTTTGTTATTTTTTCTGTTGATTCAGGCTTTCAGAATCCGGTATCGGAGGTACTATTTTTAAGATACATGCCGCTTTGGTCAAGTTAGGGTATGTTGTCTTATAAACAGATGTAACATCTTCTTGTAATTCCATGGCAGTGATTACATCCTCCGGGTTTCGGGTAGTATATAAATCATAGTTGCGCTGGATATTTCCCAGTGTCATGGAAAACTGGGTAAACGATTGTCCCTCATGTCCTTGCCATTCATCTCCCTGTATAAAAGTTCCTTTTAGTCCTTGGGGAGTGATAACCACTTCTCCTGCCGTTTCGTCGTCTTCTGTGTAGGTTAGAATATATTGGCTTCCAGAGCTTACCTGTGCATTATTTATGATTGCCTTTTTTATTTTTTGTGCATCCTCCAGCGTCAAGGAGTTGCCTTGTACCGAAGCCTCAATGCCTGCGACTTCGAAAACTCGTTTGCGGTATTCGATATCAACTATTAAAATATAGCTGTTTCTGCTCCGGTCGGTTATGATAATGTCACCTGAGTCGGGTATTTGAGAAACAGGGAGTATGGTAAGCGTATCTCCGTCATAATGAAAATTTACAACGTTCTTATTGGCAGCTTTGATGTGATAATCGCCACTTCCTCCATGGATAGTGAATGATTCTCCTTTGCTGAACGGAGTGATTGATAAATGATTATTCTGGTCAATAGGCATCTCTCCATTTTCTTCGGCATACGCTAAGGTGATAGGGGAATAGTTTTCATCACTGCATGAACTTATGGCAAAACAAGCCCATGTAAAAAAGCCTGCTATTAAATATCTTATATTCATTTGTCTGATTTGTTATTGTTAACCGCTTCAAATATACGATATTTTTTTGATTTTTCAAGCTTTTAGTGGTTAAACGAGACTCGTAAGGAAGGTGGAAATTGTTGTTCTTTTTTCTGATGCCTGTGTGTTGGGATAAAAATAAAGGCATCAAAAAAACAAGGAAAATGTTATTTGATGCCTTTATTGTTTTTTTGATTTGTATGTTTCAGTTCATGCTTCATCAGAGAAAGTTTCATCCTCTTCTTCGTCGTCGTCGAAGTCGAAATCATCTGTAAATTCAGGCATGAAAAACTCATCAAGGTCTCGGCGGTCTTTTTTAGTCGGTCGTCCTGTTCCGCGGGCCCGGTCTACAAAGCCGCTGATTTTGCTCATTTCCAGTAATTCATACTGATCGGGAGTCGTTACGTTTTCCATAACCTCGGGAACTAACTTGGCGCCAACCCGTTTTTCAATAGCCTGTAAAACTTTAAAAGAATAAGTAATCGGGGACTTCTTGACCTGAATAACATCGCCGGGCTTTACCGTTCTTGCAGGTTTAGCTTGTGCTCCGTTTATCGATACTCGTCCTTTCTTGCAGGCTTCAGCGGCAATGGTACGTGTCTTGTAGATACGAACCGCCCACATCCATTTGTCGATTCTTGCTTCAGGCATAATTTACTTGTTATTGAATTGGTTCATCGTTATGTTAAGACCTGCCAGACAGAAACTTTTGATGATATCTGTAGCCATTTCTAAGCGTTCTGGCATAAGTTGCATATCAGCTTCACCGAAATGTCCCAAAACAAAATCAATTTGTCCGCCTTTGGGAAAATCATTGCCGATGCCAAAACGAAGGCGCGCATAATTTTGCGTACCCAAAGTTGCAGCGATATGTTTTAACCCATTGTGTCCGGCGTCACTGCCTTTACCTTTCAGGCGCAAACTGCCGAAGGGGAGAGCAAGGTCATCTACTATGATCAGAACATTTTCCAATGGAATCTTTTCCTGTTGCATCCAGTAGCGTACGGCGTTCCCGCTTAGGTTCATATACGTAGATGGTTTTAGCAAGATTAGCTGTCTTCCTTTTACCGATAAAGAGGCGGTTGCTCCATAACGTCCGTCTTTAAAAACAATATTGGACGCCTTTGCAAGGGCGTCCAATACCATAAATCCTATATTATGACGGGTATTCCGGTATTCTTCACCGATATTTCCCAGTCCTACAATCAAATATTTCATTGAAGGGATTTGTGTGTTGTTAAGTTACTGACTTGATTATTTACCTGCAGCAGCTTGAGCACCACGAGCAGCACGAGTCAATTTAACTGCACATACTACAGCTTCTTTTGCGTTCAGGATTTCCAAACCTTCATAGCTCAATTCGCCCACTTTGATGGTTTTTCCAAGACCCAAGTTAGTAACGTTTACAATCAAACGTTCAGGGATAGCGCTATACAAAGCTTTTACTTTCAGTTTACGCATTTGCAGAGCCAATTTACCACCGGCTTTAACACCTTCAGCCAAACCTTCCATCTGAACAGGAACTTCCATTACGATTGGGTTTTCTTCGTTGATCTGCAAGAAGTCTACGTGTAAGATTGCGTCAGTTACAGGGTGGAACTGGATATCTTTCATGATAGCGTTTACTACTTTGCCATCGATGTTCAAATCTACAACGTAGATGTGCGGTGTGTATACCAATTTACGCAAACCATCTACAGTCACTGTGAAGTGAGTTGCAACTTGGTTGCCGTTTTCATCTTTCTGCATTCCGTACAATACACAAGGAACGCTGTTGTTTTTACGCAAGCTGTGAGTAGCTTTTTTTCCGGTTTCAGTTCTCAAAGAACCTACGATTTCAATTGATTTCATTTCTTAAAATTTTTGTGTTACTCTAAATTAAGTATATTGTTTTTGCTTAATTCGCCATCACACGATGTGGTATATCACACGATGAGCTTAAAAAAGCGGTGCAAAGGTAGGAAATTTCTTTTATTTTACCAAATTACTTTATTAGAAATCAATGTCTATCTTTATTTCATCTGCATTTAATGGCGTTTCCTCTCTGCCTGTTTCTAAATTTCTTCCGTCTTTGGCATATTCTTCCGGAGAGTTTTCTTTTATATATTGTATAGCCTGCTGCAGCCCGTTTGCAAATTTTTCAAAATCTTCTTTGTATAAAAAGATTTTGTGTTTTTCAAAGCTGACTTGCGAATCATTTCCTTCTTCCGATATGACTTTTTTACTTTCTGTAATGGCAAGATACATTTCATTTTTCCGGCTCTTCTTGACATCAAGATAGTAAATGCGTTTGCCTGCTTTTATTGCTTTTGAAAAGATAATTTCTTTGTCGTTTTCTAAATGATTTTTCTTTGTCTGCTCTTCCATAATCTCTATTGCTTTGTAGTCTTTAATAAAGTTGAAATTAAATATACGCCTCAAATTTGCCTATTTTTTTTTGAATAGGCAAAAGAAACGGCCAAAGAAAATGCTAAGTTTTTTTGAGGGGGCTTCACTCATAGGGTAAAATGGGATTTGAAGCAGGGAACCGGGCTTTTCAAAGCATAGGGAAGATATAGATAAATGTTACGCATGGCCGGGGAAAAATGGAAGAAAGGGGGCTGCCTGTCGGCTTAGCTGAAGTGCTATTTGAAAAATAGTATAAAAATAGAGAAAAAAGCGTCGGTTCATGTAGCATATATGAATGATTTTTCTTACTTTTGCACCGCAAATTTATGTTATAATTACAGATATGATAAACAGAGTTCTTATTCGTCTTAAGATAGTTCAGATAATCTATGCTTATTATCAGAATGGTGGAAAAAATTTGGATACTGCAGAAAAAGAGTTGTTCTTCAGCTTGTCCAAGGCATACGATTTATATAACTATCTGCTTCTTTTAATGGTTGAGATAACTAAGTATGCAAGTAAACGCATTGATGCCGGAAAAAACAAACTTGCTCCGTCAAAAGAAGAGTTGTCCCCTAATACTAAATTTGTAGATAACCGTTTTATTGCGCAGCTGGAAATAAATACTCAGCTCAATGAGTTTGCTTCTACGCAGAAGAAAACGTGGGAAAATGAACCGGAAATCATAAAGTCGCTTTGCGAACAGATTATGCAGAGTGATATTTACAAAGAATATATGGCGAGTGAAACATCTTCTTATGAGGAAGATCGTGAATTGTGGAGAAAACTTTACAAGAAGATTATATTTAACAATGTCGCTTTAGATGAAGTTCTGGAAGAACAAAGTCTGTACTGGAACGACGATAAAGAAATTGTAGATACTTTCGTTTTGAAGACCATCAAGCGCTTTACTCCTGAAACCGGCGAAAAACAAGAACTGCTTCCGGAATTTAAAGATGAAGAAGATCAGGACTTTGCCCGTCGCTTGTTCCGTCGTTCTATTTTGAATGCAGATTATTACCGTCATTTAATCAGTGAAAATTCCAGAAACTGGGACTTGAACCGTGTAGCTGTGATGGATGTTGTGATTATGCAGATTGCATTGGCTGAAATTTTAAGCTTTCCGAATATCCCGGTTAACGTGTCACTGAATGAATACGTTGAAATAGCTAAGTTATACAGCACTCCTAAAAGTGGAGGTTTTATTAATGGAACATTAGATGGAATTGTTAATCAATTAAAAAAGGAAAACAAGTTGACTAAAAATTAATATCTTTGTCTCATTAAGTATTAATCAAATTTAAGAATTAACGTATGAATTTATTGACTGTATTTTTGCAGGCTCAGGGTGGAGCAGATTACTCTTTCCTGATAATGATGGTGCTGATTTTTGCTATCATGTACTTCTTTATGATTCGTCCTCAGAATAAGAAGCAGAAAGAAATAGCTAATTTCCGTAAAAATCTGGAAGTAGGCCAGATGGTTATTACAGCTGGTGGTATTTATGGAAAAATCAAGGAAATAGAAGATAATGCTGTTGTGGTTGAAATTGCATCGAGCGTAAAAATTAAAGTAGATAAGAACTCAATCTACCCAGATGCTCAAGCTAATCAAACTAAATAAAACGTATGATTATGTTCGATAGAAAGAACATAAGAAGATCTTATTTGATAGGAATCCGGGAAATCAGAAATTTTCTGCTCAGTGATAAGAGCAGAGAATTTTTGGTTTTCTTGTTTTTTGTGTTCGTCTCTTTTTGCTTTTGGTTATTACAGACTCTGAATGATACGTATCAAACCGAGTTTAAAATGCCGATTCGTTTGCGTAATATACCCAAGGAGGTGGTTGTAACTTCTGAACTTCCAGACGATATACGGGTGAATGTGGAAGATCGGGGAACCGTATTGCTTAATTATATGTTAGGGAAAACTTTTTTTCCGGTATCCTTCGATTTCCAAGACTATCAAGGAATGGGAGAACATGTGCTTATTTCGCCTTCAGATGTAATTAAGAAAGTGTCGGCGCAGTTGAATACTACAACTAAGCTTTTGTCAGTATACCCTGATACGCTCGATTTTATTTACACACAGGGAAAAGCAAAGAAGATACCTGTTGCGGTTAGTGGACAGATTACTGCAGGTCGTCAATATTACATTTCAAATGTAAAGCTTTCTCCTGATTCGGTTATGGTCTATGCTCCCGATGAGGTATTAAATTCGTTGACAACGATTTATACGCAGCCGTTAGTTCAGGAGAATATTACAGATACGGTAAAGACATCTGTCCGTCTGCAGAAAATAAAAGGGGCGAAGTTTTCTCCGTCTTCTGCCAATGTGACGGTATGTGTAGATATGTATTCAGAAAAAACCTTGGAGATTCCGGTCGTAGGACTTAACTTTCCGGCTGGAAAAGTTTTGCGGACTTTTCCCTCAAAGGTGCAGGTTACTTTTCAGGTGGGGTTGAAAGATTTTAAGTCGGTTACAGAAAAAGATTTTTTTATAGCTGTTTCTTATGAAGATCTGAAGGATAGCAAAAGCGACAAGACAAAGGTTTCTCTTCGCAGCACCCCTGATTGTGTAAGCCATGTACGTATCCTGCCTAATACAGTGGATTTTCTGATAGAACAACAAGCCGTTGAAGCCAATTTTCAGTGAAGATGATAAAGATAGGTATTACCGGAGGCATAGGCAGTGGTAAATCTTATGTGTCTTGTCTCCTGAAAGAAATGGGGATTGAAGTTTATGATACAGACAGTCGGGCCAAGCAACTGACTCTTTCTCATCCTTCCATCCGTAAAGGGCTGGTAGACTTATTAGGTGAGGAGGTTTATCAGGGTGATTGCTTAAATCGTTCTTTGATGGCTGAATATCTATTTGCCTGTCCCGAAAATGCAAAACGTATCAATGCGTTGATTCATCCTTGTGTATACGATGATTTCTGCCGATGGGCAGAAGATTCCCGGCATAGGGGACAGCGTATCGTAGCCATGGAGTGTGCCATTCTCTTTGAAGCAGGATTTGAACATGCGGTCGATGTTGTCTGGATGGTTTCAGCCCCTTTGGAAGTGCGTTTGCGCCGGGCTATGGAGCGTGATCATGCATCAGAAGAACAAATTCGTGCACGGATTACAGCTCAGATGGACGATCGGGATAAATGTGAACGGGCTGATTTTGTAATTCTCAATGACGGGGTCTGTGAGGTGAAGCCTCAGTTAGAAAAACTACTCCAGCAGCTAGAAGAGAGAAAACATTTATGATAGCTTGTGTATTTCATTGTTGAATTGTATTTTTGTTCTCTGAATTATTAACTCAAATTTAATAAACTTATTATGTTGAAAACTGTTTTAGCTATTTCGGGTAAACCGGGATTGTACAAGTTGATTTCTCAGGCAAAAAATATGTTGATTGTTGAAGCAGTCAGTGCTGATAAGAAACGTATGCCGATTTATGCAAGCGATAAAGTGATTTCATTGGGTGATATTGCGATGTATACAGATGCCGATGAGGTTCCTTTGGCTGAGGTTTTGGAAGCTGTGAAAACAAAGGAAAACGGAAATGTAGCGTCTTTAGATTATAAAAAAGCTTCAGTAGAAGAGTTGCATGCATTTATGGCAGAAGTGTTGCCTAACTATGATCGTGACCGTGTACATAACGGAGATATTAAAAAGCTTATCCAGTGGTATAATTTGCTTGTATCTAACGGTGTAACTGAATTTGTAGAAAAGTCTGAAGAATCTGAAGCTTGATATATAACTTCGGCATAGTGTGCAGCAATCACAGAGACCTGCATGTCCGAAAGTTTTTTGGGAAATTGCCACCTTCTGTTGAATAAACTCAGCAGGAAGTGGCAATTTCCTTTTTTCGTCTGTTTCTCCCCGCATTTGCAGAAGGACTCTGAAAAGAGAAAAAAGCACTTGTTGATGGAAGAGATAGTGCAACCGAAAAGTGAGGTATAGATAACTTATTTTCGGGTTCAGAACGGAATGGTGTAAATGCTGCTACGTAACATGCGGCTAACCATTCTTATGCTTTGTCTTCAGCGAATCGCAGGAGGGCTGTAACGGCAAAAGTAGCCACCGTACATGCTACAATCCAAATAAAGAAATATGGATAGCCCAAGGTGGTTTGAATCCATCCGGCTGCCATTCCGGGAATCATCATGCCTAAAGCCATGAATGCCGTACAGATTGCATAATGGGCTGTTTTATGAGGACCTTCCGAGAACTGAATCAGATAAAGCATATATGCAGTAAAGCCAAATCCGTAGCCGAATTGTTCAATAAAGATGCAGCTGTTTATTAAAACGAGATGGGCAGGCTGTGTATAGCTGAGGTAAACATAAACAAAGTCGGGAAGAGAGATGGCCCAGACCATAGGCCATAGCCATCGCTTTAATCCATGGCGTGCTACTGCAATTCCCCCTAAGATTCCTCCCAGAGTGAGCCCTATTACTCCAATGGTGCCTTGAGCAAAACCGACTTGCTCGGTAGTCATTCCCAGTCCTCCTTCTTGAGGTGAATCTAATAGAAAAGGAATACCCATCTTTGCCAGCTGTGCTTCAGGAAAGCGGTAAAAAAGCATGAAAAGAATTGCAATCATTGCGTGCTTTTTTTGAAAAAAAGACCGGAAAGTCTGGAAAAAATCAGTCAGAAGTTTGATAGCCGAATGGTGCGTTTTATTTTTGTCTGCATTAGGGTGCGGCAATAAAAAAGCATGGTAAAGCCAAAGGGTAAGAATTAATCCGGCAAGAGTGAAAAAGGTGATGCTCCATGCATAACTGATTTTGTCAGTTACCCGTTCCAGATACCCCGCCAGCATTATCAGTAATCCTTGTCCGGCAATGGTGGCCAGGCGGTAGAAAGTACTGCGTATCCCGACAAACCATGCTTGCTGACGTGGAGCTAATCCTAACATATAAAATCCGTCGGCCGCAATATCATGGGTTGCGGAGCTAAAGGCAATCAGCCAGAATAAGGCGAGGGAGGTTTGGAAAAAGTGGCCGGCAGGTAATACAAATGCAATGCCTGCCAACCCGGCTCCGATGAAAAGCTGCATGCTCGTTATCCACCATCGTTTCGTTTTTATCAGGTCGATAAACGGGCTCCATAGCGGTTTGATTACCCATGGCAAGTTGAGCCATCCTGTATAAATGGCTATTTCTGTATTGGATATACCCATGCGTTTATACATAACGAGTGAAAGAGTCATAACTACCACATAAGGCAGCCCTTCTGCAAAGTATAAAGTAGGTACCCATTTCCAGGGTGTATGTGTTTTCATCATTGATTTTTTCGGATAAAGGTTATTGATAACTATGTGTTTTTAATAAAGCGCTTGAATCATTGCGTTTTGGTAATAATGTAATAAGATGGCCTCATAAGAATATCCTTGTTCTCCCATAACGGCAGCTCCTATCTGGCAGAGCCCTACGCCATGTCCCCATCCGGCTCCGGTTAGCTCAAACCACTGCGGAATACTGTTTACGGTTTCTCCTGTGGTGACCACAAAAGCAGAGCTGAAAAGATGCGTATGCGATAAAAACTTTCTTATTTCCAGTTCTTTGCCAACGATACAGGTCTGTTTAGTCCCGATGATTTTAAGTTTGCTGATACGCCCGGATTTACCCCTTTCCACTGGAATGAGTTGGAGGATGGAACCGAAATCCCTTCGGCTCCTCTCTTTGATGAGGGAACTCAATTCTTCTTGTGTATAGCGCTTCTTCCACCGGTAAAAATCGGTGGTTTCCTGATCATAGTTATTCAGTATTTGCGAGAGTATCCGTTTATCATGTGTATTACAGAAAGAATCTGGAGCTTGCTGAATCCACAAGGCTGCTTCTTTTTCGTGACGTAAATCCGGCAAATTACCGGTAACATTTTTCAAATCGCGTACAGCTTGCAGATAAGGATAAGAATGGTCATCCCAGCAGTAATTAAATTCTTCGCTTATACCACCGCAACATTTAGAAAAACGGGCATCACAGATGGTGTTGTTATACATTAAAACTTGTCCTCGTGTGGCGTTGACAGCTTCTTTGACAATCGGACTTGATGCCTTGGTAATCCCCTGATAACGCTGGCAGTGATCGTCGGCGCATACATCAAAGGCTGTGTGTTCTTCATGGTCATACCATCGGATATGTTCGCTCTCGTTTTCAGGAGGCTTAAGATGAGTTTCTTCAGATTGGACAATTCTTTTTCGTTCTTCTATTTGCGCAAATAACCAACTGCGTGAAATTACGGCATGAGCCTTTAAGAACTCAAGAGATGCCGTTGCCTTCATTTCCGAAGATATGACACTGATTAGGTATTGTTCTGCGGCAATACGGTTGATGGCAGTAATTTTTCCTTCGTGGATGATAAAACGGAGTGTGCCGAGAAACGTTTGTGTTTCTTGACGCTCCCAGTGGAAATTGATGCCTATGGTAACCTCTTGCAGTGAAAATGACGTTTCTTTATCAAGGGGAGTGAATGTCAGTTCCTGATAATATTTTCCGTTCCATCGGATACATCCCTCCTGAAGAGAAACGCTTTGTTGCCCATGGACAGTTTGATTGTCAATGTAAAACAGACCGTTTAGGGTAAAGTTAAGTTGTAAGGCATGAACAATGCCTACGTTTATTTCGGGTTCTTTCATCATTGAAAAAAGGTCAAAGGGTTACTTCTTGGTATATTTGGGCAATCTCTTCGGAGGTGATTTTCTGAAAATCCTCTTTACGGGGCGTAACCATCAGGCCAGCCATGTCGAGTGCTCCCGGACTAATCAGCCTTTGTTTCTCTCCTGTCTCAACATAGCAGTGTGGGCGGTGCTTGCTGCGAGGAAAATAGGCTAAAGTAAATCCTCTTTTCAGATCGTTCCATGCAAAAAGATTATACCGGGGCTCTGCTTCTCCTTCATGGTGAGGCAAGCAGTTTAAATAAGTTGTAATTTCTTGACTATCGTATTCATACGGCTGCTTATAAATGAACGCATGAATGGTGCAAGGATAGTTTCTTATGTGATAAGGTGAACAGCTTTTGGGGTCTGTTTCAGAAGTGAGCGTTATTCTTTCTGCTGTTTCAATCAAATGGTCCCATTGAGCTATAAAGGGTACATCGTTACATCGGACTGCTTGAAAATGGAAATGGTCGGGGGCAGAAGCACCGCATAGGGCTCCATTATAAAACAGAGCATACTCTGTGCTGAAATGTGTGTCTAACCAAGAAAGTAAACGGCCGGGCAGTTGTCGCTGAACCTTATCTGATAGAATTTGGGGCTGATGAGTTTGGCTTGAAATTGTCAGATGAGCAGGAAGAATAGGATATGGGTTTACTTTCAAGACAAAGGTTTCATCCAGTTCTATATAGATGGAGTCTTGTTCTTTAGGCATATTCTCTGCGCAGAGGAAACAAGGACGTGCCTGAATAGCCTTTTGACTGACATTTGCACAAGTAGATAGGGCACGTGCAGGATTAAACTGAGTATAAACAGTTGCCCCTTTGACCTGAAAGCTGCGCGTTTGGATGTGGCGAAGCATTTCGTGATTTTTACGTGCAAGTTCCCATTTGGCTAATTGCTCATTGAAAAACGTCATGCCCTCGGTCTTTTTTAATTGAAAGCCTTGGTTGATTTTTTGCCGCAATCCGATTTCCAGCGATCTCAGACTGTCTTTATAGGCATTGTTCCGGTTGATTTTTTCAATGCTTAATGCCGCGTCTGAATTGCCTTCCCACCGTCGACACAAGTATAGGACGTCATAAATACGCCCGATGCGGTATTGCCGCGAGAATGCCAGTCCTAATGCATAGTCTTCCCCGTAGCTGGTATTGGGAATACGTATTTTTCTTAAGAGCGGAGTATAAAAAGCCCGTGGAGCACCAAGGCCATTGATGCGCAATGCATTGTTATGCCCGTTGCTGTCAGTCCATTCCCGATGGTCAATTACCCCCGGAGGTAATGTTCCCAGATTGAAGTCTGTGATTTTATAAGAGCCGATTACCATTGCGCAACGCTCTGTGTGAAATTTATCTATAATGGTTTGCAGTGTTTGAGGAGAACTGTATAAATCATCGCTGTCCAGCTGCACGGCGAATCGTCCGCACTGAGGATGGTTTATGCCCAGATTCCAACATCCGCCGATACCCAGGTCGGTACGTGAAGGAATCAGATGAATCACATGAGGGTGCGTGGCATATTGGGCAATCATCTGACTGGTTCCGTCAGTAGAATGATTATCTATGATGATGAGGTTAAAGGCGAAGGAGGTTTGTTGCTCTAACACCGACTCAATTGCATCTTTTATCGTTTGTACCCGATTGCGCACCGGAATAATGACAGATGCTTCATAAACAAAATGTCCCTCTGTCAGTGAAATTTCGTTCTTTACAGGAGGTAAGTAAGCTCCGATTGCTTTCAGGTGGAAAGTAAAGGCTTCCTCTCGCTCCATTTGTATCTGGCGGTTATTGGGGTTTACATAATCGAATTGCTTTTCTCCGGATTTTCGGGTATCTTCTTCTACCTCAGTATATAAAAACTCTCGGATATGAGTCAGGGAAAACTGTTGAGACAAGGCGAGGATAAGAGCATAGAGAGCTGAATAGGTATACTCAGGCTGTTTCTCAAGCATGGAGAATGCTTGTTTAAGGCATTGCGTTTTGAACAGCAAAACCGAACCGAAATCAAAATCATCGCGTACGCTTCCTGACTGAAAATCGATGACCGGGTGCGGAGTACGTAGGCTGTTGGTCAACTGATAGTGGTCGGCATATACCATTCCACATTGCGGATTGTCCAAAAAGTCACACATGCGTTCCAGTGCCATATATCCTAACTCTAACGGCTGGGTTTTCGTATAGAGCAGGGTGTAAGGGGTGTGGGCATGCGAGACAATCTGACGCAAGGTAGACGTTGAGGTTAAGTTGTCAACCGTGAGGCAAGAAACAGCAGAATGAGTTGCAGCAGGAGTACTTAAATGTTCTTTAAGTAAGAAAATGTGACCGGTTTGTAAACACGACTGCAATTCTGAAATATTGTTATCTGATTGGGTATCACTTCCATAAGGGAGGAAGCAGGTGATATTTTTGTTCATGTTAAATGCAATTATACAGACAAAGATAGGCAATATATCTTATTTTTTGCCTAACTTTGTACCCTAATTATATATCTGAAACTAATAAAAGACGCTGTATGGCAAAGACTCCTTTACTGGGGAAGACTTTAGATGAGCTGAAGGTCATTGTACAGAGCTTAGGCATGCCCAAATTTACTGCAGGGCAAATAGCCGGCTGGCTGTATGATAAGAAGGTTGCATCGGTTGATGAAATGACAAACCTGTCATTGAAAAATAGAGAGTTGCTCAAGGAACACTATGAAGTGGGGGCTACTGCTCCGGTTCATGAAATGCGTTCGGTAGACGGTACGGTTAAATATCTGTTCTGCACTCCGGAAGGAGATTATATCGAATCGGTGTATATCCCCGATAATGACCGGGCAACCTTGTGTGTCTCTTCACAGGTGGGCTGTAAAATGAACTGTAAATTCTGTATGACAGGCAAGCAGGGATATACCACCAGTTTGACAGCTTCCCAAATATTAAATCAAATATACTCTATACCGGAACGTGATACGCTGACCAATGTGGTATTTATGGGGATGGGAGAACCGTTTGACAATCTCGATGAAGTGCTACGTGCGTTAGAGATACTTACTTCCGATTACGGATATAAATGGAGCCCGAAACGTATTACGGTCTCTACTGTAGGATTGAAAAAAGGTCTGGTGCGCTTTCTGGAAGAAAGTGACTGCCATTTGGCAATCAGCCTGCATTCGCCTTTCCCTGCCCAGCGGCGTGAACTGATGCCTGCCGAAAAAGCATTCTCGATAACCGAAATGGTAGAAATACTTCATCGTTATGATTTCAGCAAGCAGCGGCGTCTGTCGTTTGAGTATATCGTGTTTAAAGGATTGAATGACAGCCTTGTCTATGCTAAAGAACTGATTAAGTTATTGCGCGGGTTAGACTGCCGTATCAATTTGATTCGCTTTCATGCCATCCCGAATGTTGATTTGGAAGGTACAGACATGGAATCGATGGTTGCTTTCCGTGATTACCTGACAAACCACGGCTTATTTGCCACCATCCGTGCCTCGCGTGGAGAGGATATTTTTGCTGCATGCGGTATGCTGTCAACAGCAAAACAGCAGTCGGAAAAAAATAAAGAAACCATTTAATACAAAAGAAGAATATGAAGCGATTTACTTTTTATTTAGCTTTGGCATCCATGATGATGTTCGTTTTTGCTTCTTGTCGCAATGGAGGCAAGAGCCTGATAACTCCAGTTTCCAGCGGACGTCCGTATGAAGTTTTGGTGGTAGCCGATGATAACTGCTGGATGAGTCCGGACAGTGCACTCTTTCATGTATTGGATACAGATGTTCCGGGGCTTCCTCAAGCCGAACGCTCATTCCGTATTTCCCGGGTTCGTCCTAACTTTTATGACCGTAGCATGCGTTTGTTCCGCAATATTATAATTGTAGATATGCAGGACATTTATACGCAGACCAAATTTAAATATACGCGGGATGCTTATGCCTCACCGCAAATGATTATGACCATTCAGACTCCCAATCAAAAGGATTTTGCGGACTACGTATCAAAACATGGTCAGGTTATCATTGATTTCTTTACCCGTGCAGAAATGAACCGCGAGGTTAAACTGCTGGAAAAGAAACATAACGAAACGCTTGCAACGAAGGTGGCCAGTATGTTTGATTGTGCTATTTGGATGCCTGTTGAGATGGAATCGTATAAGCAAGGGAAAAACTTCCTTTGGGCTTCTACCAATCAGAATGATATGAACTTTGTCATGTATTCTTATCCTTATACAGATAAAAATACATTCACGAAGGAGTATTTCATCCATAAGCGAGATTCAGTCATGAAAATCAACCTGCCGGGGGCCCGCGAGGGAATGTATATGGAAACAGCCGATTCCGCATTTGTAACCGTGCGCGACATCGCTGTAAAAGGAGACTATGCTTTTGAAGTCCGTGGCTTGTGGGAAATGAAGAACGATGCGATGGGAGGCCCGTTTGTGGCTCAAGCAAGAGTGGACCGTGCGAATGGACGTGTCATTGTGGTAGAGGGATTTGTTTATAATCCGGGTAAACTGAAGCGAGACCAGATACGAAAGCTGAATGCAGCTCTTTATACCCTACAGCTTCCCAGTGAAAAAGGAACTCCGGAAATCCCGGTAGATGAATCGGTTGCAGAAGAAAAGATTGAAAAACAAGCAGAGCAAAAATAGTAGTATGGAAGAACGTAAAATAAAAGTGGGAATCACCCACGGAGATATAAATGGAATCGGTTATGAAGTAATCTTGAAAGCCTTTTCCGACCCTACCATGTTGGAACTTTGTACACCCGTTGTTTACGGTTCGCCCAAGGTGGCTGCTTATCACCGCAAGGCCATGGATATCCAGACTAACTTCAGCATTATAAATGCAGCATCCGAGATACAAGAAGGACGGTTGAATATTATGAACTGCATAGATGATGAGCTGAAAGTAGAGTTGACCAAACCTACTCCGGAGGCGGGGCAGGCTGCATTGGCTGCATTGGAGAGAGCAATGAGCGATTATCAGGAAGGACTGTTTGATGTACTGGTCACAGCTCCAATCAATAAACATACCATTCAGTCGGATGCTTTTCATTTTCCGGGACATACTGAATACATCGAACAGCGGGTAGGCGAGGGGCAGAAAGCACTGATGATTTTGCTGAAAAACGATTTTCGTGTAGCATTGGTTACCGGTCATTTGCCGGTAAGCGAAATTGCCCATGAGTTGAGCAAAGAACTGATTCAGGAAAAGATGGCTATCTTTCACCGCTCCTTGAAGTATGATTTCGGTATAGACAGCCCTCGTATTGCAGTGTTCTCTTTAAACCCGCATGCCGGCGATAACGGGTTGTTGGGTAAAGAGGAGCAGGATATTATTATTCCGGCTATTAGGGAAATGGTTGCTCAAGGCATACAGTGCTTCGGACCTTATCCGGCCGACGGATTTATGGGCTCAGGAAACTACACCCATTTTGATGGTATTCTGGCTATGTATCATGATCAGGGACTGGCTCCGTTTAAGGCACTGGCTATGGATGAAGGAGTGAACTTCACTGCCGGGTTGCCTATTGTACGCACTTCTCCGGCTCACGGAACTGCTTATGACATTGCAGGAAAAGGAATTGCTTCAGAGGATTCATTCCGTCAAGCTATTTATGTAGCAATCGATGTGTTCCGCAACCGTTGCATAGAACGCGAAATCAGTGCCCGTCCGTTGCGTAAACAATATTATGAAAAACGGGATGACAGCGATAAGCTGAAATTGGATAGTGTAGAAGATTAATATACAAAACAAGTGAGTTGGCAGGCTTGTAAGTTCTTGAGTTGAGTGAAACGAGAACTTACAAGCTTAAGACTTACAGATTTAAAATAAAATACTTAAATATGAAATTTGCAATCATTTCGGCCGGAGAAGGTTCCCGACTTTCTCAGGAAGGTGTTCAATTGCCCAAACCTTTGGTTCAGTTAAACGGGGTAGCTATGATTGACCGCCTGATTG
Source organism: uncultured Phocaeicola sp. (assembly GCA_958434805.1). The sequence goes on from CAUBDX010000019.1 coordinate 53,535, forward strand.
ACATCTTTGCTAAAAACGGGGCAGAACAGGTGGTGATTATCATTAACAATGAAGTGCCGCAGACGAAGGAACATTTGGCAAAGTTGAAAGAAAACTCACCCGTTCCTTTGGAAGTGGTAGTTAAGACCACTCCCAGTTCGATGCACAGCTTTTATGAATTAAGTCCTTACTTGAAAGACGATAAATTCTGTCTGACCACAGTTGACACCATTTTCCGGGAGGATGAATTTGCCGCTTTTATTGAAGCATTCAAAGCTTCCGATAAAGACGGAATGATGGCGGTAACCGATTATATTGACGATGAGAAGCCGCTGTATATCTCTACCGGTAACGATTTGGATATTACAGGCTTTCATGATTCGGCTACAGCCGATTGCCGTTATATTTCGGGAGGAATTTATTGCTTGTCACCTAAAGCAATAGATACCTTGCAGCGATGCATGGATGAAGGTAGGTCGCGGATGCGTAATTTCCAGCGGCAGTTGGTAGCAGACGGTTTGAAACTGAAAGCATATCCGTTCTCAAAGATTCTGGATGTTGATCATGCCAGTGATATAGTAAAGGCAGAGGCTTTTTTAAATCATAAAGAATAAGTTTTTCAGTTTTTGAGTTTGTAAGTTTACTATAATCTGCAACGGCAAACTCAAGGACCTATAAGTTGAAAGACTAAATACTTAAAGGTTAAATTAAGAAATGTTTATAACAGAAAAAGAGATTCGGGTGATAGGGGTTAGCAGAGGCAATGAATACTCACCGAATCATGTAGGAAATGATGCTGCAATATTCCGCATTGTAGCCGAAAACTTAGAGAAGAGAGGATGCAAGGTTTCTCTTTATCCGGAAAAAGAGTTTGTAGAAAAAAGCGTGGAAGGAGATGTGGTTTTTGATATGGCTCGTGACCGGGCTACTATAAACCGCTTAAAAGAATTAGAAGATAGAGGTGCATTGGTTGTAAATTCGGCTTATGGAATTGACAATTGTGTGCGCAAGGCGATGACAGAACTTCTGATAGCCAATCATGTGCCCCATCCGCGAAGCTTTATTGTTCCTACCGACGGAGCATTTACGGTGGATGTCTTTCCCTGCTGGATAAAGAGAGGAAATTCTCATGCGATGGTGAAAGAAGATGTGGTATATGTGGAATGCAAGGAAGAGGCTGAATGCGTATTGGCTGATTTCAGAAAACGAGGAATACCCGAAGCTGTAGTAAACGAGCACTTGGTAGGCGACCTAGTGAAGTTTTACGGTGTGCAGGGAACGGATTTCTTTTATACCTTTTATCCTACCGAACAGTCGCACAGCAAATTTGGTCTTGAAGCTATCAACGGAGAAACAAGAGGATTCCCTTTTGATGTGGAAAGGCTCCAGGCATACAGCAATCAGGCTGCCGAAGCCCTGAATGTTCCCATCTATGGAGGCGATTGTGTGGTTTCTGCAACAGGAGAAATCAAAATTATCGATTTCAATGATTGGCCAAGTTTTGCACGTTGCCGGGAAGAAGCAGGTCCCAAAATCGCTGAATGTATTTATAATCGTATTATCAATAAACTGAAACAACACAATGACTGAGAAAAAGACGGGTATGGAAGCTTCTTTTAAGTCGATGGACACAGAAGAGTTTCTGGATATCTATTTCAATCGCCCGATAGGTTATGCTTGGGCTTTGTTTTTTAATAAATTTGGAGTACACCCCAATGTGGTGACTATTCTTTCTATCATCTTAGGGGTAGCAGCAGGAGTCATGTTTTATTTCCCGGATATGAAGCATACCCTTATCGGTATCTTTTTGCTGATGTGGGCCAATCATTACGACAGCTGTGACGGCCAGTTGGCACGTCTTACCGGAAAGAAAACACGTTGGGGACGTATGCTCGACGGATTTGCCGGCGATTTATGGTTTTTTACCATCTATGCGGCCATCTGCTTGCGGTTGATGAATCAGCCTCTGCCTTTCGGTATCGGTGCAGAAAGCGGCATGACCTGGAGTATCTATATTTGGATATTGGCTGTCTTTTCCGGAACCATTTGTCATAGCAAACAGTGTACATTAGCCGATTATTACCGTAATATCCATTTGTTTTTCCTGAAAGGAAAGGCAGGAAGTGAGCTGGATAATTTCAAGCAGCAGCGTGAAATATTTTATAGTCTGCCCTGGAAAGGCAATTTCTGGTGGAAGGCTTTCCTGTATTTCTATGGCAATTACACACGTCAGCAAGAAGGAATGACCCCTAATTTCCAACGCTTCTACGCTTTGGTGCAGCAGAAATATGGCGACAACATTCCGCAGTCCTTGCGCGATGAGTTCCGTGTGTTGAGTCTTCCGCTGATGAAATATACAAATATCCTTACCTTTAATACACGTGCCATAGCCTTGTATGTCAGTTTGCTGATAGGAGAACCCTGGTTGTATTTTGTATTTGAAATAGTGGTAATGACAGCCTTGTTTGTTTATATGCGTCATCGTCATGAGCAGATTTGTGCCAGCCTTTACCAAAAATACGCTGCCTGATGAAAGAAAAGTTTAGAAACGTATTTTGGTTCTTTGGCATCTTTGCCATCGTGGTTATGTTGTTTACTTTCGACATGGATTATGAGGAACTTTGGCAAAATCTGCGGAAGGCAGGAGTTTGGTTTCCGGCTGTGATTCTGTTATGGGTATTCATCTATTACCTGAATGCCTGGTCTTGGTTTATCATTATCCGCGACGGGAAACATGCTAAAGTTCCGTTCTGGAAAGTTTATAAGCTGACCGTATCGGGCTTCGCTCTGAACTATGCCACTCCGGTGGGACTGATGGGAGGGGAGCCATACCGTATCATGGAACTCACACCTTATGTGGGAGCGAGCAAAGCTACTTCATCGGTTATCCTTTATGTGATGATGCATATTTTTTCTCACTTCTGTTTCTGGCTGGCATCTGCCATTCTTTATGTATTGGTTGAGCCTATGAACTGGGGAATGGGTGTTGTGCTTTCCATTGTAGCCGCAGCCTGTTTGCTTGCCATCTATTTTTTTATGAAAGGATACAGAAACGGCATGGCGGTGCGTACCTTGCGTATCTTGGGGCATGTTCCGTTTGTGAAGAAATGGGCACAGCGTTTTGCGGTTGAGAAAAAAGAATCGCTGGAGCGGGTGGATGCGCAGATTGCCGAATTACATAAACAGCGTAAAACTACGTTTTATGCTTCTTTGGGGTTAGAGTTTACAGCGCGTGTGGTGGGCTGTCTGGAAGTCTATTTCATTCTGAACATCCTGACTACCGATGTCAGCTTCCTGGCCTGTATCTTGATTATGGCTTTTACTTCTCTGTTTGCCAACCTGTTCTTTTTCTCACCTATGCAGCTCGGAGCGCGTGAAGGAGGATTTGCACTGGCTACCGGAGGATTGGCCATTCCCAGTGCCTTTGGCATTTATACCGGACTGATAACCCGTGTACGTGAATTAATTTGGATTGTAATTGGAGTCTTGCTGATGAAAGTAGGCAACGGCACCGGAAATATAGAAAAACATGAATAAACTGACAGATATAAAAGGAGTAATCTTTGATTACGGAGGTACGATTGACACCAACAGCCGGCATTGGGCAAGCGTGTTATGGGAAAAATATGTGGAATTTCAGGTCCCGGTAGATAATGAAAGTTTCAGAGAGGCCTATGTGCATGGCGAACGTACGCTGGCGCGGGTTCCATTGGTAAAGCCGGAACATAACTTTCACGATGTATTGCGTATCAAGACTGATATTCAGATCAGCTACTTGGTTGAGCAAGGTAAACTGGATAAGAAACAGGCTGAGACAGAGGAGTATGCCGTTAAGGTTGCAGATGCTTGTTATCAGTATGTGCTGGAGGTATTGCAGCGTACTCGTCCGGTGGTGAAGGAGCTGGCTCAGCACTATAAACTGGTTCTGGTATCGAACTTCTACGGAAATATCCAGACCATTCTGAAAGATTTCGGCTTGTTTGATTTCTTTTCCGATATTGTAGAGTCGTCGGTAGTAGGAGTGCGTAAGCCCGATCCCGCAATTTATCGCTTGGGAGTGGAAGCCATGGGACTTCCGGCTTCGAATGTACTGGTGGTAGGCGATTCGTTTTCGAAAGATGTGGTGCCGGCAAAAACCGTAGGCTGTCAAGTGGCATGGCTGAAAGGCGAAGGATGGGGAAATGAAACCATTGATGAGGCTTTGCCTGATTTGATACTGACTGATTTGCCCGACTTACTGTCTTCACTATTGTAAAACCTTTAAATGTACAAACTGAAAATATGGAAAAACAACGAGTTGCTTTAGTAGAAAAGCAATATCTTATACCTTTCGTGCTGCTGACCTCCCTTTTCTTTCTATGGGGGTTTGCACATGCCATTTTAGATGTATTAAATAAACATTTCCAAGAACTGCTTGCCATAACGAAGGCACACTCTGCCTTGATTCAGGTAACCATGTATATGGGTTATTTTGTAATGGCGATTCCTGCCGGACTTTTCATTAACCGTTACGGCTACCGCCGGGGAGTGGTTTTCGGATTGCTTCTTTATGGAGTGGGTTCATTGCTTTTTATTCCAGGGCAGAACCTGATGTCGTTTAATTTCTTCCTGTTCTCCTTGTTTGTCATTGGTTGTGGACTGGTCTTTCTTGAAACCGCTGCCAATCCGTATGTAACGGAATTAGGGGCGAAAGAAACGGCTGCCAGCCGTTTGAACTTTGCTCAGTCGTTTAACGGACTGGGATGTATCTTTGCTCCGATATTAGCCGGATTGGTTTTGTTCTCTGATGAAGAACAAGGCGTTTCTGGTAACGTAGCATTGCCCTATGCCATCATGGGAGTAATCGTGTTGCTGGTAGGTATCGTGTTTACTCGTGTACGTCTTCCGGAAATCAAACACGAAACTGAGGTAGACGAGAGCGGACACCGTGTAAGCTTATGGTCGCACCGCCTTTTTATCTTCGGACTGATTGCGCTGTTTGCCTACGAGGTAGGTGAAATCTCCATCAACAGCTTCTTCATTAATTATGTAACCGAACAAGAGTGGATGAATGCCCGTCAGGCATCGCTTGTCCTTTCGTTTGGCGGACTGAGCCTGTTCATGGCAGGACGCTTTATCGGAAGCTGGATTATGCGTCGTGTACGTGCCGAGAAAATGCTATTCTGGTGTGCCACCGGAACCGTGGTGTCTACAGCCTTGGTGGTACTCGATTTAGGAATGATTTCTTTCATTTCCCTGCTTTGCTGCTATGCGTTCGAAGCAATCATGTTCCCCACTATCTTTGCCCTTTCGCTGAAAGGACTGGGCAGTCACACCAAGCGTGCCTCGTCCTTCCTGATGATGTCACCTGTAGGAGGGGCAGTAGGACCGTTGCTGATGGGCTATGTGGCCGACTGCTCAACCATGAGCATGGCGTTCATTGTTCCTTGCCTCGGTTATGTGGTGGTATGGTTGTATGCCCGCCGTATGCTGCAGGTAAAAGAATAAGCTGGGTACTCTATTTATTAAAGGGATATTTTACCTTGAAGTCTCAAAAAAACAGAAATGAGTAATAAACGAATTCAGAAGTATAGAATTATAATGCGTGAACGTGGAATGCGAATTGAATATGTAAGCATTCTATTTTCCGCCTTGACACGCATGTTTCCTAAACCTACCTTT
>CAUBDX010000020.1 GCA_958434805.1 uncultured Phocaeicola sp.
CCGGTTTTATTGTTTAACTTTTAATTTTTCGGTAAAAATTTACCGAAGTATTGAACTAAAAAACAAACGCATGTTACGTAAAATTCGATTAATACTTGCCATCCTGTTTTTTGTAATGGTAACTTTTTTATTTCTTGATTTTACCGGTTTGATTCAGGGATGGTTGGGCTGGGTGGCAAAAGTGCAGTTTCTTCCAGCTTTATTGGCTTTGAACATGGGGGTGGTCATGCTTCTTTTATTGTTGACCTTACTCTTGGGGCGTATCTATTGTTCCATTATATGTCCGCTGGGTGTTTTTCAAGATATTATTTCATGGGTTAGCGGGAAAAGGAAGAAAAAGAAATATCGCTTCTCTTATTATCCGGCATTAAAGGTGTTGCGCTATGGATTTCTGGTCTTGTTTATTATAGCGCTTGTTGCAGGTGTAAACTCGTTAGTAACTTTACTGGCTCCATACAGTTCTTATGGACGTATTGCAGGCAATCTTTTTACTCCTTTCTGGCAGTGGGGGAATAATTTTCTTGCCCATCTTGCCGAACATGCAGATAGTTACGCATTCTATAGTACCGAAGTATGGATAAAAAGTCTGCCTACATTCATAGTTGCTGTAGTTACCTTTATTGTATTGGCTGTGTTGGCATGGAGAAACGGGCGTACTTATTGCAACGCCGTCTGTCCGGTGGGTACATTTCTTGGGCTGATTTCCCGTTATTCGGTTTTTCGTCCTGTTATTGATGTGGAGAAATGCCGTAATTGCAGCTTATGCGAAAAGAAATGCAAATCTTCTTGTATTGATCTGAAAAATCATCAAATAGATTACAGTCGGTGTGTAGCTTGCATGGACTGTTTGGATACGTGTAAGCATGATGCTTTGCATTATGTCGGCCGCTTTTCAGCAAAACGGGAGGTTAAAACCGTACATGAACCGGTTGATTCTTCACGCCGGAATTTCCTGACGGTAGGAGCCGTGTTTGCTGCTGGAAGTGTATTAAAAGCGCAAGAGAAAAAAGTGGATGGAGGTCTGGCAGTGATTCTTGACAAGCAACGTCCGAACCGGTTAACCCCGATACTTCCCCCGGGAGCAAGAGACAAACGCTATTTTGCCCGACACTGTACGGCATGTCAGCTTTGTGTATCTGAATGTCCGAATGGGGTTTTGCGTCCCTCCACTGACTTGACTCATTTTATGCAGCCTGAAATGTCGTATGAACGTGGATACTGCCGTCCGGAGTGTATGAGATGTGCCGAAGTATGCCCAACTTCTGCCATCAGCCTGAAGTCGCTGGCTGATAAGAATTCCACTCAGATAGGTCATGCTGTGTTTATCCGGAAAAACTGTGTGGTAGAACGCGATGGGGTTTCATGTGGTAACTGCGAGCGTCATTGTCCGGCAGGAGCCATTCAGATGGTTCCGGGTAATCCCTCAGACCCGAAGTCGCTTAAAATACCTGTAGTCGATGTGGAACGCTGCATCGGTTGTGGAGCGTGTGAAAATTTATGCCCGGCACGTCCGTTTAGCGCTATTTATGTAGAAGGACATGAAAGCCAGCGATTTTTATAAGAAAGTTTAGTGTGAGATATTGATATAAAGACTATGGAAAAGAAAAATATAAACCGCCGGGAATTTATAAAAATCGCAGGTGTAAGCGCAGCAGCATTTACTGGAATTCTTCAGGGGTGTATGCCAAAGAATAAAGAAAGTGAGACTCCGAACGGGGAACTGACGGCAAAACCGGGAGAAATGACTTACCGTACAGCCGATTGCGGTGACCAGGTTTCTCTGTTGGGGTATGGCTGTATGCGTTGGCCCACTCTCCCCACGGCAAAAAAAGGAGAAAATGTAATCGATCAAGAAGCGGTGAACGAGCTGGTAGATTATGCCATAGCCAATGGAGTTACTTATTTTGATACATCTCCTGTATATATGCAGGGATGGTCAGAGCTTTCTACGGGAATAGCATTAAAACGGCATCCGCGTGAGAAATGGCAAATAGCAACTAAACTTTCAAACTTCTCGAATTTTACGCGTGAAAATTCGATTAAGATGTATAAGAGGTCGTTTGAAAACTTGCAGGTGGATACGGTTGATTATTATTTACTCCATTCTATAGGAAATGGGGGGATAGAAACATTTAGGGCACGCTATATTGAGAATGGCATGTTGGAGTTTCTGATGGAAGAGCGTAAAGCCGGGCATATCCGTAATCTTGGGTTTTCTTTTCATGGAACGAAGGCTGTTTTTGATGAGGTACTGGCCATGCATGATAAGGTGCATTGGGACTTTGTACAGATTCAGCTGAATTATTCAGACTGGAGGCATGCAACAGGAAGCAATGTGGACGCCGAGTATTTATATGGAGAATTGGTAAAGCGCAATATACAGGCCATTATTATGGAGCCTCTTCTGGGAGGACGTCTTTCTAAGTTGCCGGAGCATATTGTGGGGCGTCTTAAGCAACGTCGTCCGGAAGATAGTGTGGCATCGTGGGCTTTCCGCTTTGCCGGATCGCCGGAAAAGGTGCTGACAGTATTGAGCGGGATGACTTATAAAGAACATTTGCAGGATAATTTGCGTACTTATTCTCCTCTTATGCCGCTGACTGGTGAAGATAAGGATTTTTTGGAAGAAACGGCTCAGCTGATAATGAAATATCCTACGGTGCCATGTAATGACTGTAAATATTGTATGCCTTGTCCTTATGGAATTGATATTCCGGCTGTGTTGTTGCACTATAATAAATGTGTAAACGAGGGAAATGTTCCCAAAAGTCGGCAGGATGAAAATTATCGTCAGGCACGGCGTGCTTTCCTTGTAGGGTATGACCGCAGTGTGCCGAAACTGCGTCAGGCAAGTCATTGTATCGGATGCGAGACGTGTAACCCGCATTGTCCGCAAAGCATTGATATCCCTAAAGAACTGCATCGTATTGATGTATTTGTAGAGCAGTTGAAGCAGGAAACATTGTGAGGATGGGTAAAAAAAGTGTCGATAAAGACCTGCAGGAAGATTAAAAGCAAAAACACGGGCAATGAAAGGTTTTGTATGTCATTGCCCGTTTTTTTACATTTGGCTTTATCCGATGTAAACGTTTACATGGAGAAATAATTTATCGGTTGTTTCGTCAATGTCGAAATCAATTTTATCTTCGCGAGCCAACCAGCCAATAGCGGCATTTAAGTCTCTGTCTGAAAGTCCAGAGGCCTCTTTTAATTTTTCATATGTCCAGTGTACGTTATCTTTTAATACGTTCCAGACAATCCCGGCATTCGTGCCAATTTGATGTTTGTCCATACCTTTCTTTTTTAGTTTGTATTGATTTGTAATTTATGGGCTAAAGATAGTGTAAAATTATTGGCTAAGCAAATGTTTAAATAACTATTTGTGATGTTGTTGGGTATTTTCTTCTGCCTTTACTGAAATGCTTGCTTTGATTTTTAAGTAAATGAGGTGGCGGTTTCTTAAATTGTTTTTATAAATGTCGTTTCCGATTTTTAAAACCTCTGCTTATTCATTGAATATTCCGGTGCTTTTTGTAACTTTGCGTAGTGTTTTAAGCATTAAAACTATGAGAAGGAATAAAATAAATTGGCGGATTCCCAAAGGAGCGGAACTGACCGAGTTAGATAAAAAGGTATTATATTGGCAAGAACGGGGGCATTTAGTTCCTACCCGTTCTTTAATCAAAACACCGGAACAGATTGAAGGTATCCGTAAGAGTGGCCTTATCAATACGGCTGTGTTGGACTTAGTGGGACGAGAAATTCATGCCGGCATGAGTACGGCTGAAATAGACAAATTGGTTTACGATTACACTGTATCTCATGGAGCCGTTCCTGCTACATTAGGTTATGAAGGATTCCCTAAAAGCTGTTGCACATCTATTAATGAAGTAGTTTGCCATGGAATCCCAAGTGAAGACGAAGTTCTTGAAGAAGGGGATATCATCAACGTAGATTGTACTACGATTTTAGATGGGTATTATGCCGATGCCTCACGTATGTTTATTGTAGGAAAAACTACTCCGGAAAAAGAAAAGTTGGTACGGGTGGCTAAAGAATGCCTGGAAGTGGGCATACAGGCTGCACAACCTTTCGGCTTTGTGGGAGATATAGGAAACGCTATTGAAAAGCATGCTAAAAAGAATGGCTTTTCAATTGTCCGCGATTTGTGTGGTCATGGTGTAGGAGTGGAGTTTCATGAAGAGCCTGATGTGGAACATTTTGGCAAGAAAGGAACGGGAATGCTGCTGGTGCCAGGTATGGTGTTCACAATAGAACCGATGGTTAATATGGGAACATGGGAAGTCTTTATTGATGAAGAAGACGGATGGACAGTAGTGACTGAAGACGAACTGCCCTCTGCGCAATGGGAGCATACGTTCTTGATGACAGACCACGGTCTTGAAATATTAACGTATTAATGAAGGAAAAAATGGATGTAATAATATTAGGTATAGAATCATCGTGTGATGATACTTCGGCTGCAGTAATTAAAAACGGGGTGCTGTTGTCAAGTGTGGTGGCAAGCCAGGCTGTGCATGAGGCCTATGGAGGCGTTGTTCCTGAATTGGCGTCACGTGCTCATCAGCAAAATATCGTCCCCGTGGTGCATGAAGCTTTGAAGCGGGCAGGTGTTACCAAAGAAGATTTAAGCGCAGTGGCTTTTACGCGGGGTCCCGGATTGATGGGTTCGTTGCTGGTGGGGGTCTCATTTGCAAAAGGTTTTGCCCGTTCGTTAGGCATCCCTATGATTGAAGTGAATCATTTGCAAGGACATGTGCTTGCTCATTTTATTAAAGAGGCAGATACAGATGCAAATCAACCCAGCTATCCGTTTATATGCTTATTGGTGTCGGGAGGAAATTCTCAGATTATTCGGGTGAATGCCTACAATGATATGGAGGTGTTAGGCCAGACAATAGATGATGCGGCAGGTGAGGCGATTGATAAATGCTCTAAGGTAATGGGCTTGGGATACCCCGGAGGACCTATTATAGATAAGTTGGCTCGTCAGGGAAACCCTAAAGCATTTACTTTTAGCAAGCCTCATATACCGGGGTATAATTATAGCTTCAGTGGGCTAAAGACCTCTTTCCTGTATTCTTTGCGTGACTGGCTAAAGGAAGATCCTGATTTTATTGAGCGGCATAAAGTTGATTTAGCAGCTTCATTGGAGAAAACGATAGTTGATATTCTGATGGATAAATTACGCAAGGTTGTAAAAGATACGGGTATTAAAGAAGTGGCAGTAGCCGGAGGCGTTTCTGCTAATAATGGCTTGCGTAATGCTTACCGGGAACATGCCGAAAAATATGGATGGAAAATTTATATTCCCAAGTTTGGCTATACCACAGATAATGCAGCAATGATTGCCATTACGGGATATTTCAAGTATTTGGATAACGACTTCTGTACAATAGATATGCCTGCTTATTCAAGAGTGACTATAAAGTAATACATTAATATAATGAGGTTATGTCGGTAGAAACTAAAACATTAAGCAAAGAAATAAGCGAAGTTTTTTGGCGGGAAAACTTTACATTGGCTACAGCTGAAAGCTGCACGGCCGGAAATGTCGCAGCTATCATTACCGCTGTGCCGGGCAGTTCCCGTTTTTATAAAGGAGGAATTATCGCTTATGCAAATGCAGTGAAAGAAAATTTATTGCACGTAAAAGCGGAAACATTAGAGGCGCATGGAGCTGTAAGCGAAGAGACCGTAACGGAAATGGTGTATGGAGCAATGAAGACGCTGGAAGCCGATTATGCAGTGGCTACATCGGGCGTAGCTGGTCCGTCAGGAGGTACAGCCGATAAGCCGGTAGGTACCATTTGGATTGCTGCCGGAAATGCTCAGAAAGTCTTGACTGCTAAGTTGACTGAAGACGAGGGTCGGGAGAAAAATATTCAGGCTGCAACGAAAAAAGCACTGCAATTATTGCTTGAATTAGCCCAAAAGCAAGAAAATGAGGAGTAAAAGTGCATTTTATTTCTAAAACGCTTGGAAATGTCAAATAAAATCTCTTACTTTGCACTCCGTTTGAAAGAACCATGGAATAAAACTATAAAAACTTAGATAGAAATGTCGAAAATTTGTCAAATTACCGGAAAAAAAGCCATGATTGGCAACAATGTTTCACACTCAAAGAGAAGAACTAAAAGAACTTTCGATGTGAACTTGTTTACTAAAAAATTCTACTATGTAGAACAGGATTGCTGGATTAGCTTGAATATTAGTGCTAACGGCTTGCGAGTTATCAACAAAAAAGGCTTGGATGCGGCGCTGAATGAAGCAGTTGCTAAAGGCTATTGTGATTGGAAAACTATCAAAATTATTGGTTAATTAAAAGGAGAGAAAGACTATGGCTAAGAAAGCTAAGGGTAATAGAGTACAGGTAATCCTTGAATGCACAGAGATGAAGGATAGTGGTATGCCGGGAACTTCTCGTTATATTACAACTAAAAACAGAAAAAATACCACTGAGAGATTGGAATTGAAGAAATACAATCCTATTTTGAAAAGAGTAACAGTTCATAAAGAAATTAAATAATTATAGACCATGGCAAAGAAAGTAGTTGCAACCCTTAAGGGAAGTAAAGAAGGACGTTCTTATACCAAAGTAATCAAAATGGTTAAGTCTCCTAAAACAGGTGCTTACGTTTTTGATGAACAAATGGTTCCTAATGAAAAGGCACAGGACTTCTTCAAAAAATAATTTAGCAGAATTAGAATAGCTAAGATATGACAAAAAGTTCCTTTCATTTAATAATGAGGGGAACTTTTTTTGTGTGTCTACAAATAAGTCCTATCTTTGTAAAAAAATTAGAGACAAAATAGAAGCTATATGGGATTTTTCAGCTTTTTTTCAAAAGAGAAAAAAGAAACACTAGACAAAGGTCTGTCCAAAACAAAAGAAAGTGTATTTGGAAAGATAACGCGTGCTATTGCCGGAAAGTCGAAGGTGGACGATGAAGTATTGGATAACCTTGAGGAAGTATTGATTACTTCTGATGTAGGAGTTGAAACCACGTTGAATATTATCAAACGTATTGAGCAGCGAGTAGCTAAAGACAAGTATGTTGATACAAAAGAATTAAATAATATTCTGCGAGAAGAAATAGCTGCTCTGCTAACTGAAAATAACACGGTTGATTCAGATGATTTTAGTGTTCCCGAAGGGAAAAAGCCTTATGTTATTATGGTAGTTGGAGTTAACGGTGTGGGTAAGACAACTACTATAGGCAAGCTGGCTTATCAGTTTAAGAAAGCTGGAAAGACAGTGTGTTTGGGCGCGGCAGATACTTTCCGGGCGGCTGCTGTAGAACAGCTGGTAATTTGGGGAGAGCGTGTGGGTGTTCCTGTAATCAAACAAAAGATGGGTTCAGATCCGGCTTCTGTTGCCTTTGATACTTTGAGTTCGGCAGTGGCGAACCATGTTGATGTGGTTATCATTGATACAGCAGGTCGTCTGCATAACAAAATAGGTTTGATGAACGAGCTGACCAAGATTCGGAATGTGATGCAGAAGGTTGTTCCCGATGCACCTCATGAAGTTTTGTTGGTATTAGATGGATCTACCGGACAAAATGCCTTTGAGCAGGCTAAACAATTTACGTTAGCAACAGAGGTTAATGCGATGGCTATTACCAAACTGGACGGAACGGCTAAAGGCGGTGTTGTCATCGGAATTTCCGATCAGTTTAAAATACCTGTAAAATATATAGGTTTGGGCGAGGGAATGGAAGACTTGCAAGTGTTCCGCCGCCGTGAATTTGTTGATTCTTTGTTTGGTACAGCGAATAGTAAATGAAAAAAAATACAGTAGATATTATTACATTAGGCTGCTCTAAAAACTTGGTTGATTCAGAAAAATTAATGAAGCAGTTAGAGGCTAATGGTTATAAAGTGACTCATGACAGCGAACAGCCGCAGGGAGAGATTGCGGTGATTAATACATGTGGGTTTATTGGTGACGCAAAAGAAGAATCAATCAATATGATTCTGGAATTTTGTCAAGCAAAAGAAGAAGGCTATTTGAAGAAACTTTATGTGATGGGGTGTTTATCTGAACGCTACCTGAAGGAGCTTCAAGTGGAAATTCCACAGGTTGATAAATTTTATGGAAAGTTTGATTGGAATGAGTTGTTGGCTGATTTGGGTAAAACTTATCATCAGGAATGTGCTATTGAACGTCATTTAACCACTCCCGCTCATTATGCTTATTTGAAGATTTCGGAAGGCTGTGACCGTAAATGCTCTTATTGTGCCATTCCTATCATCACCGGACGGCATGTGTCACGCCCAATGGAGGAAATCTTGGATGAAGTACGCCTGCTGGTGTCAAAAGGCGTGAAGGAATTTCAGGTTATAGCTCAAGAGTTGACCTATTATGGTGTCGATTTATATAAAAAACAGATGCTTCCTGAGCTGATTGAGCGTATGGCTCAGATACAGGGGGTTGAATGGATCCGCTTGCATTATGCTTATCCTGCTCATTTCCCGAAAGACTTGTTCCGTGTAATGCGTGAACATGAAAATGTATGTAAGTATATGGATATAGCCTTACAGCATATCAGCGACAATATGTTGGGCAAAATGCGTCGTCATGTATCTAAATCAGATACGTATGAGCTGATTGAAGCATTTCGTAGAGAGGTTCCGGGAATCCATCTGCGCACTACACTGATGGTTGGACATCCCGGTGAAACAGAACAGGATTTTGAAGAGTTGAAAGAGTTTGTCCGTAAGGCTCGTTTTGACCGGATGGGGGCTTTTGCTTATTCGGAAGAAGAGGGTACGTATTCGGCAGAGAACTATGAAGATGACATACCTCAAGAGGTAAAACAGAAACGACTGGATGAACTGATGGAAATTCAGCAGGGCATATCGGCAGACTTGAGTCATTTGAAAATAGGTAAAACATTTAAAGTAATAATTGACCGTAAAGAAGGTGAGTATTATATAGGGCGTACAGAATTTGACTCTCCAGAGGTAGACCCGGAAGTCTTGATAAAAGATGAAGGGCAGCAGCTGCAGACAGGGGCATTTTATCAGGCAAAAGTTTACGATGCCGATGATTTTGATTTATACGCAACTATAGAGTAAATATGGATAATAAAGACTTCATTGCCAGACTATCGGTTTGTACCGGCTTTGCTGAAGAAGATACCGTGCGCATGGTTCATTCTTTGGTAGACTGCATGGCTCAGGCTTTACAAGAGGGAAAAGGTATACAGATTCAGGACTTTGGTCTTTTTGAGGTGCAAAAAGAGCTGGAGTATATCTCTGTAAATCCGTTGACAAAGCAGCGTTTTTTGATTCCTCCTTGTCTGCGCCTTGCTTTTATACCAGAGGGAGTGTTTTCTGCTGAACAAATCTCTCAGAAAAATAGAATAGCCTTACAGCATTTGGTAGACTGGCTGGTGAAGGAGGACGAGGTTTCTGCTGCCGACGAATTTGTGTCTGCTTTCTTCCGATTGATAAAGGAAGGGATGCAGCGTGATAAATATGTGAAGGTAAAAGGTCTGGGGGCATTTAAGATGATTGCTTTCGATGCAAAAACGGAAGCACCTATTCCCTCATGTCGTAGCGGCCTAACTTATGGGGGAGTATCTTTTTCTCCTGATTCCTTATTGCGCGATTTGATTAATAAACCGTTTGCACACTTTGAAATCGTACCTTTGAAGGAGAATGTGGCTTTTAGCGATCTTCCGGAAGTATCCATGCATGAAACAGATACTGAAGTAGAAGATCAGGAAGAAGAAACTTTGGCTGAGGAGGTCTGCGGTTGTTCAGAGCAAGATGATAAGCCGGTGGAGGGTGCTCAGTCTTCTTCGGAAGAGAATCTGTTGTCTACAGTATCCGTAGAGCAGGAAAATGTGCAGCAAGCAGCTCCGGTGTTACCCTCTCAAGACGTTGGCAGGGGGACATCGGCTAAGCGCATACCTTGGTGTATGTTTGCTTGTGCGCTTTTGGTAGGAGCTATTATCGGAGGAGGAACTATATGGAGTTTGCTCCCCAGTCGTCATTATATTTCTGAAGTGATAAATCAGTGCTGGGAACAGCAGACCCGCTTGCCGGTAGAAGAGGAAAAAGAAACCACAAGTGAAACAGATACTGTTGTTGTGGAAACCTCTCAGGCAGAACAAGAGACCATTTCTGCAGTTTCAGTGGCTCATCCGAAAGAAGTATCACCTTCGGCTGTTCAACAGCAGGTTTTATCCGATGAGATTGAATATGCCATAAATGGTACCCAGTGTATTCATTCTTTGCGCACAGGCGAGAGTCTTACTAAAATAGCTTTGCGTTATTATGGAAATAAGAAATTATGGCCCTATTTGGTTCGGCATAACCGGGGAATCATCAAAAATCCGGATAATATAGCAGTTGGTACGTCCATTCAGATACCGGTACTTGTGCCAAAAGAATGAGAAGAATACCAGAAGAACTTCTTAAATTAAATTTCTTTAGCCCAATTCATTTTAAAACCCGTCCTCAGTCTGTATTTTTTAATAAAAATTAGTTGTACCTGTTAATTGAATCCTTTAATTTTGGGGTTGCTTTTGGTGGGTTGTTCACCGGAAGGCTTTTTAAACTGTATTTAAATAGAAATTAAAAAATAAAAATTATGGCTGAAGCTATTGACATTCGTGAATTGAATGAACGCATTGAGCGTCAAAGTGCGTTTGTAACAAATTTAATGACCGGCATGGATCAGGTTATTGTGGGGCAGAAACACTTAGTAGAATCTTTATTGATAGGCTTGTTATCCGACGGCCATATCTTGCTGGAAGGAGTCCCTGGCTTGGCGAAAACACTAGCCATAAAAACATTAGCTTCTTTGATAGATTCACAATACAGCCGTGTTCAGTTTACTCCCGATTTGTTGCCTGCCGATGTTATCGGTACTATGATTTATAGCCAGAAAGACGAACGGTTTGTGGCTAAGAAAGGTCCTATTTTTGCCAACTTTGTATTAGCAGATGAAATCAACCGTGCTCCGGCAAAAGTGCAGAGTGCTTTGCTTGAAGCCATGCAGGAACGTCAGGTTACTTTAAGTAAAGAAACTTTCCGTTTGCCCGAACCTTTCCTTGTTATGGCTACACAGAACCCGATAGAGCAGGAAGGTACTTATCCGCTTCCTGAAGCGCAGGTTGACCGTTTTATGCTGAAGGTTATCATAGATTATCCGAAACTGGAAGAAGAAAAGAAGATTATCCGACAGAACATTTCAGGCGAGAAAATTGTTGTACGTCCTATTTTGAAGGCTGAAGATATTATTGAAGCCCGTAAAGTGGTTTGTCAAGTTTATCTCGATGAGAAGATTGAGCAATACATTGCCGACATTGTATTTGCTACCCGTTATCCGGAAAAATACGATTTGAAAGAATTGAAAGGCTTGATAGGTTTTGGGGGATCTCCTCGTGCTTCTATTAATTTAGCCTTGGCTGCTCGCAGCTATGCTTTCATCAAACGCCGTGGCTATGTTATTCCGGAAGATGTGCGTGCGGTTGCTCATGATGTCCTTCGCCATCGTATCGGATTGACTTATGAGGCAGAGGCAACCAATGTTACTTCTGATGAAATTATAAGTAAGATCTTAAATAAGGTTGAAGTGCCCTAAATCAAACTTTATCCGTCACTCGATTGATTCGGGTGATGGCTTTTTTTGTTTTGGTGATGCAATAACAATCTTATTTTGCAATAAAGACCGTGAATGATGAAATCATGAAAAATACGGTCGGATAATTCAACAGGAATGGAAACAAATGAACTATTAAAACGAGTTCGTCAGATTGAAATAAAGACTCGGGGACTTTCGAATAATATTTTTGCGGGGCAGTATCATTCTGCTTTTAAAGGGCGAGGTATGGCTTTTTCTGAAGTCCGGGAATATCAGTATGGTGACGATGTACGTGATATAGACTGGAATGTAACGGCCCGTTTTGACAAACCATTTGTCAAGGTGTTTGAAGAAGAGCGCGAGTTGACTGTGATGCTGCTTGTTGATGTCTCGAATAGTTTGGACTTTGGTACCGTGAAGCAGATGAAAAAAGACATGGTAACAGAGATAGCAGCCACACTTGCATTTTCGGCTATTCAGAACAATGATAAAATAGGCGTTATCTTCTTTTCTGATCATATTGAAAAATTTATTCCACCTAAAAAAGGGCGTAAGCATATTCTGTATATTATACGTGAACTATTGGACTTTAAGCCGGAAAGTACACGTACCAACTTGCAATATGCCATTGAATATTTGACGAATATATTGAAGAAGCGTTGCACAGCATTTATGTTGAGCGACTTTATTGATGAGCGTGATTTTAAAAACGCTTTGACCATTGCAAACCGCAAGCATGATATTGTGGCAATTCAGGTATATGACAGACGCCTGGAGGAATTGCCTGATGTGGGGCTGATGCACGTTCGTGATGCAGAAACCGGACATGAACAATGGATTGACACTTCTTCAAAGGCACTTCGTGCTGCGCATCGAGCATGGTGGGCAGAACAGCAACAGAAACTCCATGAAACGTTTACACATTCTAATGTAGACTCGGTTGCCGTTCGTACCGATCAGGATTATGTGAAAGCACTACTGAATTTATTTGCTAAACGAAATTAAAGAGAGATGAAGCATTTCTTATATACAAAGCCGGGAATATCAATGAAAATAGCATGTATGGCATTTTTTATGTCGTTTTTCTCCGTATGGGCTCAGGCACAGGTTACGGTAGAAGCTAAGATTGATTCCTTGCAGTTACTCATAGGCGAGCAGGCTAAAATCAAATTGGAAGTTAGTATGGATGCAGACCAGAAGCTCGATCTTCCGGTGATTCGTGATACTTTGACCAGAGGGGTAGAGGTCTTGGATATAGCCAAGCCTGACACGCAAATGCTGAATGATAACAAACGGTGGCTTATCTCACAAGAGTATACTGTGACATCATTCGATTCAGCTTTATATTATTTGCCTCCTTTTGAAGTAGAAGTAGACAACAAGAAGTACCAATCTCAGGCATTAGCTTTGAAAGTTTATTCGATACCTGTAGATACGCTGCATCTTGACCAGTTTTTTGGTCCGAAGAGTATCCGGGAAGTTCCACTGACTTGGCAGGATGTCGCTCCTTTGGTTTATTCTGTTTTGTTGATGCTGGTCTTTGGAGCAGTAGCGGCCTTTTTTATCATCCGTTATCGAAATAATAAGCCGATTATTAAAGTAATAAAAGTCGAGCCGAAACTTCCGCCGCATCAGGCTGCTATGAAGAAAATAGAAGAGATAAAAGCAAATAAGGCTTGGCAGCGTGAAAACCCCAAATTGTATTATACGGAGTTGACAGATGTGATTCGGGTTTACATACAAGAACGTTTTGGCTTTAATGCCATGGAAATGACTTCTTCTGAAATCATTGAACAGTTGCTGCATGAAAAAGATAAAGAATCGATTCGTGACTTGAAGTATCTTTTTGAAACAGCCGATTTGGTGAAATTTGCCAAACACGCTCCGTTGATGAATGAAAATGACCTAAATCTGGTTAGTGCCGTTGACTTTATCAATCAGACTAAAATTGAAGAGGAACCGGGCACTAAAAAAGAACCGACAGAGATTAAAGTGGAAGAGAAACGCTCCAAACAAGGCCGTATTGCCTTGTTATGCAGCATTGCTTTAACCGGTGCAGCTGCAGTGGTTGCGCTGTATTTCGCTATTCGTTCTATTATCAATCTCTTCTTTTAATGTTTTAATTTAGTAGGAACTATGATTTTTGCAAATATTGAATACCTGTTTTTGTTGTTGCTTTTGATTCCTTATATTGTTTGGTATATCATGAAGCGCAAGAAAACAGAGCCTACCATGCAGGTTTCAACTACACGTATGTATATGAATGCTCCCTGTAGTTGGAAAGTTTGGCTGCTTCATGCTCCTTTCGTCTTGCGTGTTGTAACATTTGTCATGATTGTACTTGTTTTGGCTCGTCCTCAAACTACGGATAACTGGCAGAATACTGAGATTGAAGGGATAGACATCATGTTGGCAGTGGACGTTTCTACCAGTATGCTGTCTGAAGACTTGAAACCGAACCGTATTGAAGCAGCCAAACAGGTAGCTTCAGAATTTATTAACGGACGTCCTAACGATAATATCGGTTTGACGATTTTTGCGGGAGAAGCTTTCACCCAATGTCCATTAACTGTCGACCATGGTGTGTTGCTTAATCTGTTTCAGAATGTAGGTTGTGAAATGGTACAGCGTGGAATGATAGAAGATGGTACAGCTATCGGTATGGGGCTAGCCAATGCGGTAAGCCGCTTGAAGGACAGTAAGGCCAAATCGAAAGTGGTGATTCTATTGACTGATGGGGTGAATAATAGAGGTGATATTTCTCCGCTGACTGCAGCCGAAATAGCCAAGCAGTATGGTATCCGTGTTTATACTATCGGGGTAGGAACCAATGGTACGGCACCTTATCCTATGCAGACCTATGCCGGTGTGCAATATGTGCAGATGCCGGTAGAGATTGATGAACAAACCATGTCGCAAATAGCAGGAACAACGAATGGTAACTACTTTCGTGCAACTAGTAACTCGAAGCTAAAGGATGTTTATCGTGAAATTGACAAGCTGGAGAAAACAAAGCTAAATGTAAAAGAGTTTAGCAAACGTGAAGAAGCTTATGAGTTGTATGCTCTGATAGCCTTTCTTTGTATGCTGGTTGAACTGATTTTACGTAATACGATTTTAAAGAAAATACCTTAAAAAGAAAAGTTATGTTTCGATTTGGAGAACCCTTCTATTTATATTTACTTATTTTACTGCCTTTTTTAGTAGTATTCTATTTGTATTCAAATTACAGACGGCGCAAAAAAATCCGTCAGTATGGTGATCCGGAACTGTTAGAGCAACTCATGCCTGATGTTTCTAAATATCGGCCTGATGTAAAGTTCTGGTTGATGTTTGCAGCGTTGACTATGATTATATTCATGCTGGCGCGTCCGCAGTTCGGGTCAAAAATGGAAACCGTAAAACGTCAGGGGGTTGAAACAGTGGTAGCACTTGATATTTCAAATTCAATGCTGGCGCAGGATGTTACTCCCAGCCGTCTGGAAAAGTCGAAGAAACTGATTTCACGCTTGGTTGAAACTTTTAATAACGACAAGGTTGCCATGATTGTTTTTGCCGGAGAGGCTTTTACTCAGCTGCCTATAACCAGCGATTACATTTCAGCCAAGATGTTTCTGGAAACCATCAATCCTTCTTTGATTACCACCCAGGGAACAGATGTACGTGGGGCGATTGACCTGGCTATGAAAAGTTTTACTCCCAATGAGGGGGTAGGCCGTGCCATTGTATTGATTACAGACGGTGAGAATCATGAAGGAGGTGCCATTGAGGCAGCTGAAGAAGCAGCTAAAAAAGGCATTCGGGTTTTTGTACTGGGAGTAGGTTCGCCTGATGGTTCTCCTATCCCGGTAGAAGGTACGAACGATTTTCGCCGGGACAAAGAAGGCAATGTAATCGTGACTCGTCTGAATGAGCAAATGTGTCAAGAAATAGCTAAAGCCGGAAATGGTATGTATGTACGCGTTGATAACACCAATCGTGCAGAAAAGGCCTTGAATGCTGAAATAAACAAACTGGCTAAAGCTGATGTAGAAACACAGGTGTTTACTGAATTTGATGAGCAATTTCAAGTCTTGGCATGGTTGGCTTTAATCTTTTTGGCAGTAGAAGTCATGCTGCTGAATCGTAAAAATCCGCTGTTCAAGAATGTGAAACTCTTTAAACAAGATTGAACTATGAAACGAACAAAATATGTATTTCTTTCACTGCTATTCCTCTCGACTGCTGCTTTTGCTCAGAAGAGCGACAGGGATTATTTGCGTAGTGGAAATAAATTATATAAAGACAGCTTATTTGTCAAGTCGGAGGTTGATTACCGGAAAGCTTTGGAAATAGCCCCCCAATCGGCGGATGCTGCCTATAACTTGGGAAATGCACTTTTGATGCAGCAAAAAGCCAAAGAAGCTATGGAGCAATTTGAGGCGGCTGCACGCATAGAGAAAGATAAGTCAAAACTGGCTGAGATTTATCATAATATGGGAGTGATTTTGCAGTCATCCAAACAGCTTCCTCAATGTATTGAGGCCTATAAGCAAGCTTTGCGGAATAATCCTAAAGATGATGAAACACGTTATAATCTTGCACTGGCTCAAAAACAGTTGAAAGATCAGCAGCAGAATCAGCAAAATCAAGATCAGAACAAGGAAGAAAAACAAGAGCAGAAACAAGACGATAAGCAGCAGAATAAAGATCAGCAAGAACAAGAAAAGCAGAACCAGCAGCAAAATCAACAGCAGAACCAGAACCAGATGTCGAAAGAAAACGCTGAACAGCTTTTGAATGCGGTAATGCAAGATGAAAAAAATGTTCAAGACAAAGTCAAGAAACAAATTCAAGTGAGTGGTCGCAAATTGGAAAAAGACTGGTAAGAATGCTGGTTTAAATGTGTAACGAATAAATAAAAGATAAATGAGGAAGATAGTATTCTTAATATTACTCATAGTAAGTATATGGCAAGTTCAGGCAGCCGATGATGTGCGCTTCACTGCATCGGCTCCTGAAGTGGTGGTAAGCGGAGATCAGTTCCGGTTAGAGTTTACGGTAAATACACATGAAGCGAAACGTTTTTTAGCACCTTCTATGACCAAGGGATTTGATGTGCTTTCCGGCCCTCAAAGTTCAGTATTTAACAGTACGCAGATTATTAACGGAAAAGTATCTTCTGTCCGCTCTATTACTTATACTTATATATTGATGGCACGCGATGCCGGTACGTATATGATTCCGGCTGCCAGTATAGAAGTAGACGGAAAGAAATTATTTTCGAATGCAATCAAAGTAAAGGTACTCCCTCCCGATCAGGCAAACGGAAAGGAAAGTGACCGGGGTACATCTTCATCGCGCAGTCAGGTTGTGGGAAGCAAAATAACCGATAAAGACTTGTTTATAACAGCAACAGCCAGTAAGACAACAGTGCATGAGCAGGAAGCAATTTTGCTGACCTATAAAGTATATACGCTGGTTAACCTGCGTCAGCTCATTGGTAAAATGCCCGATTTGAAAGGCTTTCACACACAGGAGGTTGATTTGCCCCAGAAGAAAGAGTTTACATTAGAACATTATAAGGGAAGAAACTACCACACTACCGTATGGAGTCAGTATGTGTTATACCCTCAGCAGGCAGGAACCTTGGAAATCCCGTCGATTACTTTTGATGGAGTAGTGGCTCAGCAAACGATGTCAGACGATCCGTTTGATGCCTTCTTCAATGGTGGAGGATACGTGGAAGTAAAAAAGAAAATCGTAACTCCTAAATTAAAGATACAAGTGAATCCTTTAACCGGAAAGCCGGCTGGCTTCTCTGGCGCAGTAGGAGAGTTTAGTCTGGCTTCGTCTATCAATGCTACAGAAGTAAAAACAAATGATGCGATTACAGTAAAACTGACATTGAAAGGTGTGGGAAATATGAAATTAATCAGTTCGCCTGAATTGAAATTCCCGCAAGACTTTGAAGTGTACGATCCGAAAGTAACAGATAACTATGAATTGACAAGCAACGGCTTAAGCGGAACAAAGACGTTTGAATATTTGGCTATACCGCGTCATGCCGGAAACTTTACCATACCGGCTGTGGCTTTTACTTATTTTGATTTGAAGAGCAATTCGTTTAAAACGTTGAAGACTCAAGCTTACGACTTGAAGGTTGCCAAAGGACAGGGTGGGTCAGAGCAAGTTATATCTGATTTTACCAATAAGGAAAGCGTCAAAGTATTAGGCAAGGATATTCGTTTTATTAAGTTGGGAGATACTTCATTGCAACCTAAGGGACAGTTCTTCTATGGAACCTTTGTCTACTGGCTGTGGTATCTTATTCCATTGATTATATTTGCAGTTTTTGTTGTTATTTACCGTAATCAGGCAAAAGAAAATGCAAATGTAGCAAAAGTGAAAATCAAGAAAGCGAATAAAGTGGCTACGCGCCGTATGAAGCAGGCTGGAAAGTTATTGGCTGAAAATAAAAAGAACGAATTTTATGATGAAGTTCTGAAGGCATTGTGGGGATATATCAGTGATAAGTTAAGTATTCCGGTCTCAAAGCTTTCTAAAGATAATATTGAAGCTGAACTCGCCAAGTATGGTGTATCTGAAGATTTGATAAAAGAATTCATCGCCGCTTTGAATGAATGTGAGTTTGCACGTTACGCTCCGGGAGATGAAAACGAAGCCATGGATAAGGTTTATGCCGCATCCATAGAGGTTATCAGCAAGATGGAGAATAGTATCAAACATTAAAATTGGAAGAAATGAAAAAAATATCAGTCTTATTTCTGTTCTTGTGTTTTGTGCAGTTCGTAGGATTTGCCGCAACAAAAGAAGAAGCAGACTATGCTTATCAGAACAATGATTTTAAAACTGCCATTGAGCAGTATGAGTCAATATTGGCCACACAAGGTGAATCGGCTGCCATTTATTATAATTTAGGAAACAGCTATTTTAAAGAGAAAGAGATAGCCAAGGCTGTACTTAATTATGAGCGGGCTTTGCTGTTGAATCCGGGCGATGCTGACATACGTTTCAATCTTGAAATGGCGCGTGGCAAGACGGTTGATCAAATTACGCCAGCCCGTGAGGTTTTCATTGTAACTTGGGTGAACGCGTTGATGAATACATTGAGTGAAAGTGCCTGGGGAATTTTAGGGATATTGTCTTTTATTCTTCTATTAATCGGACTGGTGTTCTACATCTTCGGCAATCGGCTTTGGATTAAGAAGGCAGGCTTTATTGCAGCTGTTGCTTTTCTGATAGTGACCGTTGTAGCCAATCTCTTTGCCAGCAAACAGCGTAGCGAGTTGGAAAACCGCAACGGAGCAGTGGTGATGAGCCCTACGGTAACCGTAAAAAGTACGCCGAATGAAAGTGGCACCGATTTGTTCGTCTTGCATGAAGGAACAAAAGTCTATATCGAAGACGATTCGATGAAAGGATGGAAAGAAATACGTCTGGAAGATGGAAATAAAGGCTGGCTTCCGGCAGAAACGATTGAATTGATTTAAAGGAAATATTTTATGTTCGACTTACAGCAACTGATTGAAGTAGATAAAAATTTATTATTGGCCCTGAATGGAAGTGATTCTTTATTTTGGGACGGATTCATGTGGACTGTTACCAAGACAGTAACGTGGATTCCTGCTTTGCTCACGTTGCTGTATGTCATTTTCAAGAATAACCGTCTTAATCAGAGCTTGGTGCTGTTTGCCATGCTTGCTTTAACGGTATTGCTCTCCGACCAGATGTCTTCCGGAATCTGCAAGCCGTATTTTGCCCGTTTCCGGCCTGCACAAGATCCGGAATTGATGTACTTGGTCCAGACGGTTCATGGATACCGTGGCGGACTTTACGGATTTATCTCCAGTCATGCAGCCAATACTTTCACCGTTGCCTTATTCATCTCTTTGCTGATTCGTAACTGGGGAGTTACGGTCATGATGTTCATTTGGGCTTTTATTCCTTCTTATTCCCGCATTTATTTAGGCGTTCATTATCCTGGTGATATTCTTTTTGGGGCTTTATGTGGTTGCCTTGTAGCTTTATTGGTCTATTGGCTTTATATGTTTATCCAAAAGCGGTGGCTGGACAGTGCAGGTTATACCGCAAACCGCTATGCCTATCCGAAGAAAAGATATGCTCCGCAGCACCTTTACCTGTTGCATGGAGTGCTGCTGCTGACTTATTTCTATGCCATTCTGATGGGGATGATTACAGCAAAAACGTCAGGGTTTTAGTTTTTCTGAATAAGGGCTGTAATCATTTTGACAGTTCAGAGGCAAAGCATGTTTTTGTTATGCTTCTTCATTTTCATGTTTGGTGGCTGTAATAAAAAAGGCGCCGGGCTTTGAGGACTTCTCAGAAACCCGGCGCCTTTTTTGTTTCATCTTTTCTTTATGTGGGTGTATTTTTGCCGTTTCTCCCCTTAAGATTTAATTGAAGGCGAGTCTACTTCTCCTTCTGTATAATATACGCAAAAACAATGGCTGTTTCAATTGTAATGGTGGTTAAGCTTTAGCTTTATCAATCCTCTGCAAAGATAAATATGAGCCGGGACAATCCAGTACTTCCTCGGGAGTACTCCAGTACTTTGGCGGAAGTACTCCAGTACTCCCGTGGAAGTACTGCGGTGCTTTGCTCGAAGTACTGGTCCGCTTCCACGGACTGCTGGTATCAGTCGTACCAGTTGGAAAGCTCTTCGTATGCATCAAACTGAAGTTCTTCGGTCACGCCTGCCTGCTTCAGTGCCTCACGTATGATTCTCTGCTCTTTAGGGGAGAGAATTGTATCGCCTCGGCGACGCTCAAAGTATCCATTGCGGCCGAATGTGGAAGTCAGAAGATTCATGAAGGTGTGATACTGGGCAGGGTACATCCGTTTCTGAAATCCGGTGAATCCTCTGGCGTAGGTTACCAGCTGGTTGTTCCGGTAGAACGGGCAGGTGTCATCTTTGCTGCACTGGTTGGGGTTGATAAGTTGAAGGTAAGTCTCTTTTTGCATCAATGTTTCCAAAACAAGTTGGTGCAGGCAGGTGGCGGCCAGCGGACAGTCATCAGCCAAACATACGGGATACCTCTCGGGTATGTCTTTATACGTTCTCTTTGGCATGGTTTTGATTTTTTTTAATAAGATAATGCAAAAATAAGGTTTCCCTTTGAAAAATAGCCTTTTTGCGGAATTTTCTTTGGGGATTACGATGAATGCTGCCAAAGCGGAAAGGTGTAGTCCGTATTCGGGAAATCATTGAACTGAATCAGGTATGCTGAAGAGACTCTCCGGGTGCTTGAATTGTTAAAATGTAAATATAATTACGATTTAATAGCGGTTTGGCAATCTTTTGAAACAGTAAATGTACTTGAAAACGGATATGGAAATAGAAAAATGGAAGTTGATTGGCTTATTCCTTAATTTTTGTTTCTAAATGCTATAATATACTCGTATTATGTTTCAAAAGTATTACAAAATAGCCCAAATGCTATCTAATAATTGACTTAAATCAATAAATCAGCCCTTTGAATAAAAGTTTTTGCCTAAATATTTTATGTTGTTCAGCATAATTCTTATCTTTGCAGTGGTAAAAAGAAAAAGCTTAGGCTTAATCAGGATTAAAAGTTTTTTAAGGTAACAAGTAAAAAGATTAGGTATTATGAAGAAATTAGGATTAACATTCGTGACAGTTTTTGCATTTTCAGTTTCAGTATTTGCTAACGGACCTCAGGAGTCTGCAAAGTGGAATGGTACTATCAATAAGGCAAAATTGTCTCAATACTTGAAATTGTCATCTAATCAGCATGAAGAAGTAGCCAGCATCTGTGACTATTTCCAGAACCAGATGGAGCGTGCAAACACTTCAAAGAAAGAAGGAAACGAACAAGTTCGCAACGCTGTATATGGTAACTTGAAGTTGATGAAAAAAACGTTGAACGAAAAGCAGTATAGTGATTACGTTCGTTTGATGGCAATGACTTTGCGCAACAAAGGTATCGATATCGAAAAGAAGTAATTGAGCTTTATAAAAAAAAAGCGGGTGCATCAAATTTGATATGCACCCGTTTTTTTTATGCTTATTTCTCTTTTAAGATGTCTTCCAGTTTCAGCAACTCGTCTCTGTATTGGGCTGCTTCTATGAAATTTAGGTTCTTGGCAGCCTCTTGCATTAACTTGCGTGTGCGGTTGATGCTGCGCTGTAACTGCTCTTTCGACATGTAGGAAACAATCGGATCGGCGGCAGAGTGGAGCGTCTGCTCTTCTGTATGATATGGCTTGGTGTTCTTTGCCTGCTCTTCCTGTTGGCTTTCCAGTAATATATTGTTGCGCATCTTCTTGATTTGTTTGGGGGTAATGCCATGCTTTTCATTATAAGCCAGCTGCTTTTCCCGTCTTCTTTCCGTTTCGTCAATCGTCTGGCGCATACTGTCTGTGATTTTATCTGCATACATGATAACCTTTCCATTGACATTTCGGGCGGCTCGTCCTGCCGTCTGGGTCAACGAACGGTGAGAACGCAGGAATCCTTCTTTATCCGCATCAAGTATCGCCACCAAAGAAACTTCAGGCAGGTCTAATCCTTCTCTGAGCAAATTTACTCCTACTAACACATCATATATACCTTGACGGAGTTCATCCATAATCTTCACGCGCTCCAATGTGTCGACATCGCTATGAATATAAGCACATCTCACCCCGTGATTTAACAGATATTCTGTAAGTTCTTCGGCCATGCGCTTGGTGAGTGTAGTAACTAATACACGTTCTTCTTTTTCTACGCGCTGCTGGATTTCTTCCATTAAATCGTCGATTTGGTTCAGGCTGGGTCTCACCTCAATAAGCGGGTCTAACAAGCCGGTAGGGCGAATCACCTGTTCTACAATCACTCCTTCACTTTGAATCAGTTCATATTCGGCAGGAGTTGCACTGACATAGATAACCTGCTTTGCTAATTCCTGAAACTCTTCGAACTTGAGGGGTCGGTTGTCTTTTGCAGCCGGAAGGCGGAACCCATATTCCACCAGATTTTCCTTACGGGCTCGGTCGCCTCCGTACATGGCCCGGATTTGTGGAACGCTTACATGGCTTTCGTCGATGACAATCAGAAAATCCTCCGGGAAAAAGTCGAGCAGACAATACGGGCGGCTTCCTTCTTCTCTTCCGTCGAAATATCTTGAGTAGTTCTCAATGCCAGAACAATGTCCTAATTCCCTTAGCATTTCCATGTCATACGTGACCCTCTCATACAGTCGTTTAGCCTCATAAGGCTTTCCGATTTCCTGAAAATAAGCAACCCGCTCTGTCAAGTCGTCTTCTATCTGATGAATCGCCCGTAATGTGCTTTCCTTGGTGGTCATGAAAAGGTTTGCCGGATATATTTTATATTCATCGAAACTTTCTATGCGGTGTCCGGAAACAGCATCCACTTCCTCTATCTCGTCAATTTCATCTCCCCAAAACATTACCCGCAGGAAGCTGTCAGTATATGCAAGAAAAATATCAACTGTATCACCCTTCACCCGGAAGTTTCCCCGGTTAAAGTCGACATCATTGCGTACATACAGGCTGTCTACCAACCGGCGGAGGAAGACATTACGGTCTATTTTGCTTCCTTTCTTTATCTCAATCAGATTATTATAGAAATCGGCAGGATTTCCCATGCCATAAATACATGAAACGGAAGAGACTACAATTACATCTTTCCGCCCGGAAAGCAGGGCAGAGGTAGCAGCCAGCCGGAGCTTGTCTATTTCATCATTGATAGCCAGATCTTTTTCAATGTATGTATCAGTAGAAGGCAGATAGGCTTCCGGTTGGTAATAGTCATAATAGGATACATAATATTCTACGGCATTATGCGGGAAAAAGTTTTTAAACTCACTGTAAAGCTGGGCAGCCAGTGTCTTGTTATGGCTTAAAATCAGCGTGGGCTTATTGATGTTTTTAATGACATTGGCTATGGTAAAGGTCTTTCCCGACCCGGTTACTCCCAGTAAGGTTTGTGCTGGAACCTTGTTTTTTATCCCTTCGGTTAGTTGGGCGATAGCTTCAGGCTGGTCGCCAGTAGGTTGATAATCGGATATAAGTTCAAAATTCATAATAGTTATCAATTATAATCTGCCCTTTCAAAAAAGCCGGATAGACTTTATATATGCGGCAAATTTGGCAGAGTATTAGAGTTGCGTGGGTAAAAGTACATAAAAATATCATTAAAAAATACGCATTTGTTGTATTATTCAGTGGAAAGACGTAATTTTGCACAACTATATTAATTAATATGAAAAAGTACATCGTAATGGCGCTTCTTTCCGCCGGAGTGTTTTCTTCGTGTGGAGAGTACAATAAAGTCTTAAAGTCTCAAGACTACGAATATAAATATGAGGCAGCAAAAGGTTATTTTGCCAAAGGGCAGAATTCGCGTGCTGCGGCTATCCTTGAAGAGTTGGTTACTGTTCTGAAGGGATTGAGTAATGGTGAAGAGTCGTTGTATATGCTGGCAATGACTTATTATAACCAGGGAGACTATGTAAGTGCTTCGCATTATTTCAACACCTATTATACCACCTATCCGCGGGGAACTTATACCGAGCTGGCTCGTTTTTATAGCGGTAAGGCTCTGTATTTGGATACACCGGAACCACGCTTGGACCAAAGCAGTACGTATAAGGCGATTAACGAACTTCAAATGTTTATGGAGTATTTTCCGGAAAGTTCCAGAAGCAACATTGCTCAAGATATGATTTTTGAACTGCAAGACAAACTGGTAGAAAAAGAATATCTTTCAGCCAAATTATATTATGATTTAGGTTCTTATTCTGGAAATGCTTCTTACAGTAGTACCGGTAACAATTATCTGGCTGCGGTGGTAACAGCACAAAACGTATTGAAAGATTACCCCTATACGAAAAAGCGTGAAGAACTTTCTATTTTGATTTTGCGTGCAAAATATGGTATGGCAAAAGAAAGTGTGCTGGAGAAGAAGGAAGAACGTATGCGCGAAACTATAGATGAGTATTATGCATTCAAGAATGAATTTCCTGAAAGCAAATACTTGAGCGAAGTGGAAAATATTTATAAGGATGCTAGTAAATATGTATCCGAAGATGCTGAAGAATATTAATACATTTATAATTAAATAAAAATTATGGATTACAAAAAGACAAATGCTCCTACGAATACCGTTACTCGTAATTTAATGGAACTGTGTGAGGATACAGGAAATATTTACGAAACTGTAGCCATTATTGGTAAACGTGCAAATCAGATTGGCGTGGAGATGAAGAATGACCTTTCAAAAAAATTGCAAGAGTTTGCTTCATACAATGACAATTTGGAAGAGGTCTTTGAAAACAGAGAGCAAATAGAGATTTCTCGCTATTATGAAAAGCTTCCTAAACCTACTTTGATAGCAGCTCAGGAGTATATTGAAGGCAAGGTTTATTATAGAAATCCGGCTAAAGAAAAAGAAAAACTGCAGTAAAAATAAGTTCCTTATTTTTTAACTTGGTAAAGAATCTGTAAACACCCTGTTTGTAGGCTTACAGGTTCTTTATTTTATTGTGAAAATATTATGATACAGCGCATTCAGACTATTTATTTGTTAATTGTAGCTATTTTTTCGGTAGTTATGATGTCTCTTCCGGTGGGTAACTTTATTCCTGCCGAGTATAATATCCCTTCAACAGAGTTGACCAACTTGGCAGTAGTAGCAGCAGACGGTACGTCCGATTATGCTCCTTGGGCTCTTTTTGCTCTCTTGATTGTGATAGCTGTAGTATCGCTTGTTACTATCTTTTTATATAGAAAGCGCATGCTTCAGATCCGGTTGACTCTATTCAATATCATTTTATTGGTAGGCTATTATGTGACAATGGTTGTCTTTATTTTTATGCTGAAAGATGAAAGTTGTACCTTTGTACCATCTTGGTCTGTATGTTTGCCGCTTATTTCTATTATCTTGAACTGGTTGGCTATTCGTGCCATCGGTAAAGATGAGATGCTGGTAAAAGCTTATGAAAGACTGCGTTAAGCAATGTTTCAGGCTGGCGTAGAATATGAATGTATTTCTTTAAATCGCTGAAAGCAATAAAAAAGGTCTTGCCCTATGAAAATCGGCAAGACCTTTTTTATATATACACTACATTTTGATAATGCGGTTTATTTTTTCACTGTTCGTTCTTGATTCCCTTTCTTTTTGTTTGCGTTTTTCTGTTGGTATCTTTTTCCTCCGTTTCCTTTGTTTTTCCAGTTGTTCCGGCGGCTAGAAGTACGTGGTGTATACGAAGGGGCTTCACCCAATTCTTCGGGAACAGGAATCTTATAAATTGTTTTTTCAAGGAAATCTTCTATTTGCTTAAAGCGGGTCTGTTCTGTTTCGCTTACAAAAGTAATGGCGCATCCGTCGTTGTTGGCACGTGCGGTACGTCCGATGCGGTGTACGTAATCTTCGTTATCATGCGGTACATCGTAATTAATTACTAGGCGGATATCATCAATATCAATACCGCGGGCCACAATATCAGTAGCTACCAGCATATTGATGCGTCCATTCCGGAATTCATGCATGATAGCCTCCCGTTGGTTTTGTTCTAAGTCGGAGTGCATTTCACCGACATTCAACTTTAAGCGTTTTAAAGCCTTGGCTACTTCTTTTACCTTCAGCTTGGAAGAAGCAAATATAATTACGCGTTCAGGAGTCTGCTCCTTAAACAGGCTTTCAATAATTTTTAATTTTTGCGCTTCATAGCAAATGTAGGCTGCCTGAATAATCTTTTCGGCAGGCTT
This sequence comes from uncultured Phocaeicola sp., assembly GCA_958434805.1. The sequence goes on from CAUBDX010000020.1 coordinate 26,381, forward strand.
TGAAACAGCCAGTTTAACCTCGACAGGATTGTTTAAAATGCTTTTGGCAAGCTGTTGGATTTTGGCTGGCATTGTGGCAGAAAACATAATGGTTTGTCTTTCCTTGGGAAGGTATTTGACAATCTGCATAATATCGTCGGCAAATCCCATGTCCAGCATGCGGTCGGCTTCATCTAAGATGAAAAAAGAGACTTTTGATAAATCTACGTAGCCTAGACTTAAGTGACTAATCAGTCTGCCGGGGGTTGCAATAACCACATCGGCTCCTAAAGTCAGTCCTCTTTTCTCCTGTTCAAACCGGACTCCATCGTTCCCGCCATAGACAGCCACGCTTGAGATAGGCATAAAATAAGAAAATCCTTCCATTTGCTGGTCTATCTGCTGTGCTAATTCTCGGGTGGGAGACATGATGATGCAGTTGATAGCTTCTTCCGGATAAGTTCCTTTACTGAGCTGGTTAAGTACAGGCAGTAAGTAGGCTGCAGTCTTTCCGGTTCCGGTTTGAGCGACTCCAATTAAATCATGTCCTTCAAGTAAAACCGGAATGGTATGTTCTTGCACTGGAGTACATTCCTGAAAGTTCATGGCATCCAATGCTTGTAAAACACTGTCTTCTAAATTAAGTTCTGAAAACGTCATATTGATTTTTTTCGCTGTTTTTATTTATAGTTTGCCGCGCTCTTCTAAATAAGAATCTTTGAATCCGAGGAAATATAAAACTCCGTCTAGCCCGATTGTGTTGATAGACTGCTGTGCGTTGGCTACAACTTTAGGCTTGGCATGAAAGGCAATTCCTAATCCGGCGACTGAAAGCATGGGCAAATCGTTTGCTCCATCGCCAACGGCAATGGTTTGGGCAATGTCTACATTCTCAACTTGCGCCAATAACTGTAGTAATTCAGCTTTGCGCTTTCCGTCAACAATATTTCCCAGATACTTTCCGGTTAATTTCCCGTCGACAATTTCAAGCTGGTTGGCGTATACGTAATCAATGCCAAATTTTTCCTTCAGATAGTTGCCGAAATACGTAAACCCTCCAGAAAGAATGGCTATTTTATATCCGTAGCGTTTGAGTACATACATCAGTCGTTCCACTCCTTCAGTGATAGGGAGGTTTACGGCTATGTCATGCATCACTGATTCGTCTAATCCCTTTAATAAAGCCACCCGTTCCTTGAAGCTTTCAATGAAATCGATTTCTCCTCTCATGGCTCTTTCAGTAATCTCTCTGACTTGAGGACCGACTCCAGCCCTTTCGGCCAGTTCATCAATTACTTCTGTCTCAATGAGTGTAGAATCCATATCAAAGCAAATCAGACGTCGCATGCGGCGATACATGTTGTCTTGTTGGAAGGAGAAATCCATAGCCAATGAGCTGCTCAGCTGCATCAGTTTTCTTTGCAATTCCTCTTTGTCTTTAGGAGTTCCTCTGACTGAAAATTCGATACAGGCTCTGACATTGGCCTTTTTCTCATCCAGAGGAATACGCCCGGTCAGTCGTCGTATACCGTCAATATTCAGTTGCTGTTCTGCCAATAACCGGGTGGCTCCGGCTATTTGTCCGGCAGTTAGCTTGCGCCCCAGCAAGGTAAGGATATAACGGTTTTTCCCCTGCATGTTAACCCATTCTTCATATTCTTCAGAAGAAATAGGGTAGAAGCGTATATTGATGCCTAATGAAGAAGCTTTGAAAAGCAAATCCTTCATGATGTTTCCGGAATCTTTGTCGTTACATTTAAACAAGATACCTAATGATAATGTGCTGTGAATGTCTGCCTGACCGATATCCATGATATCGACATCATATTTTGATAAGATGTCAGTGACCGAAGCGGTGAGCCCCGGACGGTCTAATCCGCTGATGCGAATCAGTATCAGTTCTGTTTTGCTTTCCATATAATCTATACTACTCTATTTATGCAAATGTACAAATTATATTGTACGCAAAGCCGCATTGTGGATGGGTTTTTATCAGTGTTTTCCTTATTTTTGGCTAAAAACATGCTGCAAAACATAAAAAGTTGTTGATTTTGATGTTTGTTTCAAAGAAAAGCTCTATCTTTGCCTCCAAATTCTAAAAGATGGTGGGTCTTTATCTGCGAAGAATCATCAAAAGAAGCAATGTTCCGGGTAGAATTTACTGTCAGTCGGCAGTCCCGGATAGTATTAACTAAAATCAAATTACATGATTAAAAATGTAACGTGGTTTTTTGTTGTATTAGTATTGGGCTCTTTTATTTCCCTTTCGTTTCGGAATAAGAGCACTTTAACAGAGAAGTTAGCTTTGGGTGAAAAGGTGCCAGAGTTGGTTCTTTGTAATGAATCGCAGCCGCTTAACCTGCGAGCCGCTGAAGGCGGTTATTTATTGTTAAGCTTTTGGGCGAGCTATGATGCTGTATCGCGTGAGAGAAACGCAATGCTGAATCATACTATTCAAGGAAAAGCTCGCGTGGATATGATTTCTATTTCATTCGACCGTTACCGTTCGGTGTATGATGCGGCGGTGCAGCAAGATGGAATTCAAGGTTCTGCTTGCTATTTGGAAATAGATGGCGAAAATTCGGATGCTTTTAAGGCGTATGACCTGAAAAGTGGTTTTAAAAACTATTTAATAGATAGTAAAGGGGTTATCGTTGCAAAAAATGTAACTGCAGCCGAGTTGTCTGCTTATTTAAACTGATAAGCGGAGTTCTGTTAGAAAAGAAGTGAATACAACAAAAAGCAAAGGTTGCGATGTAAGAACAAAAAACTGTTCTCATTGCAACTTTTTTTGTTTCCGGAAGAATCATTCCTATATATATAAAGGTGTTTTCTGATAATGGCTGGGCTTACGGAGTTTCTGGTATAAACCCGAACGATGCCGATATCGGGAGGTGTTTGGAGAAAATAATAGAGGATAAACTGATTCGTTTCAATAGGAAAAGGGCTGGATAGTGATTATTATTGAACTTTTTTTAAAAATAGAGGCGAATAAGTTTGTTGAGTCATAATCTTTCATTACTTTTATATCGGGAACAGAAACAAATACGTTAAACTCTTAATTTTTTAGACTACTATGAACAGAACAATAACTTTTAATGAACTTCGTAAAATCAAAGATTCATTACCCTCAGGAAGTATGCACCGTATTGCTGACGAATTAAATCTGAGTGTAGAAACCGTGCGAAACTTCTTTGGAGGACATAATTTTAAAGATGGTAAGAGTGTAGGTATTCATTTGGAGCCGGGACCGGATGGCGGTTTGGTAATGTTAGATGATACAACTGTTCTTGATAAAGCTATAGCTATATTGAAAGAAGAACAGAGCGCATAAAAAATGAACGAATAATCCCGGCTATGTAATTTTGGCTGGGATTTTTTATCTGTTTAACCTTAAAAACTATGCCTTATGGAAGAGAAATTAGTGACATTAGCAATCTTGACGTATTCAAAAGCCCAGATTCTTAAAAATGTGCTTGAGAATGAAGGTATTGAGGCATATATTCATAATGTCAATCTTATCCAACCCGTTGTTTCGTCGGGGGTGAGAATTCGGATTAAGGAAAGTGATTTGCCTCGTGCTTTGAAAGTTATCGAAAGTTCTGCATGGCTGGCAGATGAGGTGGTAAAAGAAGAAACTCCGCAATCGGAACAGCGAAGCCGGAAGATACTTATACCGGTAGATTTTTCTGGCTATTCAATGAAGGCATGTGAGTTTGGCTTTAATTTTGCAAATGAAATTCATGCTGAAATTGTTCTAATGCATGTATATTTCAGTCCGATTTATATGCCGAGCCTGCAATATGCAACAGAAGGTTATGGAGTTCCCATGGAGCGTGATATGGGAATTAAGTCTATGCTGGAAAGCATACATATACAGTTGAACAAATTGATAGAAGATATCAAAAACCGAATCTCCAAAGGAGAGATGCCTGATGTAAAATATACTTGCCTGCTCCGTGAAGGAGTGCCCGAAGAAGAGATATTGCATTATGCCCGCTATGAAAAGCCACTGATGATTGTTATGGGAACCCGTGGGCAGGGGGAAAAGGAACTTGATCTGATTGGAAGCGTGACGGCTGAAATCATAGAGCGCAGTCCGACTTTTGTTTATGCCATACCTGAACATATAAAATCAAAAAATTTTAGAGACATACAAAAGGTGGCATTTATTACCAATTTTGACCAGCGTGATTTAATTGCATTCGATTCGCTTATTACGACATTCCAAGATTATAAGTTTAAGATTTCTTTTATTCATTTGAATACAGATGCACACCGCCGCACTTGGAATGAAATCAAATTGGCGGGGATTAAAGAGTACTTTAAAAAACAATATCCGCAGCTGGATATTTGCTATAATGTGGTGACTGAAGATCACTTGCTGAGTAATCTGGAGGACTATGTAAAGCAAGAACAGATTGATGTGCTTTGCATTACCAATTACAAGCGGAATATTTTTGCCCGTCTGTTTAATCCAAGTATTGCACGTAAAATGATATTCCACTCAAATACACCTATTTTAGTAATAAAATAATTTGAAGTTGAATCAGATTGAAGCGCCTTGACATTCTTTTGTCAGGCGCTTGTCTTTTTCTTCAAGATGCCTATGCTGTTTTTCATATATTGTTTCTTCTATAAATATTCCTCTAAAGGGAAAGCATTTCTTTATTCTGTCGGTGTAAATTCTTAGTTTTTTTGTCTAAATTTGTATGGATACAAAAACTAAAAATTATGAATCAAAGATTGTTTGGAATTTTAAAGATATCTCTTCTTGCTTTAGGAACATTGGCTGTAGTTTTGCTGATAGGAATAACTGTGGCAATCAATTTTATATTTACTTCAGAGAAGCTGACACCGATGGTGCTGAAAGTCGCTAATTCATCGATGAACGCCAAATTGGATATGGAACGGGTAGAACTGACTTTTTTCTCTACATTTCCACGCTTGGGGTTACAGTTGACTCAAGGTTCTTTGGTCTCGAAAGCGGAGCGTGATACATTATGGGAAAAAACGGATTCTTTGGTGGCATTTAAGAAATGTGTAGTTGTTGTAAATCCCCTTGACTACTTATGCAACAAGAAAATAAACCTCCGTTATCTCGGACTGGAAGATGCTTCTGTGTATGCATATAAAGGAAAGAACGGAGTAGCTAACTGGGATATTGCCTTGGCTGATACGGTGGCTCAGGCAGATACCTTGGAAAAAACAGAGGAAGCTCCGGTTTCAGAAATAGAAATTAACCGGGTCTCGCTGAAGCGGGCAAATGTGGTTTTTGATGATAGGGATACCCGCGTCTATGCAAATTTGAAAAATGCAAATTTAACATTAAAGGCTTCTCTGAGAAAAGAGCATCTGATGATGGAAACGGAGTTTAGCAATGAAAATATTTTATTCTGGCAGGATGGACAGCTGCTGATAAATAAAGTTGCTGTAGAGCTGAAGACAACCTTGGATTTGAACCATTCGGCTGGAGTGCTTGCATTGCATGATACTCGCTTGTCTGTCAATGGCATAGAGCTCGATGTTGATGGAACGTTGAAACGAGATAGCCTGAAACAGGCAGCCGATGTAAACTTAACGTATAGTCTTCATGCTCCTTCTCTGAAAACGGTACTCTATATGATACCGGAAAGTATAGTGAAGAAAGAAGAAGTGAATGCAGAAGGAGAGGTGTTGATTAATGGCGCATTGAAAGGGTGGTATGGAAAAGGACAGATGCCTGTTGCTACGCTGAGCGTGAAGATAAAAGAAGCTGCCGCTAAATATACAAAGCTTCCTTATGGGGTTGATAAATTTGAAGCGGATTTTTATAGTTATATTGATTTGATGAAAAAAACACCCTCGTATGCCGATTTGAAAATTTTTCATTTTCAAGGAGCTCATACCGATGTATTGGCAGAGGCTAAAATTCAGGACTTATTGGGCGATCCGGATATTAAATTTAAAACAAAATCGGTAATCGACCTTACAGCATTGGCGCAGACCTTTCCTTTGCAGGAGGGAGTGGAAATTAAGGGGAAGGTGAATGCCGACCTGAACTTACATTGCCGGTTGTCTTCACTCAAGAGGCAGGATTTTGGGCGTGTTCGCTTGGCTGGAAAGTTGGGTATAGATGAATTATCTCTGCGTGACAAAGCGAAAAACTTTGAGTTTACAAGCGACGCCACATTAGATTTTACGGGAGATGAGTCTTTAGTGGCCAATGCGGAGATTAAGCAAGTGGCACTTCGCTCGCCGAAATTAACATCAGATATAGAGCGTTTGAAAGCTACGCTTAAATCGTCTAACCCCCAAGATACAACTCGTATTGTCAGTTTGGAATGTAAGCTTGAACTGAACCGTATGAAGGGGAAATTTAACGACTCATTGGCTGTTTTTACGCGTAAGATGAATGCGACTGTAAGCATTGATCCAAGTAAGCAGAATCCCGTAATGCCCCAAATTAAGCTGGCTATGGAGACGGATACTATATTCTGCCGGATGGGGCAAACAAGGCTCGGAATGGATAAAGGCGGATTCGGACTCAAGGCAGAAAAGGTCAGTGATTCGTTGTGGCTGCCTAAAGGCATCATCGGTTTCCGGCATTTGGTAGTCCGTGTGCCGGAATTTGCTTTGCCCATTCATATGGAAAAGACTTCAGTGACAGTGGGAAACCGAAAAATTACATTGCAGAATGCTTCGATGAAAGTAGGGCATTCGGATATAACTGCAACTGGAGTTATTCATGATTTGTATGGCGTGATGAAGAAGAAAAAAACGCTGAAAGCAACCTTGGAACTTCATTCTCATAAACTGGACTGTAATCAGTTGATAAATTCGCTTAATTTTCCGGAAGATACGTTGCAGGTAGAAGCAGATACGGTAAGCAGCAATGCTCCGATGGAACTCTTTGTCATACCTCATAATGTAGATGCAGAATTGCGGACAAAACTGGAAAAGGTTACGTATGGGAAGATGACTTTTGAAAATGTTTGCGGAGATGTAGATGTCCGGAATCAGGCTGTCCACTTGAAAAAACTTACAATGAGAGGTTTGGATGCCGATATGCAGGCTACGGTCGTATATCGGGCTAGGCAGAAGTCAAGGGGATATGCTGGTTTTGATTTCAGACTGAAGGGCATTAACGTCGGTAAACTGGTGGATTTTGCTCCGGCTTTGGACACCATTGTTCCTATGCTCCGTTCGTTTAAAGGTATAGTGAATTTTGAAGCGGCAGCCGAAGCCGTTCTTGACTCAAATCTGAATATAAAAATACCGACATTGCGTTCGGCTATGCACATCAAGGGAGACAGTCTGGTGCTTATGGATGGAGAGACTTTTGCGGAAATCTCAAAGATGCTTTTGTTTAAAAATAAAAAGCGGAATGTCTTTGACAGTATTGCCGTTAATCTGATTGTAGAAGATGGAAATGTAACTGTATATCCATTTGTGGTTCAAATAGATCGTTATAAAGCGGCTGTTGGGGGAAATCAGGGTCTGGACATGAACTTCAATTATCATATTTCCATCTTAAAATCTCCGATTCCTTTTAAGCTGGGATTAAATATATCGGGTAATTTGGATAAGATGAAATTCCGCTTGGGAAAGGCTAAATATAAAGATGATGTCACGCCGGTGGCTATTCACCGTGTTGACAGTACGCGTATAAATATGGGGCGGAATATTGTAGACGATTTTGAAAAAGTAATGAAACGAGGTGGACATATACCGAAAAAGGCAGAATGATTCAGGCATTCTTCAAAAGATCCGGCGGAAAAGATGTGAAGTCTCTGATGAGCAACTGCATATATCGTTTTTTAAAGTCCTGAGGCTTTAATAGCTGCTTGTCATAAACTAGCAGGTCAATATCAAGCGGAATAAGCCCGGAATCTTTGCTGTTTGCTGTTCGTCCATTTATTTTCTCTATCTGTTTAAGTTTCGTTTTAAGTTCAGCTATATCCAGAGAAGAGTGGAATAAGGCGAGTTGGTTCAGGTAGGGAGGAAGACCAGTGTGGTCTCCTTCTGCTTCTGTTTCCGTGGCTTCTCCCCAGTGAATATCCGGGAACATGGAGTATAGCATATTTCTCGCCCGACTTAAATGGAATGTAGCATTTGAATTTGACCCCAGACAGATTAAGCATACATGTTCTTCTTTCATAAATGATAGATGTTTATGGTTTTGCATGCAAAAATAGAAAAGTTTTTTGTAAATTTGTTGCCTCATTAATTATTGAAATAGTAAAATACCATGAAATTTATAGGGATTATTCCTGCAAGATATGCCTCTACGCGTTTTCCGGCTAAACCCCTGGCCCTGTTGGGAGGTAAACCGGTTATTCAGAGGGTATATGAACAAGTATCCAATGTCTTGGATGAAACGTACGTGGCAACAGATGATGAACGTATCGAGCAAGCGGTAAAAGCTTTTGGCGGAAAGGTTGTTATGACCTCGGTTTACCATAAAAGCGGGACCGACCGTTGTTTTGAAGCTTATCAGAAGGTTGCTTCAGATGCTGATGTCATTGTTAATATTCAAGGAGATGAACCTTTTATTCAGCAATTCCAACTGGAAGCCATAAAGGTTTGTTTTAACGATGAAGCCACTCAGATTGCTACATTGGTAAAGCCTTTCACCGCAGAGGACGGACTTGAAGCTTTGGAAAATATCAATTCTCCGAAAGTGGTTGTAAATAAATCGATGCAGGCACTGTACTTCAGTCGCTCTATTATTCCGTTTCAGCGTAATAAGGAAAAAACAGAATGGCTGAAAGGACATGTCTATTATAAGCATATCGGGCTTTATGCGTATCGGGCAGAAGTGTTGAAAGAAATAACTTCGCTGCCACAATCTTCCTTAGAACTTGCAGAATCATTGGAACAGTTACGTTGGCTTGAAAATGGATATACGATAAAAGTCGGCATTAGTGAGGTTGAAACAATAGGTATTGATACTCCGGAGGATTTGGCTCGTGCTGAAATTTTCTTGCAGCAATGTGGAGGAATGAAATGAATGCAGTTGACAGAACAATCAGCCCTGAAATCAAACAGGTGGATCATTTCTCTATCGTCCAGCCTGAACGTCAGGTGATGGGTAATGGCATGCCGCTTTATGTGATTGCTGCAGGTAGTGAAGATGTAGTGCGCTTTGACTTGGTGATTAAAGGAGGGCAGCTTCATCAGACACAGCCCTTACAGGCAGTATTGACCAATCGTATGTTACGTGAAGGAACCCGTGGAATGACTTCTGTTGAAATAGCTGAGAAACTTGACTATTATGGTGCTTGGCTTGACCTTTCGTCTTCTGTAAATTGTGGTGTGGTCACACTCTATTCCCTGGGCAAATATTTTTCAAAAACGATGGAAGTCTTGGCCTCCATTGTGAAGGAACCGCTATTCCCGGAAAAAGAATTAGAAGTGGTTATTGATGTCAACCGCCATCAGTATATGGTAAATAACCAGCGGGTGGAAGTGCTGTCAAGAAAACAACTGAACCGTTCGCTTTTCGGAGAACAGCACCCTTTGGGAAGATATGCGGAACTGAAAGATTACGATGCGATATCTCCAGAAGTATTAAAGGATTTTTATGTAAAACATTATCATTCGCGAAACTGCTCTGCTTATGTATCGGGAAAAATTACTCCTGAAGTAATACGTTGCATAGAAGAACATTTTGGCGATGCCGCTTGGGGGAAACCTGCCGGTCCTTCTGAGACAAAAAAGTTTGCATTAAATACAGATTTAACCAAACGTATCTTTATAGAAAAGAAAGATGCACTGCAAAGCTCATTGAAAATAGGCGGTTTTAGCTTACCTCGTCAACATGCTGATTATTTGGAGTTGCGTGTACTGGTAACACTGTTCGGAGGCTATTTCGGCAGCCGTTTAATGTCGAATATCCGAGAAGATAAAGGGTATACGTATGGTATCGGAGCAGGCATCGTTTCATATCCGGATACAGGAATACTCATTGTCAGCACTGAAACAGCCAATGAATACGTTGACTCGGTAATTGCCGAAGTTTATAATGAAATGGACCGCTTATGTGAGGAACGCGTGCCGGTAAAAGAGTTGGCAATGGTGCGTAATTATATGCTGGGCGATATATGCCGTTCGTATGAAAGTGCTTTTTCTCTGGCTGATGCATGGATTTTTATAGAAACAGCCGGACTGGACAATACTTTTTTTGACCGTTCTTTATCTGCCATCAGAAATATTACTTCTGATGATCTTTTAAATTTAGCCCAACGTTATTTCTGTAAAGAAAACTTAATAGAAATTGTGGCAGGTAAAAAAATATGAACCAATGAGTGGTAAAAAAGGAAAAGGATTATTTTAAAAAAAACAGACTAAACAGATGATGAATAAACATATCTTTTTGTTATTTATGTGGATGACCTTAGGAAGTGCTTCTGCTTCTGCACAGTTGTCATTGGGCTATTATAAGTTTAAAGATGGTGCAGAATATACCGGTGAATTAAAAGGACGTCGCCCAAACGGGAAAGGAAGAACAGTGTTCAAGAATGGAGACGTATATGAAGGTCAGTATGTAAAAGGAAAACGCCAGGGAGAAGGTACTTATCTTTTTATTGACGGGGAGAAATATGTTGGAGAATGGTACCAAGATCAGCAACATGGAAAAGGTACATATTATTTTATGAATAATAACCGTTATGATGGAATGTGGTATGCTGATTATCAGGAAGGTGAAGGTACGATGTATTATTATAACGGTGACTTGTATGTTGGTTTATGGCATGAAGATAAGCGAAACGGAAGCGGAGTCTATACGTGGAAGGGCGGAGCTAAATATGACGGTGAGTGGAAGCATGATCTGAAAAACGGAAAAGGAGTGATGACCTGGGAAGATGGCTCCAAATACGACGGTGAGTGGAAAGATGGAGAACGCCATGGTAAAGGAACTTTTTATTATACGAATGGTGATAAATATGTCGGTGATTGGTTAAATGATGTTCAGCACGGGAAGGGAGTGTATTATTTCCAAAATGGTGAACGTTATGAGGGAGATTATGTGGATGGTGAGCGCACCGGACATGGTATCTATACATATCCCAATGGTGATAAATACGTCGGTCAGTTTAATGGCGGATGGCAAGAAGGTACTGGAACCTTTACTTGGATGAACGGGGCTGTTTATGAAGGACAATGGCTCAAAAATCAACGTTCTGGTAATGGAAGCTATAAATGGGCAAACGGAGATGAATATGAGGGACAGTGGAAAAACAATATGGCGGAAGGTAATGGTACGCTGCGTATGACAGACGGATCTGTATATATCGGAGAGTTTGTAAGAGGAAAGGAAGAAGGAAAAGGTGTTTTGACCACTAAAGATGGCATTCGTTTTGAAGGCACATTTAAAAAAGGACAAAAGGACGGTTCATTTGTGGAAAAAGATGAAAACGGGAATGTTATCCGTACGGGTACCTTCAGATACGGACGTTTATTAAATGAAGGAAAATGATAGATTTGGCATTATTAACCGATAAGGTGCGTAAACTGGCTATAGAAACAGGTGCTTTTATCCGCGATGAAAGAAAGAAGTTCCTTCGTGAGCGGGTAGAAAAGAAACATGCGCACGACTATGTCTCTTATGTAGATAAAGAATCGGAAAAAAGGATTGTGTCATGTTTGGCAAAACTTTTGCCGGAGGCTGGCTTTATAGCAGAAGAGGGCAGTGCTACTCTGGCAGATGAACCCTATTGCTGGCTGGTTGATCCATTGGATGGTACAACGAATTTTATTCACGATAATGCTCCTTATTGTGTAAGCATTGCATTGAGAAGCAAAGAGGAACTGCTATTGGGAGTGGTTTATGAAATATGCCGCGATGAGTGCTACTGGACCTATAAAGGATCTCCTTCTTTTTTGAATGGGAAAGTTATCTGTGTGTCTTCTGTAGATACTTTAGATGATGCATTTATTGCAATGGGATTTCCGTATAATGCAGAAGAGTATAAGCCCTTGGCCTTGACCTTGGTAAACGAATGTTATGGTAATGTGGCTGGTTTGCGTTTGATGGGAGCCGCTGCTGCAGAATTATGCTATGTAGCTGCAGGTAGATTTGATGCTCGTGTTGAAGCATTTATCGGACCGTGGGATATTGCAGCTGGTGTGTTGATTTTGCGAAATGCCGGCGGCATGGTAACCGACTTTAAGGGGGGAGATGATTTTTACTCTGGACGCCAAGTCCTGGCTTCGAATGGAAGAATTCATGATTTTTTGTTGAATATTATTGAAGGTCGGTAAAATCCGGCCTTTTTTTGATTTTATATAAAATAAATTTTGTAAGTTTGTTCATCTAAAGATGAATAAAGCATGAATGTATCAGGAATTTTGGATTTTCTGAAGCTGTTGGCGGCAAATAATAACCGCGAATGGTTTCATACTCATAAATCTGAATATATCAGGGCTCAGTCTGATTTTGAAAATTTATTGGAAGAAGTAATTGTGCGCCTTTCATCGTTTGATGAAAGTATTGCCCACATTCGTCCTGCAGAGTGTACCTATCGGATATATCGTGATACCCGTTTTTCCGCAGATAAGTCTCCCTATAAAAATCACATAGGAGGCTATATAAATTCCCGCGGGAAAAAGTCAAATCATTGCGGGTATTATATTCATCTGGAACCGGGAAACTGCATGCTTGCAGGTGGAAGCTGGTGTATGCCTTCTCATATGCTGAAGGCTGTTCGCCAGTCAGTATGTGATAATATAGAAGCTTATCGGGCCATTGTGGAAGATGAAGTGTTTCGCGCTTACTTTCCTGTAGTAGGTGAAAGCTGGTTAAAAACAAATCCAAAAGGTTTTCCCAAAGATTTTCCTTACCCTCAATATATCCGGTGTAAGGATTATACCGTTTCGTATCACATTCCGGATTCCTTTTTTGATAATCCAGATTTTATGGATGAAATAGCAAAAGTGTTTATGCAGCTCAAACGCTTTGCTGATTTTACAAATAGTACGATTGATGAACTTGAATAAGGATAAATTTTATTTATGGTAATAGATAACCTGCAAAATCTGGAGCGATATGCGGTGTTGCATCCATTATTCGCTCAAGTCTTTGAATACCTGAAGACGATTGACCTTCATACTTGCCCTTTGGGTAAGACTGTCTTAAAAGAAGGCGAAGTTAGCATTACGGTCACCGAAGCTCCTCCGAAGCAGAAAGAAGAGGCATGCTTGGAAACACATAATAAATACATTGATATTCAAATCCCTGTATCTGGAGAAGAGATAATGGGGTATGCTTCACGTAACATGCTTCCGGAAGCTTGTTATGATATAGAAAAGGATATTACTTTTTATGAGGTTCCTGTAGAAAGCTATGTAAAATTGGAGCCGGGAATGTTTGCCGTCTTTTTTCCGGAAGACGCTCATGCCCCTGCAATAACATCCACAACACTGAGAAAAGCAATAATAAAAATAAAATCTAATCTTTAATGCTATGAATGAAATATTAAACATCATTAAGAACGATCCTTGGTTAGAACCTTATGCAGACGCTATTAGAGGCAGACATCAGTATGCGATTGACAAAGAAAAGGAATTAGTAGGAAAAGGCGATTTGGCTGGATTTGCAACAGGTCATCTCTATTTTGGCTTACACCGTACGGATAAAGGATGGACATTCCGTGAGTGGGCTCCTAATGCTACAGCCATTTACTTGATAGGCGACTTTAACGGATGGAAACAGAATCCGAAATATAGACTGAAACGAATTCGCAACGGTGCTGGAAACTGGGAAATCCATCTTCCGGAAAATGCCTTGAAACATGGTGACCTTTATAAATTGAAAGTATGTTGGGAAGGAGGTTCGGGTGAACGTATCCCGGCATGGGCAAATCGCGTGGTTCAAGATGAAGAAACAAAAATATTTAGTGCCCAGGTCTGGGAGCCTAAAAAACCTTATAAATTCAAGAAGAAAGTTTTTGTTCCCAATGTAGCTCCTCTAATGATTTATGAGTGTCACATCGGGATGGGACAAGATGCTGAAAAAGTAGGTACTTATAATGAATTCCGTGAACTGGTATTGCCGCGTATAGCTAAAGATGGTTATAATTGCATTCAGATTATGGCTATTCAAGAGCACCCTTATTATGGAAGTTTTGGTTACCATGTTTCTAACTTCTTTGCTCCTTCTTCCCGTTTTGGAACTCCTGAAGAGTTGAAACAGCTTATTGATACAGCTCATCAGATGGGAATTGCCGTGATTATGGATATTGTTCATTCGCATGCTGTAAAAAATGAGATAGAAGGGCTGGGCAATTTTGCCGGCGATCCATATCAGTATTTTTATCAGGGTGATCGCCGTGAACACCCGGCATGGGATTCGCTTTGTTTTGATTATGGCAAAAATGAAGTGATTCATTTCCTCCTTTCTAACTGTAAATATTGGATGGAAGAGTTCCATTTTGATGGTTTCCGTTTTGATGGGGTAACCTCTATGCTTTATTACAGCCATGGATTAGGAGAAGCGTTCTGTAATTATGGCGATTATTTTAACGGAAATCAAGATGATAACGCAATTTGTTACCTGACTTTGGCTAATCGATTGATTCATGAGGTAAACCCTCGTGCTATAACGATTGCTGAAGAAGTATCGGGAATGCCAGGTCTGGCAGCTTCGTTTACAGACGGAGGCTATGGATTTGACTACCGTATGGCAATGAATATTCCTGACTATTGGATTAAGATTATCAAGGAGCGCCGTGATGAAGACTGGAAGCCGTCAAGCTTGTTCTGGGAGGTTACAAACCGGCGTAAGGATGAAAAAACGATTTCCTACTGTGAAAGTCATGACCAGGCTTTAGTTGGAGATAAAACCATTATTTTCCGTCTGATTGATGCCGATATGTATTGGCATTTTAAGAAGGGCGATGAAAACGGAACAGTGCAGCGAGGTATGGCTCTTCATAAGATGATCCGTCTGTTGACGGCGTCTACCATCAATGGAGGCTACTTGAATTTTATGGGTAATGAATTCGGACATCCTGAATGGATTGATTTCCCGCGTGAAGGTAATGGATGGTCTTATAAATATGCTCGTCGCCAATGGAATTTGGTTGACAATAAAGAATTGTGCTATCACTATTTAGGAGATTTCGATGAAAAGATGATTCATTTACTTGGCGGCACAAAGAACATCCAAAAGAGTGATGTGGTAGAGATATGGCACAATGATGGTGATCAGATTTTGGCTTACCGCCGCAAAGATTTGGTGTTTGTATTTAACTTTAATCCGGTCCGTTCGTTTACAGATTATGGATTTTTGGTCCCGAGAGGAGCTTATGATGTTGTGCTAAACACGGATGATAAGGCATTTGGCGGATTTGGATTTGCGGATGATTCAGTACGTCATTTCACTTGTGCAGACCCTTTGTACGCAAAGGAAAAGAAAGAATGGTTAAAACTTTATATTCCGGCGCGTTCGGCAGTTGTGTTAAAGCGCGCGAAGAATTAAGGTATGAGTAATTATGTAAATATACCATATAGGAAGACCGATCGCACCATGATAGGGGTGTGCGGTCTTCTTTTTTCAGCATTTAGCTTTGTCTATTTGTATGTTTTTCAGCGTGATGTTCTTGAAGCATTACATTTTTCGTTGGCGCATGGAAAGACACAGTTTGCTCCGCTGGCCAGCGCTGCTGTCTTGACCCTGGTATTGGTCTTATTACGGTGGGGAATTAACAGCCTTTTGGGGCTGAAGGGGTACATACGCTCATTGTCGTACCTTCCTTCCTTCTTAATCCTTTGTGCCTTGACCGACTTGGGAAGAAATGTTTACGTCCCCGGCTATCATACCATTTGGCTTTGGCTGTTACCATTGATTATTATTCTCTTTGTAGGAGGGGGTTACTGGCTGCGGGCTTTGTTCAGAAATTGGCTAAATGAAGAAGGAAGTATAGGCGGGCTTGTTGTTTCAAATTTATCAATTTTGTTGCTTATGTGTATGGCGACGATGCTGATAGGTAACACCCAGAGAGCCTTTCACTATGAATTAGAGATAGAGCGTCATTTGCGTAATAAAGACTATGCTGAAGCCTTAGAGGTGGGAAAACATTCATTGGAGGCCGGACGGACACTGACTGCATTGCGCAGTTTAGCGATGGCTCATGCCGGAGAAATGGGAGAAAAGCTTTTTCAATACCCGCAATATTATAAAGCAGAGGGACTGTTCTTTGCTCCAGATCAGGAAACGGTTCTCCGGTTTACGAATGATTCTATATATCGTTTTCTCGGGAAGAAGGCAAGTATGTCGGAAAAACATATTGACTATCTCCGTTCGCTTTGTTATACAGAACAAGGACGATACGTCGCTTTAGATTATTATTTATCTGGTCTATTGTTAGATAAACGTCTTGATGAATTTGCAAAAGCAATAACCGACTTGTATGATGAGAAGGATTCGTTGCCTCGCTATTACAAGGAAGCTTTGTTTTTATATCAAACCCAACTTCCAGCTTCTGCCTCTGCTGCTCAAGATACGCTGTTGATGGCAAGATGGAAAACCTATGAAGATGTACAAAGAAAACTCGGAACATCCTCTGAAGCAAAAAATCAGATAAGAAGAAAGTTTGGTGATACATATTGGTGGTATTTTGATTATCAGAATTAATCTCCAATAATGAACTTGATGGAGCACATAAGAAAAGATTTTGCATAATCTGTGAAAACAAATTCTTTATTTTGAATTTGAAACAAATCTTTTTCGTATTTTTGCGCTTTAATTGTAGGACATCTAAAATATAACTATATAGAAGTTATGGCAAAAGAATTAAAAGACCTTACCAAAAGAAGTGAAAATTATTCACAATGGTATAATGACTTGGTTGTAAAAGCTGATTTGGCAGAGCAGTCTCCGGTACGTGGCTGTATGGTAATCAAGCCTTACGGATATGCTATTTGGGAGAAAATGCAGCGTCAGTTGGATGATATGTTTAAAGCAACAGGACATGTGAATGCTTATTTCCCGTTGCTGATTCCGAAGTCATATCTGAGCCGTGAAGCAGAACACGTGGAAGGCTTTGCGAAAGAGTGTGCTGTGGTAACTCATTACCGTTTGAAAAATGCTGAAGATGGTTCAGGAGTAATTGTTGACCCTGCAGCCAAGCTGGAGGAAGAGTTGATCATTCGCCCCACATCAGAAACCATTATTTGGAGCACTTATAAAAACTGGATTAATTCATACCGTGATCTGCCTATCTTATGTAATCAGTGGGCTAACGTAATGCGATGGGAAATGCGTACGCGTTTGTTCTTGCGTACTGCAGAATTCTTGTGGCAAGAAGGACATACGGCTCATGCTACCCGTGAAGAAGCCGAAGCCGAAGCGCAGAAGATGCTGCATGTATATGGTGATTTTGCAGAAAAATACATGGCTGTACCTGTTGTGAAGGGAGTTAAGTCGGCTAATGAGCGTTTTGCCGGAGCATTAGATACTTATACAATCGAAGGATTGATGCAAGACGGTAAAGCATTGCAGTGTGGTACTTCTCACTTCTTGGGACAGAACTTTGCAAAGGCATTTAATGTACAGTTCGTTGATAAAAACAACAAGTTAGATTATGTTTGGGCTACTTCATGGGGAGTATCTACCCGTTTGATGGGAGCGCTTATCATGACCCACTCTGATGATAACGGTTTGGTTCTTCCTCCTCATTTGGCTCCGATTCAGGTGGTTATTGTTCCTATCTATAAAAACGACGAACAGTTGAAGCTGATTGATGCTAAAGTAGAAGGCATCGTAGCTAAATTGCGCGAGTTAGGAATCTCTGTTAAATATGACAATGCCGACAACAAGCGTCCGGGATTTAAGTTTGCAGACTACGAACTGAAGGGTGTTCCTGTACGCCTTGTAATGGGAGGCCGTGACTTGGAAAACAACACCATGGAGGTAATGCGCCGTGATACTTTGGAAAAAGAAACCCGCACTTGTGAAGGTATTGAAGAATACGTTAAGAATTTGCTGGAAGAAATCCAGGCAAATATCTACCAAAAAGCACTGAAGTACCGTAATGAACACATTGTGAAGGTAGACACTTATGATGAGTTTAAAGAACAGATTGAAAAGGGTGGATTTATTTTGGCTCACTGGGATGGTACCCCGGAAACCGAAGACCGCATCAAGGAAGAGACCAAAGCTACTATCCGCTGTCTGCCTTTCGATGCTGACGAAGAAAGCTTGACTCCGGGAGTGGATATGGTTACTGGTAAACCTTCAGCCCGTCGCGTTCTTTTTGCACGTGCTTATTAATTTATCATTTCCAGATACAAAAACGCTCCGGTGATTCAGCCGGGGCGTTTTATGTTTTATAATCAATTTTATTGGAGCAAACCGAAAGGCTGCTCATTATTTTCATTTTATGGAGCGCGCTGAATTAATCATGTTAGGTACCGGAAACGCAGCAGTGACACATTGTTACAACACTTGCTTTGCAATTCGTACTGGTAAAAAGGCTTTTCTGGTAGATGCCGGAGGTGGAAATGGAGTACTTGCTCAACTGGAAAAGGCAGAAATATGTTTGGACGAAATTCAAGATATGTTTATCACACACGCGCATACAGACCATATTTTAGGGGCTGTATGGGTGCTTCGTATGATAGCCCAGGAAATACGAAAAGGTAAATATACAGACCGGTTTCAAGTTTATGGACATGATAAAGTAATCGAGGTGCTGAAATGGATTTGCCGTATGACTCTCCCGGTAAAAATACAATCATGTATCGATCAATATGTTGATTTTCATGAGCTTGAAAGTGGAGAAAGTTTTCATGCAGGTGGTTTGCAGGTACAATGTTTTGATATAGCATCAACCAAAGAAAAGCAATTTGGCTTTCGCGCAATACTTCCCGGCGGGAAGGTTTTGGTTTGCTTGGGAGATGAACCCTATAACGAGGTGACCCGAGGCTATGTGGAGTCGGCAGACTGGCTCCTGTCTGAAGCCTTTTGCCTTTATGCAGAGCGCGATGTGTTCAAGCCTTATGAAAAGCATCACAGCACAGCCTTAGATGCAGGTCGGCTGGCGGCTCAGCTGCAAGTAAGAAACTTATTACTTTATCACACAGAAGACAAATCGCTTGCTACCCGTAAGCAGAGTTATACGGAAGAAGCATCTCAGGTGTTCAGAGGAAAAATATATGTCCCGAATGATTTGGAGAAAATTGTATTATAAAAGATAGGGGCTGAAATAAGGATATTTCACGAAAAATATTTATCTTTGCAACAAATTTTCGCGGAACATGAAAATTAAGGAAATCATTAGTGCCCTTGAGATATTCGCGCCTCTGCCTTTGCAGGACGGATTTGATAATGCCGGATTGCAAATTGGATTGACAGACGCGGAAGCTACAGGGGCTTTGTTGTGTATAGACGTGACCGAAGCCGTTATTGATGAAGCAATAGCATTGGGGTATAACTTAATCGTTTCTCACCATCCACTTATATTCAAAGGATATAAGTCGTTTACAGGCAAGGATTATGTAGAGCGTTGTATCATGAAAGCAATCAAGCATGATTTGGTTGTTTACTCAATGCATACCAATCTGGATAATGCTACGGACGGAGTTAATTATAAAATAGCAGAGAAAATAGGACTGAATAATGTCCGTATTCTTGACGCAAAAGCAAACGGATTGCTGAAACTGGTAACATTTGTACCTGAAAAGCAAGCAGAATCTGTCCGGCAAGCCTTATTTGATTCCGGATGTGGAAGCATTGGTAAATACGATGCCTGCAGCTATAATGTAAATGGAAAAGGCACTTTCCGGGCAGGAGAAGGAACCCATCCCTTTTGCGGGAAAGCAGGTGAGCTACATGAGGAAGCAGAAGTGCGTATTGAGACCATACTCCCGGCTTTTAAAGAGTATTCGGTAATTAACGCCTTGCTGAAAGCCCATCCTTATGAAGAGCCGGCCTATGATTTATATCCCCTGCGTAATACGTGGAGTCAGGTTGGAGCCGGAATTATAGGAGAACTGAAAGAGCCGGAAACAGAAACCGAGTTTCTTAAGCGGATAAAGCAGCTTTTTGAAGTGGGATGTGTAAAACATTCCCGTATGAAAGGTCGGTTGATACAAACGGTGGCGCTATGCGGAGGTTCGGGCGCATTTTTACTGCCTCATGCCGTGAAATGCCATGCCGACGTTTTTATCACCGGTGAAGTCAAGTATCATGACTATTTCAGTTATGAAAACGACATCCTGATAGCTGAAATAGGACATTACGAAAGCGAACAGTATACAAAAGAAATTTTTTATTCCATCATAAGGGAAAAGTTTCCGACATTGGATATACAAATGACCCGTGTCAATACCAATCCCGTCAAATACTTATAGAGAATTATGGCTAAAGAAGTAAAGAAAGATCCAAGTGAATTGAGCGTTGAAGAAAAATTGAAAGCGCTGTATCAGTTGCAGACCATGTTGTCGGAAATTGATAAAATCAAAACCCTGAGAGGTGAACTTCCTTTGGAAGTGCAAGACTTGGAAGATGAAGTAACAGGTTTGAGCACCCGTATTGAAAAAATTCAAGCAGAGATTGCTGATTTGAAGGCAAATGTTGCAAAGAAGAAAATTGAAATAGAAACAGCAAAGGCTTCTATTGAAAAATACAAAGAGCAGCAGGATAATGTGCGCAACAACCGTGAATATGATGTCTTGACCAAAGAAATTGAATTCCAGAGTCTGGAAGTTGAATTGTGTGAAAAGCGCATCAAAGAATTTACAGCTGGCATTAAAAATAAAGAAGAAGAAATCACAAAAAGCAACCAAGCTCTGGAAGAAAGAAAAAAAGACTTGGATGTGAAGAAAAATGAGCTGGATGAGATTATTTCAGAGACAAAACAAGAAGAAGAAAAACTGAGAGAAAAAGCTAAAGATCTGGAAGCTACTATTGAACCCCGTCTGCTTCAAGCCTTCAAGCGTATCCGTAAAAACTCACGTAACGGATTAGGAATCACTTACGTACAGCGTGATGCCTGCGGAGGTTGCTTCAATAAGATTCCGCCTCAGAAGCAGTTGGATATCCGTATGCGTAAAAAAGTAATCGTATGCGAATATTGCGGTCGTATTATGATTGATCCGGAACTGGCAGGTGTTGTTTCAGAAAAACAGCTGGATACAAAGATTAAATAATATACTCGTTTTAAGAGTCTGATTTTAGGAGAGGATTTTCCTCTCCTTTTTTTATATTTTAATATATTTGTAAACGGGAGGAAGAGAAACCAGATGCTTGAGAAAAGAATCTCTGATTATCTGTTAGCAGCGCTGATAACCAGTTTGCAAATCCAATACAAATCCAATACATAAAGAACTAAATACGTATCACACTATGATTGAGCGAAAGGTTATTCGTTATATAGAAGAACAGCAGATGTTTACTCGTCAGAGCCGGATTATTGTGGCGTTAAGCGGTGGGGCAGATTCAGTTGCCTTACTGCGTATTTTGCTTCACCTCGGCTATTCATGTGAGGCTGCTCATTGCAATTTCCATTTGCGCGGAGAAGAATCTGTGCGTGATCAGTCTTTTGTAGAAGAACTGACTCAGAAATTAGGTATCCCTTTACATTTAGCTCATTTTGATACGAAAGCTTATGCCGTTCAAAAGGGCATCTCCATTGAAATGGCCGCCCGTGAGCTGCGGTATGATTGGTTTGAAAAATTACGGAAGCAGCATGGGGCAGATGTAATAGCGGTGGCTCACCATCGAGACGATAGCGTGGAAACTTTTTTATTGAATCTGATCCGGGGGACCGGTATTAACGGTCTGAGAGGAATTCAGCCGGTTAATGGAATGATAGTCCGCCCTTTGCTGAATATAAGCCGGAATGAAATCTTAGATTATTTGTCGGCAATACATCAGCCATATGTGACCGACAGCACAAATTTAAAAGATGATTATACCCGGAATAAAATCCGGCTGAATCTCATCCCTTTGCTGGAAGAAATGAATCCCTCTGTTTCAACTGCTATAGCCGATACCGCAGGAAGGCTTGGTGAAGTTTCTAAAATCTATCATGCTGCCATGAAAGAAGCTTGCCACCGCGTTTGTATCGATGCGCACCGAATCAGTGTTACGACCTTACTGAAAGAAGTTTCACCCAAGTCAGTCTTGTATGAACTGCTTTATCCTCTAGGCTTTAACCCGTCACAGGTCAATGATGTTTTTGATACCCTTGGGAAACAATCTGGCAAGCGTTTTTATACAGAGGATAAAATTTTATTATATAACCGCGATGAACTGATATGGCAGGAAAAAGATGCAGCTTCTGCTCCTCCGGTTCTGTGCAGGGAAATTACAGACAGATCAGTCATGAAGGATATCCCTAATGATGCCTCAATCGCATGTCTGGATGCGGATAGCATAAATGAAAATCTGGTTATACGGAAATGGCAGTCGGGCGATCGTTTTGTTCCATTAGGGATGACCGGATTTAAAAAAGTGCGGAATTATCTGCTTGACAAGAAGTTCTCTCTCTTCCAGAAGGAGAACCAATATGTAGTTTGTTCAGGCGATGACATTGTCTGGCTTGTAGGCGAACGAATAGATAACCGCTTCCGTGTACGCCCTGAAACGCAAAGGATTGTAATATTGCGGGTGAAAAATGCCACATAAAAGCCCTGTTTTATTAAAAGATGTAAAAAATAAGGGTGCAGATGTTTTATATTCAATGAATTGTATTTACTTTGAGTACGTTTAATTATTAACAACTTAAAAGCTATGAACGAATTAATTGCAAAAATCAACGATTTAAGTGCAGCTTTGGTTGCCGATGCAGAATTGCAGGCAGAAAAAGGAAACAAAGCAGCCGGTACTCGTGCCCGCAAAGCTTCTTTGGAATTGGAAAAAGTGTTGAAAGAATTCAGAAAAGTATCTTTGGAAGAATCAAAAAAATAATATCCCAGAGCAACACTTGCAGCAAGAGAGGTTGTATCTATCAGAAACCTGATAATAGGTACAGTCTCTCTTGTTTTGTATCATTTCAATCTTATCGGATTGATTTTAAGAAAGTAAGAAAACTATATAATAGAAATAAAAATGAAAAAAACCTTTTTATATGCAGCTGCTAGTATGATTACTTTAGCGGCTTGTCAGCAACCCTCAGGATATACCGTTAAGGGTACAGCAGAGGGAGTAGCCGATGGAGAACTTGTATTTTTACAAGATGCGGTTGACGGAAATTTGGAAGTAGTAGATTCGGCTGTTGTTAAAAGTGGAGCTTTTGAATTTAAATGCCCGGCAGATTCTGTAGTTTCTGCACGTTATGTCACCTATAATGCCGAAGATGGAAGTGGTGGAATGCGGGCACTATTCTTCTCGGAAGACGGAACTATTACCGTGAACTTAAACTCAAAGCAAAGTCGTGTGGCAGGTACCAAGCATAATGATATTTATCAAACATTCTTAGATGAATATGCACTGCTTGATACAGAACTGAATACGTTATGGAAAAGAATTCAGTCGGATTCTACCTTGACCGAAGCTCAGGCAGATTCATTGAAAAAGGTCTTGAATGAAAAAGAAGAGCAAGGCATGGAATCTATTTTCCAGACTATTTCCGGAAATATAGAAAACGGAGTTGGAGTTCATTTGTTGACCTCTTTCAGCTATGCGTTTGAGCCTGGTCGTATTCAGCCTTTATTGGCAAAGATTCCAGTAGTGTACGATGCTGATCCAGCCGTTGCCTCATTAAAACTTTATATAGAAACTGCGGTAAAAACAGCAGTCGGACAAAACTATATAGATTTTTCAATGAATACTCCCGAAGGTAAAACGGTTAAATTATCCGATTTTGTTTCTAAAAACAAATATACATTAGTTGATTTCTGGGCAAGCTGGTGTGGACCCTGCCGTATGGAAATGCCTAATGTAGTAGCCGCTTATGCTAAGTACAAATCAAAAGGACTGGGTATTGTAGGTGTATCTTTGGATAACAATAAGGAGAGCTGGACGAAGGCCATTAAAGACCTGAAGATGCAATGGAATCATATGTCCGACTTGAAAGGCTGGCAAAGTGAAGGTGCTTCACTTTATGGAGTACGCTCTATACCTGCTACGGTTTTAATTGACAAGGAAGGTAAAATTATAGCCCGTAACCTGCGTGGCGAAGAACTGGAAACCAAATTGAGCGAATTGCTGAAATAATATAGCTTGAAAGATTCCGGTAAAATGAAAGCAGCATGACAGAGAATAAAACTGTTATGCTGCTTTTGTTTGTTTAATTGGCTTTTCCCGATACACCCACTCCATAATTATTCGTACCTTTGCGCTTGCAAACAAATATATAGATTTATGGATTTGATGCATAAAATTAACAAGGTAGAGCTTCGTAATCTTCAGATGGAAGATTATGCGCAGCTTGCTCAGTCCTTTACCCGCGTATATGCAGATAAAGATATTTTCTGGACAAAAGCGCAAATTAAAAAATTGATTACGATTTTTCCGGAAGGACAGATTGTAACAGTAGTTGACGATAAGATTGTGGGATGTGCACTTTCCATTATTGTTGACTATGAAATGGTAAAAGGAGATCATACTTATGCCAAGGTAACGGGAAATGAAACTTTTGATACGCATGACCCTCAAGGGAATATCCTTTACGGAATAGAGGTTTTCATTCATCCTGAATATCGTGGCTTGCGTCTGGCCAGACGTATGTATGAATATCGCAAAGAACTTTGTGAAAAATTGAATCTGAAGGCAATTATGTTTGGCGGGCGTATCCCTAATTATTATAAGTATGCCGACCAGATGCGTCCAAAAGAATATATTGAGAAAGTGCGCTCCCGTGAAATCTATGACCCGGTACTTACTTTCCAACTCTCCAATGATTTTCATGTGCGCCGGGTTATGCGCAATTACCTGCCTAATGATGAAGAATCCAAACACTGTGCAACCCTGCTTCAGTGGGATAATATTTATTATCAACCACCCACCGATTCATACGTGGACAGAAAAACTACGGTGCGTGTGGGACTGGTTCAATGGCAAATGCGCTCATATAAAACCCTTGACGACGTGTTTGAGCAGGTAGAGTTTTTTATTGATGCTGTTTCTGGCTATAAGAGCGATTTTGTTTTATTCCCTGAGTATTTCAATGCCCCTTTGATGGCAAAATTTAATGACATGGGTGAGGCACAGTCTATCCGTGCGCTTGCACAATATACAGACGAAATACGTGAACGCTTCATTAACCTTGCCATTAAGCACAATATTAATATCATTACGGGAAGTATGCCATATGTAAAAGAAGATAATGGCCTATATAATGTAGGCTTCCTTTGTCGTCGTGACGGTACTTATGAAATGTATGAAAAAGTGCATGTCACCCCCGATGAAGTGAAGAGCTGGGGACTGACGGGAGGAAAGATGGTTCAGACCTTTGAAACCGATTGTGCCAAAATTGGAATATTGATTTGTTATGATGTGGAGTTTCCCGAATTGTCTCGTTTGATGGCCGATCAGGGAATGCAGATTTTGTTTGTTCCTTTCCTCACTGATACGCAAAACGGTTATTCGCGAGTGCGTGTCTGTGCACAAGCAAGAGCCATTGAAAATGAGTGTTTTGTGGTTATTGCCGGGAGTGTAGGTAACTTGCCGCGTGTGCATAACATGGATATTCAATACGCTCAGTCGGGAGTCTTTACTCCTTGTGATTTTGCCTTCCCGACCGATGGAAAGCGTGCAGAAGCAACTCCGAACACAGAAATGATTCTGGTTTCAGATGTAGATTTGAATTTGCTGAATGAACTTCATACTTATGGCAGTGTGCGCAATTTGCGTGACCGCCGTAATGATTTGTATGAACTGCGCATGAAAAAAGGAGTCCAAGATTAATTAGGCTGAATGATGGTTTTTTGTTCCGGTTAGTGTCCTGCCTTTCAATAAAAGACTTCCGGCTGGTCAGGCAGAAATATTACATTGAAAAGGAGGTGAGCCAGGCTTCTGTTTCGTGCGCTTTAAGCAGGTTAAGAAACCCGGAAACTGGTAATCAAAGACCTTTGGAAAAAACTTCAAGGCGTTTTAAGTAAAATCTCTTCATGTTTTACTTAAAACGCCTTGATTTATTTCCTCCCTTTTCCTTTCATTCCGTTTATGGCTTTCGCAAGCCGTCATATCATAAGCCGTTCAGGCAAGCAGGGAGTGAGCATCTGATTTCATGCAAATCAGATACCTTTTTCCTTGATGATTCCGTTTTGGTAAGCCACCAGTAATTTTTTCAAGTCATTAATCTGAATCATCAGTTCACGCCCTTTATCCGTGTCTTTTACCATCATCCGTTTGCTGCTCATTTCTACGATTTGGGTGGTCGATTTAATATCCTGACCTTCCTCTATTGCCTTTTGTGCAGAAGTAAAGGGTTCATGCTGTACGAGCTGGAATCCGCGTGAATGGTAAACCAGCGTATATCCGGCAATACCAGTTTCCGGCTGATAGGCCTTTGAGAATCCCCCGTCGATAACCATTAGTTTACCGTTTGCCTTGATCGGTTTTTCTCCCTTAACCGCTTTTACAGGAACATGGCCATTGATGATGTGTCGGTGTTCACCTTCCACGTTAAATTCATCGAGTATCATATCGCAGATATCCTCCCGGTTTCGAAGCGTATAATAATGGCCTTTGATTTCTTTATGTGTTTCCTTGTCGGTTAAGAAGTAACGTTCAAAAGTAGCCATCTTGCTTTTATCGAAGGCCGGCGATTGCGGACCGCACCACAAGTACCAGATATAATCTAAAGCAAACGGTTTTTCTTCGTTGTCATTATCAGCGAAGTAAGCCGTACGGATCAGTTGTCCCACACGTTGCAATAAATCTCTTCCTTTGTATTTTTTACCTAATATTTCTACCTCTTTAAAAGAGCCGTCTTCATTGAGCGGCATGGATGCGTGGAAAAGCAAATTCGAATTACATACATTATACATACATCCGTAGCGGAACAAACACTTCATATGTTTGCGCAGCTTTTCGCTTCCGGTAAAAGAGTTGTGTAATTTGGTTACAATCTCTCTTTCGTCTTCTGTCAATGTGTACGGATGCTCCGGATCAATGGTGGGGAAGAAGTTGTCACGCATTTCGTATTCCTTTCCGTCAATGACGAAGACTCCACGCTTGAAATCAATGCGATGTAAGAGCAGGCGGTCTTCCATGTTAAATTCAGGGCGGCGCTTAATGATTTCAGCTTCCAGCTTGAACTGGATTACGCTGATAGCTTTGTGCATCTGGGCTATAAGGCGTAATGTCTTGTCATTATACGTGTTAGTTGCAGGGTCAATTTTAGGCGCAAAAAACGTACAAGGGTCATTGGCATAGGCATCCATGGCAAAGGTGGCAAGAGGAAGCAGATTGATGCCGTATCCGTCTTCTAATGCCGACAGGTTTCCATAGCGCATGGCCAGACGAAGCACGTTGGCTATGTTGCAATCGTTGCCGGCGGCAGCTCCCATCCAAAGAATGTCATGGTTCCCCCACTGGATATCAAAGTTATGATAATTGCAAAGCGTGTCCATTATGATGTGCGGACCAGTTCCACGGTCGAATATATCTCCTAAGATGTGCAAAGAATCAATCGTAAGCCGCTGAATCAGATTACAGAGTGCTACGATAAAATCATCAGCCCGGCGGGTTTCAATGATGGTGCTGATAATTACGTTGATGTAAGCCTGCTTATTGGGCTCGATGCTACTTTCATGAAGCAATTCCTGAATGATGTATGAAAACTCCTTAGGCAAGGCTTTACGCACTTTTGAGCGTGTGTATTTAGAAGATACATTCTGGCATACTTTTACAAGCTGGTTTAAGGTTATGACATACCAGTCTACCAAGTCTTTTTCAGTTTCTTTTATCAGCTGTAGTTTTTGTTCCGGATAATAAATCAGCGTGCAGATTTCTTTTTTTTCAGCTTCGCGGAGTGTATTGCCGAAAATTTCGTTTACTTTCCGCTTGATGGCGCCTGAGGCATTGCGAAGCACGTGCTGGAAAGCCTCGTATTCACCATGAAGGTCGGCAAGAAAATGCTCTGTTCCCTTGGGCAAATTCAAGATAGCTTCTAAGTTGATGATTTCTGTGCTTGCTGAAGCAAGTGTGGGGAAGTTATGTGAAAGTAACTCAAGGTAGCGGAGGTCTTGCAGAATGATTTCCGATGTAATCTGTTTGAACATTTTCATGATATAATTGAGTTATAGAAATAACATTAAAATCAGTTGGGCAATGATTACGCGCATAAACATGCCGAGCGGGTAAACGGTAGCATAGCTTACCGAAGGGTTGTCATTGGCTATGATATCGTTGGCATAATTCAGAGCCATGGGGTTCGCCATACTTCCGCATAGCATACCACAGGTGCTTCCGAAGTCCAGATGGCAAAACCGCAAAGCAATCAATGCCATTATGACCACAGGGATAAATGTGATGAGGAATCCGATGCCTATCCACAAGGCTCCTTCGGGGCGCATGACCGTTTCAAAGAAATGAGCTCCGGCTTCTAAGCCAAGGCAAGCTAAATATAATGAAAGTCCGATACCGCGCAGCATCAGGCTTGCGCTCCGTGTGGTATAAGTAACAATGTGGATGCGCGGACCATACGCACCGATTAGAATACCCATGACAATGGGTCCCCCGGCTAATCCTAACTTAACCGGTGAACTGATACCCGGAATTGCGATGGGAATTGAGCCTATTATCAAGCCCAATACGATGCCTATGAAGATGCAGGCCAGATTAGGGTCACGCAGGGTTTTTACGGTGTTTCCCAATACTTTTTCAACGTTATTGATGGCGGCTGCTTCGCCAACTACTGTCAGCCGGTCGCCTAATTGCAATACCAGATTAGGGGTGGCAAGGAGCTTGACTCCACTTCGCAATACGCGGCTGATATTGATTCCGTACGTATTACGCAAGCGCAGAGAACCCAGCTTTTTGCCATTGATTTCCGAACGGGATACGATAATATGCTTGGAGATAAGTTTACTGTCGATGGCATTCCAGTCAATGTCTTCTTGGTTCCAGTCTCTCTCTTCCTGTTCGCCAAACAAGATGGTCAAGGCAGGGACATCTTTTTCGGTAGTGATGACAAGCAGCCGGTCATTTTCTTCCAAGATTTTTTCGGAAGTGGGGATGCTGACCGTACCGTTCCGCCATATGCGCGAGATGACAAATTTAGGGTATCCGGCGGTATGTGCTATATCTTGGATACTTTTATTAAAAACGGCCGGGTTATGGATTTGGAATGCGGCGATATAGGTATGATTCGGGTCGTCATGTTCATGTTCTTCCATATCAGAGGGGCGTACGAAAAGTTTTTTTACCGCTATTATTGCGAGGATGACACCTATAACTCCTAAGGGATAAGTGACGGCGCAACTGAGGGCGGCTCCACTGGTGGGTTCTCCCAGTTGTTTTAATGTTTGCTGGGCAGCTCCGAGGGCAGGGGTGTTTGTAGTGGCACCGCATAATATTCCTACCATATCGGGCAGGGAGATAGGAGTAAAGAATGTCAGGATAACCGCCATTATGGTGCCTAACAAAATCACTCCCGAACCTAAAAGGTTTAGCTGACAGCCTCCGCGCCGGAATGAACTGAAAAACCCGGGACCTACCTGAAGCCCGAGTGCATAGACAAACAAGACGAGACCAAAGCTCTCTGCATAGGTCAGCATATGCGGGTCTATGGAAAATCCCAGATGACCGCCGAGGATGCCTGTGAAAAACACGAAAGTGACTCCTAAGGAAATCCCCCAAAGATGGATTTTCCCTAATCCTAATCCTATAGATATAATGAGCGACAAGATAATTACAGCTTGCAAAGCTGAATGCTCAAAAAATAAGTTGTATAACCATTCCATGATGCAAAGATAAGTACTTTTTATCTTTAGCCGATTAAGTTCTAGCGTTTTTTATACACCTGTGAGGCTTTTTTCAACGGGAGAGGCTTTGTGAAGGGGAGTTCAGGTGCTTTCAGACTTTCTTTTTGTCAGAAAAGATGCTCGGTGATGCAATGGGTGGATGCGGTGGATGTGAAAAGACGGTTTTACACATCGGGGCAAACAGAATAATAAATAAAGGTGGATTTTTATAAAATAAGGAGTGACCGCGACAGGATTCAAACCTGTAACCGGCTGATCCGTAGTCAGCTACTC
>CAUBDX010000021.1 GCA_958434805.1 uncultured Phocaeicola sp.
CAGTTTGAAAACTTGGGGGAATTAGTTAAAAGCCTTATCTTTCCCGTGGGTGTGGGTACCTTTCCCACGGAACTGTCCGGAAGGCTCCGCCTTGTCCTTTCTCCGGTGGAAGCGGTTCCGGAAACCCTCTCCGGGTACTCATGTTTTAGGAACATTTATTGAATATCCCTACTTTAAGTATAAATTAGTTGGCTAATTTTATGATATTTATTGTATCTCCCACTTTCGAAGATCAGCGGGAGATGCACTTTTTCTTTTTCATTGAGCTGAAAAATCTTGCTGCTATGCTAAGCATAATAATACAAAGGAGTTAGGAACAGTACAGTTCTCTTTCTTATTTATGTGTATAAGCTAGTGCTGCTCCCAATGCCGTGCGATACTCTGCATATTCAGGTATCCAAAAATGGCATTGGTACATTTCTTCCATAACTGGGAATATTTCTTTGCATTGTGGCATTTTGGTCAAATTACCTATTAGGACAAAATCTTTAATGTGGCTATTCAGTGCTGCTAATATGACAGATTGTCCTATTGATTGTAATACCATATGAATGATTCCCGCTGCTACATCTTCCATAGAGGCGTTTGAACTTGCTTTGCCAAATGTGGAAGCGGTGGCATCCAGAGGCAGTCCAGGTAGAGGGGTATTGCAAATATCCTTGATTTGCAGATCAATATTTTCTATTACACCTTTTTCTGCCATCTTTACCACTTGATGAATATTCTGTGTTTTTAACAACAGGCGAGATAGTCCTTGAATGGTTCCTCCGCCAATACCTATACCACCTATGTGAGATATGTTTTTACCTCCTTCCACTTTTACAAAAGAGGTGCCGGTACCCATGCTTACTACAATAAGGTCTTGCAATTGGGAGTCATAGTGGGCTCCAAGACCGTTTGCTAGAAACTCATCCGTATGATCAGTAGAGAGTCCATATAAGGGTTGGTTTACGTAAGCACTTCCCACTCCTGTCAACATGACTTTATCAATGTCGTTTAAGCTGATTCCATTATCATATATGTATTTGCCGAAAGCACCGAATAACGAAGTGATAGGATCTTCGGCTTTTACAATCATAGGATGTTTTATGCCTTCTTTATCCACACCTATTATCTTGGTGGTGCTTCCGCCTACGTCTATACCTATTACCATTCCCATTGTTTTTCTTTGTTTATTTTAAAATAGTGCAAATATACAGGAATTATCTAAGTGGCTATTCATATAGCTTGCAATAATTACCAATTATCTGTTCGGAATGGAGCTACAGGCAGGCCTGATGCTCCGAATAAGGTACCATCAGTATGGTTGGCCCAATTGTATCTTACGGCTACAGGATGAGGTACATCGGGTGATTGTACAATTATTTCTTTCTTTTTTACAGTTACTGTTGCCGGATAAAAAATCCGATCTGTACCTGCGATTATAAATCCGCGTACTGGGTCGGGATGCAAGAATCCTTTTCCTAAGTTTTCAAAATGGATGCGAAGGGTATTTCCTTCGATGCTGTAGCCTTTATAAACCGGATATTGAGGCATTTTTCTTTTTCCGTAAGTTTGCTTTAAAGCTAACTGTGATAGGCGAAGACCTGTTTCCAGAGTACTTTGGAAGGTATTGCTTTTTTCTTTCCCAATATCGGTGGTTACCACCATGCCTGTATGATTCAAGTGTAAAGCCTGTGCTTGTGCTTCACGCATGGCCGCCCAGTCTGAATCATCTTGTGCTTCTTCTTTTTTCTCATGATTGGGCAGTTGCACAAAGTAGAAAGGCATTTGTGGTTTTTGCCATTTATCGCGCCAGTCGGCTATCAATGACATGAATAAGTCTGCATATTCATCGCTGCTTTCCAAATTACTCTTTCCTTGATACCATATAACACCTTGAAGAGGGAAAGAGGTAAGCGGATGTATCATTGCATTGAATAATCCTGTGGGATACTTAGGGTTACTTTCTGGTGAAATGGGTACAGGGGGGATTCCACTTAATGAGAGACCGGATAGGTATTTCCATTCTCCTGCCAATGAGATAGGATCTTTGCCTTTTACACTCAGCTTCATGTCTTCTGGACGGCCATATATTCCTCCTTTGCTTTTGTAATTGGTCACACGTATGGTCAGTACAGCTTTTCCGCGTTTTACCAGCTTATAGGGAATTGTGTAACAGTGGGACGCATCGGCTTTCGTGTTTCGTCCTATTTCAGTCCCGTTATAATATACGATGCTTTCATCGGCAATGTTCCCTAAATTTATTGTGACATTTTTTCTAGTCCAGTTACGTGGAATATCTATCGTTTTTCTGAACCACACTACTCCATCGAAGTCTTTCATTCCCTTATCTTCCCAGTATCCCGGAAGTTCCATTGTTTTCCAGTTCTCATCCGAATAATCAGGTTCCGCCCATACTTGGTGGTCATCGCACCATCCCATATCGTGTTCGTAAAGAGCTTGATACCACTCTTCTCTTTGACGGGCATATTCTGCTTCTATTTTTTCAGGATTGAACCCCAAGGATTCAAGCATTTCAGTTTCTTTGTTGTAACTTGGCAGGTTTTCTAACGCATCATAACTGGCCCATGCTTCTGCAGGAGTATCTTTCCAGGTGCAACTTATTATACCTATGGGTACTTTCAGTTTTTTTTGTAACTGACTGGCAAAAAAATATCCGATTGCAGGGAGTCCGGTTATGGTTTCAGAGGTACATTCTTTCCAACCTTCTTGTGTAGCATGCAAATCTTTCTTGGGAACTAAAGAGATTTCTTTTTTTGTCTGAAACAGACGGATATAAGGTTGGGAGGGTATATCTATGGGAGTTTCTGTTTCACATTCTCCTGTATACAACCATATTTCGCCAATCAGAATATTTTGCAGTATGTGCTCCTCCCCGTCCGAAATGATAATTTCATAAGGACCTCCGGCAGATGGGGTAGGAACTTCTATTTTCCAATTTCCTTCTTTGTCAGGTGATGTCGTATAGGGATGCTTATTCCATCCCGTTTTTATTATCACTTCTTTTTTTGTAGATGAATGGCCATGAAAAATGACATTCGATTTTTGTTGTAATACCATATTGTCTGTGAATAATGCAGGCAGTGTTACTTTGGCCTCTGCCATACAAAATGCCATTAACATTCCCAATAAGATCATTTGTTTTTTCATAAGTGCCAAGTTTGTTGTGTTATTAAGTTTATAGTATTTATTTATGTTGTATAAGTCCCCGGTCTTTGAATATGAGTTGTACCAGGCGGAAAGCCAAATCAGTAAGCAATATTCCCAAGGCCGCACCAATGATGACATCAAACAGCCAGTGACGGTTATTCAGAATGCGGGTAAACCCTGTAACTATAGCTGCTGCGTATGCTACTAATCCTACCCAATATCCTTTGAATCCATATTCCTTATACAATAGGGTAGCTGCCATAAACGCTGCTGCCGTATGTCCGGAAGGAAAAGAGAAATAATTTGTGGCATCCGGGCGAAGCACCCCTGTGGTGAGTTTTAATCCATTTACTACCAGCTGCGTCAGTACGACTGACAAGACTATGAAAGTGAACAGCCGTTTCCATCCGAAATTACCTCTTATTCCTCCCAATTTCAGTCCGAATAGAAGTATGAGTGGAAAAAGTTGCAGATAATTGTCATAAGTTTGATGGAAAGCCGGAGCATGTACATTACGCAAATTACGTATGTATAGATTTGCATTTTCGAAAAAATGGGAGAATGTCCCGCTTCCGTCTTGCAAATACACTGCAATAACAAGTAATACAGCTACGTAAAACGTGATGATTGCCATCATTTTAATTTTTCCTATCATAAGTCAGTTTATTCTACGGATGAATGCCCCGAAAGTACTCATTTTCTCTTTTATCTGTTAATGCGTTAATGATAAATTTTGTTCAAAATAAGTTTCTTTAGGAATCTTATGGTTTAGTCGGTTCTTCCTTCATTTCTCCCTTGCTATATCCGCTAGGACTTATTTTATAGTATTTTTTGAATACCTCGCGGAAATATTTTACATCATTAAACCCGGTCATATCTGATATTTCGGATATATTATACTGTCCTTCGGATAGTAATTGCGCTGCCCGTTTCAGCCGGATCAGGCGGATATAGTCTGCCGGAGCTTGGTCTGTCAATGCTTTTAGTTTATTGTAGAAACTGGAACGGCTCATATTTTGTGAAGCACAGAGTGACTCCACGTTGAAACCTGAATTGTCTAGATTTTCAGTTATTGTTTCTTTTACTGCTTCCAGGAACTGTTGATCCAATGTGTTGCTATAATTTATGGAAATGCTGTCATTGTGTAGTTCCATTTCTGCATATTTGCTACGAAGTAGTGCACGGTTAGTCAGTATATTGGCTATGGATGCTTTTAGTATTCCTATGTTAAAAGGTTTTATCAGGTATTTGTCCGCACCTGTTTCCAACCCTTCAACGATATTCTTTTCGTCATTTAATGCTGTTAGCAGAATTACAGGGATATGAGACGTCAGTATATTATTCTTGATAGCAGAACACAATTCGTCCCCCCGCATTTCGGGCATCATAATGTCCGATAATACTAAATCAGGCTTAAATTCGGGGATGATTTTTAAGGCTTCTTTTCCATTGGTACATGTTTCCACTTGATAAGCTTCGGATAAAGTATGAGACAGATATTCGCGTAGATCGTCATGGTCTTCCACAACCAGGATGCGCTGTGCATTTTGAACATGCTGCCGATACTGATCTTTATAAGTGTGGGGAGAGACTGCACTAGGGGATACTGGTACCACGTTTTCTTGTTGTACCGTTTCTGTCGGAACCTGTTGACTTCGGAATTGTTTTTGGGGGAAGATAACCTTTACGCGGGTGCCTTTATTCTCTACGCTTTCTATGCTGATCTTTCCTTTATGAATACGTACCAGTTTCCACACTAACATCAGTCCGATTCCACTGCCTGTAATTTTTGCATTGATGGCATTGCTGCCCCTGAAGTGTAACTTAAATAACTTTTTCTGTTCTTTGGCAGGAATCCCGATGCCCGTGTCCGTAATCTCCAGACTCCAGTTGTCCTTGTCATGGCGGGTGATAATGTGTACCTCACCGTGGGCGGGAGTATATTTGATGGCATTTGAAATCAGATTTTTTGTGATCGAGTCCATCTTTTCTTTGTCGAACCATACATTTTGATATTCAAAGTTGCTTTTGTAGTCGAGTTTGATCTGTTTGGCTTCTGCATAACTATAAAAGGCATGGTATATTCCTTCCATATAGGTATTAAGTTCGTGTTCCGATATACGAAGGGAGGAGGAGTACACATTGGCTTTGCTGAAGTTTATCAGATTGGTGGTGAGGCGTATCAAAGTGTCCACGTTCTTCATGGCTGTAAGCATATTGGCCTGACTTTCTTCACTTAAATTTTCTTTTTGTTGAATTTCTTCCAAAGGTGCCTTTATCAGTGTCAGCGGAGTACGGATATCATGCGCTGTATTGATAAAGAACCGAGTTCTTTCATCCGAGGCCTTTTTTTCTCTGCGCATGGAATGAAGGCGGAAAATGACGTATGTTGCTAAAATGATAGTCAGGACATAAATACAAATAGCCCAAAAACTGAGCCACACGGGATGTGCTACAGTTATTTTCAATATCCGCTCCTGCAACACGTGTTTATTATCCTCTTTGGAAACGGAACGTACACGCAGTGTATAGGTGCCGGGAGCAACATTAGTAAATCGGATAGTTCCTTCGTCACTGGGAGTAGTCCAGCCATCGTAGAATCCTTCCAACTGCCAGGTATATAGTATGTCCGACGGATAATCGTAATTGATAGAGGATACTCGGATGGAAAATGTATTTTGCATATATTTCAGATTCAATTTCTCTATTTGGTCGATATCTTTAGTCAGAGGAGAGTTTGGATCATTGGGATATACAGTTTGGTAGAAAATACGGAAATCGCTGAATATCATATGTGAATCTCCTGTTTTGGGCATCTCTATGTTTGGGGGGAATTCCAGTGCACCGTCTGTACTTCCGAATACGGTGTTCCCATTGGCACGTAGTACGCCGGAGCCGGCATTGAAACAGGTGGACATCAACCCTTGTCCGCGAGTCCAGTTGCGGAACTGGCGGTTGGTAGGCGAGAAAATACTGATACCATTTTCGGTACTCATCAAGATATTCCCGTCTTTTGTGGGTAGAATAACATAAATGCTGTTTGATACTAACGGGCTGTTTCCTGTATGGTAATGGGCGCTGATTGATTCTTTTACCGGATCATAAGTAAATAGTCCGGAACCACTGGTGCCAATGTAGAGTAAACCATTGTCTTCTTGGTGTAACGTATAAATGTAGGTTGCTCCACCGGGCAGAGGTATTTCATGGTATTTGCCCGAATTCCGGTCCAGTAGAAAAAGATTGGTGGAGGTACCTATCCACATAGATGTACTGTCCTTTTCTTCAATGGCAGTAACAGAACCTAGTCCGGGATAAAGACGTCCTTGGCGTGTCTTCAGATTAAAGCATTTCAGATTATAATATCCTCCGGACCATATACACCCGTATCTGTCCTTTTTAATGTCGCGTATGTATTTGTCGGCACGTACATTCAGATGGAAGGATTGGGCAGGGGTGAGGTATTCTATGTTCCCGTTTTTCTTGGTAATCTGGAAAATGCCCGATGCATATCCTCCCGCCCATATAATACCCGGAGAGACTTCGCATAAAGTAATAAAAATGCGGTTCTGATTTTTTAGTCCGTGATTGAAAGAGCTTAGGAAAGAACGCCATTGCTTTTGTTTTGAATCGTATAAGCTGATGCCGTTGCTTGTTCCAAACCACAGATCCCCGTCACTGTCTTCTATAATGGAGTTTACTTGGTTGTTTACTAGTGACTGCCGGTTGCCAATAGAGTGCTTTATCCAGTTGTAGTTGGTATATTGGTTATTGCGGACGGTAATTCCCGTAGGATAGTTGGACAGCCAGATACGCTGCTCGTTGTCTACATATACATCATTGATAATGTTTCCATCCATTTCGTTGTAACTACCATAGTTTGCAATGATATAAGGATCTGTTTCATAGGTGTCTATGTTTAACTTGTGTACTCCTGCTCCTTCAGTGGCTACTAATAATTCCTTTGTGTTCAAAGGACTGATCCGTGTAATATTCACATCTGTCAGTTCTACTTCGGGACGTACAATTTTCTGGCTGTTCAAGTCATATATATAGACTCCCTTTTCAAAAGTGCCTATAAATAGTTTGTTGGCTGTACGGTGTAGATATAATTCATGTACGTGCATATCCATCATTCCCAGTTTGCCGCAGGAGAGCTCTTTTAAATTCCCGTTTTCCAGTTTTGCCAGATAGATTCTTTTGTCTGTACCTATAAAGAAATGTTCACTGTTTATCTGTTCTATGCAGGTGATATTTCCCAGTCGGTTAGAGATTTGTTGCTTTTGTCCGGATTCTATGTTAAAAAGGTGGATAGCCGATTTGCCGCACAGCCATACGTTATCCTCCTGGTCTATGTAACTATATCTCACGAAAGCATGGTAGTCCTTATTCCAGTAATTGTACATATTGTATATCTGTACAAAACGGTCGTGGCCTGAATCATAACGAAAAATTCTGCCTTGTTTTCCTGTGACCAGTAGTGTACCTGTTTTATCTAAAAAAGTCCAGTTTATATTCAATAACGGGTCTAGTTCCCTGTTACCTTCTCTTAATTTATAATGTTTTATTTCTTTTCCGTTATATTGGTCTATCCCCACATGAGTAAGGAACCACATATATCCACGAGCATCTTTCTGAATTTTGTATATTTTCTGATTGCTTAGTCCTTCTTCTATGCCAATGTATTTATAAGTCTGCGATGAGACGGTTAATGACAATAGTAAAAAAATGAGACTTGTGATAGTAGCTTTCATAAAACTCTTTATTCTAAATCTTTTCTTTTTTCAAAAAACAGTAACAAAATTAAGATAAAAAAATCATAGGATTAGTAATTTGAGATGAGCTAAATTTCGGTAAAATTATCCCTTTATTCGCCTATGGCTCGCTTGTGTGAATATAAGAAATATAAATGGAAGAAGGTTTGTAACATAACTGTCAGATGATTATGTTTTCTTAACAAAACTTCGTGCAGCATTATGGTATGGCCTGCATTTCTTTCAATAGAAAGGACTTATAAACTAGAATAATTAACTAAGTAAAGAAAAGCACAATGAAAAAGTTTTTTGGTTTTAATAAATTGCTTGCGTCTGTAGCGGTACTTGCTTCTGTGATGATCTTTCAATCCTGTTTGGATGATGATGATAATGATTATTATAGATATGCGTTGCCCAATGCACTGGTTACTGTGAAACCGGTGGCCGACAATTCATTTTTTATGCAGTTGGATGACAGTACGACACTGTTACCTGTCAATATGAAAAATTCTCCCTATGGTGAGAAGGAAGTAAGGGCCCTTGTAAATTTCGATCCGGTGAATGAGTCAAGCGGAGAGTATGACAAGGCTGTACATATCAACTGGATAGACAGTATCTTGACAAAACCGATTGCCGGTGATTTAGGAGATAAGAATGATGAAGTATATGGTACTGACCCTGTAGATATGATTAACGATTGGGTAACAATTGCCGAGGACGGTTATTTGACTTTGCGTTTCAGAACCATGTGGGGGAATCGCAGTCAAGCTCATTTTGTCAATTTGTTGATGAGTAAAGATGCTGAAAATCCTTATGAGGTAGAATTCCGTCATAATGCTTTTGGTGATGTATATGGTGAACCTGCCGACGGACTGGTGGCATTTAATTTGGATTCCTTGCCTGACACTGAAGGAAAAACAGTGAAGCTGAAATTAAAATGGAAATCATTTAACGGAGAGAAAACTGCGGAATTTGATTATTGTACCCGTAAGTCAACTCCTGCAAACAGTGCAGCCATTACAGCCGGACGAAGTGTCTTGAGATTAAAATAAGGTTTAATAACTGAGGTGCAATTTCAATCCCTCCTGTTCTATGTGGTATAGAGCCGGAGGGATATTTTTTGCTTTATTCGCTCATCCATATCCCTAGCATTACTCCGAGGATACCCAATACCACACTACCGATGATGTAGGTGAAAAAAGAGGGGTAGAGTCCTGATTTCAGTAATTGCAGACTTTCGTTGCTGAAAGTGGAAAAAGTAGTGAAGCCACCGCAAAGTCCGATAGTGAGCATCAGTCTTATATCATTGTTGATATGAATGCGTGAGGTGAGGGTATAGAATACCCCGATCAGTATGCAACCCAAAATATTGACTGCGAAAGTACCCCACGGAAAATTCGTTGTTCCCTGGCGATAAATGCTTATGGTAAGCAGGTAGCGAAGTACACTTCCTGTACCTCCTCCCAAGAAGATGAGTAATAGTGATTTCATAAATGCTACATTTTAATGCAAAAATAGCAATGATTATTCATTCAGAGCCAAACTTTTTTCGTAATTTTGCACCCTAAACGAAAAATACGCAAAAAGGAATGGGTGGTTTTTTTGGAACAGTCTCAAAGGCTGAATGCGTCACCGACTTATTTTACGGGACGGACTATAATTCACATTTAGGAACAAAAAGAGGTGGTTTGGCTACGTATGCCCAAGGAGAGGGATTTATGCGTTCTATCCACAATTTGGAGAGTTCTTATTTCCGCACGAAGTTTGAATCTGAACTTCCAAAGTTCAAAGGTAGTTCGGGTATCGGCATTATCAGTGATACGGACCCGCAGCCTATCGTGATAAACTCGCATCTGGGCAAGTTCGCCATCGTCACAGTAGCTAAAATCAATAACATTACGGAATTGGAACGCGACTTGCTGGCAGCTAATATGCACTTTTCTGAAATGAGTCTTGGCAAGACGAATCAGACGGAGCTGATCGCATTGCTTATTGTGCAAGGGAAAAATTTTGTAGATGGTATAGAGAATGTCTTTAATAAAATCAAAGGATCATGCTCCATGCTGATATTGACGGAAGACGGTATTATAGCAGCACGTGACAAATGGGGGCGTACTCCGATTGTGATAGGTAAAAAAGAGGGTGCGTATGCTGCGACAAGTGAATCAAGCAGTTTGCCGAATCTGGATTATGAAATAGAGAAATATGTAGGACCGGGCGAAATTATTCGCTTGCGTGCCGACGGAATGGAACAAATGCGCAAGCCGAACGAAGGAATGCAGATTT
The DNA here is from genome assembly GCA_958434805.1 of uncultured Phocaeicola sp. Next base: position 10,191 of record CAUBDX010000021.1, read on the forward strand.
GTTCTTTTTTGTGGGTATATTATGGATTTCCTGTTTCATGCTATGAAGGGAAAAATGTAGAGGAAGTACGTTTTATGAGTGGTTATAAAATGGGGCAGAAGGACGATTCGGAAGTTGATTGTGCCTGCGGTATTCCTGATTCGGGAGTAGGTATGGCATTGGGGTATGCTGAAGGCAAAGGAATTCCTTATCATCGTGCTATTGCCAAGTACACACCCACCTGGCCTCGTAGTTTTACTCCTGCCAATCAGGAAATGCGTTCACTGGTAGCAAAAATGAAGCTGATACCTAATCGTGCAATGCTGGAAGGTAAGCGCGTGTTGTTCTGTGACGATTCTATAGTGCGTGGAACCCAACTTCGTGATAATGTAAAAATTTTATTTGATTATGGTGCCAAAGAGGTTCATATGCGCATTGCTTGTCCGCCATTGATTTATGGATGCCCTTTCATTGGTTTCACTTCTTCAAAAAGTGATTTGGAATTGATAACCCGCCGGATGATTAAGGAGATTGAAGGCGATGAAAATAAGAATCTGGAAAAATATGCAACGACAGATTCGCCGGAGTATAAGAAGATGGTGCAAATGATTGCCGACCGCTTCGGTCTGAGCTCCTTGAAATTCAATACTTTGGAAACTTTGGTAGAAGCGATAGGATTACCAAAATGTAAGGTATGTACCCATTGTTTTGATGGTTCCAGTTGTTTCTAATAACAAAATAATAAAATATTAATGAAAAAGAGCCGTGATTTGTTTGGCAATTCACGGCTCTTTTTCTATTTTTACAGGCAAGTATGAATATTAAAACAAAAAGAAAAATGACGGTGATAGAACGATTTTTAAAATATGTAAGCTTCGACACTCAGTCTGATGAGAATAGCGGGGCTACCCCCAGTACACCGAAGCAGATGGTGTTTGCACAATATTTAAGATCTGAATTGGAACAATTGGGCTTTCAGGAAATTTCTTTGGATGAGAATGGTTATCTGTTTGCCACATGGCCGGCCAATACGGATAAACCGGTTCCTACCATCGGATTTATTGCACACATGGATACCAGTCCCGATATGACGGGTGCGGGAGTCACCCCACGCATTGTCTATGGTTATGACGGAACGGATATTGTATTATGCGAAGAAGACAACATTATACTTTCTCCCAAGCAATTTCCCGAACTGTTGGATCATAAAGGGGAGGACCTTATTGTAACCAACGGCAAAACATTGTTGGGAGCTGATGACAAGGCGGGCATTGCTGAAATCATCTCGGCTATGGTATATTTGAAAGAACATCCTGAAATCAAGCATGGAAAAATTCGTGTGGGATTTAATCCTGATGAAGAAATAGGCTTGGGTGCACATAAATTTGATGTGGAGAGATTCGGATGCGAGTGGGCATATACGATGGATGGTGGTGAAGTAGGGGAGTTGGAGTTTGAAAACTTTAATGCCGCTTCTGCGAAAGTGATTATTAAAGGACGTAACGTACATCCGGGATATGCAAAGGATAAAATGATCAACTCCTTGCGTGTGGCTAATGAGTTTGTGTCTTTACTGCCTACGGACGAAGTGCCCGAATGTACTGATGGTTATCAGGGATTCTATCATTTGATTGGCATGACGGGTGAAGTGGAGCAGACTACCATCTCTTATATAATCCGTGATCATGACCGTGCCAAGTTTGAGGCATGCAAGGAAAATATGAAAAAGTGGGCGGAAATCATCAATAAGAAATATGGAGAAGGCACCGTTACATTGGAATTGAAAGACCAGTATTACAATATGCGTGAGAAAATTGAGCCGGTGATGCATATCATTGATATCGCTTTCAAGGCTATGGAAGAGGCGGGCGTGACACCTAAGGTGAAGGCTATCCGCGGTGGAACGGATGGTGCACAACTTTCATTCAAGGGATTGCCTTGTCCCAATATTTTTGCCGGCGGCTTGAATTTTCATGGCAGATATGAGTTCGTGCCAATCCAGTCTATTGAGAAAGCCATGAAAGTGGTGGTGAAAATCGCTGAATTGGTGGCAAGATAAGTAATTTATTAACCTTAAAATAGTAGAGTAATAACATGAAAACAACTCCGTTTACCGAAACACACATTGCCTTGGGGGCGAAAATGCACGAATTTGCAGGTTATAATATGCCTATTGAATATTCGGGAATTATTGATGAACATCTTACTGTATGTAATGCCGTAGGTGTTTTTGATGTATCCCATATGGGTGAATTTTGGGTAAAAGGTTCTAATGCGTTGGAGTTTTTGCAGCAAGTGACTTCAAACAATGTGGCGACTTTGCCCGTCGGTAAAGCGCAATATACTTGTTTCCCTAATGAGGAGGGAGGTATTGTTGATGACCTGTTGGTATATCACTATGAATCCGAAAAATACTTGTTGGTGGTAAATGCGGCCAATATTGAGAAAGACTGGAACTGGTGTGTCAGCCATAACACAGTGGGTGCGGAATTGGAAAACGCATCCGACCGTATGGCACAGCTTGCTATTCAGGGACCGAAGGCTATGGAAGTTTTGCAAAAACTGACTCCGGTCAACTTGTCTGAAATTCCTTATTATGCTTTTACCACAGGTGAGTTCGCCGGTCAGAAAGATGTGATTATTTCGAATACCGGTTATACCGGTGCAGGTGGTTTCGAGCTTTATTTTTATCCCGAAGCCGGTCAGGCTATCTGGAAAGCAATTTTTGAAGCAGGTGCTCCTGAAGGGATTAAACCTATCGGGCTAGGGGCTCGTGATACATTACGTTTGGAAATGGGCTTTTGCCTGTATGGTAATGATTTGAGTGATACCACTTCTCCGTTGGAAGCAGGATTGGGCTGGATTACCAAGTTTGTTGAAGGAAAGAATTTCACTTCACGTGCTTTACTTGAAAAGCAGAAAGCCGAAGGATTGAAACGCAAGCTGATTGCTTTTGAAATGGTAGACCGTGGTATTCCCCGTCATGGTTATGAACTGGTAAATGCTGATGGAGAGAAAATAGGTGAAGTAACTAGTGGAACCATGTCTCCAATGCGTAAGATTGGTATCGGTATGGGATATGTTCAGACCGCTTACACGGCATTAGGTACTGAAATATTTATTGATGTGCGCGGACGCAAGCTGAAAGCTGTAGTAGTAAAGGCCCCGTTCAGAAAATAAATCGAAAGCCGGAAAAGAGAACGCTGATAACAAAGAAAACGCGAATATTCAAGAAATCTGGATATTCGCGTTTTCTTTATATGGCTGATATACATTTACGGTTAGTTCCTTTTCATAAAAACAGCTTTTAATGCAAAATTAATAATAGGATGAAGAATATGATAAATAGATAATTCTTAATTTTGCAATCAAAAATTTATTAGCTATGTCTGAATTGGCTCCATTGATAAGTGATTTGGCTTTGATTCTGATCTGCGCCGGTGTCATGACGCTCGTCTTTAAACGGTTAAAGCAACCTCTTGTTCTCGGCTATATCGTAGCCGGCTTTTTGGCAAGTCCCCATGTTCCTCTTACTCCGTCGGTCATTGATGTGGCCAATATCCATACATGGTCGGAGATTGGTGTGATATTCTTGTTGTTCGCTCTAGGGTTGGAATTTAGTTTCAAGAAACTGGTGAAGGTAGGGGGGACGGCGGTCATTGCGGCGTGTACCATTATATTTTGTATGATATTGGTTGGGATTTTTGTAGGGTGGTCTTTCGGGTGGCAACGCATGGACTGTCTGTATTTGGGAGGTATGTTGGCCATGTCCTCCACGACTATTATCTATAAGGCTTTTGATGATTTGGGATTGAGGCAGCAACGGTTTGCCGGCTTGGTTCTTAGTATTTTGATATTGGAAGATATATTGGCTATTGTTTTGATGGTTATGTTGAGTACAATGGCAGTGAGTCAGAATTTCGAGGGCAGTGAAATGGTATATAGTATTGCCAAATTATTATTCTTCCTTATATTGTGGTTTGTGGTAGGTATTTATATCATTCCTACATTTTTGAAGCGTTCCCGCAAGTGGATGGCAAATGAAACATTGCTGATTGTTTCGCTGGCATTGTGCTTCGGTATGGTAGTTGTGGCGGCCAAGGTTGGATTTTCGGCTGCGTTTGGAGCTTTTATAATGGGGTCTATTTTGGCAGAAACGGTAGAGGCCGAAAATATAGAGAAGCTTGTGGCCCCTGTAAAGGATTTGTTTGGAGCCATTTTCTTTGTATCTGTGGGAATGATGGTAGACCCTGCCATGATTGTAGAATATATATGGCCCATTGTGATTATTACATTGGCCATTCTGCTTGGGCAGGTTATTTTTGGTACAGGTGGCGTGATTTTGTCGGGACAGCCGTTGAAAGTTGCCATGCAATGTGGCTTCAGTCTGACCCAGATTGGTGAATTTGCATTTATTATCGCTTCGTTGGGGGTAAGTCTGAAAGTAACCAGTGATTTCTTATATCCTATTGTGGTGGCTGTTTCGGTCATTACCACATTTCTGACCCCGTATATGATACGTTTGGCGATACCTGCTTATCATATAGTAGAGAAACGTCTGCCCGGCAAATGGAAAAAAATGCTTGAGCGTTATTCATCGGGATCACAAACGGTGAATCATGAAAACAATTGGAAGAAATTGTTGGTTGCCATAGCTAGGATCGTAGCTGTTTATTCTGTATTGTGTATAGCTATGATTACACTTTCATTCCATTTTATTATTCCATTGTTCCGGGCTAGTCTGCCTGTCTTTTGGGCCAATCTGGCAGGAACTGTTTTTACTATCGTTTGCATCGCACCTTTCTTGCGTGCCATTATCATGAAAAAAAACCACTCTGTAGAGTTCCAGGCGTTATGGCAGGATAGCCGTTTCAACCGGGCTCCCTTAATTTCTACCATTTTACTCCGTATAGTGATAGCTGTCATGTTTGTGATGTTTGTTATAGAGAAACTTTTTCAGACTTCCACGACTTTGCTGATCGGTATAGCCGTTGTTTTGGTAGGTATGATGATGTTCTCGCGATGGCTGAAGAAGCAATCTATATTCATGGAGCGTACTTTTATTCAGAATTTGCGTTTCAGGGATGTGCATGCTGAGTTCACAGGTCAGAAGCGTCCTGAGTATGAAGGACATTTGTTGTCCCGCGACTTACATCTTTCGGATTTTGAGATACCTGCGGATTCCTTATGGGCGGGATATACGTTAAGAGAGTTGAATTTGGGGCATAAATACGGAGTACATGTGGCATCTATCATTCGTGGAATGCATCGTATTAATATTCCGGGGGCGAATGTACGTCTGTTTCCCGGTGACACCATACAGGTAATCGGTACGGATGAGCAGTTGGGCGAGTTTGCCCGTCAGGCAGAAAGAGTATCAGCCGCCGCTGAAGAGGAAGATTTGGAAAGGCGTGAAATGAATCTGAAACAGTTCATTATAGATCGTAACTCATTTTTCTTGGGTAAAAATATTAAAGAAAGTGGTATCCGGGATGAGTACAAATGTCTGGTGGTAGGCGTCGAAAAAGAAGATAGTACGCTGATGACCCCTGATATCAATGTACCTTTTACGGAAGGAGATGTGGTATGGGTGGTAGGCGAACGGGAGGATGTGTACCGTTTGTTGGGTAAGAAAGAAAAAGAGGAAGAATAATTAATTTTAATACATAAGAAAACCATGAAAAGTGATCCTAAAGATTGTCTGTATTGTCAGAACAATGAGACATTGCACAATTTAATGATTGAAATAGCTCCACTGAGTGTTTCACGCGTATTCCTGTTTAAGGAACAAACCTATCGCGGACGTTGCCTTGTTGCTTATAAAGATCATGTAAACGACTTGTTTGAACTGAGTGATGAAGAACGTAATGCATTTATGGCAGATGTTGCCCGTGTGACCCGTGCTATGGACAAGGCTTTCCACCCTGAAAAAATAAATTACGGAGCATATAGTGACAAACTTTCTCACCTGCATTTTCATCTGGCTCCCAAGTATGTGGACGGACCTGATTATGGAGGTGTATTTCAGATGAATCCGGGAAAAGTTTATCTGACTGATGCGGAATACCAAGAAATGATTGAAGCTATAAAGAAAAATCTGTAGTAGTGAAATGATTAACAGATAGATAGTAGTTAATGGCTAGTGATTAATAGCAGATGCATACACCTACAATCACTAACCATTAATCACTATCTATTCTTGTTCTTCGAAATCAAATTCAAAGTCGAAGTCATCATCACCGAAATATTCAGGAGTAATGAATTCTTCCATGCTGCGACGGTCCTTCTTGGTGGGACGCCCTGTTCCGCGGGCGCGATCAACAAAACCGCTGATTCTGCTCATTTCCAGTAATTCATATTGCTCCGGAGTCGTTACATTCTCCAGAATTTCAGGAACCAATTTGGCACCTATACGTTTCTCTATTGCCTGTAAAACTTTAAATGAGTACGTGACAGGCGGTTTCTTTACCTGTATCACTTCTCCCGGCTTTATCATTCTCGACGGCTTCACCTGAGTACCGTTGATGGAAACCCGTCCTTTCTTGCATGCTTCGGCAGCGATAGTACGGGTCTTGAATATACGTGAGGCCCACAGCCATTTATCAATTCTTGCTTCAGCCATTACTTTTTATTGTATTGGTTCATTGTTATACTGATGCCTGCCAGACAAAAACTCTTAATTATGTCGCAAGCCGTTGCTACACGTTCGTCCATGGTCTTCAAATCTTCATCAGTGAAGTGACCTAATACAAAATCTATTTGTCCGCCACGGGGAAAATCGTTGCCGATACCAAAGCGCAGACGGGCATAATCCTGTGTACCCAGCGTAGCAGCTATATGTTTCAAACCATTGTGTCCGGCATCGCTGCCTTTTCCTTTCAGGCGTAGTGTACCGAAAGGAAGGGCGAGGTCGTCCACCACTATCAACACATTTTCCAACGGAATGTTTTCTTTCTGCATCCAGTAGCGCACTGCATTTCCACTCAGGTTCATGTAAGTAGACGGTTTCAGCAGGATAAGCTGGCGTCCTTTGAGCGAGAGGGTGGCAGTAGCCCCATAACGTCCGTCGGTAAAAACAAGATTGGACGCCTTTGCAAGGGCGTCCAATACTGTGAATCCTATGTTGTGACGGGTATTTCGGTATTCTTCACCTATATTACCCAGTCCTGTAATCAAATATTTCATTGATAAGGATTAAAAGGTTACTGATTATTTGCCGGCAGTTGCAGCAGCACCACGAGCGGCACGAGTCAATTTAACTGCACAAACAACGGCTTCTTTAGCGTTAATCAATTCCAAACCTTCATAGCTTAATTCGCCCACTTTGACAGTCTTGCCCAGACCCAAAGAAGTTACATCAACAACCAGACGTTCAGGAATTACATTGTATAAAGCTTTCACTTTCAGTTTACGCAACTGTAATGCCAATTTACCACCGGCACGTACACCTTCTGCCAAACCTTCCAATTGAACAGGAACTTCCATAACGATGGGTTTAGCTTCATCAATCTGATAGAAGTCAACGTGAAGGATTGCATCCGTTACAGGATGGAACTGGATATCTTTCAAAATAGCGTTTACTATTTTACCGTCAATGTTCAAGTCTACAACATAGATGTGCGGTGTGTATACCAAGTTACGGAGTCCTTCGGTGGGCACGGAGAAGTGAGTAGCTACGGGCAAGCCGTTTTCGTCTTTCTGCACTCCATACAATACACAAGGAACACCATTGTTCTTACGCAATTCGTGAGTTGCTTTCTTTCCTACGTCTGTTCTGACAGTACCTTTAATTTCAATTGATTTCATTGTTTTTTAATTTTTTGTGTTACTCTAAATTAAGTTGATCTTATTGCTTAATTCGCCATCACACGATGTGGTATATCACACGATGAGCTTGAAAAAGCGGTGCAAAATTACTGCTTATTTCCGACTTGACAAAAAGAAAGCACAATTTTTTTATCATTGTGCTTTCTTTATCGGTTGGAATCAGAAATCGATATCTATTTTAATTTCATTCGGACTAAGCGGCTTGTGAGCGTCTTCGGTCGTTTCCTGTTCTTCATTTTCAGTGTGATGAGGTTCAATAGGACCTTGCTCTTCGGCAATAAACTGTATAGCCTGTTGTAAACCGTTCATGAACTTCTCAAAATCTTCTTTATATAGAAAAATCTTATGTTTTTCGAAGCTTACTTGCGAGTCATCACCTTCTCCCGAAACAATCTTCTTGCTTTCGGTAATAGCCAAAAACATTTCATCTTTTCGGTTTTTCTTCACATCTAAATAATAAATACGTTTGCCGGCTTTAATTGCTTTTGAAAAAACAATTTCTTTGTCACCATCCACTACACTTTTCTTTTTATAATCTTCCATAACTTAAGTATCTTTATAAATCGGCTTCAAAATTGGACATTTTTTTTAAATGGGCAAAGAATTTGCGGATAAACTTCGATGAAAAAAGCGATTTAGATAGCTCTATGTAAATTTTACATTAAAAAATGTAATTATGTTATGTAAAATCAATGAAAATACCTACTTTTGCAACTCCTTAATAATTTTATGTGAATTATGATAAATAGAGTTCTTATTCGTCTTAAGATAGTTCAGATAGTCTATGCTTATTATCAGAACGGAGGCAAAAACTTGGATACAGCGGAAAAAGAGTTATTTTTCAGCCTTTCTAAAGCGTATGACTTATACAACTATCTGCTGCTTTTAATGGTAGAGGTAACTAAACAGGCTAACAAACGACTGAATGCTGCGAAAAACAAACTGGTCCCTACTAAGGAAGAATTGTTTCCCAACACCAAATTTGTGGAAAACCGCTTTATTGCACAGCTGGAGGTAAACAAACAGCTGCTGGAGTTTTCGAACAATCAGAAGAAAACTTGGGAGAATGAAGCTGATTTCGTAAAGACTTTATGTGATAAAATCTTAGAAAGCGATATATATAAGGAATATATGGCCAGTGAGACTTCTTCGTATGAGGAAGACCGTGAATTGTGGCGCAAGCTATATAAAAATATTATTTTTAATAATATCGAACTGGATCAGGTTTTGGAGGACCAAAGTTTGTATTGGAATGATGATAAGGAAATCGTGGATACCTTTGTGTTGAAGACCATCAAGCGTTTCGATGAGAAGAATGGTGCAAAACAGGAATTGTTGCCGGAATTTAAAGATGAGGAGGATCAAGACTTCGCGCGCCGTTTGTTCCGTCGTACTATCTTGAATGCCGATTATTATCGTCATCTGATTAGCGAAAATACAAAGAACTGGGATTTAGACCGTGTGGCTTTCATGGATGTGGTCATTATGCAGATCGCTTTGGCTGAAATCCTGAGTTTTCCCAATATCCCGGTCAGCGTTTCACTGAATGAGTACGTGGAAATAGCCAAACTGTACAGCACTCCGAAAAGCGGTGGCTTTATTAACGGTACTTTGGATGGAATCGTTAATTCATTAAAAAAAGAGAATAAGCTAACAAAAAATTAATATCTTTGTTTGTTATTGAAGAATAACGGTATTATAAACTAAAAAACATAGAAAGTATGAACTTATTATTTGTATTTCTGCAGGCAGGGGGTGGAGGAGATTACTCTTTCCTTATTATGATGGTAGCCATTTTCGCTATTATGTACTTCTTCATGATTCGTCCTCAGAATAAAAAACAGAAAGAAATTGCTAATTTCCGCAAGAACCTGGAAGTGGGTCAGGAAGTGATCACTGCAGGTGGTATATACGGAAAGATAAAAGAAATAGAAGATAATACGGTTGTTTTGGAAATAGCGTCAGGCGTTAAGATTAAAATTGATAGAAATTCTATCTTCGCTAATGCTGCATCCAATCAACAACAGGCAAAGTAAATGACATAACAACATGTTCGACAAAAGGAACATACGTATTTACTATTTAAAGACTTTAGAGAGAATCAGAAGCTTCCTGCTTAGCCGTAATAGCAGGGAGTTCCTGATTTTCTTGTTTTTTGTATTTGTATCTTTCTGCTTTTGGTTGCTTCAGGTGTTAAATGATGATTATGAAACGGAATTCTCCGTTCCGTTACGGTTGAAGAATGTACCTAGTGATGTGGTGCTGACCTCCGAACTTCCCGATGAACTGCGTATTGGCGTGAAAGACAGGGGAACTGTATTGGCTAACTATATGCTGGGACAGACATTCTATCCCATTGTTGTGGACTTTAAGGACTATGAGGATAAAGGAAGTCGTGTCCGGATTCCGGTTTCAGCTTTAATGAAAAAGATTTCGGTCCAGTTGAATCAGACAACCAAATTGCTGACCATACGGCCGGATACTGTGGAGTTTATTTATACAAAAGGGAAGGCAAAGAAGGTGCCCGTGAAATTGCAAGGCAAGGTGGCTTTGGACCGTCAGTATTATATCTCGGATATCATTTACTCGCCGGATTCAGTGATGGTTTATGCTCCTCAAGAGATTTTGGATACCATCACGGCTGCTTATACACAGGCATTGAACTTTGAAGATGTGGCAGACACCGTTCGTCGCAGGGTGAATCTGGCCGATGTACGTGGAGCGAAATTCATTCCCTCTTTTGATGATGTGACTTTATTGGTAGATATTTACGCTGAAAAAAGTGTGGAGGTGCCTATACGTGGCATCAATTTTCCGCCCGATAAAGTACTTCGCACTTTTCCCTCCAAGGTTCAGGTGACTTTTCAGGTAGGTCTGAGTCATTTCAAGTCCATCACTTCCGAGGATTTCTTTATCGGGGTGACTTATGAGTCTTTGTTGAACAATAAGGGGGAGAAGTGTCCGGTCAATCTCAAATCCATCCCCCGATATGTGAACCACGTCCGTTTGAATCCCAAGGAGGTGGATTATTTGATAGAACAACGAATTAAATTCAATGATTAAGATAGCGGTTACCGGTGGCATCGGCAGTGGAAAATCATACATTTCCCATTTGCTGGAGGATATGCATATCCCAGTGTATAATGCGGATAATGAAGCGAAGCGCCTTACTGTTTCCGATGCCGGAATTCGTGGGGAACTGATTGCTTTGTTAGGTGAGGAGGTTTATAAGGATGGTCTGTTAAACAAGCCGTTGCTGGCTTCCTATCTGTTTTCCGATCCGGCGCATGTGCTCCAAATCAATTCCATTATCCATCCCCGGGTACGGAAAGATTTTACCGTATGGGTGGAACGTCAGGAAAAGTGTGAGATAGTGGGTATGGAATCAGCTATTTTGTATGAGGCCGGTTTTCAGGATACGGTAGATGCGGTAATAATGGTCTATGCACCTGTAGAACTGCGTATACAGCGTGCCATGTATCGTGATGGAGCCAGCGAGGAACAAGTCCGGGCACGTATTGCTGCCCAGATGGATGATGAAGAAAAGCGTCGGCGGGCCGATTTCACGGTGGTGAATGACGGGGTGCAATTGCTCATACCCCAGTTGAACAGAATAGTAGAACAATTAAAAACCGAAAAATTCATACTATAAATTTGGGAGTTTCATTGGTGAATTGTACTTTTGCTTCCTCAAACCATAAATATAAAATAGAATAGTATGTTAAAGACCATTTTATCAATCGCGGGCAAACCGGGATTATATAAATTGATTTCTCAAGGAAAGAACATGTTGATTGTAGAAACAGTTGACGCGGCTAAGAAAAGAGTTCCTGCTTATGCTCATGACAAAGTTATCTCATTGGCGGATATTGCTATGTACACAGATGCAGAAGAAGTGCCTTTGAGCGAAGTGCTGGAAGCGGTAAAGAAGAAAGAGAATGGAGCGGTTGCTTCTATCAATTATAAAAAAGCATCAGCCGATGAGTTGCATGCTTATTTTGCAGAAGTTTTGCCAAATTATGATCGTGACCGTGTCCATAACGGAGATATCAAGAAACTGATTTCATGGTACAATATTTTGGTAAACAATGGTATTACTGAATTTGTAGAAGCTCCGGCAGATTCTGCTGACAAAGTGGAAGCTGCTGCTGAATAATTGAAATAAAGCGAAGGGGAAAGGCCTGTCAAGTAGATTGTAAACTGCTTGACGGGCTTTTTGTTTACCGGCATTATTGGTAAAAAAAGTATGTGTACTTCATCGGCGAAGTAAGTGGTGTTACTTCACCGATGAAGTACACATACTTTGTCTATGAACATATATTACCTTTTTCAGTGGGATACGGTCGTTTATAATGCCCTGTAGAGAATATCCTAAAAAATCCTTCAGATCTTTCAGCCTCTCCGCAAACACCCTGCCCGTCGGCGTTTCGGCTGAAGAATTGAGGTTATGGAATCCTTCAGCCAAGTGGAAATGTTTCAGCCGGTTTTATTTTCGGAGGAGTGGTTGTTCTGAAGGATATTTTCCGGCTGAAACATTTCGTGAGGTATATCCTTCAGCCGGAATGCCGACGGGCAGGGTGTTTGCGGAGGGGCTGAAAGATCTGAAGGAAAAATAAGGCGTTTCGGCATGTAGATACCGTTATGGAAAAAAACAACAGGTCAAATTTTAAAAAGCTCTTGTTCTTTCAATGAAAACGTCTTGTTCTTTTTTTTAAAGACCTTGTTCTTTTCAGAAAAGAACAGGACGTTTGAAAGGTTAGTAACCTGCATGTCGGAAGGTTAGTAACGTGTGGGGCGACACGTTACTAATGTGTGGGTTGTAAGATTAGTAATGTTACAGGTGAAAGATTATATATCTTACAAGTGATACATATCATACAGGTATGAAGTTTCAGTATATGTTTGATAATAAAACAGTAGGTTATCTTTTTTTACGATTATCCAGTTCAATGAACTCTTTTCGGATGAATAAGTTTCTTATGTTTTTCAATATGGCAGATTTTTCAACTTCGATAGTCTCGGTGTCACAGCCTTTCAACCCTTTGTAACATTTTACTTTCATATAGGTATCGTTTTGATCGATATTTCCTTTTCAGATCACCGGAGTGTTTCAATTCGTTCTGCTGTTGGTCAGCGCAAGGTTCACCACCTGCTCCTCTCCGCCACGCAGCTCGGTCAGTCCGTCAGGGATGGCATAGGTGATTATTTGACCGCTCACGGTGATTTCTATCCACGGGGTGTCGCTGACGACGGGCTGAGGGAAGAGGATGGCGCGGAAGCGGTTGCCGTCACCGTCAGTGGATTTCAGAGGGGTGAAGTCGGAGAGTGTCCTGTGGGTAGTCACCTTGCCGTCATAGCCTATAGTACCCGTGGAACGCATATTCTTTATCACGATCGTGGCGTTATTCACATCCTCCTGCGTCAACGTGCCGGGCGTGGCGGAAAGGCTGAGGCTGACCGTGAGGCGGTACATTACGTGGCGGAAGTCGAGGGGAACGGCACCGTCGCTTTCCACACGGTGGAGGGAGGAGGCATGAAGCAGGTCGGTGGCGGCGTATTGCTCCTCGGTGCTCTGGTCGGTGGGCAGGGTGAGTTCTTGGATTGTTTCCATGTAGGTGCGTGCCGGGAAAAAGGCAAAGAAATTGAGCTCGGCGCTGTTGCCGAATCCTTCCCACGTCAGGTTGTCGGCTTCCCATGTGCCGTTGCGGAAGATAGCGGGATATATCATAGCGGATTCGGGGCGGTCCTCATGGGCGATGAATATCTCCGTTTTGTCACCGTTGTTGAAGCTGCCCTTACCGTCGTCGTTGATGGTGGCGCGTGTGGCGGGGTCGGCGGCGGCATCGCTGCCCGTGAAGCCGGCGATAGCGGTAGTGAAGCGGATGGTGTTGCCGTTGTCCGTGCCGCTATCGGGAGTCAGTGCATCGTCCTGCGAGCAGGCCGATAATCCGACCACACCCGACAGGATGGCGATAAGGCATATATTCTTTTTTATTATTTTCATATCGTTGCGTTTGTTAAATTACGTTGTTTTTATGGATTGTGGTTGAAGTTCCCGAAGTTGAACTTTGGCGGTGCCGAAGCTGAACTTCGACCGACTCGAAGTTCAGCTTCGGGAAAGGTGCGGATTATGGCTGCTGCGCAAAGCTGATGCTCTTCCATTGCATGAGGTAGCCGCTGCCTTTCTTCCCAGCCCATTCGTTGCCGTTGTGGACTTTGGGGAGGGCCGTGCCATCGGGCTTTTTGTCGGCGTTCAGCACGAGGTCGCAATTGGCGGGGTCGAATGCGTTCGCTCCGGAATGAGCGGCTCTGTTCTGAAAAACGCTGGTGTTCCCTATATTGCTGGTATCATCATCTATATTAACGAAATCTCCGGCTGCTGCGGCTTCTATCCGGGTGAGGCTGCTACAGCCCGTTACGATATAATTGCCGAACCGGGTACATGCCGGCAGTTTGAGCGTTTCGAGGCTCGTGCATCCGTAGAAAGCAGCCAAATCTATCGCTTCCACATTATCCAGCGTGAGTTCCGCCAATGAAGTGCATACCTGAAATGCGTATTGATCAATCCGGGTGAGCTGCGGAAGATTCACCGTAGTCAGCGCAGTGCAATTGAAAAAAGCATATTCTCCGATTACCTGCACATCACCGGGCAACACCACCTCCTGCAAAGCAGTGCAACCTGCAAAGGCGCTGCCGGGCAGTGTTGCCGATGTTCCCCAGCCCGTCACTCCGCTGAGGTCGCATTTCGTGATTTTCGTATTATAGGCAAATGCACCCAACTGACCATCGCCCATTCCTGTCTTGGAAAGTTCGCCCGTCAGCTTGATTTCGGTGTAGCCTGCGGCGAGGGCGGCCCGGATAGTTAGCTGTGCTTCGTCGGCGGTCATGGAGGTCATGTCGATGTCGCCGGAGGTGGGGGGTGGGAAACCTTTCGGGCACAGCTTGATTTGATGATCCGCCGGGTCGAGGTAAATCTCGAAGTTGCCGTCGTATTTCATCGACTGCCCTCCATAGAGGCTGACCATTGACTCTGGATTCACTATCAAATGATCGCAGTCCGCCTGCGTCAGTTGGTAACCGCCGGTTCCCCCGGCGATGGAGATTATGTCGACCAAGTAGAGCTTGAGGTGCACATCATCCGTGAGGGCTTTCGGAACGGAGATAAGGGGGTTGGAAACGGGCAGAATGCAGTTTAGATTTATGTAAGCCCCGTCGGCGGTCTTTCCCCCGTTCAGCACGAGGGTGGCGCCCTCCATGACTTTTGCACAGCCCGAACTGCCTGCCGCGTAAGACAATTCGCAGCCGTCACCCAGTTCCAATGCTGCTTTCTCGTCGGAAACCACAATCACAGGCATATTACCGTTGCCGTCCAATATCACGTTCCCGCCCAGCGTAATCCTGCCGTTACAAACACCTACCACGGCAGAATATGAGTTTGGAGCTTGAACCAACTTGATATTGGTGAGTTCGATATAGACGGCATCAGCGTCGGTATTGGCATTTCCGAGGAAGTAATAGCTGCCCGCTTCCCAAGCGAGGGTGTGGCCGCCGCCGTCTATCTTGAAGTAGCCGCTGCCGTTTATGTATGTGCGGCTGCTACTACTACCTCCTGCGGGTATCGTGATGTCGCTGCCCAGCGTAATGAGCGTAGGGGCGTCGGCCGAGCCGCCGCCCGTCTGCAGGGCTTCGTGCAGGGCGTCGTAGGTGGTGATGCCGGAAGTACCGCCGCCTATCACCACTTCATCCGTAATCTCCGGCTGCGTGTCCCAGCCGGAGATGTTGCTGCCGGTGAGTTCCACTTCAGTGTCGCCCGTGCCGGATTTTTTCTTCAGCTTGAGGTTGAGGGTGAGCCGCTTGCCGCTTTCGAGGCGGGTTTGGTTGCCGGGTTCGGCAGTGTTCAGGTCGGCAGGTACATGATAGTACCACACATCCTCGCCTACGGTTATTCTGAGCCATTCCGCACCTGCGGTGAGGTCTTGCGGTGCTACTTTCCAGTCGGCATTGGCGCCACCTTCGTTACTGAGGATTACACTGCCATCTACCCGGTCGTAGTTCACCACGCCGGTCAGCAGGTTCACCTCCACGCTGGCAAACATCGTTGGCGCGCCATTCTTTGCCACGGAGTTTATTAGGGCGGAAGACAAGTTCGTGCCGGTCATGCCATCGCCCGCTGCTAGGTTGATGACGAGCCGGTGCATCAGATGCTTGAATGTCAGTGCCACCGTTTTGCCCTTGCTTGCGGTGGCGGTGGCGTGGAGCAGGTCGTCCGTGTGGTTCCACGCTTGGGGCATATATAGGTATGCCGCCGGATCGTCAATGTCTGGCATGGTGTTCGTGATGCGTGGGTAGTGGGCGGAGAAAGTGACCGCTTCCGTTTCACTCAGGTCTTTCCAATAGAGCGGATTGCTGTTGCCGGCCCGGTAAGCGATGTTTTGGTTACTGTATGCCGGGGATGTGGCATCTCCGGTAAAAGTGTACATGCCCCATTCATCGGCAGGCTCGAATGAGCCTGCGCCGTCGGCATCGAGCTGCGGCGCGCGTGTCTGCACTCCCTCGATGTCGGCGGTGATGTGTACCGCGCCTTCGGGCAGGGTGTTGCCGCCCGGCAGGTCGTCGTTGTGGCAAGCCGTCAGTGCCAGCATGGCCAGCACCAAAAAGGTGAATAAGTATCTTGTTGCTTTCATATCATGAGTTTTTGTTGTTTGTCAAAATCAGATTTCCAAATTACCCGACACTGTGCCTTGCGTGTCCCACGGTTGGATCGTGGCATTCACTTCCACTTCCGTACCTACAGGTGTGCGTTTCAGCGTAATGGTGAAAACAGTTTTCTTGCCTTGCTCGAAGGTACGCTCGGCTTCCACCGGCCATGTCAATACAGTGCCGCCCGTCAGGGTTAGTTTCAAATTCCTTCCGCTTGCACCCTCTTGCGGCAGGATGATGGCGGAGGCGGTCTTGCCATCGGCGGCCGTGTTCAACGTAAGGGTGGCGAGGTCCTGCCCGGCAGTCAGCGTGTTCTGCAACACGTTGAAGTCTGCTGCTACGGGCTGTTTGCTCAGCGTGATGCCCATGCCTGCCAGTTCCGCATCACTCACGCCTTCACCGGCGGTCAACTCTACTTCCACACGGCTTAGGCGGTGGAAGAACTTCAAATCGACAGTATTGGTACTTTTGTCCTTTCCCGTGGCGTTGTCGCTCCGCAGCAGGTCGATGTCGGCAGGGGCCTTTTGGTCGCTCACATCCACCTTATATATATCGTCCGTCAGGTCGGTTTGCGGGTAGTAAGCAATGAAGTCCACCTTCTCATCCGCATTCAAAGGAAAGTAAATGGTCTGTTCTGTTCCGGCAGGTGTAAACTTTCCATCTCCGGCGGTGGTCACATACTTGCGGTTGGTGGCGTCGTCCGTCACTGTCTTCATTCCGTGTTCCAGCATATAGATACCGATACCGTCGTTTGCCTCCCATGTGTCGGTCGTGGCGCGGGGAAGCGTGATTTCTCCGGCAAAGGAAACGGCTATACGTCCGTCATCCACTTGCGGTTCATTTTCATTATTGCTACATGCGGCTATCATCAGGGCTGCCATGCCGATAAACAGATAATTTGTTTTCATCATACTATTTGTCATTTTAAATTTGTTACTTGATGGTTATATTCACCACTTCCTGTACCTGCCAATCGGTGATGGTTGCTGTACCTGCCGGAGTGTTGTTGCGGGCATCTGCTGTCACGCAGTTTCCGTCACGGGTAAATGCAGGTGCGGTGGTCATCGGTTCCCCACCCGGCGTCTGTGTATTGGCTTGGATGTCTTTTCTTGGGACGCGGCTGCTGTTTCGGACAGCTTTTGAAGGCCAGTTAGGGTCAGTTCGTCCTGTTTTGCGTTTTCTGCCGTTTTCACCTTGAACATATTATTTTCCTCCACAAAATGGAATACCATTTGCGGAGCTTTGTTTGTTGCCGGCGCAAACATCGGTGCGGCAACCATAGCCAGTAGTGTGTATACAAGCATAGTTTTCCATGCATTCATATCAGTATGGTATATTAGTGTTTTTTATATAGGATGCCTTGCGGCTGTTTTTCGTGCAGAAAGAGAAAAAAACGGGTTGCTGAAGAAGCTTTTGTGTTGCACAAAAATATAACATGTAAGTAAATGATTGCAAATAAAATCAATTGTCTTTCGTTCAAGTCAATGAAAGACAATTCTTTATATGCTGAAAAGCAGGAAAACTAACGAAAGACAATGTTTAATTAGCGAAAGACAATTTTATCCAAGTACGAAAAACAGTGTGGCAGTTGAGGACATTCAGAAAAAACAGGCACATCATTCACCGGTAATCTGATGCGCTGGATGTGGGAAAGATGATTTGGAAGGCAAAGATGTCAGGAGGATGTTTCGATTTCCGCATCAGTGTTCTTTAAGTAGATTTGTTTACAGTAACTTTTGGGAGTCATTTCCATCATTTTTTTGAAATCTCTGTTGAAATTACCGCTATTGTTGTATCCTACCATTTCACATACTTCTTCTATCGTATATCCGGGATTTTCGGCAAACAGACGGGCTGCTTCGCGCAAACGAAGCTCCTTGCGCCACGGACGGAAATCCATTCCGTAATGGTCTTTCATATATTGCCGGAAGAATGATTGGGACACTCCGAAAGAATCTACCACGATACCGGAAGGGATATCCTTCTCACAGTATGCTTTCTCATCTACATATTTTTGTAATCTTTCTTTTAATAGCCGCTCTTTTTCTTGAAAAACAGTTTTTGACTTTTCCTTGTTCTCTTTTACGGACTTGTCTGTTTCGCCCATGTCTGTTTCCATCGGATGTGCATAAATCTTTGTTTCGGGTGGAACAGCCGCAATGACCGGAATCGCAAATTTCATCCTGCGATAGTAGTTGACGAACCACATCACCATGAAGCTGTAATAAAGCACATACAGTGGAACAAAGAATTTGTACCAGTCGGTAAAAAATAAAATGGGTATAGCCATGATCCCAATAGCCAGTGCACTATAAAATCCGGTCTTTACCCATGCCAGACGATTCTCTTCGTCCTCATCATAATAGTCCTCTACCTCTTGTACCGTCTTGCGGTAAGCTTGCGTGAATTTTCGGGTATAGATAGTTAACTGGATAATATAAGCGGCGATGCCCGTATAAAAGAACCACAAATAATAGTCTATAAAACAAAACAAGGCGACAAACAGGATAATGCCTGCCGCTGCAATGCCTCCGGCCTGTCGGAACACTATGCTCCATCTGACTTCACCCGGACGTATGAAAACCAACATGGATATGGTAAAAAGAAAAGCCTGAAACGATGCAACGAAAAGTGTACTGGCAGGTTCAATACGATGGTCATAACCCGTAAAGCAGCATACCAGACTGAGAAGGGCGAGTACGAAATAAGAGGGCACAAGGATATTACGGGCCTTCCGTAACTTTTCTAATCCGCATTCCGGCGGTATCGTTGTAGTTGCTAGCATGCTTCCCAGCATCGCTACTATGAAAGCTGAAGTTCCCATCAAAATTTTATATGTCGTTTCATCCATGTGTTCAAATCGTTAGGGTTACAAAAGTAGTCTTTTTTGTATTGCGTGCCAAATAATTGGTTTTCAAAGAATAAGAAAAAATAATGATGCCCGTTGTCTCCTTTTCCGCCGAATAAGAATAGATTGGAGAAATTCTTATGATTAAAAATGGAGTTAATAAAAAATATACCAGTCTACACAGACTGTTCTGAATCTTGCCGTATTTCAGTTTTCTTTTTCTTATACAAAAATGAAAAAAGGAAGTAGAGATGGCTGATTAAACTGTTTTATGAGCTTATTGCCGTTTTTTAGCTATTGGAAACATATTGGTTAAGGAAATATTCAAAATATTGCAGATAGAGGGCTATAGTTAACGAAAAAAGGGGTGCATGATGAACACCCCTTTTGCTCAGTAAAGATAAGGCCTTATCTTTACTGGTTGTTTGTAACATTCTAGTTGCGGAATTTTAATCCGTCACCCGCTGTTTCTACGATAATCGGTTTGCTTCGGTCCACTTCCTGTGACAATAGCTTTTTGGACAAATCATTCAGCAAATAGCGTTGGATGGCACGTTTCACGGGACGGGCGCCGAATTCGGGATCATAGCCTGTGCTGGCAATGAAACGGACGGCCTCATCGGTCATTTCCAAAGTAATGCCGTTGCCGGCCAGCATATTCTTGATACCGTTGATTTGTAACATCACAATCTGTTCTATCTCTTCTCTGTTCAAAGGCAAGAACATGATTGTTTCATCTATACGGTTCAGAAACTCCGGCCGTATCGTTTTTTTCAACATGGACATAACCTCTTTCTTCGTCTCTTCAATCACCACTTCGCGATTCTCGTCATTAATCTTTTCGAACTGGCTTTGAATGTATGCGCTGCCCAGATTGGAAGTCATGATGATAATTGTATTCTTGAAGTTTACCGTACGTCCCTTGTTGTCAGTCAGACGTCCGTCATCCAAAACTTGCAGCAGAATATTGAACACATCGGGATGTGCTTTTTCTATTTCATCAAACAATACCACAGAGTATGGTTTGCGTCGGACGGCTTCTGTCAACTGACCGCCTTCATCGTAACCTACGTATCCGGGAGGCGCTCCGATCAGACGGGATACAGAGTGTTTCTCCTGATATTCGCTCATGTCGATACGCGTCATCAGACTCTCGTCATCAAACAGGTAGTCGGCCAATGCTTTGGCAAGTTCTGTCTTACCTACACCGGTAGTACCCAGGAAGATGAATGAACCTATCGGACGTTTCGGATCCTGTAATCCGGCACGGCTACGGCGTACGGCATCGGATACGGCTGCTATGGCTTCATCCTGACCTACCACACGCAAATGTAATTCTTGCTCCAGATGAAGCAATTTGTCACGTTCGCTTTGCAGCATCTTGTTGACCGGTATCCCTGTCCACCGTGAAACAACATCGGCAATGTCCTCAGCGGTAACTTCTTCCTTTATCATGGCACTGTCACCCTGCTTGTGTTTCAGGTCTTCTTGAATATCCTTGATCTCGTTCTCTAAAGCCTGTAATTTCCCATAACGGATTTCGGCTACTTTACCGTAATCTCCCTCACGTTCCGCTTTCTCGGCTTCGAATTTCAATTGTTCTATTTCCTGCTTGTTTTGCTGAATCTTGTTGACCAGTTCCTTTTCACTCTGCCATTTGGCTTTGTAAGAGGTTTCCTGTTCTTTCAGTTCGGCAATCTCTTTATTCAGTTGTTGTAATTTCGGCTCGTCTTTTTCACGTTTGATGGCCTCACGTTCAATTTCCAGTTGTTTCAGGTGACGTGAGATTTCATCCAGTTCTTCAGGCACGGAATCACGTTCCATACGCAATTTGGCAGCAGCTTCATCCATCAGGTCAATAGCCTTGTCCGGAAGGAAACGTTCGGTAATGTAACGGTTACTCAATTCTACAGCGGCAATGATGGCTTCATCTTTGATACGTACCTTGTGATGGTTTTCGTAACGTTCTTTTAACCCACGGAGAATGGAGATGGTGCTCAGCGTGTCCGGTTCGGCTACCATAACGGTTTGGAACCGGCGTTCCAATGCCTTGTCCTTTTCGAAGTACTTCTGATATTCGTCCAAAGTAGTGGCTCCGATGCTGCGGAGCTCACCACGGGCCAAGGCGGGTTTTAATATATTGGCGGCATCCATGGCACCTTCACCTTTACCGGCTCCGACCAAGGTATGGATTTCATCGATAAACAGGATGATGCTGCCTTCGGCTTTGATTACTTCATTGACAACAGATTTCAGACGTTCTTCAAATTCACCTTTGTATTTGGCTCCGGCAACCAGTGCGCCCATATCCAATGAGAAGATTTGTTTGTTCTTCAAGTTGTCGGGTACATCACCTCGGATGATACGGTGTGCCAAGCCTTCAACAATGGCGGTCTTACCGGTACCCGGCTCACCGATTAAAATCGGATTATTCTTGGTACGGCGGCTTAATATTTGTAATACCCTACGTATTTCTTCATCACGCCCGATAACCGGATCAAGTTTTCCGCTGCGGGCAGCCTCATTCAAATTAATGGCATATTTGCTTAAGGATTGATAAGTGTCTTCACTGGATTGTGAAGTTACTTTTTCACCTTTACGTAGTTCTGCTATGGCGGAGCGCAGCTCTTTGTCTGTCATTCCCGCGTCTTTCAATATGGTAGCGACAGTACTCTTTACATTCAACAAGGCCAGGATAATAGCTTCCAGTGAAACGAATTCGTCACCCATCTCTTTGGAATACTGTACGGCTCTTTGTAATATCTCGTTGCTTTCACGGCTAAGGTAAGGTTCTCCTCCCGAAACCTTAGGCAGTGAGTCAATTTGCTTGTCGATGACCAATGCGATCTGCTGGGCGTTCATTCCCAATTTCTGGAAAATGAAGTTGGTGACGTTTTCACCTACTTTCAGTACTCCGGCCAACAGATGCACAGGCTCGATAGCTTGCTGTCCGCGGGCTTGAGTTACGTTCACCGCTTGTTGCACTGCCTCCTGTGATTTAATTGTGAAGTTGTTAAAATTCATATTGTATCTCCTTTCTAAATATTATTCAAATACCTATTGAAAACGTAACTGTCACTGCTTTGTTCAGTGGCTTTTGCGATTTCATTTGATAATCGTCAAATAGTTTGCCAAAAAGAAAAAGAAAGCTAATGAAGTAAAATAAGAAGACAAAATGGCAGGCTCTCCGGCTTTTAAATGAAAAAAAGTCCGAATTGTACACAAAAAGGCAGATAACTCTTTTTGCAAGCAGATGATAATTGCTATCTTAGCATCGAAATCATAAAATGAAAACGAGATGACAAATGAAATAAAGTTTGCAGATACTGTAATTCTGGTGGATGTAGCCTATGTAGACAGGGTGGCGGGTGATTTATCCAAACATTTTGGTGACGTGGTGGGCCGTAAGTTGCCGAAAGCGGATTTACCGGTGTTGTTGGAATGTCTGTCACTGGATAGTGGAATACCCTTGGGGGAGAATGCAGTTCAGGTATTATTTATTTATGACGAGGAAAGTAAGAAAATGGATGCTTTTCAGCCGTCGGATTTGGAAAAGGAATTAAATAACGTGGCTTTCAAAAGCCAGTTGGGAGAGTTTGCACTTTATTCTTTCGAACCATCGGATATGGCTAGTCGCGAAGAGTTGTTTCTGGAGTCTTTGAGAGTGGTGGTTGATGCAAAAGAGGTGAAACGGGTGATTATTGTCCCTGCCGAAGAAGAATATGGAGATAAAGTTCCTGCTATATTAAATAAGGTGGACGGAAAAGAAAAAATGACGGTATTCGGTATGAATCCTCCAACCAGTGAAGTCGCTTATCAGTGGGAGATGTTTGGATTCGCTGTTTTACAGTCGTTAGGAATTAAAGCAGACGAACTATAATCATTAAAAAACATGTCTGATTTCAGGTTAAGAGTATTCAGTAGTGTTGCGAAAAACCTCAGCTTTACAAAGGCTTCGCAAGAGCTGTTTATCAGTCAGCCGGCTATAACCAAGCATATTCAGGAATTGGAAACGATGTACCAGACACGCCTTTTTGAGCGAATGGGGAACAAGATCTTGCTGACTGATGCAGGCAGGTTGTTGTTGGAGCATTGTGAGAAAATTTTGGAAGATTACGGACGCTTGGAGTACGAGATGAACTTATTACGTAATGAGCATACCGGTGAGTTGCGCTTGGGAGCCAGTACTACAATTGCCCAATATGTGCTTCCCCCTTTGCTGGCCCGCTTTATCGAGAAGTTTCCGCAAGTGTCTTTATCACTTTTCAGCGGGAACTCCTCTGAGGTGGAAAAGGCATTGCAGGAACATCGTATAGATTTGGCACTGGTAGAGGGAAATACCCGGCAACCTAATTTGAAATATACTCCTTTTCTGCAAGATGAGCTGGTGGCTATCGTCCATACTCATAGTAAGTGGATGGATTATGATGAGATAACTTTGGATGAATTGAAAGAAGTTCCTCTTGTGCTTCGTGAAAGAGGTTCGGGAACATTGGATGTATTGATTACCGCTTTGCATAAACACAACATAAAGTTATCGGACCTTACTATCCGTATGCACCTGGGAAGTACAGAGAGCATTAAATTATTTCTGGAAAATAGTGAGTGCATGGGGATTTTGTCTATCCGGTCTATTAATAAAGAACTGTATTCAGGGAAGTTTAAAGTATTGGATATAAAAGACCTGGTGATGTTTCGTGAATTTGATTTTGTCCAATTGCAAGGGCAGGATACAGGGCTCCCGGCTCTGTTCATGCAATTTGCCAATCATTATAAGGAAAAGTTATAACTTATAATTAAAAACGATTAGATTGTTTTTGAAACATATATTACCTTTGCATCCCGAAATGGAGAAATAATGTTAAAAAGTAAAATATATGATTTCAGTAACAGCTTTACAGCAAAACAGCAAAACTATTTATGTAGGTTTGCTTTCCACGTTAACGGTCTTTTTGTTGATGGACTATATTCCGGTATTGGCTTCATTTTCCCAGTGGGTCACTCCCCCCGTATCTTTATTTCTGGGGTTGATATTTGCATTAGTTTGCGGACAGGCCTATCCTAAGTTCAATAAAAAGGTTTCTAAATATTTGTTGCAATATTCTGTAGTGGGATTGGGGTTCGGTATGAATCTTCAGGCTTCTCTGGCTTCCGGTAAGGAAGGAATGGAATTCACGATCATTTCTGTAATCGGTACAATGATTATAGGTATGTTTATAGGGCATAAACTTTTGAAGGTAGATCGTGATACGGCTTATCTTATCAGTTCGGGTACTGCAATTTGTGGGGGAAGCGCTATTGCTGCTGTGGGTCCTGTATTGAAAGCTAAAGATAGTGAGATGTCTGTGGCTTTGGCTACTATCTTTGTATTGAATGCCATCGCTTTGTTTATTTTTCCGGTGTTAGGCCATATGTTTGGGTTAGATCAACAACAGTTTGGTACTTGGGCAGCTATTGCTATTCATGATACGAGTTCTGTGGTGGGAGCAGGTGCGGCATACGGTGAAGAGGCGTTGAAAGTGGCGACAACAATCAAACTGACCCGTGCACTTTGGATTATTCCTTTGGCATTCGCTACTTCTTTTATTTTCAAGGGAAGCGGTAAGAAAGTAAGCATTCCTTGGTTTATCCTTTATTTTGTTGTGGCTATTGTTCTGAATACTTATGTGCTGGATGGTGTGCCTCAATTCGGGCAGGCTGTTTCCGGACTGGCACGTAAAGGATTGATTATTACCATGTTCTTTATTGGAGCTTCCTTGTCTATGGATGTATTGAAGCAAGTAGGTATGAAACCTCTGATTCAAGGTGTTGCTCTTTGGGCGGTGATCAGTCTTAGTTCATTGGCTTATATTCTACTTTTCTGATAGGGATTTATTAGAATATTAAAAAGTATGCGGATGATATGGATTGTCTGAAAAATCCTGTTATCCGCATGTTTTTTTATGAGAATATAATTTAGAAGTAATAGATGAATAATAGTACAGCGTTTACTCCAATGACAGTGAGGAATCCTTTCCATACATAAGGTAGCATTTCTTTTCTGCGGGAGGAAAAAAATATGGCATAGAACATATTCACTACGATGTTGCTGATGATAGCTTGCATGATACAGGCCCCTACAATGGTTGCCGGAATATTTCCGCCTTGTAACAGGTTTAGTATGAAAGGAGTGATATCACTTAATCCTGTTGCAATGGAGAGAATACTCAAACCTCCTGTTCCTGCATAAACCAATGTATAGTGAGTCAGAAATGTAAATACTACAAATAATAAAGCAAAGATCAGAGCGACTTTGAATTCCAGTGGATTACTTTCCGTTTCCGTTTCTTCAATAACTTCGCGCTCGCCTTTTATAGTATGCTTTTTATGGATGAATATGCCGATGCCGGCGGCGGTTGCAGACATGATGAGCAGATAGGGGTAAATATTCAGAAAGATGGAAGTGCTGAATATAAGGATCAAAATCATGAAACGTAAGAACATCATGCTGACAGCAAGCATCATGGCAGATACATATTCCGGTATTTCATGCGCTTGTACCCGTTTGCATTTGCGGGCAAGGATGGAAATGGTAGCGGTGCTGCTATACAGACCACCGATAATGCCCGAAACCAAAGTGCCTGATTCGCGGAAAACATATTGCTTCAGCAGGTAGGACAAATAGGAGATACCCGATACGACTACAGTAGCCAGCCAAATGGTGTATGGAGTGAGATTGATACCCGGTATGAGAGGTTCCTTGGGTAGCATGGGCAAAATGATACCGCTGATAGCCAGAAATTTTGCCAGTGTGATCATTTCATCATTCTGCATCCGTTGTACAAGTTCTGTGAAGGTGTGTTTCATTTCTGTGAAAAGAAGCACGGTGACTACCATCATCACGTAAAACCAGGAAGGTTGTGTACTTATGATAGGAGCCATACAATAGGTGATAAGGGCGATGATGATTGTTGTCACTCCAAACACGTGGAACTGGGATTGCTTGACATAATAATTGATGCCCAGTAACATACCTAAAATTATTCCGCCTCCCATAAATAAATGCATTTCCTTAGGATCAAGTATATAGAGGAGATATCCCAAAATGCCGATAAAAGTAAAAGTCCGGTCTGTGCCGAAAAGCGTAGTTTCCCCCTCTCGTTTCAGGCTGATTCTCCGTTGGGATAAACCGATGAGTAAAGAGAACAAGGTCACCAGAATGAAAGTAACCAATTGCTGGGGAAGGTAATCGTACAACTTTTCCATAAATCTGTCAAGATTAGGTTGATGTAATAGGTTTTTCCTTTTAAACTGCATTGACTCCTCTGATGGATTCAAGTGGCTTTAAAACGCTTGCTTAAACTGGCTTTCTTCAAAAAGTCCTTTTAATTTATCATCACTTTTTATTTGGTTGATGATTGTGGACAGAACTCCTGCTTTAGGCAATTCTACCACAACGTCTGTTTTATATTTACCACCGCTCTGCCGGCTGTTTTCACAGACTACTTTTAAGTTAGCAGCCTCTTGCTGGGTAGCCATATGGATCAGATCTGAGAACTGTTCCCACTCTGCATTACCGAATTTTTTTTGAGACTTGGCAGCCATTTCCGCCTTTGCTTTGATCTGGCTGGTTATTGCAGTACGGGCTGCAATGACCGCCTTCTTTTTGGAGGCAGTGGCATCACCGCTCTGAGCTGATGCTGAGGCACGGAAGAAGTCTGCGTTTGTGCTATATGCATTTCCGGTACAAGGAGTACTTTGTGCCTGTGCCCATGTTGACATTCCAAGGACGAAGGCTAAAAAATAGATGAATTTATAATATTTCATAGTTGTAATTTTATCAATCTATTGCGAAGATAGAAGAATATTTGATAATATAAACAAGAAAAGGGAAAAAAAAGATTGAGCTTGCTTTATGAAATGATTATATTTGCAGAAATTAAATGAAAGGTTAGTATTCATGGAATCAACAACAAAACTCTATTCGTTAAATTACACAAACGCAAATACTTATTTATTTGCATTCGTGTTTATTGTAGGTAATGTGGTATTGCCGCAACTTTGTCATTTGGTGCATTTGGGTGGACCTGCTATGTTACCCATTTATTTCTTCACATTAATAGGTGCTTATAAATATGGATTCAAAGTGGGGATGTTGACGGCTGTTCTTTCTCCGCTTGTCAATAGCTTCTTGTTTGGAATGCCTTCTGTGACCATACTTCCGGCTATATTGGTAAAGTCGGTATTGTTGGCGTTGGTGGCGGGATATATGGCAGATCGTTTCCGTAAGATTACGATTCCTGCATTGCTGGGGACTGTTATGGCATATCAGGTGGTGGGTACCTTGATAGAATGGGCTCTTGTCGGTGATTTCTATTTGGCGGCACAGGATTTCCGGATTGGAATTCCGGGCATGTTGCTCCAGATTTTTGGTGGCTATGCTTTGTTGAAAGCTATTGCAAAAAGATAAGTTGTAAACATTTGATGTTATGCTGCAAATTGTGAAACAGCCTGAAAATGGTGGCGCTGGCTATGTTCTGGTAGCTGTCATGGATGGAGATCCCGGTAAATGGATGACTTTGTTTTTTGATAAATCATTTAATAGTTAATAGATAAAATGACAGGCACATTATTATTTTTAGGATTAGGAATGCAGGAAATATTATTCATTGCATTGATTGTTCTTTTATTCTTTGGTGGGAAGAAGATACCCGAACTGATGAAGGGGTTGGGCAAAGGGGTTAAGAGTTTTAAGGAAGGGATGAACGGGGTGGAGGATGATATAGATGGAAAAGATAAGAAAGGGGAAACGAAAGAGTGACAAATGATGGAACAACAGCAGAAGATACTGACTTTTTGGGATCATCTGGAAGAACTGCGCCATGTCTTGTTCCGTATTGCAGTGGCTGTGGTATTTCTAATGTTGGTAGCATTCTTGTTTAAGGATGAGCTTTTTGCTATTGTTCTAGCGCCTAAGAATGCTGATTTCATTATTTATCGTTTTTTTTGCCGGATAGCTGATTTCATGGCTATGCCTTCATTATGTCCGGAAGTGTTTTATGTGAAAATGATCAATACCCAATTGGCGGCTCAATTCATTACTCATATGAGCGTGTCTTTTTATACGGGTTTTTTGCTGGCATCTCCTTATGTTATTTATCAGTTGTTCCGTTTTGTTTCGCCGGCTTTATACGAGAATGAAAAGAAATATTCTACCCGGATTGTAGGGTGGGGCTATTTTCTTTTTATGATGGGAGTTCTTTTGAATTATTTTTTGATTTTCCCTCTTACTTTCCGTTTTCTTGCTACCTATCAGGTCAGTATGGAAGTGGAGAACACGATTACTTTGTCTTCGTATATGGATACATTGATGATGATGAGCCTGATGATGGGGATTGTTTTCGAGATTCCTGTTCTTTGTTGGCTTTTTGCCAAACTGGGATTTCTTACGGCTGATTTTATGAAGCGGTATCGTCGTCATGCTATTGTTATTATTCTGATAGTTGGAGCTGTTATCACTCCTACGTCAGATGTCTTTACATTGATGATGGTGTCTGTGCCCATGTATTTGCTTTACGAAGTCAGCATTTGGATTGTAAGTCGGACAGGGAAAAAACAGCAGGAAGAATCCTTGGAGGAAGTGCTTGAAAAATCATGAGATGATAATCCTTATAAGTATTATATCGTAAAAAAGGAAGACCTTCTAAAAAGGCCTTCCTTTTTTCCATTAGGATCCATACTTTATTAAATCTTCCAGCCAAAGGCCTCTGCCACGGCCGGAAACACAATCTTTCCGTTGACAATATTCAAGCCGTTTTTTAGTCCAGGATCGTTTTCGCAAGCTTTTTTCCAACCAAGATCTGCCAATCTGATGGCGTATGGCAGTGTAGCATTGGTTAATGCCAAGGTTGAAGTACATGGTACAGCTCCCGGAATATTGGCCACACAGTAATGGATGATACCGTCTACTTCGTAAATAGGTTCGGCATGAGTTGTAGGATGGGACGTCTCAAAACATCCTCCTTGGTCAATGGCCACATCTACCAGTACAGTACCCTTTTTCATCAGTTTCAGCATAGGGCGTGTTATGAGGTGGGGAGCCTTTGCACCGGGGATAAGAACTGCACCGATTATCAAATCAGTTGTTGGCAGTTCTTTTTCTATATTGTGGCTGGACGAGAATAATGTTTTTACATTTTTAGGCATGAACTCACTCAACTGACGCAGGCGGGGTAATGAAATATCACAGATTGTGACATCAGCCCCTAATCCTGCAGCC
Source organism: uncultured Phocaeicola sp. (assembly GCA_958434805.1). Next base: position 39,803 of record CAUBDX010000021.1, read on the forward strand.
ATTAAAGCTGCATTGGTTCCTACAATGCCGCCGCCTAATACCAGCACTTTGGCTGGCTTGACACCGGGAACTCCACCTAGCAAGATGCCACGTCCTCCTTGAGGCTTCTCCAAAAAACGTGCTCCTTCCTGAGTGGACATTCGTCCTGCCACTTCACTCATGGGAATCAGCAGAGGCAGTCCGCCTTGTTTGTCTGTTACAGTTTCGTAAGCTAGGCATACTGAACCACTACGCATCATTGCCTCCGTTAATTCTTTGTCACAGGCAAAATGGAAGTATGTAAATACCAGTTGGCCCTTACGTACCAGGTTATATTCACATTCGATGGGTTCCTTGACTTTTATAATCATCTCGGCAATGGCGTACACATCTTCTATAGTAGGAAGGATACGCGCTCCGACTTTCTCATACTCTTCATCGGAAAATCCGCTGTTTATACCTGCGGTGTGTTGTATATACACCGTGTGACCTCTCTGTACCAACTCGTGTGCTCCTGCAGGGGTTAATGATACACGATTCTCGTTGTTTTTGATTTCTTTAGGAATTCCTACTATCATAATTGTCACATTTAAGGGGTTTGACTGCCTCAAAGATAACAAAATGTCAGAAAAGTAGGTTTTGTCTGGATATGTTTTTTTCGTAATAAATGTATGTTTAGCAACATTGTTTTAAGGGATATTCTGTTTTTTATTTGTAAGTTTGCGGAGAGATTCAAAATTTTTGTGATGAGTTCTCCATAAAATAAAGAAAATGACTTTACGAAATTATATAATCATAGCAGCTTTGGGCAGTGTTCTTGCTGTACGGGCACAGGAAGAACCGGCTGCTCCTGTATTCCGTCCTCCTTTTGATTTTCCGCTTATTCTGAGCGGTAATTTCGGTGAACTGCGTTCTAACCACTTTCATGGAGGAGTGGATTTTAAAACCCAGGGAGAGGTGGGAAAACCTATTCATTGCATTGCCGACGGATATGTGAGCCGTGTACTGGTTACTCCCGGAGGATATGGGCAGGCTATTTTTATTACGCATCCCAATGGATATACTTCAGTATATGGACATGTGTTGAAATTTGCTTCTGCAGTGGCAAAAGTGGTGGAGGAATATCAATATCGGCATGAAACTTTTGCTGTGGATTTGAAATTCGAGCCTCATCAGGTCAGTTTCAAAGCTGGAGAAATCATTGCTTTAAGCGGTAATGAAGGGTATTCTTTCGGACCGCATCTGCATATGGAGATACGCCGTACGGATACTGGTGAATTGATAGATCCCTTACAGTTCTATACCGATAAAATTAAAGACACTACTCCGCCACGTGCGTCAATGATTATGCTTTATCCGCAGCGGGGCGCTGGAGTTGTGGAAGGCTCACAAAGAAAAAAATCCATATCTGTTGCTTCTTTGGGACAACCGGTTTCTGCTTGGGGGAAAATAGCCGCTGGCATTAAGGCATACGACTATATGGATGGCACACATAATAATTATGGTGTGCGTTCCGTGGTACTCTATGTGGATACGACAGAAGTTTTTCGCAGTACGGTGGATGGCGTTTTGCCCGAAGAGAACCGGATGATTAATGCCTGGACAGACTATGAGGAGAATGTAAAGAGGCATAATTGGGTGATGCGCTCACAGATTCTTCCCGGAAATAGTTTGCGCATGTTACAAGCCAATGATGAAGGAGGGGTGGTTACGATTGATGAAGAACGTGATTATCATTTTCGTTATGAATTAGCTGATTTATACGGGAATAAGTCGACTTATCGTTTCATTGTGCGTGGCCGTAGGCAGCCGATAGAGGAATATCATCCGCAGGTAAAACATTATTTGGCATGGAATAAAGGTAATGTGGTTCAGGAACCGGGTATGGAACTGGTTATCCCCCGAGGAATGTTGTATGAGGATGTGGCACTGAACTGTCATGTGGTTAAAGATACAGCTGCAATATCTTACGAGTACCAGTTGCACGATGAGCCAGTAGCTTTGCAGGCTGGGTGCACGTTGATGATCGGGGTACGCCATCTTCCTGTAGAGGATACGTCGAAATATTATGTGGCCCGTAAGTGGGGAAAAAGGAAAGGTTCAGCAGGAGGAATTTATGAAAATGGTTGGATGAAGACTTCCATCCGTGAACTGGGAACCTATACCGTAGCTATAGATACTTTGTCTCCACGAGTGACCCCATTAAATAAGGCACAATGGAAGACAGGTAAGGTTCAGTTCAAAATAGGAGATGCGGAAACGGGTATTAAGGATTATAAGGTGAAGATAGACGGCGAATTTGCCTTATTCGGTTTCAGTTCCAAAAATGCGAAATTGTGGATGAAGCATCCTGAACGGTTAAAAAAAGGAGTCGCCCATAAATTGGAATTGGTGGTGACAGATTATTGTGGAAACGAAACAAAAGAGGAATATGAATTTTGATGGTAAAATAAGTATTATACACAATTAAAAAGTTATATATTAATGAAGAATAAACTGATTTTAGGTGCTGCCTTTCTATTGGCGGCAATAACAGAGAGTTTGGCATGCACTAACTTGATTGTAGGTAAGGGAGCCTCGGTTGATGGTTCTGTTATCGTTTCTTATTCCGCTGATTCATACGGAATGTTTGGCGAGTTGTATCACTATCCTGCCGGTATGCATGAAAAAGGAGCCATGCGTGATATCTATGATTGGGATTCGGGCAAATATTTAGGGCAAATAAAAGAAGCGCGTCAAACCTATAATGTGGTAGGTAATATGAATGAATTTCAGGTAACCATAGGTGAAACTACTTTTGGTGGACGGGAGGAATTGGTTGATTCTACCGGTATTATGGATTATGGAAGTTTGATTTATGTAGCTCTCCAGCGTTCTCGTACAGCTAAAGAAGCCATACAGGTAATGACGGATTTAGTAAAAGAATATGGTTATTATAGCAGTGGCGAATCATTCAGTATCGCTGATCCCAATGAAGTCTGGATTTTGGAGATGATCGGTAAGGGTCCCGGTGTGAAAGGTGCTGTATGGGTAGCAGTCCGTATACCGGATGATTGTATTGCCGCACATGCTAATCAGAGCCGGATTCATCAGTTCAATATGAATGACAAGGATAATTGTCTTTACTCTCCGGATGTGATTTCTTTCGCTCGTGAAAAAGGTTATTTTGACGGTATGAATAAAGATTTCAGTTTCTCGGCGGCATATAATCCTTTAGATTTTGGTGGTGTACGGTTCTGTGAAGCGCGTGTATGGAGTTTCTATAATATGTTCAACAAGTCGGTGGGAGATACCTATCTTCCTTATATTCAGGGGGACAGCAAAGAACCGATGCCTCTTTATATCAAGCCTTCCCGTAAACTTTCAGTACGTGATGTACAAGCGGCTATGCGCGATCACTATGAGGGTACTCCACTGGATATAACTAATGATCCCGGTGCCGGTCCGTTTAAAACTCCTTATCGTCTGTCTCCCTTGAGTTTTAAAGTAGGAGATCAGGAATATTTCAATGAACGTCCCATTTCGACTCAGCAAACGGCTTTCACTTTTGTGGCACAGATGCGTGCTAACCTGCCCGATGCAATAGGGGGAGTATTATGGTTTGGAACAGATGATGCTAATATGACAGTGTTTGCTCCTGTATATTGTTGTTCGGATCGTATTCCTGACTGTTATAGCAGTAAAGAAGCCGACTGTGTAACTTTTTCATGGGACTCTGCATTTTGGATTTATAATTGGGTGGCCGATATGATTCGTCCACGTTATAGCCTGATGATTGATGATATGCGTGCCGTTCAAAATAATTTGGAAGATACTTATGCGAATGCACAGGCTGGCATTGAATCTTCTGCCATGAGCTTATATGAGAAAGATCCTGTAAAGGCAAAAGAGTTCTTGACTAACTATAGTTGCATGACAGCCGAATCGGCAATAGACAGCTGGAAGAAATTGGGCGAATTTTTGATTGTGAAGTATAATGACGGTGCTGTGAAAAAGATGGCAAAAGATGGAACCATACTTCGTCCTGAAACCGGTCATTGCGCTCCTTTGGTACGTCCGGGGTATCCCAAAGAATTTTTGGAAGAACTGGTAAAGGCCACCGGTGAACGCTATAAGATGAAATAGGATATATTTTTGTATGTTCTGAAAGTCTGATTAATTAGTGGAGGGGCAGGTTATGATCCTGCTCCTGTGCATAATAAGATAGTTTTTTAGATTGTATTCAGGATGCCTGGGAGCTTTCCCGACTGTTATATAGTAGTGTTTTTTTACCTTGTATGGTCTTCTGCTTTTTTATGACAGATTATTTTAGGGGGATAATCCTTTATATCTCTAATTTTCTTCTTTCAAATTTCTAGGATTTTTAATTTAATTCTTTTACATTTGTCAAGACGTAAAAATCGGATGTAATTATAAACCTTATAAATAACAAAAAATTATGGAAAATGAAGAATTGATAAAGCAAGTGACAGAGAAAGCAGAGAAATGGTTAACACCTGCTTATGATGCCGAAACACAGGCTGAAATTAAGAAAATGTTGGCGAATCCCGATAAGACTGATTTGATTGAAGCATTTTATAAAGATTTGGAGTTTGGGACAGGTGGTTTGCGTGGTATTATGGGCGTGGGCAGTAACCGTATGAATATTTATACGGTAGGTGCTGCTACTCAAGGTTTGTCCAATTATCTAAATAAAAATTTTAAAGATCTCGATCAGATATCTGTTGTGGTAGGTCATGATTGCCGTAACAACAGCCGTTTGTTTGCGGAAATTTCTGCCAATATCTTTTCTGCGAACGGTATTAAAGTATATTTGTTTGAAGATATGCGTCCTACTCCTGAAATGTCATTTGCTATCCGTCATTTCGGTTGCCAGAGCGGTATCAATATTACTGCCTCTCATAATCCGAGAGAATACAATGGTTACAAGGCTTATTGGGATGATGGTGCACAAGTATTGGCTCTGCACGATAAGGGTATCATTGATGAGGTGAACAAGATTTCATCGGCTACCGACATCAAGTTTGAAGGTAACAAGGATCTGATTCAGATTGTGGGCGAAGAGGTAGACAGCGTCTATTTGAATAAAGTGAAAACAATTTCTATTGATCCTGAAGTGATCAAGCGTCAGAAGGATTTGAAAATTGTGTATACTCCGATTCATGGTACAGGTATGATGTTGATTCCGCGTGCATTGAAGCAATGGGGATTTGAAAATGTACATACCGTGCCTGAACAAATGGTGAAGAGTGGCGATTTTCCGACTGTTGTCTCTCCGAATCCGGAAAATGCCGAGGCTTTGTCTATGGCTATTGATTTGGCTAAGAAAATAGACGCTGACATTGTAATGGCTAGCGATCCGGATGCTGACCGCGTAGGTATGGCTTGTAAAAATGACAAAGGAGAATGGGTGCTGATCAATGGTAACCAAACCTGTTTGCTGTTCTTGTATTATATAATAAAGAACCGTATTGCGATGGGTAAGATGAAGGATGATGATTTCATTGTGAAGACTATCGTTACTACGGAACTGATTAAATCTGTCGCAGACAAGAATCACATCGAAATGTTGGATTGCTATACCGGATTCAAGTGGATTGCACGTGAAATCCGTTTGCGTGAAGGCAAACAGCAATACATCGGAGGTGGTGAAGAAAGCTACGGATTCCTGGCCGAAGACTTTGTCCGTGATAAAGATGCTGTTTCTGCTTGTACATTGTTGGCGGAGATTTGTGCTTGGGCAAAAGACCAGGGCAAGACCTTGTTCGAAGTTTTGCTTGATATTTATGTGGAGTATGGTTTCTCAAAAGAAACTACTGTGAATGTTGTGAAACCAGGAAAGAGCGGGGCAGAAGAGATTAAGGCAATGATGGAAAACTTCCGTTCTAATCCTCCGAGAGAAATAGGCGGTTCTAAGGTTGTTCTTGTCAAGGACTTTAAAACTTTGAAGGTGACTGATGGTAACGGGAATATAACAGAAATAGATATGCCGGAGGCTAGTAACGTATTGCAATATTTTACGGAAGATGGAACTAAGATTTCAGTTCGCCCGTCAGGAACAGAACCTAAAATCAAATTCTATGTGGAAGTAAAAGGTGAAATGGGTTGCCACAAATGTTTCGATGCCGCTAATGCAGCTGCTGAGGAAAAGGTGGAAGCCGTAAGAAAATCACTGGGAATTTAATCGAGTATAAGCATCGGGCGAAAGTCTGAGAGAATATTCATAAATAAAAGAAGGGGTGGTGGAGATGTATTTCTCTATCCCCCTTTTCTTTTATTTCCGTGCCATTTATATCAAAATCTACACTTCTTTGTTTATTTTTTGTTGTAACTTTGCCTTCTGTTTTAAATAAGGTAAAAGATATGATGTGGTTACTTCTGGCATTTCTCTCGGCTGCATTGCTGGGATTCTATGATGTATTTAAGAAACAGTCGTTGAAGGACAATGCGGTTATTCCGGTATTATTTCTGAATACGTTGTTCTCTAGTTTGATATTTCTTCCTTTTATTGTATTGTCAGTGTGGAGGCCGGGAATATTGGAGGATTCTATTTTTTATGTGCCTGTTGCAGGGTGGGAGGTGCATCGTTATGTAGTGTTGAAATCTGTTATTGTCCTTTCGTCGTGGATATTGGGATATTTTGGGATGAAGAATCTGCCTATCACAATTGTGGGACCTATAAACGCTACTCGTCCGGTGATGGTGTTGGTGGGAGCTTTAGTGGTCTTTGGTGAGCGATTGAATTTTTACCAATGGATTGGTGTGCTGATGGCTGTCTTCTCTTTTTTTATGCTGAGCCGCAGCGGAAAGAAAGAGGGAATAGATTTCAAACATAATAAATGGATTTATTATGTGGTAATGGCAGCTGTGTTGGGAGCGGTCAGCGGGCTTTATGACAAGTATCTCATGGCGCCTGTCGATCAAGGAGGTATCGGACTGGATAGAATGATTGTACAGTCATGGTATAATATCTATCAATTGTTTATGATGGGAGGTGTTTTGATGTTGTTATGGTGGCCGAAGCGCAAATCTACCACTCCGTTTCATTGGCATTGGTGTATTATTCTGATATCTATTTTTCTGTCGGCAGCTGATTTTGTTTATTTCTATGCCTTAAGCTTGGATGGTTCAATGATTTCCATAGTATCTATGGTAAGGCGTGGCAGTGTGCTTGTTTCTTTTCTATTTGGTGCAATGGTATTCCGTGAGAAGAATCTTAAAAGCAAGGCTGTGGATTTGGCACTGGTACTTATTGGTATGATATTTTTGTATTTGGGAAGTCGGTAAGCAAAAAAGACGGGGTGTGACTCATCGTGCATACCCCGTTATTTTTGATTACTCTATAATGATTTTATATTCTACATCAAACGTTTCTTTTGGTTCCAATTTCTGTATCCATTCACGGTCCTTTAATTCGCCCGAATACCCTACAGAATCGCAACTTCCATACCATGGTTCAATGCAAACAAATGGGCAATCGGGATGTGTCTTGGTAGGAGACCACAAAGCTACCAATGGAGAATTAAATTCCAAACTGATATGGGGCTTTTTCTTTTTATCCAGTAAGGTTATTTTTTTCAGTTGTTTATTGTCAAAAATATAAGTGTCACAATCAAAAGTATGAATATCAATTGGCATCAGCCCTTCTTTGTTTAATTTTAGTACATGACGTTCTGGTGATACGCACCCCTTTTCGGTTGGCATGATATATTCTAAGTCAGACTTTCGGTCAAAAACAAAGAAGCCACGATCCTTTGTAGCAGCATCGAACTCGGGGAAATAGAAAGCTGGGTGTGCTCCAATCTGGAAATACATATCCATGGCTCCCAGATTTTCTACACGCCATTTTACGGTGATTTTATTTTCTTCCAATAAATATCCCACCAGCAGGCGGAAGGGAAAAGGAAACTTGCCCAATGTATCAGGAGTGCTTTCCAACCAATATACAGCTCCTTTGTCTTCTTTATAGGTTAGTTTGAAGTCCATATCACGTGCAAAACCGTGTTGTCCTATTTCATAAGTATTTCCGGCATGACGGTATTTATTGTTCCACACACGTCCTACTATAGGGAAAAGGACAGGTGAACGCCGTCCCCAAAATTTAGCGTCGCCCTGCCAAAGATATTCTTTGCCATCCTTTTTGATACTTTGAAGCTCGGCACCATGCTCGGCTATTTGTACAGTCAGGATAGAATTAGATAGTGTTTCCATGTTTCTTCGTTTATAAATTCTTTTTTCAAAGGTAGGGATGTTTCATGACATGACAAAGTGAATCTTCATCTTTGTGTAAATTTTATCTAAAAGGCTGTTTGGGTCAAATAAATTTTAATAAAAGTATATGGTTGTGTTTATTTTTGCTTATGTTTGTCAATAAGCTATGAAGGAGGATAAGATGGAGAACATACATTTGATATTTAAATTTTTATGGTATAGTGTATTATTTTGTATATGGGGAGTATCTTGTACAAGTTCCGGAACTTATAAAAAGACCCAAATGGATATCTATATGCAGTATTATGATTTTATAATTGATTCATTGTCAAAAAATCCTAGTTATGTATGTACCCGGACTGCCAGGCAAATGTCGGTTGCCACAGATAGTGTGGCGTATTACCATTATCTTGTTCTTTTGGCAAAAGCATATATGTTTAAATCCGAGATGGATTCGGCTAAACTTAGCATGGATAGAGCGGAAGTATTTTGCGAAGGAGCTGAACCGTCATCGTTAATTAATGATTTGTATGCTGAGATTTACAATATGCGGGGTAATGTATGTGCTCGTCAAGGGTTGACAGATTCTTCAGTGGTATGTTTTCAAAAAGCATTTGATTATCGTTTGAAGGGTAGTAACAGAGATATGCTTCATGATATTTCTATTAATTTGGCTGATGCTTTTGTCCGTACCGGTCATTATGATAAAGGCGCGATGTGGTATCGTAAAGCTTTGTCTTACTGTGATTCATTGAAGATTCCTGAAGAAAAACGTTTTCCTGTTTATTACGGATTGGCACAGGTTTATATGGAACTTCGTGATTTTACGTCTTGTGATCATTACTATGAACTGGCTGCCCGGCAATATGATAAGATGCTTCCATTTGAGAAACATATTTATTTAAATAATCGTGGTAATTCTTATTATTTTCGTGCTGATTATCCTAATGCTTTGGAATTTTTCAGAAAATCATTATTGTTAGCTCGTTCTTATCCGGATATGATTTTTGAGGAACATCTGACTGAAATGAATTTGGGAGAAACTTTTCTATTGATGAATCAGGTTGATTCTGCCGCATACTATTTAAACCTTTGCAGTGATTTTTTTCGTTCTATCGAAAATCAGACGGCTCTCTATTATTTGGATACCCAATTGATTGAACTTGCCTTGAAGCAGAATAATTTGTCTTTAGCACGTAAACGTATGTCTGAGGCTATACAGCCTGATTATGTGGAACCGAATATGCAGCATATCCGTAACCGTTACCTGCAACATTATTTTGAAGAGGTGGGGGATTTCAAACAAGCCTATTATTATCAAATGGAAAATCAGCGTATTGATGATTCTACACGTAATGAGCGTATTAAAATGCGTACAGCTGAAATTGATCTGAAATACAGTCAGGACACCACGCTGATGAAGCAGAAAATTTTTATCCAGCAAAAAGAGAATGAAGTACTGGCGCTGAATCAGACGCTTTACCTGTGGATGTTTGCCTGCATCTGTATTTTGGGGCTCGTTGTTTTTGTTTACATGTACAACAAGAGACAGCGTTTCCTGCTGCAAATGAAAAGTCAGAATATGATTGCCACTTTGCGTATGGAGAATATCCGTAACCGGGTTTCCCCCCATTTCATTTTTAACATTCTGAACCGTGAGATGGGAAACTACACCGATGAGCAGGCCGGAAATATGCGTGGGTTGGTAAAGCTGATGCGGCGCAACCTGGAACTGACCGAACAGCTGTGCGTTACCATGGCCGAGGAACTGGACTTTGTCAATACGTTTATCAACCTGGAACGTGAAGCATTGGGAGATAGCTTTATACTGTCCACATCCATAGATGCTGCCATCCATCTTGACCAAGAAATACTTCCTTCCATGATGATACAGATTCCGATAGAAAATGCCATCAAGCATGCCCTGAAGGACAAAGAGGGGATGAAAAGACTGTGGATTGATATCAAGAAGACCGGGGAGGGAATCTGCGTCAAGGTGCGTGACAATGGGGGAGGTTACCGGATAAACAGTGCCAACCATGGTACAGGCACCGGTATAAAAGTGATTCTTCAAACCATACAGTTGTTGAACGCCAACAATAAAAAGCATATCGACATATCCATAACCAATGTGCAGCTGGAAGACGGAGAAACCGGTTGCGAGTTTGCTGTCTTCCTGCCCCAAGGCTATGATTATAATTTGAAAAAGATGGTTTAGTTGTTATTTTTGCTAGGATAGTGTCCGAAACGGTCGCTATAGTTCCATAACCGGAGTGTCGGGTTTGTGCGTTAAAACATGTTTTAATACTTTTGTTCCGTTAATAACTAAAGCAGGATTGTTTACTATGGATAAACTATACAGGGTCGTAATAATTGATGATGATGAGTTCTCTGCGGACAATCTTTGTCTGGAGTTGAAGAAATATAACAGGCTGTCTATAGACGGGATGGCACGTAACGGTGCGAATGGCCGGAAACTGCTGGAAAAAGTTCATCCGGACTTGCTGTTTCTGGACGTGGAATTGCCGGACATGAAGGGCATGGAACTGCTGGAACAGCTAAGGGGGGCAATCACTTGGAATATGCAGATTGTGTTCTATACAGCTTATGATAAGTACATGATTTATGCTATTCGTGGAGCAGCTTTCGACTACTTGCTGAAGCCTATAGACAAGAAGGAGCTGGAAGGGATCATTGACCGCTTCATGAAAAAGGCGGAAGAGTCGGCAGCCGCATCTTTGGTTATCCCTCCGCGTGTGTATTCGGCCGGCGAGCATACTTTTATGATATCCACACCCATCAATGACTTGCGCATTCTGCGCTCCATTGACATCGGTTTTTTCCGTTATAACTCCGACCGGAAACTGTGGGAAGTGGTGCTGAACAACCAGCTGCCTTTGCTGCTGAAGAAAAATACTACGGCCGATCATATCAAGGGATATGACTCCTGCTTCGTCCAGATCCATCAGTCGTATATCATTAATATCAATTATCTGATGATGATTAAGGAGAACCGCTGCGTCATGTTTCCCCCGTTTGAGAATATTACGGAACTTCAGGTTTCCAAGAAGTTCAGAAAAGAATTGCAGGATAGGTTTTATTTGTTGTAGTGAATCTATTGATGACGTTGAAAATACAAGTTTATAGAAAGTGATTTTAAGTCACAGTGGAAAAGCAGGAGTCGTGAGATTGCTGCTTTTTTTGTTTTTAGTGCTTAATTTTCCCTTTGCGGTATATGGAAATGAGGCTATATAGTCGTTAATTTAGATAGAATAGTATGCTTGTTAGGCTGTTTGATACTTTCTCTTGGTTTTGTGAATTTGTAAAATGACGTTAATTGTTTTTCTTTGAAGCCGCATAAGGTTAAAAAAAGACATGTATATGAATGAAGTAAAAAAAGTAATATTGTTTTTATTATGCTGTGCTATACCTTTTAGTTTTTATGCACAGAAGGCGCGCCAAAATGCTGTAACAAAGAAATGGGGATATGAGCAGACCGAAAATAAAGGATGGTGGGAAAATTCAAAATATAGGGGTAATTCTATGTTTGGTGGATGGGATGCGGCTTTAGTAAATCAGGATTATGAGATAAATTGGTTGATTTCTCCACAATATGAAGGGGTGACCAAGAGATTTACAGAAAAGTTGGCAGGAGTAGTTTTAGGAGGAAAAGTAGGTTTTATAGACATACACAACCGTTTTATAATTAAACCGCAGTTTGAAAATGCAGATGATATTCATGGATTTAATTTAGGACTGTCTGCGGTAAAGAAGAATGGCAAGTTTGGCTTTATAAATAAAAAAGGAGAATTTGTCATTGAACCTCAATTTGATTACGCTGATAATTTTAGAGATAACATGTTGGCTACAATCAAGCAAGAGGGTAAGTTCGGGGCTATTAATTTAAGGGGAGAAATCGTTGTTCCATGTAAATATATTCTAGAAGAAGCAATGATAAGCGTTCCTATATCCAATAAGGTATATCGCCAGAAACAAGAAGAAGTGAAAAATGCGAAAGGGAACGGTGATTTTGATGATTTGCTTGATAAAATCGCTGAATGTAGCAGAGAGGTCAATGAAAAAATTAATAATCCTGGAGCAGAAGTTATAACCGATTCTCTCAGAATAAGGGAAGATAATGGTAAAATGGGCCTTGTAGTGGGAGGACAAACTGTAATTCCTACAGAATATGAGGAGCTTATAATAGCAGAAGATGGATTTGTTCTTGCTTGCAAGCAGGATAAATGGGGGGCTTTGGATATATATGGGCGTACTATATTGCCTTGTGTTTATCAATGGGTATATTATGATGTATCGGCAAAGGTCTGGATTGCCAAAAGTCTTGCAATGGGGCTATATAATAGTCAAGGTGCTTTATTACTACCGGGAAGGATTGATTATATAGGTAGTTTTGTGGATGGCAAAGCACCTGTTTGGCTGAATTCCGTACTCGGTTGGATAGATACGAAGGGACAACTCTCTGATGGCTTTGCAGAGGATGTGACAGAATCCTTTTTGAAAGAAGAAAAAAAGGGAGTGGCAGGTGCTTGGGGTATGTTTAATTTATTGACAGATTTGATTCCGGACTATGCCATGGCCCACTATTATATGGGAAAAGGGCAAGTGACTGATGGCATTTATTCTAAAGGAATGGAGCATCTGAAGATAGCGGCAGAATTGGATCCGGATAATGGAGAAGTAGCGTTAGCGCTGAAGCAAGCCAAAAAGGACAAGAAGAAAAGAACGTTGAATACGATTGGTTACATTGCAAGTGTGCATAATGATTTGGAATCTACAAACTCTAATTCTTTTAAAGATGAAAGCAGGAATCAAAATAAGCCTTCATCCGGAATTAATCTGGGAGTTTCTATGGATGAGGTAGATGCCCTTGGTGGGTCTACAGCTACTGCTATAGCAGGAGGTAGTAATCATTGTGGTTTTTTGAAATATGTGTTAGAAGATCTTGAAGAAAAGATTCAGAAGAATACGGGCGAATTGATGGGAGAGTATTATCGGAAAGTGAAGGATGAATATTTGCAGTTTGCCGGTAAAGAAGGGTGTGAACAATAATATATAATTAAAGAATAGAATTATGAGAGTAATGAATGTGAAATTTGTCGGTAGAATCATTATGACGGTTCTTTTTGTATTCATCTGTATTGGAGCGCACGCAGATGATGCCCCTTTAAAATATGAGATAGAGGGAGAAGGAGTAGGTGCACAAGGTACTTATTTGGTAAAAGTGACAGTAATCCAGAAGAAAAGTAAATTGGATGCCGATGTGATCAAGAAGTGTGCAGTTCATGGGGTGCTTTTTAAAGGATTTTCCAGCCAGACTTCACGCACCCGGCAGAAACCTTTGGCAGGAAGTATGGTGGTAGAACAGCAACATCAGGATTATTTTGATGTCTTTTTCCAAAAAGGAGGTTCTTACATGAATTTTGCCAATATGGTAGGAGAGAATCTTTCAGTGGTGAAGATGGGAAAGCAGTATCGAATTTCAGCAGTGGTTTCCGTTGCGAAAGACGCCCTCTATCAAGAGCTGGTATCAGCCGGAGTTATTAAAGGACTAAATAATGGATTTTAGCTTATGTATAAGAGGTTGATTGTTACTTTTCTGATACTGGCTGACGGATTATTGTCTGCTTTTGCCCGGCAGGCTCGTGATGTGATTAATCTGAATAATGGTAACTTGTATCATTGAAATTAGACTATGAATTTTAAAGAAGAAAAAATTATGAAACATCTGTTTTATACGTGGAAATTGGGATGTCTGCTTTTACTTATCCTTGCCGGATGCAGCAGCAAAAAAAGTGTTTCTTCCTATCATTCCTTTGAGAGTGAATGTTTGGGAGTAGAACTGGATGGGTCGGAAACACTTCGCGCCTGGGGCAGAGGGAAAAATCGTACAGATGCTATAGAGCAGGCAAAGAAAAATGCAGTAAGAGATGTCTTGTTCAAAGGTGTTGTTGCCGGTAGTCGTGAATGTAGTGTGCGCCCTTTGATAACAGAAGTGAATGCACAGGAACGGTATGCATCTTATTTTAACGACTTTTTTAGAGACGGAGGGGAATATCTGAAGTATGTAAGTATGGAAGATAAGAAAACAAATTCTAACACGAAGGCTTCTAATAAAACCCAAATTTCTTATTCCACTACGGTGCGTGTGCTTCGTTCTCAATTACAGCAGAAACTGATAGAAGATAAAATTTTAAAACCATAAAGACAGAAAAACATGAAAAAATTATATGCTATTTTATTTCTTGTAGCACTTATACACACCGGAGTGTATGGGCAGGCTAAAAAACCCACCATTATGGTTGTTCCCGCTAATGTGTGGTGTACCCATAATGGTTATACACAAAAATATAACAATCAAGGCACTATTACTGAAATTCCGGATTATAAAAAGGCATTGGATAATGATTTGAACTTGGTGAATGTCATAACGAAAATAGGTGAATTGATGGCTGAAAAAGATTTTCCGTTGAAGGATATGGCATCTTCTATTCGTTCCATAGAGCAGAGTTCGGCGGAACATGAGATGACTACCAGTTCTACTTCGGGAGCTTCACTGGCAGAGTCTCCTTTGGATCGGTTAATGAATAGAGCTAAAGCTGATATTCTGATTGAAGTAGTTTGGAATATTAATACAATGGGTCCCAAACGTTCTGTTACTTATACTTTGCGAGGCTTGGATGCCTACACTAATAAGCAGGTCGCAGCGACGCAAGGTACGGGAGAACCTTCTATGGCTGCTGAAGTGGCAGTATTGTTGGAAGAAGCGGTAGTAGACAAGATGGATGCTTTCGTAAGTCAATTACAGAAACATTTTGATGATTTGATGGCTAATGGCCGTGAAGTGGCATTAGAAGTCCGTGTGTTTGATAATGGGAGCGGCGTTAATTTGGAAAGTGAATTTGGGGGGGATGAACTACAGGAAATCATAGAAGATTGGGTGGCGCAGAATACGGTGGCTCATCGTTTTAGTTTAACTGATGCAACTGAGAATATGATGCTTTTTGAGCAGGTACGCATTCCGCTTTATCGTGAAAATGGAATGGCTAGAGATACAAGAAGCTTTGCAAATGATTTGCGCAAATATCTCAATCAGAAAGCCAATCTTACCTGCAAAGTAATGACGAAAGGGTTAGGTAAAGCTGAATTGGTTATCGGAGAAAAATAGAAAAGATATGAAAATAAGGAATATGATATTTGCCGCTTGGTGCGCATGTTGTGTCATGTCTGTGGCAGCACAGGATTGTGAGATAAGCCTTACCATAGCTAAAGCTGCCCAGAAAGAGGAACTTCCATCCCAGGTACAAGAGATTTTAGGAAATCGTTTAGCTGCGGCAGTGGCCGGTCAGGGGAGTGTTGCCAATTCCAATTTTACACCATTCTTTATCACAGCTAAGACCAATACTTTATATAAGGAAACATTGTCCGGTCCTCCTGTCAGTACAGCGCTTACTGTTCAATTGACTTTGTATATAGGCGATGCAGTAGGGCAGAAAGTATTTTCTACTCTCACTGTGGATGCAAAAGGAGTAGGTACTAATATTAACCGGGCATATATCAATGCTTTCCGTGCAATAAATGGCAATAACGTGAAAATACAAGAATTTATACGCGAAGGGAAAGAAAAAATTATCTCTTGGTATAATAGTAATTACAGGCAAATATTGGTAAAAGCGCAAAAAAGTGCTTCTATGCATGAGTATGATGCTGCATTGTATTATGTTACCTCTATTCCTGAATGTTGTGTCGGCTATGAGGAAGCTAGTAAACTGATAGACACTTATTATAACCTGTTGGCGGAATTAATTTAGTGCATACTTAATTCTGCCAATGGGCTTGTC
>CAUBDX010000022.1 GCA_958434805.1 uncultured Phocaeicola sp.
TATTTACTGCCAGAGCCGCTTAGGCTTGGCGAATTTTTAACGAACTATTGTTTTAGTTTAAAAGCAAAAATAAAAATAAAAAACAATAATAAAACGTTTTTTATTTTTATTAAGATATCTGACAGAAACATGAGCTTTAAAAAGAGATCATAAACAAAAGGTCACCATTTAAGGCTTGCAACTTCAGAAAAACAGAGGCTTTACTTGCTGTATATAAAAATAAAGTCTATATTTGGCGGTGAATTAAAGATACTTTTGTATAAACCTTATAATAATACACACTATGAGTCTTGAAAAAACTTTAGTTATTTTAAAACCCAGCGCAGTACAGCGTGGGCTTATCGGAGAAATAACCAGCCGTTTCGAACGCAAAGGTCTGCGCCTCGCAGGCATGAAAATGATGCAGCTTACTGAAGAAATATTAAATGAACATTATGCACATTTAGCAGAACGCCCATTTTTTGCACGTGTAAAGGCTTCTATGATGGCTTCACCTGTCATTGTCTGTTGCTATGAAGGAGTAGATGCCATTCAAGTAGTCCGCTCCATGACGGGAGCCACAAACGGACGAGTGGCCATTCCGGGTACCATCCGGGGTGACTTCAGTATGAGTTCACAGGAAAACATCATTCATACTTCCGATTCTCCCAAAACTGCAGCTACTGAAGTAGCCCGTTTCTTCCAGCCTGAAGAATTATTCGAATACCAGCAAAATGCATTCCCGTTCTTATATTACACAGATGAATATCAGTTAGTATAAAGATTTACGGGAAAGAACAGATAAGATGCTTACAGAAATGCCTGTTCCATAAGTAAAGAGCCGTATCAACACCTCACACAGCTAAGCTTGATACGGCTCTTCTATATTTTATTTAAGTCTTATAAGCGCTTCAGTTGTAAAGAATCACTTGAATGCAAGATTGAGCTGTGAGCCAGATAATCGGCTGTCGCGGCGTAAATATACATCACACTTCCTCCCTTGATTGCATCAATAATAGGACGGGAGAGAGCCGGAGGAAGAGCCGGACACCCCAAGCTTCGCCCTAAGCGTCCACCGCACCTTGCAACCGAAGGATCAGCATAATCCGCCCCATGCACTACTATCGAACGCATCCGGGCCTTATCATTGATACCCTTTTCCAAACCATTTAAGATAAGCGAATAACCATTTTTACCCTGATAGGTAGTTTCGGTAAGATAAAACCCTAACGAACTTTTATATGAGCCATATTCATTAGAGAAAGAAGTAGCATAATTATTTCCACTGTTCCGCCCATGGGCAACCACTGAAGAAAAAAGCATCTTATGTTGCTTCATGTCAAATACATAAAGACGCTGTTCTGTAGAGGGTTTTGAAAAGTCAATCACGGTAAGTACCTCTCGCTTGCGGCCGGTAATCTTCCAATATCCGGTTACAGCCTGACAGAAAGCCTCTTTACTTATAATGCCTTCCAGATTCATAGAGGTATATAACTTTGTTGCTTCATCTACCTTAATGGAGCGGTTTACTTCGGGCATTCCAGATTTACCCGTAACAGAAACAGAGCCCGGTAATAAGAGGAAAAAGATGGAGAATATAAATTGCCGCATGAAAAAAGCCTAATTAGATAATGGCGGCAAATATACTGATTTTGAACGAACTGGAAGAAATCTATTAAGATATATTAAAGATGTTTCAACCTATTCAATGACAACAACCAGCGTCTCCCCAACCGGGGCCTTATCAAATATAAACTTTGCATGCGAAGTGGCATTCCGCACGCACATATGTGAACGGGGAACCGTTCCTAACGACCAGCTGTACTCAATCATAGCCGTACGCGGCACATTCACCGGAACTCCATGTATATAGGCTCCATTTGTAAAACGGCTGGCATAGGGCGCATATCCTCCGAGTGCCGATGAGCCGTCTTTCAGGAACAGCATTTTTTCTTTTTTCTGCTGAAGCAAAAACATACCTAACGGGGTTTCCTGTGCATACGGGGGCGCATGGCGACCGGTGGTTGCCGGATTCATGCTTCTTACCTCCCATTTACCTTCTTCCATACGCTCCAGAACAGCAATGTTCTGATCTTTCCTGTCTACAAAAATTACATGATGAAATTGAGTTGAATCAGGCAGCTGTTTCAAGTAGCGCCGAGGAATCAGCCATTCTCCCTCCATTGTAATCGGAGCAATACGGTAAAAACTTCCCTCTGCTGCAAGGATATGTGCCAGAAAACCATCTCTTCCATAACGTTCTGGGGTCACTGTATCTTTAGGAAGATATAAAGGAACCGACTGATAACGCTCTACCCCCAAGGTATCCGCTACCCGGCGGTATGCATTACGTATATACTTGCGCACCAAAGGAGCTTCTCTGTTTCGGTTCTGATAATTTTGAAAGACGCCCCAGTTTTTTTCCTCTGCCTGCATGTTTTCAACAAAAGCCAGACATTTGCGGATGGCGTCCCACTTGAATGAGCGTACCGTATCACCATACGGATAAACATCGTCTAAAGTATAGCGGTCGAACAATAAAGCTTTTGAAACGGTTATATCTTCGGATGTCAGTTCCTTTCTGTGGAAAGATAAATCAAGAGCAGACGTTATAACCTCAAGTATGCTTTGTCCTTGCTTTTCGCCAAGTACATCCTGCTCCGTTTGCTTTTGGCAACTTGCCAAAAGTAATACAGCCACACCCATCATCCAAAGAATACACCGCCTCATAAAACAGTCGTTTTAAGGTTATTTACAAATATAATAAACTTTACAGATATAAACAAACTTATCGGGTATTCTGTTCAGTGCAGCGAACGAATGCTCTGAAGCCGGGAAATAACAGTATTCAGCTCTTCAAAAGAGCAAGCAAAAAGACAGGCTCAACAATGTCTGTCAAGATTACAGAGAATCATCGTCAACAAACCTCAAGGTTTCTACCTTTTCCAGACGGGCTCTCAGTTTCTCCATCAATGATTTACGGATGCGCAGCCTCATCACACAATCCATATCATACGACTGTGACAGTATTTCGGGGGATTCTTCTTTTACAATACGCATTACACTGTTCATAAACGGATATTCAAAAGCAATCTCTACATCCGCATCCACCGTTTTTTCAATAACAACCGCTTCTTCCAAAGCCTGAGCCGCAGCAGTGCGATATGCCACAATCAGTCCGCTGGTGCCCAATTTGATTCCCCCAAAATAACGCACCACAATCACCAGCACGTCGGTTAATTCTTTAGAATTGATTTGTCCCAAGATAGGCTTTCCTGCAGTTCCAGAAGGCTCTCCGTTATCGTTTGCACGAAAATCCTTGCGCTCAGCCCCCAGCATATAGGCATAACAAACATGACGGGCATCGTAATATTTCTTTTGATATTCGTCTAAATATGTCTTGATTTCTTCAAGCGTACGCACAGGCAATGCAATCGCAATAAACTTACTGCGCTTCTCCGTATAAATGGATTCTGATAATCCTTCAATCGTTTTATAAGAGTCTTCCACCATCACTTTTGCTTTTACCGATGAAATTAGATACTCTGACAGAGTATAAACCACCTAAACATTCTGTTTTTACAAATGCAAAGGTAGTAATTTTATCAGCATCTTCATAATGACAACAGGAAATAGCCGGAAACCGTGAAGACCTCTTTGGGCAATCACAGCTTCCGGCTATATTTTTCAAGTTTCAGAAACGCGTATCTTCGTTTTTGAATGAAAGGATTTGCTTAACTCAATTTATGGATTACTAAACCCGAACGAAGCTTAGGCTCAAACCACGTAGTCTTTGGCGGCATGATATTACCTGTATCGGCTATATCCATCAGTTGCTTCATTGAAACAGGATACAAAGCCAATGCTACCTTCATTTCACCGCTGTCTACCCGTTTTTTCAGTTCTCCCAACCCACGGATACCTCCTACGAAATCAATGCGCTTGTCCGAACGCAAATCTTTGATCCCTAATATTTCATCCAGAATCAAATTCGAAGAAATAGTCACATCCAGTACCCCTATCGGATCATGATCATCATAAGTACCCGGTTTCGCAGTCAGACTATACCACTTACCATCCAGATAAAGAGAAAAATTATGAAGAGCTGCCGGTTTATACAGATTCTCCCCTTTTTCCTCTATCTCGAAGTTACGGGAAACAGCCTCCAGGAACTGAGCAGAAGTCAATCCGTTTAAATCTTTCACCACACGATTATAATCGATGATAGTCAGCTGATTTGCCGGGAAACAAACAGCCATAAAGTAATTATATTCCTCATCTCCTTTATGATTCGGGTTTTCTTTTGCCTTCTCTGCACCGACCAGTGCAGCGGCGGCACTTCGGTGATGTCCATCGGCAATATACAAGGCAGGCATTCTTTCAAACAGCTGCGTAATTGCTGCAATATCCTCATCCTTGTCAATCACCCAGAAGGTATGACCAAAGCCATCGCCCGGAGCTATAAAATCATATTCCGGCTTATCAGCTACATATTTGGCAACAATCGCATCGAGCGCTTCGTTTTCAGGATAAGCAAAAAACACCGGTTCTATATTCGCATTGTTCACACGCACATGCTTCATCCGGTCTTCTTCCTTGTCGCGACGAGTCAGTTCATGCTTCTTAATAACCCCGTTCATATAATCAGGAACATACGCACCTACCACCAAGCCATACTGAGTTTTACCGTTCATGGTCTGCGCATATACGTAATAGCAAGGCTTATCATCCTGCACCAGCCATCCCTTCTCCTGAAATTTCCGGAAATTTTCAGCCGCCTTGTCATATACTTTAGGGTCGTGTTCATCCGTACCCTCCGGGAAATCTATTTCCGGTTTAATAATATGATATAATGACTTTTCATTGCCTTCAGCCTCAGCCCTTGCTTCTTCTGAATTCAACACATCATACGGACGAGAAGCCACTTGCTCTATCCATTCTTTCGGAGGACGTATCCCTTTAAAAGGTTTTATTCTTGCCATATAAAAATACTATCTTTAAGGTTAAAGTCTTTTCTCGCTTTATGAAAAGAGGAACACAGAGTATTACCTCTGTGTTCTCTATTTATCTGTAACAGAAAAGTAAGTACAGTTATTTCTTATTCACACGGAATTTTTCACATCCCTCTTTCAGGAAGCCTACAATTTGTCTTGCAGCAGCAATACCTGCGTTAATATTGGCTTCAGCAGTTTGTGCCCCCATCTTCTTGGGTGTAGAAAAATAACGTCCGGGATAATGATCGGCAAATTCTTCATGATGAGCCGGCATGATATCAGTAATATATTTAATATCCGGACGATCATTCATCAACCGCAGCAAATCGGCCTCATTAATAACCTCCTTACGGGCTGTATTAAGCAGAATACCATTTTGAGGCAATCGGTTTACCAGCTCATAATCAATTGAATTTTTAGTTTCAGCTGTAGCAGGGATATGCAAAGAAACAATATCACAAGTTTCGTATAAAGCCTGAGCCGAAGTTGCTGGAGTAACTCCGTCAGCCTGAATCACATCAGCCGGACAATAAGCATCATAAGCATATACCTCCATGCCGAATCCTTTTGCAATACGGGCCACATTGCGTCCCACATTACCATACGCATGAATACCCAGTTTCTTTCCTTTAAGCTCAGTACCCGCTTTCCCGTTATAGAAGTTGCGCACTGCCATCACCATCAAGCCGAATACCAGCTCTGCTACAGCATTCGAGTTTTGTCCCGGCGTATTCATCACACACACGCCATGAGCCGTAGCAGCATCTAAATCCACATTATCATATCCCGCTCCGGCACGGACCACGATTTTCAGCTGTTTAGCAGCATCAAACACTTCTTTATCTATAATATCACTTCGGATAATAATAGCATCTGCATCTTTAACAGCCTCCAATAACTGTTTCTTTTCGGTATATTTTTCTAACAGTGCCAATTCATAACCAGCCTCTACTATTTCCTTTCGGATACCGTCAACAGCCACTTTGGCGAACGGTTTTTCGGTAGCCACTACTATTTTCATAATACGGAAGATTTAATGATTCTTTTCAAATTCCTGCATACAATCAATCAGAGCCTGCACACTTTCTATCGGCATGGCATTATAGCATGAAGCACGGAAACCGCCCACTGAACGATGACCCTTGATGCCTACCATACCTTTTTCGGTTGCAAATTTCAAGAAATCAGCTTCCAGTTCCTTATATTCATCAGCCATTACGAAGCAGATGTTCATATAAGAACGGTCGGCTTTATCAGTCACTGTACCACGGAACAATTTGTTACGGTCGATCTCTGCGTAAAGCATATCAGCACGCTGTTTGGCACGGCGCTGCATCTCTTCCACGCCTCCCTGAGCCTTAATCCAGCGCAATGTTTGCAATGCTGCATAAATAGGCACTACCGGAGGAGTATTAAACATGGAACCTTTCTCTACATGAGTCTGATAATTCAGCATGGTAGGAATATGACGTGAAACTTTGCCCAAAGCTTCATTTTTCACAATCACAAAAGTCACACCCGCCGGAGCCAGGTTCTTCTGTGCGCCACCATAAATACAAATGTATTTTGAAACATCTACAGGACGCGAGAATATATCAGATGACATATCGGCGACCATCGGAACCTGCACATCCGGGTCACAATGCCATTCAGTTCCATAAATCGTATTATTTGTGGTGATATGGAAATAATCCACATCCGAAGGAATTTCAAAACCTTTAGGTATATAGGTAAAGCCATCCTTTTCAGAAGAAGCCACTTCAACGGCTTCTCCAAAAGCTTTTGCTTCTTTCAATGCTTTTTTTGCCCAAGTACCGGTATTCAGGTAGGCGGCTTTCTTTTCTAAGAAGTTGTAAGGAACCATACAGAACTCCAGACTTGCTCCTCCACCCAAGAACAATACCGAATAACCTTCCGGGATATTCAGAAGTTCTTTAAACAAAGCTACCGCTTCGTCAACAACGGGCTGGAAATCTTTAGCACGGTGACTGATTTCCATCAACGAAAGTCCTGAGCCATTAAAGTCAAGAATAGCCTGAGCTGTCTTTTCGATTACCTCGCGAGGCAGGATAGAAGGTCCCGCATTAAAATTATGTTTTTTCATTTGGAAGTTTGTTTTGGTTTGACAATATGTTCTAATCACATAATGCGAAATTAGTGATTATTTTTAGACCTCCAAAAGTTTTTGTAATAATTTTATCGGGCTACCCTATATTTTCTTTCATTTTAGTTGAAAAATGATTAAGGTGGTAACATTTTGATAAAACAAAACACATAAATCTCCTTTCGCAGAAAATTCATGTGTTTTGCGATACAAAACCTTCGTTCTCCTCAGAAGAGAAAGGAGCACGGGCAATGACACAAAGTTATTATTTTGCCAGTTCTATCAAAGCTTTTACCCCTTTAATCTTTTCACTTTGTACAAGTTTTAACGTTTGTTTAGCCTTTTGACGGGAAATTGCCACATAGGCATAATGATCTTTCACATCAATCCTCCCCACGTCTTCACGGCTCAGATTACCTTTCTTTGACAGAAAGCCTACAATATCAATTTTGTTAATCTTGTCTTTCTTCCCTTTGCCTATATATAAGGTGACATAATTAGGCAAGACCGGTGATGGAGTCTTTTCCGGTAAAGAAAACGCTTCAAGTTCCTTATCCAGATAATCCGGTATCTTCTCTTCGGGATGCAAGATAAGATACGCACTCCCCTCGCTTTCCCACCGCGCTGTACGCCCGTTCCGGTGAACAAAACCATCTTTGGCTACAGGCAAATGATAATGTACTACGTGCTTGATATCTGCTATATCCAAGCCACGCGCTGCCAAATCGGTTGAAATGAGAATGGAACAGCTTCCGTTACGGAATTTATACAAGGCTCTTTCCCGTTTATCCTGCTCCATGCCGCCATGAAAGACTTCACAATACACTTTCATTGAATGCAGATAGTTGCCTACCCGCTCTACACTTTCCCGGTGATTGCAAAACACCAAGGTTGACTCACTTCCCAAAGAGCAAAGCAGTTTATACAATGTCTCCAACTTATCTTTTACCGGTGAAAGCACCTTATACAGCTGCAGCCGTTGTTCCTGTGCTTCTTCAGTCAGAAAATTCAATTTAATAACCCGGTTCAGCCCGGTAAAACGAGGTATTTCCTCTGCATCGGTAGCCGACAACAGAAAACGTTGTTTCAAGTTGGGAAACTGAGTGATTACTTCGGCCATTTCATCCTGAAAGCCGAACTCCAGACATTTGTCGAACTCATCAATCACCAACGTGCCTACGGCTGAAGCCTCAAAATTCTGCTTATTCAAGTGGTCGTTCATACGTCCCGGAGTGGCTATAATTACCGAGGGACGAATATGCTTCATCGTCCGGTGTTCTTCCATCGCCGGACGCCCGCCATAACAGCTCATCACACTGAAAGGCGTGCCCATAGACTTGAACACGTGTTCTATCTGCAGGGCCAGCTCACGTGAAGGCACCAGCACAACCGCCTGTACCCCCTCGGCACCCGGTTTCAGAATCTGGACCAAAGGAAGCAAATAAGCCAATGTTTTTCCCGTACCGGTAGGCGACAGAAGAATCACATCCTTGCCCTCTCCGGCTGCACTCAGAGAAGCCTGCTGCATTGCATTCAACTGCTCTATTTTCAAATTAAAAAGTATCTCTTGGATATTCATAAATTACTGTATTTTGGATTACGCTTATACAAAGATAACGATTTTTTCGTACATTTGCCCACCATTCATAAATGAATACGCTATGGCAGACAACTATATCGAAAGACAATACGAACAATACCAGGCACGTAAAGCTGCTTGGGAAAAAAGCCGGAAACATAAAGCAAACAAGAAGCCTGTTACACGCCGGTCCGAAGTACTCTCTCAGAGTCAGGTAAAGAAGGTGGTTGCCGTTCATGACTTATCGGGAGTGGGACGTGTCTCGTTGATGGCAGTCATACCCATCCTCTCATCCATGGGGTTTCAAGTATGCCCGCTTCCTACCGCCATTCTTTCCAATCATACCCAATATGCAAACTACTCTTTTCTCGATCTTACAGACGAAATGAAGCATATCATCGGAAATTGGGAAAAGCAGAACATCCACTTCGACACATTTTATACGGGCTATTTAGGCTCAGCACAGCAGGCGCAGATTGTAGAAGACTTTATCTGTAAATTCCGCCGCCCTACCGATTTAGTAGTTGTTGACCCGGTATTGGGCGATAACGGGAAACTGTATAAAGGAATATCCGATGAAATGATTACAGAGATGCGCAAGCTGATTTGCCATGCAGACATCATCACACCGAATCTGACCGAACTGTTTTTCCTTTCTGAAAAGCCCTTCCAAGATACAGTTTCGGATGAAGAGCTGAAACCCATCTTAAAAGCACTTTCCGACAAAGGTCCGGAGATTGTCATTGTAACCAGTGTACCTGTTGCCGGAAATCCACACATGACCTCGGTTTATGCCTATAACCGCATCGGCAACCGCTATTGGAAAGTGACCTGCCCTTACCTTCCGGCACACTATCCGGGAACAGGTGACACCTTTACCAGTGTGATAACAGGTGCACTCATGCAAGGCGACAGTCTCCCTATTGCCTTAGACCGCGCTGTTCAGTTTATCCTTCAAGGCATAAGAGCCACCTTCGGCTATGAATATAATAACTTGGAAGGAATCATGCTGGAGAAGGTTTTACATAACTTAGACATGCCTATCCAGATAAGCAGCTACGAGCTGGTTGAATAGACGGAGGGAAAAATTATCTTAAAGGCATGATAGCACTACAGTCTATTTCTATTTCTCCAAAACCGATCATGGCATTAAACAGACGGATTTTCTGAAAACCAGACAAATCATCTACGTGAATATCCAAAGGGTGAATCATACCGGCGTCCAGCAGGAAAGCCCTTTGGGTTCCCTCAAGCAGAGGAGATGCAGGGGTATACCAGTCTGTGCCATCTCCTAATGCAATATTGGCAATGGAAGTGTCTGTAAGCAATCCGCTGCGCACAATCAGCACGTCGTCAGCCTCTCCGCGACAGGCAAACAGAGCATTTAAGCCCGAACGGTCTGCCCGCTTCCTCCGGTATTCAATCTGTCCACCCGGTACCAGCTGCAGCGAGCGTACCGGACGTATCTGATAAGGGAAAAATTCCACCGACTCTACTTCACGACCATACGTCACCCGGCAGCGGGTTCGCTCTTCATAAGGAGAAGCATCTATATAAGTTTCAAGAGAAACAGACCGGTCAACTCCCCACACTTCACGGCACACCTCATTCATTCTGCGGTCATGGTAAGCGATATTACACAGCTGCCCTTTCTCTATCCGGATGGTTTCAATATATCGGCACATATACTTTCTTTTTCATTTCATCATATTCATCGTTCACGTCACTCTGAAACGTAATTCCTCCCCCGCTTTTAAACATCATGCGATTCCCCTCTCCCTGCTCAAGAAAACGAATCAGCACCCCGCTATCCAGATTATCCCCGTCAAAATATCCCATCACTCCGGTATAAAAGCCGCGATGATACGTTTCCGCCTCCTTGATAATCTCCACCGTTTTCTTCTTCGGGGCACCGGTGATAGAGCCCGCAGGCAGCAAACGGAAAAACAAGGTTCCCAACTCCTCCCTGTAGTTTTCCGGAAGCCTTCCCCGTATTTCCGAACTCATTTGAAGCAGCCGCCCCGTATGCGTACGCAACTCGTCCAGATAGCGGTAACGGGTCACGGTCACTTCCGTAGCAATCTGACTCAAGTCATTCCGTATCAAATCCGTAATCGTAGCATGTTCAGCAGCCTCTTTCTCATCATTGAGTAGAAGTTCACGTGCATTCGGAATTGAGGCGTCTATCGTGCCCTTCATCGGATGCGAATAAATAAATCCGCCGTTAATACGCACAAAGATTTCAGGAGAAAACACCGTAAAGCCATCTTTTACCCAAAGTTTGTATTTTGCCTCGGCATGTTCAAAAAGCTGAAGCAGTGACAAGTCGGTCTCCACCGGTGTAGCACAGGTTAGATTCGTCAGAAAAGAGTTTCCGGCATATAAGTTCCGGTATACCACATCGAACGACCGGGCATACGCATCGAACGACTGCGGATAAGCCTTCCATTTAAAGTGAGCCGGATAAGGTGTATGAAGCCTATCATCATTCGTCTTCCCCGAAAAATCAAACCGGATTTCATCGGCAGATACATCCTCCATCCGTTCTACCAGACAATGCTCCATGTCAAAATCAATCAGGAAAAAGAATGGAGTTTGGGTCTTCCCATACAGATTCATACGCTGTATAGCCTCTTCCTTCTTATAGAATGTCAATTTTTTCATGCATGTTTCGTTTTAAATGATAAAATATAACAGGTCACTCCTACCGCCACTGCAAGCATCAATATCCTTAATCCCCAGTGGGTAAAGATAAATACGGAACAGTTAACCGCTGTAAGCCATAACAAAAACAAGGTAATGATTTTTGCATGAAGAGGGATTGATTTATCTTCACGGAAATTACGGATATAGACTCCCAGATATTTATGGTTGAGCAGCCACGCATATGCCCTTGGAGAGCTCCGGAAAAACAAGGCAGCAGCAAGCAGCAGAAAAGGAGTTGTAGGCAAAACGGGCAGGAATATCCCCAAAACGCCTAAAGCCAAAGAGACAGAGCCGATGAGCAGATAAATATATTTCATGATGCAAATATACAATGAAAAGACTTAGGAAACAGCATTTATGCTGTCTTATTAAAAAGATTCTGTGACTTGTGGTAAAACAGAGCGTATCCTCATCTTGTGATTAGGGCTAACGACTCTCTCGCAAGCAGAAGTTCTGACAAACATCTTCGGATTTTCTTCTTGAACTTTCCTGAGTATGAAGTAAAAAAGCAAAAGCAGGAAACAGGCAGTACTGCAATACTTTCACGGAAGTCTTGGAATACGTTCACAAGCGTACCGGAATACTTCGGCGGAAGTACAGAAACGCCTCCGCACCTCCACCTGCTACGCAGCGAAAAAGTCTGGTTTCTCATAAAAAAAAACTAAAAACAGGTCTTTGAAACAGCACTTCTTTCTTTCGGAACATTTTTACTGAAATTCAGAGGGCTGATATTTCCCATTTTATGCCGTTCTTTGTATGCCAAAAAGAAAAAAACATGAAAAAGACTTGTGTACTCCCGTTTTTAATGGGACTATTTTTATTTATAGGGTGTGACATGATAGAATATCATCCCTATGATTTGGATATTCACGGAGAAACCGGTATCAATGCTAAAAACATCCAGCTGATTGAAGAGAAACTACACGGAAAAGAAAAAATTTCTTTTGCAGTAATCAGTGATACGCAGCGATGGTACGATGAAACACAAGAAGTGGTGGATGTGATTAACAAACGCAATGATATTGACTTTGTGGTACATACCGGAGATATTTCCGACTTCGGAATGAAGCTGGAATTTGAAAAGCAACGTGATATATTAAATGTACTCCGTGTTCCTTATGTATGCCTGCTGGGTAACCATGACTGTCTGGCTACCGAACAAGAGGTGTTCAACCGGATTTTCGGACCGGAAAACTTTTCGTTCACGGCTGGCAACACACATTTTATCTGCCTGAATACCAATGCGCTTGAATTTGACTACAGCACTGCAATTCCTGATTTCACTTTTTTGAAAGACGAATTGAAAAACCTTCCGGATCATGTCACCAAGACTGTAGTAGCGATGCATGCCAGACCTTTCTCAGAACAGTTCAACAACAATGTGGCAGAAGTGTTCCATCACTATCTTAAGCAGTTCCCCGGCTTGCAGTTCTGTATTTACGGACATGGACACAGCATTCAGGCCGATGATCTCTTCAAAGATGGAATCATGTACTACGAATGTACCTGCATTCACAAGCGTGCGTATCTCTATTTTACCATTAACGAGAATGAATATACCTATGAAGTTGTTGATTTTTAATTTGTTATTTCTATTTATATATTGTGTTCCTGCTTATGGGGAACTACCTGAAACTGCCGCAGCAAACGACTCTTCCTTTACCCAAACCCGCCGCTGGGACAAAAGGGTTCATCTGAAATACAAGGGATGGCAGCGGTTAAAGCCAACGCTTATTAAATGGCAATATGCCGGAGGGATGGGCGTATCCTCTTTTGGTATGGGATGGGATTATGGAAAGCGGAGACAATGGGAAACGGATTTTCTGATTGGGTACCTTCCCGCCAGATATGCCGACGAGTTTAAACTGACTTTCACGGTCAAGCAGAACTACATTCCATGGAGCATTACACTGAAAGACCGGTGGGTCATTGAGCCTTTCTACACCGGACTTTACCTGACCACCATTACCGGCGACGAGTTCTGGAAGAAAGAACCGGGAAGATACCCGAACTCTTATTATAATATATGCACGAAGGTGCGTCCATATATTTTTATCGGCCAGCGTGTAGGCTTTGATCTTCCCCATCCGGTACTGCGGAACATTTCTGCCTTTTATGAAATCAGCACCTGCGAAATGTATCTCATCAGCAAAGTGACCAACAAAGCATTGACCATGAAAGATATCCTCCGCTTTTCGTTCGGACTTAAACTGTATTTATTCCGCGAGCCGCAGTAACAAAGAGGAAGCACCTCATATCAGTCACTGAAAGATCTGTCTGGGCTACACTATGCGGTTTACCGTCAGATCCGGAAAATCATGGAGAAGCATCAGCAACACTCCTTCCTCATTCATGCGCCGGGCTTTGATAACCATCGTTACCCGGTAGCATCCTTGAGCTTCCTCATTCATTTCATAGGAAGTAATCTGATAATCTGCCGAGGCAAACTTTGAAGAAACTGCCTTTAAAACGTTCCCATCCTTGGTAGAAAACTCTATAATCATATTCCGCATGCCGATACTCTTGAAACAATGACTCAGCGTTTCAAGTCCCACAAGCACCAGAATCGTTGCGGTTATTCCGATAGCATACATCCCGGCTCCCACTGCCAGTCCGATGCCCGATGTCGCCCATACACCAGCTGCAGTAGTCAGTCCACGCACCACCTGCTTCTGCAGCAAGATAATCGTACCGGCACCGATAAAGCCTATCCCGCTGACCACCTGTGCAGCCAGACGACTTGGGTCAAGCCGGACCAAGTCTTTTTCCAGTACATCCATAAATCCATACTGCGAAACAATCATCATCAGTGCACTCCCCAGAGCCACCAGGAAATGAGTGCGATACCCCGCCTCTTTGGCGCGGTATTCACGCTCCAGACCAATC
The DNA here is from genome assembly GCA_958434805.1 of uncultured Phocaeicola sp. The sequence goes on from CAUBDX010000022.1 coordinate 14,249, forward strand.
AAGACTCCCATCAGTCCCGCCACAAATAACCTCAAACTAAAATCGATGTAGATATTCATTTCAAGTCTTATTTTATAATCCATTTTAAAGATAGAAAAAACTTAGAATATTTGCTATCTTTGCGAATGAAAAAAGTTCGATAATTGCTTATGAAATACAAATTGCTCGTCCTCGATTTGGACGGAACACTTACCAACAAGAAAAAGGAAATAACAGAACACACACGCCAGACTCTGATTCAGGCACAAGAAAAAGGGCTGAAAATCGTACTCGCTTCAGGACGTCCTACCTATGGTGTGGCGCCACTGGCTGAAAAACTGGAACTTCAGAAATATGAAGGTTACATCCTCTCATATAACGGCGGAGAAATCATTGACTGGAAAACAGGGGAACTAATGTATAAAAACCTGCTTGACCACGATGTTCTCCCTTATCTTTACCAATGTGCCAGAAAAAACGATTTTGCCATTGTTACCTATGATGGAGAATATGTGCTGACGGAACACCCGGATGATGAATATGTACAGAAAGAAGCCATTCTGAATGTCATGAAAACTAAAAAGGTAGCTAATTTTCTGGACGCAGTCAAACATCCCATCGCCAAATGTCTGATTGTGGGTGAACCTACCCGCCTGGCTGTTCTTGAAAAAGAGATGTATGAACATCTGAAAGACCGCATGGGGGTTTTCCGCTCAGAACCGTATTTCCTTGAGCTGGTACCTAAAGGAATAGACAAGGCACAGTCGCTTTCTGTCTTGCTGAAGGAAATCGGAATGACCAAGGATGAAATGATTGCTATCGGTGATGGCTTCAACGACCTTTCAATGATAAAATACGCCGGTCTGGGTATTGCCATGGAAAATGCGCAAGACATCGTAAAAGAAAATGCCGATTTCATTACCCTCTCCAACGAAGAAGACGGGGTGGCTTATGCAGTAGAAAAGTTCTTTCTGAAAAACGCATAACAACCCTATTCCATCCATTCTCCTGAAACGGTATATCTTTTAGGGAATTACATAAAAAGAGAGCTCCCGGCAAAATCGTCTGCCGGGAGCTCTCTTTTTATCTATATAAATATACGGCAAGCTGTTTTAACGCATTCTCACCGCAATCAGCGAACTCGGTTATTTCAAAAGATCCAACTGCTTGAAGCATTTAATCAACTTTTCGATAGCAAAGTCAACCTGCTCCTTGGTGTGGGTAGCCATCAGGGCAAAACGAACCAAGGTATCCTGAGGAGCACAGGCTGGCGGAATTACCGGATTGATAAACACGCCTTCATCAAAAGCTAATTTCGTAACTTCGAATGTCTTGTCTGTATCGCGCACGTAAAGCGGAATAATCGGACTTTCGGTTTCACCGATTTCGAATCCGGCATCACGGAAAGACTTCAATGCGTAATTTGTAATAGTCCACAGGTTTTTCTGACGTTCCGGTTCAGTCTTGAAGATACGGATTGCCTCTCTGGCTGCTGCTGTAGCTGCCGGAGTATTACTTGCCTGGAATATATATGAACGGGCATTATGGCGTAACCAGTTAATGGTATCTTTATCACCTGCCACGAAACCTCCGATTGAAGCCAACGACTTGCTGAAGGTACCCATAATCAAATCTACATCTTCGGTCACTCCAAAATGGTCGCACACACCACGACCTTCACGTCCGAATACGCCCAAGCCATGAGCCTCATCTACGTAAACACTCGCATTGTACTTCTTCTTCAGGCGGATGATTTCCGGAAGATTAGCCAGATCTCCTTCCATTGAAAATACACTGTCCACCACAATCAGCTTAATGGCATCGGGTTCGCATTTCTGCAATTCCTTTTCCAAAGCTTCCATGTCATTATGTTTATATTTCAACTGAGTGGCAAAAGACAGACGGCGGCCGTCAACGATAGAAGCATGGTCACGGTCATCGCAGATAATGTAATCTCCACGTCCCACTAATTGAGGAATAACACCTTCATTTACAGTAAAACCTGTTGAAAAACAAAGAGCCTCATCTTTGCCTACAAACTCGGCAAGTTCTTTTTCCAACTCAACGTGAATATCAAGCGTACCGTTCAGCAAGCGCGATCCGGCACAGCCTGTACCGTATTTGCGAGTTGCTGCAATAGCCGCCTCTATAATTCTGTCATCATGGGTCAGCCCCATATATGAGTTCGAGCCGAACATTAATACTTTCTTTCCGTCCATGAATACCTCTGTATCCTGGGCACTGTCTATCTCACGGAAATAAGGATAAACGCCTCTCTCCATATACATTTGAGGCACTCTGAATTTACTTAATTTGTCTTGTAACAATCCCATATTATAATAATATAACTTTCTCCCAAAATTGTAAAATCGCGCAAAGATAATCATTTTATCCCAAAACTGACGCAAACCAAAGGAAAAAACTCAACATCCAAGCAAATATCTGCAAAAAATATGGGTTTTTATTTTAAGAATATTAATTTTGCGCTTCAAAGTTTCAGGAGAAAACCAAAAATATGGAGCAAAAAAAACGTATCATATTCGTTGTCAACCCCATTTCGGGAACAAATGGCAAAGAGGCTATTCTTCGGTTAATAGAAAACTTACTAGACCATTCCCGGTATGAATATACCATCCGTAAGACTCAATATGCCGGACATGCAACCGAAATCGCTGCCCAAGCTGTAAACGAACAGGCAGACATGGTGGTAGCCATCGGCGGAGACGGAACAATTAATGAAATAGGGAAAGCACTGATTCAGTCTCAAACCGCACTGGGAATCATTCCTTGCGGGTCAGGGAATGGATTGGCACGACATCTGCGCATCCCTCTCGACCCTAAAAAGGCTATTCACATTTTAAATACAGGTATCACTAAAAACATTGACTACGGAATCATTGACGGTCATCCGTTTTTTTGCACGTGCGGTGTGGGATTTGATGCCTTTGTCAGCCTGAAGTTTGCAGATTCGGGACGGCGCGGACTGCTTACTTATCTGGAAAATACCCTTCATGAAAGTCTGACTTACCGCCCTGAAACGTATGAAATAGAAAACTCTACCGGTACGGTGCGCTACAAGGCTTTCCTTATAGCTTGTGCCAATGCGTCACAGTATGGGAACAATGCCTATATTGCTCCGCAAGCCTCGCTGACCGACGGTATGATGGATATTACGATTCTGGAACCTTTTACGGTACTTGATGTACCCTCGCTTTCTTTCCAGCTCTTCAACAAGACAATCGACCAGAACAGCCGTATCAAGACCATGCGCGATGACCGTATTGTTATCCACCGCACCGAAGAGGGGGTATTCCACTTTGACGGAGACCCTGCTATGGGAGGAAAAGACCTTGAGGTGAAAATCGTGCATCAAGGACTGAAAGTCGTTGCCCCGCTGAACCCGAAACTGATGTATGAACAGCCCACCAGCATTCTGCAGCATGTTACCGATTTCATCGGACGAAGACCGATTTCATCTAGTATCGCTGAAAAACACCGGCAGCTTCTTACGCTTAACCAGAACCTACTGAGAAGGCTCTCTAAAAAATAAGAACAGACAGGGAGCGGATGCAGATACTGATTTCATTCTTTACTTGACTCAGTTTTACAGATACAGATAGTAATCTTTGACCAGAGCCAAAAATTCAGGGGCATAAACATGACGCTCTAATTCGATGGTGAGATGCCCTGCCTCCGTGGGGGCAACTTCCTCTTTTTTAAAAGTCATCAGCACCCGCTTGGGCTCGGCACCGGGTTTCGTATGCACCCACACCTGATGGTGAAGATACAGTCCCTGCCGAATGGCTTCCGATATAAAATCAGAAGCTGCAGCCGAAGGAAGAACAACGGAAAAGCGACCTTGCTCTGCCAGTAAAGCCGACACTGCCGCAGCCAGTTCAGAGAATGCAAGCCCCTCTGTGTGACGTGCTGCATTCCGGCGCTGTTCCGGACACATCACCTTTTCTGTAAAATAAGGAGGATTAGACACGATTAAATCAAACCTTCTGCCACATGTTTCTGCAAACTCCCGCACATCTTCCTGCCGCACTTCAATCTGCTCCGGCCAGGGTGAGTTTTTCACATTCTCACGGGCTTGAATCACCGCATCTTCATCTATGTCAATCGCCTGAACAGCGGCATCACACCGCTGCGACAGCATCAAGGCTATCAGTCCCGTACCCGTACCTACATCCAAGACCGAACGTACACCCTCCACATCGGTCCAAGCACCCAGCAAAACCCCATCTGTGCCCACTTTCATCGCACAGCGGTCATGGTAAACCGTAAAACGTTTAAATTTAAAAAAAGGATTCGACATTTATTTACTCATCTCTGTTTTATCAAGAACAAAAATATACAAATCTCAAAATACAGCCAACTATCAGACCGATATTCACGAATATTAAAGGTTTGAATCGTTACTTTTTTTTCTGTTTCCGTCAAAATCACTAACTTTGTACCCGTTTCAATCTAAATGAAACCTATTTTAGAGAACAAGACACGAAAACAGTTATGATAAAGAAAACCAGAAAAAGAAACATATCGGCAGGTCAGGAAGGCGAAGATATGCCCATGCTGACCGAAATAGTTACTACCTCTGAAGAAGTTATGCCGGAGGAGCTGAACGGGGAAATCCCGATTATGACGCTACGAAACATGATTATATTTCCATCAGTGGTAATGCCGGTTACCGTAGGCCGGCAAAGCACTTTGAAATTGGTCAACTCAGCGTTCAACAACAAGCGCTCCATCGTAATTGCTACCCAGCGGGTGGTTGAAGTTGAAAACCCCGGCTTCAAAGACCTGTACCCCGTTGCCGTAGTCGGAAAAGTACTCCGTATATTCGAAATGTCAGGAGGAAACACCACGGTTATCCTTCAGGCGAATGGTCCGAAAGTCCACATCGACGAAATCACTTCAAGCCGCTATTTTCTCAAAGGAAGAGTCAGCGCCATTGAAGAAAACAACATGCTCGAAAAAAATGAAGAAACCAAGGCTTTGATTGATTCATGCCGCGAACTGAGTACTAAACTCCTTGAGATGTCAGACCAAATGAGTCCGGACACTTCTTTCGCCTTGAAAAATATTGATGCCGTAGATGTATTTGTCAACTTCATCTGTGCCAACTTCCCCTTCAGCCTTGAAGACAAGTTCTCGTTGCTTGAACAAGACTCGCTGAAGGAGCGTATGTACCGTTTAATCCAAGTGCTCAACAAGGAAGTACAACTGGCCACGCTAAAGCAGAACATCCAGATGCGTACCCGTGAGGAACTCGACCGCCAGCAGCGTGAGTATTTTCTCCAACAGCAGATCAAGAACATACAAGACGAGCTGGGGAACGGCCAGAATGACGAAATAGATGAGTTGCGCCAAAAAGGGAAGAACAAAAAATGGAGAAAAGAAGTTGCTGAAATCTACGAACGTGAAGTAACAAAGCTGGAACGTATCAACCCGCAGTCGCCCGACTATAATGTCCAGACAACTTATCTGCAGACCTTGCTGGCTCTGCCTTGGGATGTTTACACAAACGATGTTATCAACATCCCCAATGCCGAAAAAATTTTGAACAAAGACCATTATGGACTTGAAAAAGTAAAAGAGCGTATCTTGGAGCACTTGGCCGTATTAAAGCTGAAAGGCGACTTGAAGTCACCCATCATCTGCCTTTATGGTCCTCCGGGAGTCGGCAAAACCTCTTTAGGACGCTCCATTGCCGCTTCGTTAAAACGCAAGTATGTGCGTATGTCTTTAGGAGGCGTACACGATGAGGCTGAAATCCGGGGTCACCGCAAAACATACATAGGAGCCATGCCGGGACGTATCATCAAAAGTCTGATTAAAGCCGAGAGTTCCAACCCGGTCATCATTCTTGATGAAATAGACAAACTGAGCAGCGACCGTCAGGGAGATCCGAGCTCTGCCATGCTTGAAGTGCTTGACCCGGAACAGAACAATACGTTTCATGACAACTATATTGACATTGACTACGATTTGTCGAAAGTCATGTTTATTGCCACAGCCAATAACTTGGGTACCATTCCGCTTCCCCTGCTCGACCGTATGGAGCTGATTGAGGTAAGCGGTTACATTACCGAAGAAAAGATTGAAATCGCACGCCGCCACCTTATCCCTAAAGAAATGGAGGCAAACGGACTGACCAAAGAACATGTCAAGTTCAGCAAGGCAGCTATTGAGTATATCATTGAAAACCATACGCGCGAAAGCGGAGTCCGTGAACTTGAAAAGAAAATCAGCAAGGTCATGCGTAAAATTGCATTGGAGATTGCCAGTGACAAATTCATCGGACAGCATGATTTAAAACCTGCCGACATCAAGACGTATCTGGGTACCCCTGAATACTCACGCGACAAATACCAAGGAAATGACTACGCCGGTGTAGTAACCGGACTGGCATGGACTGCCGTAGGAGGTGAAATCTTGTTCGTTGAAACCAGTTTAAGCAAAGGAAAAGGAGCTCACCTCACTCTGACCGGAAACCTCGGGGATGTCATGAAAGAATCGGCCATGCTGGCTCTTGAGTACCTCAAAGCCCACAGTCACCTGCTGAACTTGCCGGAAGGAGTCTTTGACAACTGGAATATCCATATCCATGTACCCGAAGGAGCTATTCCGAAAGACGGACCTTCTGCCGGTATTACCATGGTTACTTCACTTGCTTCGGCACTGACCCAGCGGAAAGTTAAGCCGAACCTCGCCATGACCGGAGAAATCACCCTGAGAGGAAAGGTACTGCCGGTGGGTGGAATCAAAGAGAAAATCCTGGCAGCAAAACGGGCAGGCATCAAAGACATTATCTTGTGCGAGGAAAACCGGAAAGACATTGAAGAAATCCAGCCGATCTATCTGCAGGGAGTAACTTTCCATTACGTAAAAGATATAAAAGAAGTGCTTGACCTGGCTCTCACCGACGAGAAAGTTCCCGATGCGATCGACTTTACACTAACCGATGACAAGAAGAAAGATAACAAACAATGAAATTTGAATTACAATATACAGACCCGCGTTCCAATGCACGCGCGGGTCTGATTACCACCGACCACGGACAGATAGAAACACCGATTTTCATGCCCGTAGGAACCTTGGGCTCCGTAAAGGGAGTTCACCTGCATGAGATAAAAGAGGATATCAAAGCTCAGATTATTCTGGGAAACACGTATCACCTTTATCTGCGTCCGGGACTGGATGTCATTGAAGGAGCCGGAGGATTGCATAAGTTCAACGGATTCGACCGTCCCATGCTGACCGACAGCGGGGGCTTTCAGGTATTTTCTCTCTCCGGCATCCGCAAGATGAGAGAAGAAGGCGTAGAGTTCCGCTCACATATCGACGGGTCAAAGCATCTGTTTACTCCGGAACGCGTTATGGACATTGAGCGTACCATCGGAGCAGATATCATGATGGCTTTTGATGAATGCGCTCCGGGAACTTCCGATTATAATTATGCCAAGAATTCAATGGAACTGACCCACCGCTGGCTGGACCGCTGTATCACCCGGTTCAATGAAACCGAACCGAAATATGGCTATAACCAGTCGCTCTTCCCCATCGTGCAAGGCTGTGTTTATCCTGACCTCCGACGCCGCTCTGCAGAATACATCGCCTCAAAAGGAGCCGACGGAAATGCCATCGGAGGCCTTGCTGTAGGTGAACCTACCGAGAAGATGTACGAGATGATTGAAGTGGTCAATGAAATTCTTCCCAAAGACAAGCCCCGCTACCTCATGGGAGTGGGTACTCCGGTAAACATCCTTGAAGGAATTGAACGCGGAGTAGATATGTTCGACTGTGTAATGCCTACCCGCAACGGACGAAACGGCATGATTTTCACGAAAGACGGTATCATGAACATGCGAAACAAGAAATGGGAGAAAGACTATGCCCCCATTGAAGCCGACGGAGCCTCTTACGTGGATACCATGTACAGCCGTGCCTATCTGCGTCACTTGTTCCACGCACAAGAGCTTCTTGCCATGCAAATAGCCTCTATCCACAACCTTGCCTTCTACCTGTGGCTGGTAGGTGAAGCCCGCAAGCATATCATTGCAGGCGATTTTGCAATATGGAAACCTATGATGGTAAAACGTCTTTCTACGAGACTCTAAAAAGCATATCTGAACGCTCATGAAGGAAAACCTTTTTAAGAAAAAGTGGCTGAAAAGGCTTGACCGGTATATCATCGTCAAGTTTCTGGGTACCTACTTCTTTGCCATAGCTCTGATTATTTCAATCGCCGTAGTTTTTGACATCAATGAAAACATTGATGACTTCATCAAAAACAAAGCCCCGATCAGTGCCATTGCATTCGATTATTACCTGAACTTCATCCCCTATTACACAAATCTGTTCAGTCCCTTGTTTGTGTTTATTGCGGTTATCTTTTTCACGTCGAAATTAGCGGAAAATTCGGAAATAATCGCCATGTTCTCTACGGGGATGAGCTTTAAGCGGCTCATGGTGCCTTACATGATTTCGGCTGCCATCATCGCTGCGGTAACCTATGTGCTGAGCACCGAAATCATTCCCACGGGAAGCGTCACCCGACTTGAGTTTGAACGGATTTACAAAAACAAGCGTTCATCTGATTACGCACGAAACATCCAGCTTGAAGTCGATTCCGGTACAGTGGCCTACATGGAACGTTACGAAGGCTATAACAAAACCGGATACCGCTTTTCACTGGATAAGTTTGAAAATCATCAGCTGGTTTCTCACCTAACCGCACGGCGCATCACCTACGATACCACAAGCGTACACCGGTGGATTATCAAAGACTACATGATCCGTGAAATGAAAGGCATGCGCGAAATCATCACAAAGGGGGAACGTATCGACTCAACCATCAATATGGAACCGCAAGACTTCCTTATCAAGCGCGGACAGCAGGAAACCATGACCAGCCGCCAGCTCCGTGACTACATCGACAAGCAGAAAAAACGCGGATTCGCAAACATCAAGGTCTTCGAAGTGGAATATTACCGCCGCATCGCCATGTCGTTTGCCGCTTTTATCCTGACGGTTATCGGACTATCCTTGTCTTCCCAAAAACGCAAAGGAGGGATGGGACTCCACTTGGGTATCGGAATCGGACTCAGTTTTTCATACATCCTGTTCCAGACCATTTCATCTACCTTTGCCATCAACGGGAATATGCACCCGAATCTTGCCGTATGGATACCGAATATCCTCTATTTAGGCATTGCCGTTTACTTATACCGGAAAGCCCCAAAATAAGAGAGACCCGTACAGAACACCTCATTCTTCTAAAAAGTTCCTTATCAATCACAGAGATAAGGAACTTTTTTTGTACTTTTGTCTCTCAACTTAATTCGAAACAAGAAAATGAAACTTATTCATACCATCTGCCTGTCGCTGGCATTATCTTTTGGCAGCATCTTCAACGCACAGGCACAAAGCGGATATTTCCTGCACACCGTAACAAAAGGGCAAAGCCTCTATTCTATCTCTACCATGTATAACGTTACCATGGAAGACCTTATACGGCTGAACCCCGGCTGTGAAAAACAAATCCGCGCAGGCGAATCATTGAAAATACCTCAAACCAACAGCGGGTCGAATCAGGGGAAACCTACCTTTCATACCATTCAGGCAGGCGAAACCTTATATCAACTCACCTTGAAATACAACGTGACCGTACAGGCTATCTGCACGGCAAATCCCGGATTAAGTGCCAGCAATTTCCGGATCGGACAAGTCATTGCCATTCCCGCACAGACTGCCATCCCACCCGCCAAAGAGAATTTATCAGAAACGGCTTCTCAAGCCTCTTCTGAAAAAAAGACAGACTGGCGTGACATGCATAAAGTAGAACGGAAAGAAACCATCTTCAGCATCAGCCGCCACTATGGTATCACTGAGGAAGAACTCATTGCTGCCAATCCCGAATTAAAGGAAGGAAAACTGAAGCGCGGAAGTTTCTTGTTCATCCCCTATCCGGCTTCCAAACAACCGGTTAAAGAAGCCGAGAAAACTCCGGCACGCATACCGTCAAATGAAGAGTTGTTTGCCCAGAACAAGCAATCGCTCAAGAAAATACAAAACATAAAAGCCGCCGTATTGCTTCCGTTTACCGAAGGGAAAAACCGGGATGAACAAATGCGCATGGTGGAATATTACGAGGGATTCCTGATGGCAGTCGACAGCTTAAAGCGACAAGGAGTTTCAGTCAACCTCTATACATACGACACCAAAGGAAAGACAGATGTAACCCAGTCTATCCTCGCCAAAGAAGAGATGAAGCATATGGATATCATCTTCGGTCCGGCTCATGCCGCCAATGTAAAGACACTGGCTGACTTTGCTGAAAAAAGCCAGACACGCGTAGTGATACCCTTCTCTCCCGAAGTGGAACAGGTATTTAAAAACCCTTATATTTATCAGGTCAATACGCCCCAGTCATATCTGTACTCCGAGGTATATGAACATTTCCTCCGTAAATTCAGTAAGGCAAACATTGTGTTCCTTGATGCCGGTACCGGACAAAACGAGAAAGCCGAATTTATCAAAGGAATGAAAAGTGAACTGAAAACCAATCAGGTAGCCTATAAACACATCAGTAACTCGGATACGCTGAAAATCCTGGCAGCCATCGACTCCACACGCGAAAACATCTTCATCCCCACCTCGGGAAAAGATTTGTCGCTGACCCGCCTGATTCCTCAGCTTACCCAGATTCGCCGGAGCTATCCGAATGTAGACCTTCACCTGTTCGGCTACCCCGAATGGCAAACTTATACCCAGGACTATCTGGCCAGTTTCTATGAACTGGATACTTACTTCTACTCCTCTTTCTATACCAACAACCTGTTTCCGGCAGCCGTACGCTTCACACAAGAATACCGCCGGTGGTACAGCAAAGACATGGCTAACATATTCCCTAAGTATGGGATGTTAGGGTTCGACACCGGATACTTCTTCCTGAAGGGACTGGCACAAGAAGGCAGCCAGCTGGAAAATAACCTGAACAGGGTACAAGTAACCCCCATCCAGACCGGTTTTAAGTTTGAACGTGTCAATAACTGGGGAGGTTTCATTAACCGTAAAGTATTTTTCGTTCATCTCACGAAAGATTTTGAACTCATAAAACTCGACTTCGAATAACGAAATGAAAAAATATCCTATCATTGCCGCAGCAGCCTTGCTATGCCTGTGTACCCAGCCGATAAAAGCTCAGCTTCAAGATGAGCGACATAACTTCGCCGTCGGTATCAACGGAGGAGTAAACCTAAGCAACGTCAGCTTTGAACCGCGCATCAAGCAAGGCAAACTTATCGGTCCCTCAGTAGGCTTAACCGCCCGCTACATCTCTGAAAAATACTTCAAGATGATTTGCGGCATCCAGGCTGAAATCAATTACTCACAGCGAGGCTGGAAAGAGCGTATTGAAGATGGAAGCGGAGACACCTACAAACGTGCGATGAGTTATATTGAAGTCCCTCTTCTCGCCCATCTTGCTTTCGGGAAAGACCAGGGCAAGGGAGCTCGTTTCTTCATTAACCTGGGTCCGCAAATTGCTTTCCTGATCGGAGAAAAAGAAACCCAAAGCAGCTCATGGCATCCCGAACAACGCCCGAACGGCATCACCGAACAATATGGCAAGTTAGCCGATAACAAGTTTGATTATGGCATCGTAGGCGGAGGAGGCGTAGAAATACGCACCGGTATCGGTCACTTCCTGCTCGAAGGACGGTACTATTTCGGATTAAGCGACTTCTATAACAGTACCAAAAAAGACTTCTTCTCGCGCTCGGCACATTCTTATATAGGAGGACGGCTGACGTATCTCTTCGACTTGAAGAAGTGACAAAGCTTCATTTCAGGTGACAAGGCGACAAGTCGACAAGGTGACAAGGCTCTGGAATGCTTTGGTAACTAAAAAACTAGCCAACTAGTCAACTTTAAAAACTCAGAGACTCAAAAACTAAAAAACTAAAACATATGCTCAAACTGATTTCATGGAACGTAAACGGAATACGCGCATGCTGCGACAAAGGATTCCGCGATGCTTTCAAAACACTCAACGCCGACTTCTTCTGTCTGCAAGAAACCAAGATGCAAGCCGGACAGCTTGACTTAGCTTTCGACGGCTATGCTTCTTATTGGAACTATGCCGACAAGAAAGGCTATTCAGGAACTGCCATCTTCACCCGCCATCAGCCACTGGGAGTAACTTATGGATTAGGAATTGATGAACACGACCATGAAGGACGTGTCATTACACTGGAAATGGAAAACTTCTACCTTGTCACCGTATATACCCCTAACTCACAAGACGGACTGAAGCGTCTGGATTACCGCATGACCTGGGATGATGACTTCCGCGCCTATCTACAGCGGCTGGATGAGAAAAAGCCGGTACTGGTATGCGGCGACTTAAACGTAGCTCATAAAGAAATCGACTTGAAGAATCCGAAGACCAACCGCATGAATGCCGGATTTACCGATCAGGAACGCGAGAAATTCCAGCTCCTGCTCGATGCCGGATTTATCGATACGTTCCGCCATTTCTATCCTGATCAGGCAAATATCTATTCGTGGTGGTCGTACCGCTTTAAAGCTCGTGAGAAAAACGCAGGGTGGCGTATTGACTACTTCCTTGCTTCGTCACGCTTGAGCAACCAGCTGGAAGGAGCTAAAATACATACTGACATCTTCGGTTCCGACCACTGCCCTGTAGAAGTCACCCTAAACTGGTAAGCCGATGAAGAACGATGGATTTACCCTCCGGAAACGGCTGAATAGTTTTCGCTTTGCCTTCAATGGCATACGCCTGCTGATTACCCGTGAACATAATGCATGGATTCATTGCTTTGCCGCTGCGTGCGTCATCACAGCGGGCATCACCATAGGGTTAACTGCAACCGAATGGATAGCCATCACCTTTGCCATAGGCATGGTATTGGCTGCCGAAGCCGTAAATTCATCCATTGAAGCATTGGCCGACCTCGTATCGCCCGGATATAACGAAGCCATCAAGCGCACCAAAGATCTGGCAGCAGGAGCAGTCTTGATACTGGCGATTGCTGCCGCCATCATCGGACTGATTATTTTTATTCCTAAACTATTTTGAAAGAACATGCTAATGAGAAAATTCATCTTACTGCTTACCCTGGCTTGTCTCAGTTTCTCCTTAAATGCCCAGCAGCTGGAGGTTACAGGAAGCCGAAAGGCAGTCCGCACTTCCGGTGATGTGGGTGCCATCCTGCTTCCGGTAGCCGGACTGACTGCCATCTTGATCAACAAAGACTGGCAAGGACTTAAACAAGGGGTTTTCGCAGGAGCCACCACCCTCGGTGTAACTTATGCCCTCAAATACATTATAAAGAAAGACCGTCCCGACCATAGCGACAACCATTCCTTTCCTTCCATGCATACCTCTGTATCGTTTACAGCCGCTTCATTTATCCAGCGACGCTACGGATGGAAATGGGGAATACCCGCTTACCTTGTATCCAGTTACGTGGGATGGAGCCGCGTATATGGCAAGAAACACGACTGGTGGGATGTAGCAGCCGGAGCTGCCATTGGCATAGGAAGTTCGTATATATTTACCCGCCCGTTCGCCAAAAAACATAACCTGACCCTCAGTCCGGTAGCCGGCGACGGTCACTGCGGTTTCTACGCATCCATGCAGTTTTAAAACCAAAGCCAATTGACTTTAAGGGTGAATCATGAAGCCTCACTTGTGGTTCACTCCATAACCAAACAGGGCAAAATCGCCCATACAAGGGTCTCCGGGGAATAATTCAGCCAGCGAGTCTGTAATCTTACGCGCATTGGTCAATGAAAATGCAGGTTTATCGGTTAACCCCAGCTGAAAAGCAACCCTGCACACATGGGTATCTAAAGGTATCAGCAAATCTGCCGGACTCATCCGGCTCCATATCCCGAAATCCACCTCCGAATTGCCCCGGATCATCCACCTTAAAAACATATTCAGCTTTTTCTGCGGGCTGCGGTCGGATACACCCATAAACGCACACAAACGCTGCATCGGAGTTCCATGATAATCCAGCAAGACATCCTCCAGTGTCTTTCCCTGTACATACACCGCATGCAGCTTCTCAAAATACCCACGGAAATCCGAATAACTCAACATACGGTAAAAGCTGCGCTCGTCATCTTCGCCGAAATCTACCTTCCATTTTTCTGAAAGGACATAACGCAACGGAGCATGCCCCATCCGACAGTCAAGTTCTTCTGCCTTTTTCAGAATCTGTGTGCGGTTTCCAAAGCTCAGCAAAGCTGTCAGCAGACCGCTGATTTCAATATCACAAGAAGCCGTGTAACGATGTGGAAACTGTACAGGATCGGAAGTGATAAACGAGGATACATGATACACCTTTGCCCATTCACGCAGCTGCTCTGCCTGATGTTGTGTCATATAAAATATAAGTTTTGAGGTAATAAGATAACGAAACTCAGATACCAGACAACAAGGTGACGAGATTTAAATACCAAAGCATTTCAGAGCCTTGTCAACTCGTCACCTGAGACCTTGTCAACTAAAAGCAGAAGTATAGTCTGCTCAATTAAAATAATACAAGAAAGTTGCAATACCTTCAAGCGCTTTCTTGCGCTGTCCTTCTATTTCAATGGCAAATTTGATTTCAGCCTTTGCCACCCCACGCAGATTAACCAGTGAATGTAAATCAGCAACCAGACGGACACGCTGACCCGACAAAACAGCCTGACCAAACTTCATTTTGTCCATACCATAGTTTACCATCATTTTCAGGTTATTCACCTCGATAATCTGATTCCACATATAAGGCAACAGTGAAAGCGTCAGATAACCATGTACAATCGTACTCTTATACGGACTTTCCACCTTGGCGCGTTCCACATCCACATGAATCCACTGATGGTCTAATGTAGCGTCAGCAAACTGATTGATGCGTTCCTGAGGCACTTCCAACCATTCTGAAACTCCAATCTGCTGTCCTACTAATTTTTCAAAATCTTCATACGAATTAATAATCACTTTCTCCATATTCTTCATTTTTAAAGCATAAAACTGAAACAAAGATACAAATATCCGCCGAGTTTCACTTCTTTTTTTCATTGAAATCTCTATAAAAAGAAAAACCTTCCTCTCGCAGTCATGCTGTTCCAATAAATTTCTGTAAATCTGTATAAGGAATATAGCTATTTGAAATTAAATGAGTTAGAAGAATTACCTTGTTTTGGGGTAACGATTTGGCAACCGTCCCAATTGCTGTGGTCTGCGTTATATTACTTTTCAAGTAACTCTTTTCCTTTTGCAAATTTAGAAAAAAAATAGAGATATGAGAAACTTATTTTAGCGCATTATTTCAGTTTGCTTATATAGTAAAAGACCATGAAAGGCAATTTAAAGCTCCTCCCCCTCTTTTAACTATAGATTGCATCTGCACCTGATAAATTCTACCATCATACTCTGGAAACAGTTTTTTTATATGTTTCAAAGCTTCTTCATCTGTAGAACGTCCTACACCTGGGACAATTATTACATTTTGAGTATGAATCATATTTATATAAGCCCAACTCATATTATGATAATCACTTAGCTCTAAATCGATGACTTTAAAGTATGATTCTAATCGACTTCTCATCTTAGCGGCAATATCATCAGGGTAAACTTTCAGATTCACCAGTACTTTATTACTGCCAACAGCATGTAAAATTCCATCTGTATGACCACAAACGTCACTTCTATCCCAAGGCAAAAATAAGAACTTATGATTTGGAAATAACTTTTCCATTAGAGAAACAAGATATTTTCTATCCATATCAGGGTTCTCAATAAATATTTTCTCCGTCATTATAACAACAGCGGTGTATCCTCTACCTTTTTTTATGCTTCCAAAGGTAAAGTTACCACCGTCTGCTACAATGGGAGAAACACATATTGAAGAACTTGGTAATATCGTTTTAGCCAGCTTAATGGAGGTTTCTGTTGATGTTTCATAACCGCGAAGTCCTTCCAGATAGTCAGGATGATATTTAAACTGAACAAAAGAATTACCATCTACTTGTACTGGCATATAATCTCTACACCAATAATCGGCTGTTCCTTTCAATACGCCGTAATGCACATCATGCTTTGACAATATTTCAGTCAATTCATTGTACACTTTCGGATAATATCTTTTCAGATTCTCCGAAAAAAACACATAGTCCATAGTTGATTTTAAGATTTTCATTGCTGATCTGCGTCAAGATTAGTAAAACGCCACATACGGTCAGTTGCTTCCCCTTTTATTTTTTTTACATTTATTCTGGCGGAAGACATAATACGAACTTTATTAAAATCTTCATTATCCATCCAGACAATAGACAACCCTTTCTCGAAAATTGAGGCATTACCAAACAAATCTTCCCATAAATATTGTGGCTTGAATTTATCTATTTCTCCTTCTTTCAATTTTTGAGAAGCCTTATTTGTAAAAGTCTTTTCATCATTATTAACCAAGGATTTATAAGTATACCCTCGAATAAGAAATGATGCACGATATTTTCCTTCACGCTCAAAAGTCATGTCAACACCAGACCTATTGGGACAAATCGCTCCTACCGGGAAATAGGGAACATCTCCTACATGGTACATTTGAGGTTCAATTATACTTTTATTCTCTTCATCATGAAAATAGAACTCAATATCAATTGGATATATCTCGTATTCTCCATTTACGACATAACGTCCATTAAATACAATTTGGGCAATGTCCTCAAATTGCTTTGTCAGTCCACTAACAGTATTAGCTGGAGCAAACCGTTCAAGAGCATTTTGTAATCTTTTTAAGTGATTCATTTAATTATTCCTTAAGTGTTCAACAATAATCCTATAATTTTCAATGCCGATGTTCTTCTCCGTAAGGGATTGATTAGCATAATTTTTACTAACCAGCAGTCTATTGTTATCATATAAATAATTCCATAGACCTTCTCCCATTAATGTTTTCCATTGGGCTTCGTGCCTCATCACAAGAAACTTTACTTCTTTTGCAGAGGTAGCCAAATAGAGCAACACCATTTTTGTAAATTTCTGAGATGGAAATAAATTCTTAATAGCTGGAGATACCAGCGAAGTGTAAGCAAAATACTGACATAAGGAAACATGATTAAAAATATTTTCCTTTTCCTGTTCTCCATATACGGCTGTTCCTAAAGGAAGTATTTTCTTTCTCCAATAATAGTCACCCAATATTCTTGTTGGCTCGTAATAGTCAAATTTAGTTCCTTCCATTGACAAAACCTTTCTTTTGTCCTCCATGATTTCTTCAGCCATCTGAGGTTTGAACATATTTGCAAGATTCTTATTCAGGTGCTCTACATATCCAGGATTCAAAGAAAGGATTACAAGTTTGGAATTAAGGATATTTCCACTCCATGGCTCAGGAGGAACACATAAAACCAACTGTCTAGTGGGGATTTTCCAACGCATATTTCAGATAATAGCTTCCACTCGTGCCGCCATTCATCAGCCAGTCGGCCGTAGCGAACGTCAATATACTATCATCTGTATATTCTTGACGGCTTTGAAACAATGGAAACTCTTTTGTTTTGATATTGTCGAATTCATAAATGCTCCCTACAATATCTCCTATAACACTACCGATCATAAGATTGTACTAATTTAAAGCTTTCCGTTACAATAATTCATTTCTTCCAATTCGCAGTCTGCATCTATCAATTCTGTCAGAAACAGGCGTGCGCACATCTCCGCGTCATCTCCTGCCCGGTGATGCTGACCGTATGGAATCTTAAACTGGTCACAAAGATAATCCAGACTATTGCAGCCGAAGTTATAGAGCTTGCGGGCGGCACGGAGGGAACAATAATAAGTGATGTCCGGCTTCTCCATGCCGTATAGTTCCAATGAATGACGGATGCAACCGATGTCAAAGGCGGCGTTGTGAGCTACAAGTACGGGAATCTCTTTGAGGTATTCGCATATTTCAGCCCATACTTCGGGAAATTCCGGTGAATTTATGGTGTCATGCGGACGGATGCCGTGTATCTGCATGTTCCAGTAACTGTACATGTTGCCCTGCGGACGGACGAGCCACGAACGGGTTTCCACTATCTCTCCGTCGCGCACCACGCAGATGCCGGCTTCGCAGATGGAAGCGCGTTTGCCTGTGGCTGTCTCAAAGTCGATGGCAATGAAATTTACTCCTTGCATGGTTTATCCTCCTCCCAAGTATAATAGTCCAAGATGTTTTTTGCAAAATTGCGCATCTCGCTGCGCACTGATTCTGGCTCCAGCACTTCCACCTGGTCGCCTTGGGCAAGAACCAACTGATAGAAGTCGAATGTCGGTTTCAGATGGTATACAAAGAGCGTGGACTCGTCATCGCCCTCTATCTCCCGTTGTGATTCGTGCAGGGGCAAGGTGCGCAGATAGTCAGCAAAACCACCGTAAGCCAAAAGAACAATGCGCTGTATGGGTTCATCCGATGTGATTACCCCACAGCATCCTTCGAAGTATTGGTTGACATCGAAGTTCTTCTTCATCTTAAACGTCTTGCCCGTATCCTGAATATCTGAAATACGGTCAAGGGCATATACCCGGTAGACATCGGCAGGCTTGATGCCTCTCTCTTTGTTCCGCTCCGAATAGTACGGACTGCGTGCCACCACGTACCAGCGGCGCTTCACGACTTTCAGACAGTATGGCTCAATCTCAAACGTGCTGGCTTCCGGCTTGCCAAATCCTTGGTGAGTGATGCTTAATACATGATTGCGCCGCATGGCTTCGGCAATAGGCGTGAGCCATGTTTGTCCCGACGGAATATTCTCAAAGATAATCCGGTCTTCCAGTTTGTTGTCCGCCTGAATCTGGTTCAAGGTGGCATAGGAACTTATCAGCCAACTTTGCAGGTTGTTTCCTTCCAACCGTTCCGGTTCATCTATGTAATACCGGTAGCCGTCCTTTCGGTCACAATCAATGTACACGTCGAAAATATCCTTGATGGCTTTCTGGTGATTATGAAACGTGCGCAAAGGCAATTCCTCACCGTAGCCCAGTCCGCTTTCCTGCCAAAGCTTGCTGATTTCCTGAAACGTCAGGCGTTTGTATCGACGCAGGGTGTCTATCAGCCAGACATACCGTCCAAAGAGATTTGCTGCCATACTGTCATTTATTTAATGTTCTGCTACAAAGTTACTTGTTTACTTGTGAAAAAATGCGGCACATCCCTGTTTTTTCTGCTTTCCAATTTATTTTTTATTGTTATGCCTCGATTTGGCACTTGACAGTCTTTACTTTGCGGCAGAATTAATGTTAAACCATTTAATAACAAGTAGTATGACAACAAAGAATTGGAGCAACGATTTTATGGCTAAAGTATTGGAAGAGGCCGCCTGAAAAGAACTGTCAAGCGAGTTTGCATGGAATGAGCAACTGCTGGAAAAGTACAAGGACAAGGTGTCGTGGAAAGAAATTTCCGGCAATAGAAACATCATTTGGACCACCTCCATGATTGAGAAGTTCAAGAACAAAGTGGACTGGGAGGAACTTTCCTGTTCCGACAACGAGCATCTGTTCACGGCGGAGAATCTGGAGAAATACAAGGATTATTGGAATTGGCGTGAGTTGTCAAGAAATTCCGATATGGAACTTACTCCCGCGCTTTTGGAGCAATTTGTCGACTATTGGGACTGGAGCGAAATCATCGACAGTTATGGCCGGGACGAATTGTACAGCATGGAGTTTCTGGAGAAGTACCATGATTATATTCCGGCATCCGCCCTGCAGCGTTCCCGTTTATGGGACAAGTTGGTTGAAGACGAAAAGAAACAATTGAAGATACGTATCATTTCATAAAACAAAATGAAAACCATAGAAGGCTATAACGTAAAGATCTATACGGACAACATCGAGGACAGTGCCAGCGAACAAATCAAAGAGCTACTGTCCGTCGATGTGTTCAGCAAGTGTAAAATCCGCATCATGCCCGATGTACATGCCGGAGCAGGCTGTGTCATTGGTTTTACGGGAGATTTAGGCGACAAAGTGATTCCCAATATTGTAGGTGTGGACATTGGCTGCGGTATCTTGGTGCAGCCGTTCGTCTGTGTGGGGGACATGGATTACCATGCCTTCAACGAGTTCATTCTTCGTCACATACCGTCCGGTCGCAATTACCGGGATAACCGGTATGCGCCGCTCCCGCAAAAGTATATGGATGTATATCGCGCAGCCAAAGATATCATCAAGCAGTTGCGCTGCTACCGCGAACTGAAAGAGACCAAACGATTGAACGCTTCCATAGGCTCATTGGGTGGTGGTAATCACTTCATCGAACTGGACAAAGACGAGTGCGGCATGACTTATCTGGTGGTTCACACCGGAAGCCGCAATCTCGGCAAGCAAGTGGCGCAGATTTATCAGAAACTGGCCGTGAAATGCCAGTCGGGATGGGCAGAACTGATGGAAGAACAAAACCGCATGATTGCAGAATACAAAGCGGCAGGGCACAAGGACGAGTTGCAGGAGGCCATACGCCAACTACACAATTCGTTCAAGATGCGTAAGCCTGCCATACCGCCCGACCTTTCCTATCTGGAAGGCGCTTACCGGGAAGATTATCTGCACGACATGCGCCTTTGCCAGCAGTGGGCCAAGATGAACCGCAAGCTGATAGCCAATCTCATCATGGATTATCTCATCCTACAAGGAAATGTGGAAACGCCCTCCTATGATTTGACGTTTGAAAGTGTGCACAACTACATAGGCGATGACAACATCATCCGTAAAGGGGCAATAGCCGCCTACGAGGGGCAGAAGTGCATCATCCCCCTGAATATGCGCGACGGCTCGCTTATCTGCATTGGCAAGGGCAATGCGGAGTGGAACTGCTCGGCTCCACATGGTGCCGGACGCATCATGAGCAGGAGGCAGGCCTTCAAAAGCATATCCTTGGATGACTACCGTGCCTCCATGCAAGGCATCTACAGCGAATGCCTTTCAGATGACACCAAGGATGAGTCGCCCATGGTGTACAAACCTAAGGATGAAATCATCGAAAACATCCGGGACGCGGTGAGCATTGTGAATGTGATAAAGCCGGTGTATAATTTCAAGGCTGCGGAGTAAGAAAGAGAAAAATGATTTGGCCGATTAACAAATTTAAGGATACCTTTGTAATCGTTTAAATCCAATAGACCCAATATGCAAATGAATACTCAATTAAACACCTGGGCAGCCAAAACAGCCGAGGCTTATGACAGGATTGCCCGTACGTATGGGAATAATGCTCCGGCGTTTTATACCCAGTCCGATCTCACAAAAATAAATGATTCTCCGCATGTGTTTGTCATGGGTATAAATCCCGGTTCTGGAGGGACATATAAAGAACAATGTGAAAGTGAATACTGGCAGCTTGGTGGAAAGCCAATGGACGGTACACATCTATTAAAAGGCAATCCCTCATGGAGCAAAAGGTTTGATTGGTCTTATTGGCAAAGGATATATAGATTGTTCGATTCCAATCCCCATCCGTTAGATGATGGAACCGACTTTATCGTTACAAATGCCACATTCTTCGCCACGCCGAAAGCTAAAAACTTATTACCACAGCTGTTGGCAGAAACATTGCCCTACACGCTGGAACTTATCGAAATAGCACGCCCTCGGATGATAGTGGTATTGAGTGGAAATTCGTTGCTTAAGACCATCAAAGCACATTGTGACGCTACTGGTTGGCGGCTTGAATACTCACAGACTTTTGCCTCCTTGGGAAACATCTTCACCGGACATCTGGAGGGCATTCCATGTTGCGGCATCCCTCATCCGTCGGCATGTTTATTCCGTGAAGAACGCGAATTGATGAGAAAAGTAGTCACGCAGATATATTGTTGCGAAAGTATCACGGCCGATGCTTGTCAGGACTTGCTTCACAGCATAAAGCAACACAGAAACGCAAAAGGTTTGTCGAAAGAAGAAATGGACGCCTTGTTCGATGCTCTCATTGTACGTATGCAAAAACGGCCATATCTTGTATATGAGTCTTGCGAAAAAAAGTTCAGCCGCTACGACTTGTGCAATGGACTTCAACTGACCATAGCCAACAATTCGACCACTCATTGCATAGCCATACGCCCCAAAGATTACAAAGGGGAAAAAGACATTGACCAAATTCCCATACCATATGTGAGAGAATTGCTCGAATGCTTTGATAAAGTGAATTATGTAAATACACCCATTTGGTTAGGGGTGAAAGATTTCAGCATCTTGACGATGGAAAATGATATAGAAGGCTTGGCTGACAGTTTGGTGGACGAAGTGGAGAAACTCATTTCTGAAATTTACAAAATTCTGCCACCTTCCCGGTAAAATCCATCGAAGTTATTCCCTTCACTTTTTCACCGTCCCCTCCAGTTCCGTCCATTCCACCTGCGAGGGGACGATGGTTCGTTTCTGCACCTGGTTGTTCTGTGCCCGACTGTATTCGGGTATGAAGGTCACCGTCACCTTGCGGAACTGCTCCGGGCTGACTTCCTCTGGCGTGTCCACGCCTTGTCCATTGGCATTGCCCACCAGGTAGAAGGTGCCAAGCCCGTCCTGCTTCACCGAGTAGCCCAGTTCCATCATGCTGCCCAGCACCTCGCCCAGCCCTATGAGCACGGCATAAGTGTCGCCCTTGCTCACCGTGGACATTTCGGACAACCGCTCGGCCACGTCCTTCGTGTCATACGTGCCCGCCGTGAACGAGCGGAGATACCACTTCTTTCCTATCTTCTGCTTCTTGTAAAACATACTGCTGCCTTTTATTCAGTTAAATCTGTACATGGCCCTGGCTGAGAGCAAGGACCAACCTGGCATCATCATGCATAATACTCGGTCGGGTGCAAAGGTAAACCTTGTGCGCGACATATGCAAACCCAGTTTCCTCCGTCAGCCAACTTTGTATTTGTTTAACAACAGCGTAACCGTTACCTCCGGCGTGTCTGCTTTCTGCGTAATGTTCCCGAAACGGATGTCGGCATATCCCAGCCTTTCCCTGACGCTGTGTTTGAAGGTTTCCAGTGCAAATTCCTCCAGCGGTGCACCGTCCGGGATACGCAAGAAGAGCAGTGCTCCATCATACCGAGACAGGTCCAGCTGTTGGTAGCGGGTCATTGAGGCAAGAATGTAAGCGAGGCGTGCACTCATGTCTTGCGTCACCGAGTGGTAATCATACCGCGTACCGTATTCGATGTCAAGCAAAAAATCCACATCGCTCCGCCGAAGGCTGCTGCCTTCAGCAGAAAGCATCCTTACCAAATTCTCGCGCGCGGCCATCTTGCGCAGATATTCCTGCCGTTTATCTTGGCGGTATTCACGTTTCCGTTTAGAACGGTTCTTACGGTCATTGAAGAAATCGCGTGCATTCGTCCACCTGACATACCGCCGCCCGTCTTTTCCCTTGCTGCGCAGGCGGCGCGGAGTCTGATGCCGCCAGATGCTTTCCTTCAACCTGTCCAAGGCCACTTCGTAGGGGTTGACAGGCTGTTCGTACACCAGTCTTTCTTGCCAACCTTCCTTGATTTCCGCCGGGGAAAATCCCCAATAAGTAATTTCCCAAAGGCAGTGCATGGCCAGTTCTGCCGGAGTGAGGTGCACGTCATTCGCCATGACAATATCCTTGGCCAAGTCTTCTTCCCAACTACTGTTATGCATCGGCCCGACGTTAATCCATTTCTCTTCGCCTTCAAATTCTCCGCCAGACCATTCCACGTGTATTTCTCCGTTAAATCCTGTGGCAGGTTCCATGCCTTGAAGGATGTCGTATGCTTCGCGGAAGGCATAGATGTTATCAAGATGATCCGGCTCGTGTTCCTTCAAGTACAGAAGAAGCTCGTCGAAACCGACTTGTTTCAATAGTTCTTTTAGTGTCATAAGCATTATAAGTTTTTTTATTATTATTAGGTTGTATCCTATGAATGTTTGCCATTAAGTCAAGGATGATAGTTGTTTTACCTACACCGGGGTCACCTATAACCATGTAGTTGACTCCTTTTGGTAAGCCACGATAACTGCACAACAACAAGTCTAACACTGTCCCTGACAAATAGTTAACAAATAGATCTTTGTCGAATGTTATATCCTTGGTCTTTACTATCTTTTTCATTCTCGGCATACTGTTATGGACAAACAAAAAGTCGATTATAATCGTCTAATATTATCTTCTGTCCTGGTCTAACTGGCAGGGCCAGGTTGTAATCAAGCAGAAACTTGTTGCCGGAGTTCAGCTCGTTCTGCGTGTCATACAGGATGGCATAAATATCGTTTTTCCACCCGAAGCAGTCACCGTTATACTCTTGGACGAACCGCACGGCATACATCGTACCGCTGATGATGGGGCATTGCGCCACGATAATTGATTGGGTCAGCACGACTTGCATCCGGCAACGTGCCACCAGCCTCGTAGGATTGGCTTTCACACCGAAAGGATGCTCAGACAAGATGATTCCACCCTTCGCAACAATCTCGTCCTGCAGCAGCTTGTTTACTTTGGGATGCGTGATGTCCAACCCCGAAGCGACGACGGCTATCGTCTGCCCGTCTGCATCAAGGCATCCCCGGTGGGCAGCAGTATCGCATCCCAACGCCAGACCGCTGATAATAACATGGCCTTGCCTAGCTATTTGATTGGCAAGTCTGTATGTCATATCCAAGCCTTCCTTGTCTGCGGCGCGAGCGCCGATGATAGCCACATTGTCTTCACGATTGAGCAGTTCCCCATTGCCTAGCACGTGGATAAGCGGCGGGGCATCAATACCTAAATTACGGAAGTGACGGGGATACATATCATCATAATAGGGAATAGTGATCACTCCGGCTTTTGTCTGCCTGCCCAATATCCGTCTTGCCTTAGCAAGTTCGCTGGTGGACTTGGAGACAAGAGTTTTCAGAGCACCAGCGTATTTCATCTCTCCGTACAATTGTCTGGAAGTATAACCCAATAACTGCAGGCATAACAGTTCTTCGATAGAAAGACAAGAATCCCTCCATCCTTCCATATCCTTAAGGCTATTCTTTATCGTTCCTTTCCACTCTTCTTTATATTTCATAAGCGGCATTATTATTTTGTCGCAAAAGTAGCGATGCCATGTGCCGAATTGAAGCATAGACAGATAATTTTTTCGTTTACTACAAAATATTTTCAGCTTATACTTCGATTTGGCATTTTCATCACAGAACTTTGCAATATCAAACCAAATGGAGGTATACAATGAAACTGGCAGAAGCATTAAGCATCCGCGCCGATTTGCAAAACAGAATCGACCAATTGAAGAGTCGGCTGAAGTACAGCGCGAAAGTACAAGAAGGCGACCAATCTTCGGAGAACGTGAATGAATTGTTTAAAGAATTGGATGAGTGCCTTTCATAATTCGAGGAGATCGTCTATCGGATTAACCGCACCAACATGCAAACCTTTCACGAAGGCGAAACCCTCACTCAAATGATTGTCCGTAAGGATGCGCTGAAGTTACGCCTGTCGGTCATGCGCGACCTCTTGAAACATGTAGTAGAAAACGAACGTTATGCACGATTGGAGATAAAATATGTCCGCACGGTGGACGTAGGAGAACTGAGGAAAGTCACGGACAACTATTCCAAACAGCTCCGAAACCTGGACATGCGGTTACAAAGCCTGAACTGGTCAGTAGACTTAATTTGACGAACAAGGCGTAGTCCTTCTTTGCATCAGACAATGGCGGCACATCCTTGTCTTCGGACAGGGGCAACAAACCAAGGTGGCAGCTGGTAGAAGCATGGTTATTATCGCGCATCTCCGGCACAGCGTACAAACGCATTACGTATACTGTTATCCATCGTGGCAGGAAGTAGCAGGCATGGAAGTAGTGATAGAGAAACAGGAAGTAGCAGGCATGGAAGTAGTGATAGAGAAAGATGTCGTGATTACACCTCAAGAACTCGTCGCAGGTTTGCTGTGGGAAATCACTTACTTTGGCGGGACAGAAGAGATTGCGCAGAAGAATATGGACAGGACATTTCGCGGAGGAACAAAATGAAACAGAAAAAAGTTGCCGCAATCATTTGGGCATGTATTGTTTTTGTCCTTATGGTTTTCCTGCTTGTCTCGCTTAGTGGAGAAATGTCGGAAGAACGGTGGGTAAGAATAGATTTTTAATAGTATATAGAAATGGAAGAATCAAATAGAGAAGAATTGATACGAGTTATCAAGGATGAACAGGAGATAACAAAAGATTATTTTATTAATGTAGCCCAAGTAAGAGGGCTGATTAATTTAGACCTGAATGATTTCAGAAAATTCGCTGATAAGCTTAAACCCATAATGGAGGTAATCGTTGATGCCCGTATTTCGGTTTCTGCTCAAATAGAAACTGCTATGGAGGAAATAAGGAAACAGCAGACAACTGTGGTATCAGCCATAATTCTGTCTGTCTCGTTCAAACCTTCATATCCGCTTATGATGGAAGAGCTTGAGGGCATGGCTGATTGTTTGAACAATTTAACAAAACAGGATATAGAGGTGATATGGGGAATACAAGAACGTGCATATATTTCAAATCAACGCAGTGTATCTTTGTTTGTTTTCGTGTAATCAAATAAAAACAGTATGAATGCCATTAATGAAATATTCTTTGACAATCACGGGCTGACTTCCACATCGGCATCACACTTGGCAGATCTTGCGCAGGAAATCATCGCAGGAAATGAGGCGAAGTTGAAAAATATGACCTTCTTAACTACGAAAGTTGATATCGTAGGCTCGGCTTCAGAATCAGGGAAAACGATATGTGTCGGGTATGACGAGAGTATGCTGAAGCAGGTTCGTCCGCTTTTGGAAGACATAGCCTCTATGAATGCCTTTTGCGCGTGGATGAGGGAGGCGGTAAAGGCCAAAGACAAGGAATTGAAATGGGCGGCGAACCTGACGTTTGAAGAGTGGTGTACGCTTCAAGGCGTTAAAGTTCCTTCCAACCCACCATATCCGGAGGATTTTACGGAAACGGATGTTATCGCACAGATGAACATCAAGGAACGTAACCGATATTTACAGTTGGAGGCTGTGGCTGCCACCATCGGTAAATATATTCATCCCGGAGGTCAATTCTCTTCAGCACGTGAGGAACTCCAAAATGGAATTATGAAGCCTTACAGCACCGACGGCAATGGAAAAGACACACTGATTTATGTTCATGCTCCTTCCGTTGACCCGCAAAAAGTAGAAGATGTGTTTTTCGAACTCCAAAAATGGCATCGACAAAATGAACGGGAACTTTGTTGCGTCTTGTAGGCTGCATTAAAAGTAAATCTGATAATGCCATGCCAAGGTGAATTTTTGTAATTAGAATATACGAAAAACAGGTTGTCCAACTTCGGAAGGCAACCCGGCGGTTAGGCTTTCGGAGTAACCCGAAAGGTTTCGAGTAACTCGAAACATACCTTGCTGCTGCCACTTTTCGGCAGTAACCGAAAAGCCTTCGGGTAACTCGAAGGACACCTTGCTGCTTTCTCGTGAAATCAAAAATCCGCCAGCAAACGGACTGGAATTTGTGCTGTTATTCCGGCTCTCAAAGCATCGTTTTCCGATGCCTAAGCTGCCCAAAAGAAGAACGAGAATGAGAGGATGAGAGGGCGTAAGAGAGTGGTTATATCCGCATGAATGCTTGCAAGCCTGACTGAATGTGAGTTTGCATGAATGAAAATACGTGTGAACATACACACGCTGGCCTGCAAGCCTGCCCGCGCTCCAACCTGCCTGCCGTCCATCCTGCCAACAGACCGCTCCGCCAACAGGCAGGCTTAAATATAATATGGAACGGCATGGGATTAAAAGGGGCAGTGCTTTGGGGTTTCGACCGCAAGATGGGCAACAAATGTACAATAATGAAAAGATGTTCGATTTTCTCTGTTTTTCAGAGGAATAACTTTGGTAGTTAGGGATTAAAACACTACTTTTGCGAAAGAGAAAAGCGTTCTTTTGATTAGTGCAGAACATTGCAGAATATAGAAGCCCGCTGGTTTCCAAGTCGTTACCTGTCAAGCTGACAATCTTTGTAAGTTTCTCGTTTTCAATGAGTAAGAAGAAATGATATGTCTTGAGCAGTGAAAGCTGATTTTCTTGGTAATACCGCATTCCTTTATCATCTTTCCCATACGCTTGCATATTGACCAATAGTTGAGATTGGGAAATACAAGATTGTTTTCCTGAAAAGCCTTGTAACGCTCGATTATCTGCAAGGGAATATCCAGCAGCTTCACCTGAAACGGTACACCCGTCTTGTGTCGTTTGGAAATAATCCATTTCTCACCGTTCACTTCCACAATTTGGTCGTTGCTTAATTCCTTTATATCCACGAATGAGAGGGCGGTAAAACTGGCGAAAACAAAAAAATGCGCCCGCATCACCACACCTTTCAGCCACATGCAGTTTTCCCATATCGAACCGTTGTGCAGTCCGGCTTCGTTGGAAAGGAACACGGCGAACTCCTTGATGAAGTCGGGTGTAAGTTCAGGCATGGAGATGTCGTTCCGCTTGTAATCCGTTCTTTTCCTTACTGCCGTTCACGTAGAACAGCACCTTGAATGTGCTTCTTGCCATACTCGTTTCTTTTTGGTTGCAAAACTATAAATCAACGAGTTACCTATTGATAAGCAAAGCTGCGCAGAACGCCGCAAAATGAAATAGGGACTGTTAAATCTGCACTTTCATCGGGTAATGATTAGGAAACCGTTCTTTTGCTTTAATCTGCTTTAAGACGGTTTTCAACTGTCTGCCCAACTTCTGCGTTTTTCCTCTAACTCCCTAATTATCAAATCCTGTTGCGTTAATCTGCTGCAATTCGGCGGATATTCCAGAGATTTTTAGTACATTTGCACAAATGCATTTCAATTTGTGCAATTTTATTTAATAAAACAGATATGGATAAAAGTTTCATTTCAATTATAGAAACAAGCATCAAGCAAAACTGGGACTTAGATGCACTGACAGATTACAAGGGAGCTACCCTGCAGTATAAAGACTTGGCACGGAAAATAGAAAAACTCCACATCCTGCTGGCCGAAAGCGGAGTAAAACCCGGCGACAAAGTTGCCCTATGCGGGCGAAACAGTTCCCATTGGGGAGTTGCACTCCTTGCCATCATGACCTACGGAGCCGTAGCTGTACCCATTCTGCATGAATTTAAAGCCGACAACGTACATAACATTGTCAACCACTCTGATGCCCGCCTGCTTTTTGTGGGAGACGTCGTATGGGAAGCACTGAATGAAGCCGAGATGCCCAACCTTGAAGGAATCATTCTGATGACCGACTTTACCCTGCTGGTTTGCCGCAGCAAGAAACTGGAATATGCCCGCGAGCACTTGAATGAAATGTTCGGCAAAAAATTCCCGCGCAATTTCCGCCGCGAACACGTAAGTTACCGCCGCGATCTGGCTGAAGAACTTGCTATCATCAACTACACATCGGGAACTACCAGCTTCTCCAAAGGGGTCATGATTCCTTACCGTGCCTTATGGTCGAATACCCGGTTTGCCTTCGAAGTGATGAACCTCAAGCCCGGAAACCGGGTTATATCCATCTTGCCGATGGCACACATGTATGGTCTGGCTTTTGAATTCCTCTACGAAGTATGTGCGGGATGTCATGTGTATTTCCTCACCCGCATGCCCAGCCCGAAAATCATTTTCCAGGCATTCTCTGATGTAAAACCACACATCGTCATTGCCGTACCCCTCATCATTGAAAAAATCATCAAGAAAAACATCCTGCCCAAGCTGGAAACACTGAAGATGAAAATCTTGCTGAAAGTTCCTCTGATTAACGACAAAATCAAAGCTACCGTACGCGAACACATGATTCAGGCTTTCGGAGGAAACTTTTATGAGCTGATTATCGGAGGTGCGGCTTTCAACCAAGACATTGAGAAACTGCTGCGCAGCATTGACTTCCCTTATACCGTAGGCTACGGCATGACCGAATGTGCCCCCATCATCTGCTATGAAGACTGGCTCCGCTTCAAACCCGGCTCATGCGGAAAGGCTGCTCCGCGCATGGAGGTAAAAATAGACAGCAGTGACCCTGAAAATATCGTAGGCGAAATCCTTGCACGAGGTGAAAACGTCATGCTGGGATATTATAAAAACCCGGAATCGACCGCACAGGTCATCGATAAAGAAGGATGGCTGCATACGGGCGACCTCGGTATCATGGATGCTGAAGGCAATGTAACCATCAAGGGACGCAGCAAGAACATGCTCCTCGGTCCGTCCGGACAAAACATCTATCCGGAAGAAATAGAAGACAAGCTGAACAACCTTCCGCTGGTAAGCGAAAGCATCGTCATCCAGCAAAGCGACAACAAGCTGGCTGCTTTAATCTACCCCGACTTTGATGACGCTTACGCGCAGGGCATGACTAATGCAGACATCGAAAAAGTCATGGAGGAAAACCGCGTGGCTCTCAATGCCGAACTGCCGGCTTACTCTCAGATAGCCCGTGTGAAAATCTATCCGGAAGAATTTGAAAAGACTCCGAAAAAGAGTATCAAGCGATTCCTTTATCAAGACGTTAAATAAAAACAATGAAAATAAAGTCCCTCATCATGGCTTGGCTCCTGCTGGCTTCACTGCCGGCCGGAGCAACTTCTCTTTCAGATCAGAAAGCAAAAGGACTGAAAAAAGGAGCCAACGTGTCACTCAATGTGACCAACAAAAAAAAGAACCCTCACCAAACCTACTTCAACTTCGGTCTGCTTAGCAATTTCAGCAGTCTGAACGGAGCAGGCATCAATTTGATTTCCAGCATCGTACATCAAAACGTGAAAGGCGTACAGCTGTCGGGATTCTTGAATATCAGCGGGCTCAATGCCTCCGGACTCCAGTTGGCTGGCGTCGCCAATCTCGCAGGGAAAGACGCAAACGGCATGTCGCTTGCCGGACTGATGAACATCAGCGGAAAATCAACCCGAGGCATCCAAATTTCCGGACTGGGAAACATCACCGGCCAGAACCTGAATGGGGTAGCTGTCAGCGGACTGGTAAATATCACCGGAGACAACAGCAACGGCATGCAGGTGGCAGGATTGGCCAACATCACAAGTGAAAACCATAACGGACTTGCCATAGGCGGACTGATGAATGCTGCCGCTAAGAACAGCAACGGACTGCAACTCACTGCCCTGCTGAACATAGCTGGGAATGAAAACCGGGGGGTACAGCTGGCTGGATTAGGCAATGTGAACGTGAAAAACAAAGGAGTGCAGTTCAGCTTTTTAAACTATAGTGCACAGAATAACGGACTGCAGCTTGGTATAGGCAATATTGCCAATCAGGGAGACAGAGGAGTACAACTGGGATTGGTCAATGTCAGTGCCGACAAGAAAACGCATCAGATAGGCTGCATCAATATCAAACCCGGCACCCGTACCCAAATGATTCTCTCGGGCGGAAACTCCAGCAAGTTCAACCTGGCCGTACGCTTCAAGAACCGCTTTGCCTACACCCAGCTGGGAACAGGAGTCTACCATTTAGGTCTTGACCGCGATTTCTCGCTCAGCGGATTCTATCGTGCCGGAGTTTATTATCCCCTCACCTCACGCCTCGATGTCAGTGCCGATTTGGGCTACTACCATATTGAGAGTTTCGATAACAAACACCAGGGATACCCTGCCCGTCTGTATGCCATCCAGCCCCGCATCAACTTAGAATATGCCATCACTCCCCGTTTTGGACTCACCGCATCGGGAGGTTATGAATGGCTGCGCGGTTACAAAGGTGCAGGGAAAATAGACGACAAAGCCGTATTTGAAATCGGCATCGTCTTATTTTAATTAATAAATACTAAAAGAACAATCATCTTGTTTTGGCGTATAAACAATCGGGTCTTACCGCTTGTTTATCTGGCAGAACAAAACTAAAACCATAACAATCATGGCAAAGACAGCATTTAACGGAAGTCCGGTAACTTTAGCCGGCAACTTTGTAGAAACAGGAGTACAAGCTCCGGAGTTTTCATTGGTAAAGGGTGACTTAAGCAACTTTACCCTCGCTGACGTAAAAGGTAAATATGCCCTGCTCAATATCTTCCCCAGCATGGATACAGGTGTATGTGCTGCTTCAGTACGCAAGTTCAATAAGCTGGCAGCTGAAATGCCCAATACCGTGGTACTGGCCATTTCAAAAGACCTTCCCTTTGCACAAGGTCGTTTCTGCACAGCTGAAGGTATCGAAAACGTAGTTTCTCTGTCTGATTACCGCTACACTTCCCACTTCGGAGAACAATATGGTGTATTGATAACCGACGGTCCTTTATGCGGTTTGCTTACCCGTGCAGTGGTAGTTATCAACCCTGAAGGAAAAGTGGTGTATACCGAACTGGTTCCTGAAATCACGCAAGAGCCGAACTATGAAGCAGCCCTGGCTGCCATCAAGTAAAGCGAAAAATTTATCAAGGCTACTGTAAAATAATTCAAGTGCAGTAGAATTCAGATTACTCTTCCCGCCGGATATGCTTACTGAAAGGCATATCCGGCGGTTTTTTTCTTTCCTTCACCCACAAAAACAGAATAAATCAAGCAAAAATGCACAAGAAGATTGTTACCTTTGCCATATCAACATTCAGAACCGGGGCATACAGTCCCAAACAAGAAACAGAAACCAATGATTACAGGCGAAATTAAAAATCAGATAGACCAGATTTGGGATACCTTCTTCGTGGCAGGCATCACCAACCCCATTACCGTACTTGAGCAGATGACGTATATCTTCTTCATGAAAATGCTCGACGACAAGCAGCTGCAGGAAGAACAAAATGCCGAGCTCTGGGGAGGCACACTCTTAAACCCCACCTTCCTGAAAGGAGAACGATGGGTGAACCCCGATGCAGTGAGCGAAGAAGAAAAGCAGGGAGTGCCTTATGAGAACCTGCGCTGGCATGTATTCAAAAACCTGGGAGCCGACAACATGTTCAAGCTGGTACGGCAGAGTGTATTCGAGTTTATCAAACACATCGGAACCGGAGAAGAAAGTGCCTACAGCCGCTACATGAAATCTGCCATTTTCCTCATCCCAAACGCACGCACCTTGGTGAAAGTGGTAGAAGGAGTCAATGCCCTCGACATGAACAACCGCGATGCCATGGGCGATGTATATGAGTATATCTTGGGCAAGATGGCTGCCTCGGGCACCAACGGACAGTTTCGTACGCCCCGTCATATCATCCGCATGATTGTAGAGATGATGGAACCCAAGGCTCACGATTATATCTGCGACCCTGCCATGGGGTCGGCAGGCTTTCTGGTGGAAGCCGTGAAGTATATCAAAGAACAGGGAGAGATGGCGCAATATGCAGCGAAAGAAATTCAGCATATCAAAACCAGCATGATCAACGGGTATGATACCGACCAGACCATGCTGCGCATCGGGGCGATGAACTTGCTGCTGCATGACATCACCGCTCCCGAACTGGCTTGGCGTGACTCGCTCTCTGAGCAGAACGACGACGAACGGTGTTACAGCCTCATCATGGCTAATCCGCCCTTTGCCGGAAGCTTGGACAAGGGAAATGTGAACAAGAAAATCCTGGCGTATGCCAACACCAGCAAGACCGAGCTGCTCTTCCTTGCCCAATTTGTACGCTCACTGGAAATCGGGGGTCGTTGCGCCAGCATTGTACCCGACGGCGTACTCTTCGGCTCCAGCAAAGCCCACTTGGCTATCCGCAAGGAAATTGTAGACCATCAGCAGCTGCGTGCGGTGATTTCCATGCCGA
The DNA here is from genome assembly GCA_958434805.1 of uncultured Phocaeicola sp. Next base: position 48,004 of record CAUBDX010000022.1, read on the forward strand.
GCGGTGTGTTCAAGCCCTATGCCGGTGTGTCGACTGCTGTATTGGTATTTACCAAGACCAACAGTGGCGGCACAGACAAGGTATGGTTTTACGATATGAAAGCCGACGGCTATTCATTGGATGACAAGCGTTCGCCCATCAGCGACAATGATATTCCCGATGTGGTGGCTCGCTTCCGTCACCTGGAGGCTGAATCCGGACGGAGCCGCAAGGAGCAGAGCTTCCTTGTTCCGGTAGAGGAAATCCGGAAGAATGACTACGACCTTTCCATCAATAAATACAAGGAGGTGGAACGTGAAAAGGTGGAATATGAACCGGTAACTGATATTCTGACCCGATTGGAGCAAACGGAAAGCCAATACCTGAAGGGGTATAGCGAACTATATAAGATGCTGGAGGAGAGATGATACTGTTAGCCAAGGTACTAGCATTTGGAAATCACGATTTCCAAATGCTTAAATTGCAACATGAATTAAAGATGGAGGGAAAGGTATGAGAAAGGATTGGGAATATAAGAAATGGGCCGATGTACTAACAATAATAAATGGGAAAAACCAAAAAGCAGTAGAATCTATAGATGGAACATATCCCATATATGGAAGTGGTGGCATAATGGGATATGCTAATGATTGGTTATGTCCAGAGAATTGCACAATTATTGGAAGAAAAGGAAATATTAATAAACCTATATTTGTAGAGAGCAAATTTTGGAACGTTGATACCGCATTTGGGCTTAATAGCAATCAAAATTTATTAGCATCCAAATACCTATACTATTTCTGTCTAAATTATGATTTTAATCGTCATAATAAGGCTGTTACTATTCCAAGTTTAACAAAAGTAGATTTACTTAAAATAGAAATGCCTCTTCCTCCTAAGCCCACCCAGCTCGCCATCGTTGCCGAACTCGACAAGATAAACGAGTTGATTCAGCTAAAGAAGCAGCAACTGAAAGACTATGACCAATTAGCTCAAAGCATCTTCTATGAGATGTTTGGCGACCCCGTGGAGAATGAAAAGGGATGGGAAGTGAAAAATATAGAATCTGTATGCTCTTCAATTGTAAGAGGACCATTTGGAAGTGCACTAAAAAAAGATTTCTTTGTTCCCAAAAATAATTCAACTTATAAAATATACGAACAAAAAAACGCCATACAAAAGAATGCAAGCATAGGAAGTTATTATATCACCGAAGAAAGATTTAAAGAATTATCAAGATTTGAATTACTGCCTGGTGATATTATAATGAGTTGTTCGGGAACTATAGGTGAATTATACAGAATCCCTGTGAATGCTGAAAAAGGTATTATGAATCAAGCTTTACTTAAATTTTCATTGCTTAAACAAATAAACTTCCTTTATTTTCTCTACTTAATGGATTACGTAAAAAAAGAATTTACGATTAGAGGATCAGGATTACAAAACATAGGTTCTGTAAAAATTATTAAGTCAATGAAATTCGGTCTCCCTCCCCTCCCCTTGCAGCAACAATTTGCCGCCCGCATCGAAGCCATCGAACGGCAGAAGCAGCAAGTCAGTGAAACGATAAAAGACCTCGAAACCTTACTCGCCTCACGGATGCAGTACTGGTTCGACTAATATATACTTACCACTATGCAGAAAATATTTGAAACAACCTTACCAAACAATTACGCTGTCTGCATACACCACAACTGCAAACAGGCAGACACATGCCTCCATCAGTTGGCTTACCGCCTGCTGGTGGATAAAGAAAACTTCATGCGACTCATTAACCCCACCCGATGCACAAAAGAAGCATCGTGCCCGTATTACAGAAACAGCCAGCCGGTTACCTTTGCACGCGGATTTACCGGATTCAAGAAACAGCTCTCGATGGAACAATATCAGAAGTTCATGAACATACGGACTGCCCTGCTGGGACGAAACGTCTACTTCAAACAGAGAAAAGGAGCCGTGGCTCTCTCGCCCGAAGAACAAAACGATATTAAAGAAACACTTCACCAACTGGGCGTATGCACCGAGGTGACTTTTGATAACTACGAAGAAACTCCACGCTGGTAACCATGCACGCATCCCACCCTTACAGCCGTCTCAGTTTCCCGTGAGAAAACTCTGGTTTTCCCGTGAAGAAACTCCGGTTTCTCGGTGGGAAAACTCCGGTTTCTCCGTGAGAAACTGAACGGGACTTTACTACGACAACTGCAAACCATAGGAAGAACTTCCATAAACCCTTTACATGAATTATGAAAAACTTCGACTTTATCAAACTGCTGACTGAGGAAATTCCCAGTTTCAACCAACTGCATGCTTACTGCGATAAGGCGGAAATCTTTCAGAAGGCTTTCCCCGAAGAAAGCGCCAACAATGCACGCAAAGCCTTGGAATGGCTCGTAAAAAACCATCTCACCATGGCAAACGTGACACTCGACCCGCATGAAACCTTAAACGCCATGCTGAAACGTCCGGAAATCGATGCATTCATTGACGATGACTGGCAGTTTGAAAAAGACATCTATACAGTAAAGAAAATTGGCAACTTCGCCTCACATGCCGGTGAACAGTGCGTACTGCGAAACAATGCCTTCGTCTGCCTGCGGTCGCTCTATTATGTGGTAAGCGGCTTTCTCTACCGCTGGCGTGCCATCCGGCGTATCTCAGCCTTCGATGCTACCTTGATTCCGGATGTCTTCCCCGGCTTGCACATCACCGCCGGAGACGAACCCGGCGTTGCACCCGATGTGGTGAAAAGCGTACCGCAAGAGGCTATCGAGCATCCTGTAGCACCCGCTGACCGACCCAAGGAATCGCTTGCCAGTGAAGCCATTACCCGCCGGTGCCTCATCGACTATATGCTCAATGAAGCCGGATGGGAAGTGATGACCGACAAAGGGGTGGCTCAGGGAGGAAAGGCAGGCATCGAAATCAAAGTAACAGGTATGCCTACCGATTCGGGAACGGGCTATTGCGATTATGTGTTGTTCAGCAAAGGAGGTCTGCCGCTGGCAGTAATTGAAGCCAAAAGCACCCTCCACAGCAAGGCAGAGGGGCGCAAGCAAGCCCTCTTATATGCCGACTGTCTGGAACGTCAATACGGTGTACGTCCGGTAATTTATTATACCAACGGCTACAGCACCATGGTTATCGACGGAATGGGATACCCCGACCGTGAAGTCATTTCATTTCACAGCCACGACGACCTGGAATACCTGATTCAGAAACGGGGACGGGCGAAAATAAAAGACCTCACCATCGATGAGTCGATTACCGACCGCCCGTATCAGAAAACCGCCATCAAGAGTCTGGTGGAATGGCTGAATGCCAATCACCGCAGAGGCTTGCTGGTACTTGCCACAGGTACGGGAAAGACCCGTGTCAGCATCTCGCTCTGCAAGTTGCTGAGCAACAATAACTGGATAAAGAAAGTATTGTTTCTTGCCGACCGTACGGAGTTGGTAAACCAGGCTCGGGGAAATTTTGAACGGCTCTTGCCCAGCGAGTCGATGGCATGCCTTTCGGAGGAAGACAAACCCGACCTGACGGCGCGTTTCATCTTCTCTACCTATCAGACGATGATTAACTACATCAATGCCATCCCACTACAGTTCTCGGTGGGACATTTCGACTTGATCATCATTGATGAGGCTCACCGCAGTGTCTTCGGCAAGTATGGGGCTATCTTCCAGTATTTCGACTCACTGCTCATCGGACTTACGGCTACTCCGCGCGATGAGATAGACCGTAATACGTTTAAACTGCTGGAGCTGGAAGATGAACCCAATTTTGAATATACCCTTGATGAGGCGGTCAGAGATGGGTATCTGGTTCCTTACAAGGTGAAAAACTGCACCTCGAAATTCATGAACCGGGGCATCCGCTATGATGAGCTGACTCCCGAACAGCAGCAGCAACTGGAAAAGGTATGGGCGTATGAAAAGGTGCAGAAGGGCATTCCTTCTACCGAAGAATATCACCGCGACATTCAGGGGAACGAGTTGTTCCGCTATCTCATCAACGATGATACCATCGATCATGTGCTGGCTGAACTGATGACCGACGGACTGAAGATTCACAGTGGGGAGGACATCGGCAAGACCATCCTCTTTGCCTATAATCATCTGCATGCCGAACGCATCGTAGAGCGGTTTCATGCGCTTTATCCGGAGCGGGGAGCAGACTACTGTCAACTTATCGATAATCAGGTGAAACATCATGACAGGCTGATACGTGAATTCAAAACTCCGGAAAAGTATCCCCAGATAGCAGTTTCGGTGGATATGCTCGATACGGGTATCGATGTGCCCGAGGTGCTTAACTTGGTTTTCTTCAAGATTGTGAAATCGAAAATCAAGTTTGAGCAGATGATTGGCAGGGGTACGCGCCTCTGTCCCGATGTATTCGGACCGGGAAAGAAGAAGGAGCATTTCTATATCTTCGACTGGTGCGGCAATTTCGATTATTTTTCCAAGCCGGTCACCGGCATTGCGTCTATGGCTGTGCAGTCGCTTACGGAACGCCTGTTCTGCCTGCGTCTTGACATTGCCTACATACTCCAGCATGCCGACCATCAAGCCATTGCTTTCGACAAACAGCTGCACGACGACCTCAAGCAGCTGCTCCACCGGCAGGTAGGCCGCATCGGCAAGGAGCGGAAAGAGGCGCGTCCGTACTTGAACATCATCGAACCTTTCCGGCAGAAAGAGAAATGGACCTGTCTCTCGGAAGTGGATGTGCTTCAGCTGAAGGAGATAGGCAAGCTGATTCCGCAAGATGCCGACAACGAGGCTGCAAAGAAGTTTGATGTGATTATGCTTCAAATCATGCTGGCTCACATAGACGGCACGGTACGCGTAGGACAATGTCGCCAGGTGGTGGTGAATATCGCTCAGGCACTGGAAAAGAAAGCCACACTGCCTGCCGTAACGGCTCATCTGGATACCATCAGACAGGTGCAGTCTCCTCTGTTCTGGGAACACGAAACGCTGGATGCACTGGAGCAGGTACGCACCGGACTGAGGGAGCTGGTCAAACTGCTGGAAGGGGGAAAGAAGCAGAAGTTTATCATCGATATTGAAGATACGTATGAGTCGGTGGAAAGTGGAGAGGATGTGATTATACAGACTTCGTATAAGCAGCGGGTAACCGACTATCTGGCAAGGAATATACAGAACGCTACGCTGCAGAAAATCCAGAATCTGGAGCAGCTTACGTCAGCCGATTTTGCCGAACTGGAACGCATTTTCTTTGAAGAACTGGGTACGCGCGAAGAGTATGATGAACTGGCTCAAGGTCAGCCTTACAGAAATAACATTGCTGCCTTTATCCGGGTAATCAACGGAATAGACCGGCAACGGGCTCTCCGCATTTATAAGCAGTTTGTCGACGGGTATGACTTGACTTCAGAACAAGAACGGTATCTGAAGAATATCCTTGACTATGTGTGTACCAACGGGGATATCGAAACGAAAAACTTCCTTGAGTATCCGCTGAAGAGCATGAACTGGCAGGCTACATTTGGCGAGCAGTTCACCAGTCTGAGAGATTTTGTCATCCGCATTCATCGGGTGATTTCGACAACGGCGTAAGGCTGCGGCTGATTGCCTCAGCCAATAAGCAACAATATTGAAACAAGATAGAGCCGGTAATGCCGCCAGTGGGGAGGCGGGAGGGTTTTTCAAACCATCACTATGGTCGGGTTCGACTCCCGGCTGCTGGTTCTGTCTTTTTTTTATTCCATCCATTTACTTAAGCTTCGCAGGTTCGCTTTCAAGGTAACAAGTCAACAAGGTGACGAGTTGACAAGGCTCTGAAATGCCCGTCCGCTTGTGTACATAGAGAAAAAGGTTTCTAAAACCTCGTCAACTTGTCATCTGAAGCCTTGTCAACTGACAAGTTGAGCACTTGCGAAACTTGAATCATTTAAAACAGCCCGATTAAACAGCCTTTAAATGCGGTTTAAATTGTATTTAAAATCACCACGGAAAAGATGGTGACGATGTGACGAACATCCGCTTCCTGCTTGAAGCACTCCGGGAATGTATAGCCAAGTGATTTTTTCTTCATAAGTTTGTTCTTTTGTAATCTTTTAAACCGCATTCAAGCTTGAGCATAAAAAAAGGCTCTGAAAACAAAATGTTTTCAGAGCCTTACCGTTTAGCTTCACAGCTTCGTACACCCTCAGGGATTCGAACCCTGGACCCACTGATTAAGAGTCAGTTGCTCTACCAACTGAGCTAAGAGTGCATCCACTATAAATTGTCAAACTTCCCGAATAGTACACCCTCAGGGATTCGAACCCTGGACCCACTGATTAAGAGTCAGTTGCTCT
>CAUBDX010000023.1 GCA_958434805.1 uncultured Phocaeicola sp.
CGAGGTTCCTGGCGGATTCGAACCGCCGTACACGGTTTTGCAGACCGCTGACTAAGCCACTCATCCAAGGAACCGGATTCCATCATTTCAACTTCAAGCGAGGTTCCTGGCGGATTCGAACCGCCGTACACGGTTTTGCAGACCGCTGACTAAGCCACTCATCCAAGGAACCAGACTTTTTTACATTGGCGTTTCTCTCAAACGCGTTGCAAAGGTACAACTATTTTCTAATTCTGCAATAGATTTGGTGAAAAAAATTACATTTTTCTTCATATTTTTTCTTTCCGTCAAACTTGCTGCAAAGGCTGTAGCGAGTTACCTTTTTGAATTAGAAGGCTTTACTTCATTTCTTCACAACTTCCTTTTCTAATCCCCTGAAATTCTTTTTTTGCCATACTGCAACCCGAACAGTTGCATCCACAGCCTGTATCTTTCCTTTTTTTACCTGAAAGTTTCCTGAAAAAGTTTCTTGCCACATACCCTATGCAGCAAGAAACAATCACCCATACAATAATATCTTGCATTGTCATCTTTTATTTATTAAAACAAATTTCCTATCTGATAAACCAAGAATGAAACAACCCATGCCAGTGCCGTGGTATAGAAAGCGGCAAAGGCTGCCCACTTCCAGCTTCCCGACTCCTGCCTGATGGCTACGAGGGTTGCGATGCAGGGGAAATAGATAAGCACAAACAGCATATAGCCGAAAGCCACCAGCGGTGTGATGGGAATGCGATGAGCAAGGTTTACCTCTTCGATGTCGCCCTCATTCGTGTAAAGTACCCCCAGTGTACTTACCACCAGCTCCTTCGCTCCTACTCCCGAAAGAATGCCGATACCCATTTTCCAGTCGAATCCCAGCGGCTCAATCACCGGCTCGATAACCTTGCCTATCTGTCCGATATACGAGTTTTCCTGCTGCTCAGCCTGAGTGGCATAGGCCTCATGATTCGGATAATATCCCAAGAACCAGATGATGATGGAAGCCACCATGATGATTCCTCCCATCTTCTTGAGATATTGCACACCTTTTTCCCACGTATGGCGTGCCACTGCTTTCGCCGTAGGCATACGGTAAGGAGGAAGTTCCATCACAAACGGAGTATCGTCGCCTTTTACCAGAAACCTTGAGAAGACACGTGCCATCAGTACAGCCAGCAAGATACCGCAAGCATAGATAGACAGCAAGACTGCACTGGCATGACTGGGAAAAAACGCACCGATCAGCACCAGATAGATAGGCAAACGGGCACTGCAGGATATCAGCGGATTGACCAATATGGTTATCAGACGCGATTTACGGCTTTCTATGATACGCGAAGACATGATGGCAGGCACGTTACACCCGAATCCCATAATCAGCGGGATAAACGACTTGCCGTGCAGTCCCATTTTATGCATAATCTTATCCATGATAAAAGCAGCCCGCGCCATGTAGCCGGAGTCTTCCATCAATGAGATAAACAGGTAAAGAAGCAAGATATTGGGAAGGAAGACGATAACCCCTCCCACGCCTCCGATAATTCCGTCGATAACCAAGTCTTTCAGCGGCCCGGCAGGCATGACCGCCTCAACCAGCAGGCTGAAACGTTCCACCAGCCACTCTATTCCCATCTTGGGGTATTCGCCCAACACGAAAGTAGCCTCAAACATGATATACAGAAAGATAAAGAAGATGGGATAGCCCCATACCCGATGGGTCACAATGCTGTCTACGATACGCGTAAACATCTCCGTATTCTGGTTGGTATCGGTAAAGGTCTCGGTCAGTGCACCTGAGATGAATCCGTACTTGGCATCGGTAATGGCCTGCTCGCTGTCGTTGTTAAGCACCTGCTGCAAGCGCTGGGCTTCCTTGTCGCGCAATGTGATAATCTCTCCGGCATTGGGGAGAACCGACACCACCCGCTGCTCTATTTCCTGATCGTTTTCCAGCAGCTTGATGGCAAGAAAACGGGTAGAGTATTTATAGCGGATATGTTCGTTCTTGCTGATTTCTTTCTTCACCGCCTCAATGCTGCGCTCCAGCTCCGGACCGTGATTGATGTGGATATGGCGGATATAGCTCTTCGAAGTAAAGTCATTTCCCTCGGCCTCGCTGTCGTAAGTATGGTCTGCCACGTATGCATCGTGCCACTCACGAAACTCGCGCAGAGCCTCATTCTGTATTTCTTTCTCCTGCCCCATGAAGTCGGCTCCTTCATAAAGCCCGATAATCACATGAAACAGGTCTTCCACTCCTTCACCGGTGCGGCTGACAGTGGGCACCATCGGTACGCCCAGCAGCTGCGACAGTTTCTTTATATCCAACTTGTTTCCGCTGCTTTCCAGTGCGTCATACATATTGAGTGCCACCACCATGCGCACATTCATATCAATCAGCTGCGTAGTAAGGTAAAGGTTACGCTCCAGATTGCCTGCATCCACCACATTGATAATCACATCGGGAGTTTCTTCAATGATATGCTTGCGCACGTACAGTTCTTCGGGACTATAAGCCGACAGTGAATAGGTTCCCGGCAAGTCAACCAAGCGGAAGCGATAGCCTTGATACTCAAAATAGCCCTCCTTGGCATCCACCGTCACCCCGCTGTAATTACCCACATGTTCATGCGAACCGGAAGCTACGTTAAACAGCGAAGTCTTTCCGCAGTTCGGATTTCCCACCAGTGCCACATTGATTACACGACGCTTGTCGCGGGCGATGGCTTTCATCTCATCCGACACCAGAATAGCCTCCGATATAGGAGCATGATAATCCATACCGCTTTCCACACTCCGGGTTTCTGCCTCGCCCACCACTTCAATCATGGAAGCCTCCTGACGGCGGAGGGAGATTTCATACCCCATTATCTTATACTTAATCGGATCTTTCAGCGGCGCATTCAGCAACACTTCTACTGTCTTTCCCTTGATAAATCCCATTTCTATGATGCGCCGGCGGAATCCTCCGTGTCCTAACACCTTAATGATGATTCCCTTTTCTCCTGTCTTTAACTCCGATAATCTCATTTTAATCTATTTCTATTTTGGATGCAAATATAATTGTTTACCCAAACGCAAGCAAATAATTTAGATTGTTTTTAAATAGCACATCAGAAAGAAACAAAAGAAAACCGCATTTTTCTTTTGTTTTTCCCGAAGAATATGTAACTTACCTAAGTTTTGGAGAATGAAGAAATGAAGAATGATAAGCCAACTGCTATCTGAAGCCTACTAATGATCTGAAAACTCAAGAACTTAAAAACTTAAAAACTCAACCCAAATGGACATGCGCATTTTTCAAGTGACCTCAAACCAAACAGCTCCCCTCCATGAAGGAAGCATCCTGATAGCCTCTCCGCTACTCAATGACTATCATTTCGTCCGGTCGGTTATCCTGATGGTTTCACACGATACGGAAGGAAGCCTGGGTCTCGTCATGAACAAGCGGTTTAAAGGACCGATTACGCTGAATCAGATGATTCCGGAATTAAAAGATGCTCCTGAGATACCCGTTTTTCTGGGAGGTCCGGTAGATAGGGAAACCCTGTTCTTCATCCACACCTTCCAAGAACTGGACGGAGCATTTCCCTTGGGAGGCGGTGTTTATCTGAACGGGGATTTTGAATATATAAAGAACTACATACGCAGCGAAAAGCCCACAGAGGGACGCATCCGCTTTTTTACCGGATATGCCGGATGGTCGTATAGCCAGCTTCAGCAAGAAATAGACCACAATGCCTGGATTATAGGCAACAGCAGTCCGTTGAGATTCCTGCAGAATCATTTCCACAATTTCTGGACCGACTGCATGAACGATTTGGGACACCCTTATTCCTTTTGGGCAAAGTATCCGGTGATTCCTTCGCTCAATTAGCGGTTTTCATTCAGTTTCTGAAACAGACACACCGTGTGATAGGCAGAACCGATACGTACCCATTCATGAAGGGTACCGCAAGGCATATAGCCCATGGAACGAAACAAGCGCATAGAGGTTTCATTGACCTCGCATACGTAGGCATACAGCTGGCGGATTCCCAGAAAGCCGAAACAGTGTGATTCAAGCAAAGCCATCGCCTGACTTCCGATTCCCTGCCTGCGATACTTCCGGTCTACGATGATGCCCACTTCCGCCCGGTTATGACGGGGGTCGAATGAACAGAGGTCAATCATCCCCACCACCCCTTTCTCGCGGTGAACAATCATCAGACGCAGCTGGCGGTCTGTATAAAGGTCGTTTTGCGACTCTTCCAGAAAGCGTTTCAACTGATAACGCGAATAAGGTCCCGTAGAGGTAGTCACCTCCCAAGGTTCCATCCCGTTTTCCAGTTCCATCATCACGTCTAAATCTTCGGGTTCAGGCGCACGCAGGCTCAGCAGGGCAGCATTTTCACTCATAAGCTTTTATTTTTCCAGATTCAACTCACTCAACATACGTTCACGTCCCGGCACACAAAACAGAGAAGCCACAAGCACCATCCCCCCGCAGAGCAGTCCGGTGGTATTCAGCGTGCAGTAATAGGCCGAAAAATTAAACAAAGCTGCAGCAAAGAGCAGAGCCAGACGCACTTCACTCCAGCGGCGATAGCTTTTCATAGCGTCGGGCAGTGACAGATGCTGTACATAGCGCGTCAGCGAAAGACTGAACAGGCGCAATGAGAGGGGAATCATACTTACAGCCAGCAAGATACCGGAAACCTGCATTGCATAATCGGCTTGAGCATTATCAATCAAGGTACCCTGCGGCAAGCAGTCGGTTTCATAGAGATACACCAGCAAGCCCATGCCTATCCATAACAGTGCGTATTCAATACGCAGGCAACGCAGCAAACGCTTCAGTTCTTTTTCCATTTTTCTTTCCTTTCTTTTTATTTGGGCTGACTAAGCCTTTCGTTTAAATTAACTGAGTCTTTTGTTTAAGCTGACTAGGCTTTAAATGCTTTAGTATCCCCCCGTCAACTTGCCAAGCGGTTTACTCACAGCCCTACATCGTTCCGGTAAAAGCAATACGGTTTACGATGGAGCGTCCCAGCGTCACTTCATCCGTATATTGCAGTTCATCACCGATAGAAATCCCCCGGGCAATCACCGTGAGCTTCACATCAAAACTGCACAGCTTACGGAAGATATAAAAATTGGTGGTATCGCCCTCCATGGTTGAACTCAAAGCCAGAATCACCTCTTTCACTACCCCGCTTTTCACCCGTTCCACCAGACTCTCGATTTCCAGATCAGAAGGACCGATGCCGTCCATAGGCGAAATCACTCCGCCCAGCACGTGATAAAGTCCCTTAAACTGCTGGGTATTTTCTACCGCCATCACATCGCGGATATTCTCAACCACACACACGGTCGATGCGTCACGTCCCGGATTGGAACAGATACGGCATACATCTGTATCCGATATATTATGGCATACCCTGCAGTATTTCACTTCATGCTTCAGGGTTATCATCGCATTGCCAAACGCCTCTACTGCATCTGTATTCTGCCGCAGCAGATGCAGCACCAGACGCATGGCTGTTTTACGTCCGATACCGGGAAGTTTGGCAAACTCGCCCACTGCCTTTTCCAGCAAAACCGAAGGATATTGTTGATTCATTTTTTCTGTTAATGTTTCCTTTTATTGTTTCCAGCTTGCAAAGATAACGTTTTTATCGGTATCTCTACATGCCCGATGGTTCCCATTCGGCAAAAAAGCCGTATCTTTACAGCTTTGAATTTTGAAACTAACGTAAGAACAAACATGAACGGTATTTTTATCCTCCTCACCATCCTCCTTTACTTTGGGGTGCTTCTCTTGATTTCACGCCTTACAGCCAACCATCATACCGACAATGATGCGTTTTTCCGGGGCAACCGCCAGTCGCCCTGGTTCATCGTTGCCTTCGGCATGATAGGTGCCTCGCTCTCCGGAGTCACCTTTGTCTCGGTGCCGGGTATGGTGAAATCAATTGATATGACGTATATGCAGACTTGCATGGGTTTCTTTGTGGGTTATCTGATTATTGCCCACGTATTGCTTCCACTCTATTACCGGCTGAACCTTACCTCCATCTATACCTATCTGGAACAACGTTTCGGCAAAGAGGCTTATAAAACGGGGGCTTCTTTTTTCTTCCTCTCCAAGCTGCTGGGAGCTGCCGCCCGTCTGTATCTGGTCTGCCTCATTCTCCAGCATTATGTATTCGATGCTTATCATGTTCCCTTTGCCGTAACAGCCATCGGCACAGTGGTCTTAATCTGGCTGTATACGCGGAAGAGCGGCATCCGCACCATTGTGTGGACCGACAGCCTGCAGACGCTCTGCCTGCTGGGGGCACTGGGAATCATCATCGTACAGGTGGCTTCGCTGTTGGGCACCGACCTTACAGGGGCTGCCCGCATGGTGAGCGAGAGCGAATACAGCCGCATCTTTGTCTTCGATGACTGGCAGTCGAAACAGAACTTCTTCAAACAGTTTTTCAGCGGAATCTTCATCACCATTGTCATGACAGGACTTGATCAGGACATGATGCAGAAGAATCTTTCTTGCCGCAACCTGCGTGCAGCCCAGAAGAACATGTATGTCTACGGGTTTTCATTCGTCCCGGTCAATCTGCTGTTTCTCTCGCTTGGCATTTTATTGCTGATAGCCGCTCCGCAAATCGGTCTGACGCTTCCCGCCAAAGGCGATGACATGCTTCCGCTCTTTGCTGCCGGAGGTCATTTAGGATATATGGTACTGATACTTTTCACCATCGGTATTATTGCGGCTGCCTTTTCGAGTGCCGACTCTGCCCTCGCAGCCTTGACCACCAGTTGCTGCATCGACTTGCTGAACATCGGCCGGTATGGCGAAGAGCAGGCACAGCGCATCCGTAAATGGGTTCATCTGGGCATTTCTGCCTTGTTCATCAGCTGCATGCTGGTGTTTGAAGCCATCGGCAGTTCAAGCGTCATCGATACGATTTATGTACTGGCTTCTTATACGTACGGTCCGCTTCTGGGACTGTTTGTCTTCGGTCTGTTTACCCGGCGCATGCCCCGCGGACGCTATGTGCCGTATGTAGCCATAGCCTCACCGGTTATCTGTTATCTCACCGATTATTTTGTTTCCGCCACCACCGGCTATCGCTTCGGCTATGAGATGCTGATGGTGAACGGACTGCTTACTTTCGGGGGACTGATGTTGCTCAGCCTGCGGCATCATCCGGTGCCTGAAAATCAGCACATGCGGTCGCGGTAATCTTCGTAACCGAAGTTGCGGTACACCTCCACCTCTCCATCGGCATGAAGCAAGGCAACCGACGGGTGATGAATACCGTTAAACATATGGGTCTTGACCATGGTGTAATGAATCATGTCTTCAAAGACGATGCGTTCGCCCACCTGCAGTTCGTGGTCAAAACGCCAGCTTCCCATATAGTCACCGCTCAAACAGCTGTTGCCTCCCAGCCGATAGATAAAGTCGCCTGCCTGAGCTGTCTTGACGGCGTCTGCCGGAAGCGACTCTGCTCCACGTACACGGGGCTGGTAAGGCATCTCCAGACAGTCGGGCATGTGGCAGGTAAAGCTCACATCAAGAATCGCAGTGCGTATGCCGCGGCTCTCCACCACATCCACCACCGACGACACCAGTGTACCGGTCTGCCAGGTAAATGCCGAACCGGGCTCAAGTATGATTTGCAGATGCGGATAACGCGCCTTCAGTCCTTTCAGCAGCTTAATCAGATGGTCTACATCATAATCGGCACGGGTCATGAGGTGACCTCCACCCAAGTTCAGCCATTTCAGCTGAGGGAACCAGCGTGAGAAACGTGCCTCGATATGCTGCAGGGTACGTTCCAGTTCGTATGACGACGATTCACAATGGCAATGGCAGTGAAAGCCTTCGATTCCTTCAGGCAATACCTCCGGCAGCAAGTCGGCTGTCACTCCGAAACGGGTTCCCGGGGCACAGGGATTATAGAGTTCCACTTCCACTTCCGAGTATTCAGGATTCACACGCAATCCGCATGAAATCGGTTCGTCTGCATTTTTCGTCATCGGATAGAAGCGATGGAACTGTGAGAGCGAGTTAAACGTGATGTGGCTGCTGTAGCGCATAAAAGCCGGAAAGTTAGCCTCCGTATATGCCGGTGAATAGGTATGTGCCTTACTGCCGAATTCCTCGAAGGCGAGGCGTGCCTCGTATTCCGAGCTGGCAGTGGTGTAACGGATGTATTCACGGAATATGGGGAATGACTTCCACATGGCAAATGCCTTGAAAGCCAATATGATTTCTACTCCGGCAGTATCTGCCACGTGCTTAATCAAGCTCAGGTTTTTTCTGAGCAGTTCTTCTTCCATGACATAGCATGGGGTGGGTACTTGGTTGGGGGTTAGCATTATTTTTTGAGTTTTTGAGTTTTTGAGTTTTTAAGTCTTTGAGTTTTTGAGTTTTTGAATCTTTGAGTTTTTAAGTCTTTAAGTTTTTGAGTCTTTGAGTCTTTGAGTTTTTGAGTTCTCAGATAACTAGGCTTCAGAAAACAGTTGACTTATCACTGGTCATTCTTCATCCATCATTCTTCATTTCAAGCCTAGTCAGCTGAAAAACAGCACCGCTTATTCCACTACCTTAAAGCGGGCAAACTTCAGCAAGAGTTGCTTCTCGCCTGCATGCTGGAAACGCACGGTAGCCTTACAGTTGTCTCCCGTACCTTCCACGCAGATAATTTCTCCACGTCCGAAGCGTTCATGCTCTATCTGCTGCCCTGCCGATACAGGAGCACTTCCTCCCGCAGCCGATGAAGCCGATACAGCCGAAGAAACCTTACGCAAGGTACGCTGGGGAGCCGGCTTTACAAAACGATGAGGCTCTTGAGGAATCTCCCCTCCATCAAACATCGATGGTCCCTCCTCTCGCACCGGTCGCTCATAAGTGCGTTCATACGTCCGTCCCCGCGAAGCAGAAGCAGCAGAAACAGCAGCTCCATACCCTCCCGGTGACTCACGGCGGAAACGGTTCATACCCTCTTCAACCTGCTGCGTCATCACCTCTCCCTGAGGCAAGCTGAGGTAACGGCTGTCGATGTCTTTCAGAAAGCAGCTGGGGCGACTGAATTCCATCTTCCCGAACTTGAAGCGGCTCTTGGCATACGAAAGGAAGCAATGTTCTTCGGCACGGGTCAGTGCCACGTAAAACAAGCGGCGTTCTTCCTCAAGCGCACGGGGAGAGTCGGACATCAGGCTGGGGAATAACCCCTCTTCCATCCCCACCACAAATACATTCTTAAACTCCAGTCCCTTGGCAGAGTGAATGGTCATCAGCGTAATCTTAGGCTGGTTTTCATCCTCCTTGCTGTCTTGGTCGGTCAACAGAGCCACCTCCGACAGATAGTCGGTGAGATAGATATGGGTATTTCCTTCTTCCTTCCGTGAGTCGCAAAACACGTTCATACCGTTAATCAACTCCTCAATGTTCTCCTGCCGGCTCAGATTCTCCGGCGAACGGTCTTGGGTAATATCTGCCATGATGCCCGAACGTCGCACAATATCCTGTCCGAGTTCATATGCGTCTTTCTGTTCGGCAGCTTCCACAAAGCCTTGAATCAGCGAACGGAAATTCTGCAGTTTGGCATGCGTTCCTTTATTAATAGCAAGTCCGTAAGTCAAGGGGTCATTCAGCACCTCCCACAAGCTCACCTTTGCCTGCGAAGCAGCTGCAACCAGCTTGCCCAGTGTGGTATCGCCGATTCCTCTTGCCGGATAATTCAGCACCCGCTTGAAAGCCTCCTCATCGTTGGGGTTCACCGCCAGACGGAAATAAGCAATCACATCCTTTACTTCCTTGCGCTGGTAAAACGACAGTCCCCCGTAAATGCGGTAAGGCAACATACGCTTGCGGAGTGCCTCCTCAAAGATACGGCTCTGCGCATTGGTGCGATAAAGAATGGCGAAATCATCGTAAGCATAACCTTCGCGCACGTGAAGCTGCACCAGTTTATTGGTCACAATCTCTCCCTCTTCCACATCACTGTATGCGCTGAACACCCGGATGGGGTCACCGGCAGCTTTTTCAGAAAACACCTCCTTGCGTATCTGCTCCCGGTTCTTGGCAATCAAGCTATTGGCAGCCTTTACAATGGTCTGCGTAGAGCGGTAGTTCTGTTCCAGCTTAAAAAGCCGGGCATCTTTATAGAGTTGCGTAAACTTCAGGATATTATCGATATTCGCCCCTCGGAACGAATAGATACTCTGCGCATCATCGCCCACCACACACACCCGGCGGTGCAGTCCGGTAAGCTGCAACACGATGCTATGCTGGGCAAAGTTGGTATCCTGATACTCATCCACCAGGATGTATTTGAAACGCTCGGCATACCGCGCACACACATCCGGATGCTGCTTAAACAGCTGATACGTATAGACCAGCAAGTCATCAAAATCCATCGCCCCGCTCTGCCGGCAACGTTCCCAGTAACGGGTGTAGATTTCCCTTACCAGCGGCATCTTGGCAGCCTGATCATTCTCCACCATCTCACGGCAGGAAGCATAAGCCTCCGGACTCACCAGATGGTTCTTGGCATTGCTGATACGGCTCTGCACCGAGCCCGGCTTATACGTCTTCTCGTCCAGTCCCATCTCCTTGATAATCGCCTTGATGAGACTCTTCGAATCAGAAGCATCATAAATGGTGAAATGAGGCGGAAAGCCGATCACCTCTGCCTCCGTACGCAGAATCCGCGAAAACACCGAGTGGAAGGTTCCCATCCACAACGAACGTGCCCGCTCTGCTCCCACCTGCCGGGCAATACGCTCCTTCATCTCACGCGCTGCCTTGTTGGTAAATGTCAGTGCCAGCACCGACCAGGGTTCGTATCCCTGATCGAGCAAATAAGCTATTTTATAGGTCAGCACACGGGTCTTTCCCGACCCTGCCCCGGCAATCACCAGTGAAGGTCCGTCACAGTAAATCACCGCTGCACGCTGACTTTCGTTCAGTTCATCTAAATAATTTGTCATCATAAAAATCGTATATCGTTCAGTTCCGCAAAGATAACCCACATCCGTGGCTCAGGCAAATTTAGAGATTAATCAGCACTTCCCACCCCTGATGGGGCAGAAAAATCATCATCCACCTCTTATTTTTCCGCCTTTCCACGCCTGTAGTCTTCCATCTCTTTCCGGCTACGGCTTGAAGTAACCAGATAAACTCCGCCAAAAATCAAGACCACTGCCCCACCTTTCACCAGATTAAACGAGTCCATTCCCCAGCATACGGCTACGATACATGCCACAATCGGCTGGACGTAATTATACATACCCGCCACAGTGGGACGCAATGTCTTTTGCCCGATAACCACAAGCATATAACTGAAGAACGTGGCTCCAATCACAATAAAAGCCAATCCGCCGATTTCTTCCGGCAACAGACTACCCCAGTCAGTCTGAAGCAAATCGTCGGCAGAGAAAGGCAGCATACAGATAAACGCATAGGTAAACATCCACTTCATGATTGTAACCAGCGAATATTTGTTCACAAAATCCTTGAACTTCACAATATAAAGCGCATAGCTAAACTGCGCGGTGAGTACCAGCAGATTGCCCCATAGAGCAGTATCACCGTGAGCCGATGAGGTCAGCTGTGCCGCTGCATCCCCGCTTCCCAGAATAAGCAGCAAAGCCCCCCCTGCCCCCGAGGCTATACCCAATACTTTTTTCCCGGTAATCGGTTCTTTCAGTATCACAGCAGCCAGCACCATAGCCCATAACGGCATACTGGTTGTAATGATAGAAGCATTCCCCGGTGAAGTCAGGCTGACTCCGAATATAAAGCATCCCTGATTAAACACGATGGCAAGCAGCGAAGCTACAAAGAGGCTTGCCAAATCTTTATGCCCCACATGTTCCGGTTTCCGGAAAAAGGAAGCAATCCAAAACAAGACCATCGCCCCGCCAACACGCAGGTCGGTTACCACCAGTGGAGATACCGCTCCACCCAGCATAATCATCTTCGACACGGGCGACATGAGTCCCCACATGACATTCGCCCCCATCATAGAGGCATGCCCCTTCCAACAAATCTTTTCCATTATTTACCTTCTCTTCCTAATTCAACGGTAAAGACGCACGTCTGCTCCAAATCATTCAGTGCATCCTGACCAATACCAATGCAAAGATAGAAAGCAACTTCCTTACATCCGATGTAATTGCAGAGAAAAATTTCTTTCAGCCGGCTTATATCATTCCACTTCCATAAAAACACTTATTTCTGCCTACATAAAAATTATCTAATATCAAAAGACATGGATATCAAAAAAAGTTTCTTTCTAATGACCGCTCTGTCATTGATTGGCAAAGTGGCATCCGCACAGGTTATTCTACCTGTATCTACCCCACGCACTTCGCTGGTTGTTGAAGCCACAAAAGGAGGAGAACTCAAACAGCTTTATTATGGCGCTAGGCTGAACGAAAAAGACTTGACTTCAATCAACGCCTCTGGATTGCCTGGTATAAATGCCTATCCAGTTTACGGCATGAATTGCCAAAGTGAAACGGCCCTCGCCGTAAAACATAGTGATGGAAATAGAACGCTCCAAATGGAAGTTATCAAAGTGGAAAACGATACAGCTGCCCACAGCATCCTTACCACTATTTTCTTGAAAGACAAGGTCTATCCCTTCTATGTCAATGTATACTACAAGGCATATTTACCAAAGACAATCAAAGCCATCTGTACATTGATTTTCACCGCGGATTTGAAAAGGTGTGCCAACGCATCCGGAATAAATACCCTAATCTGATCATTCAGGCTTGTGCCAGTGGAGGCGGACGTGCCAACTATGGATACCTTCCTTATTTCGACGAATTTTGGGTAAGCGATAATACCGATGCCCTACAGCGCATTTACATGCAGTGGGGAACATCTTATTTCTTTCCTGCCATTGCCATGGCATCACACATCAGTGCGGCTCCAAATCACCAGACTTTCCGGAGTATTCCGCTGAAATACCGTATTGACGTAGCTATGAGCGGACGTTTAGGCATGGAAATCCAACCTAAGAACATGACCGACGAAGAAAAGAGTCTGTGTCGCAAAGCCATAAGTGAATATAAAACCATCCGCCCGATTGTTCAGTTTGGAGATATTTACCGCCTCGTTTCACCTTATGACAAACTCGGGGTTGCCTCGCTCATGTATACTTCGCCCGAAAAAGAGAAGGCGGTATTCTATTGGTGGAAAACCGAGACATTTGTCAATCAGCACTTGCCACGCGTGAAAATGGCTGGACTGGATACTGAAAAAAACTACCGAATTCACGAACTGAACCGAATAGACAATGAACCTCTGCCGTTTGAAGGGAAAGTGTTCAGCGGTAATTTTCTGATGAATAACGGATTGGAGATTCCGTATACCCATAAAGTAGATTATCACAAACTAAACGATTATGCCAGCCGAATTCTCTATCTGGAAGAAGTACGATAAATAACTTCACATCACACAACAGCAACGCCAGAACTTCTTGAAAGCAGAAGTTCTGGCGTTTATCTTTTTATATATACACCAGTCTGTATTCTTCGTTTAGTGATTGATTATAAAGTAGACTGATTATTTCAGTTTCACGTCCAGCCAGTCTTCCAGCAGCGACTTGATTTCGCGCTGTTTCTTCTCGCTGAATGTAGCGATGCGGGTAGAATGACTTCCGCGCGGATGCACAAACACATGAATGTTTTTCTTTCCCTCCAACCAAGTCACTCCCGATGCCGTCCACGGGTCGTTTTCACCGTAAATATAAATCATCTTCGGATCTTCATTTTTCAGGAAATCCACCGTATGGCGATAAAGCGTATCATCAAAAGTCAAGTCATCCAGCTCTTCGGGAAGCATCACCCGGCGCAGATAATCCTTTGCCGTAGCAATGCTGAGATAAGCCTTAAACGGTTCCACATCATAGCCATAATAGCCCAGTTCCTTGGCGGCCTGCACATTAAAAGAAGGGAAAGGAGACTGCTGTGAAAAATAATCAGGTGCATTGATGGCAATCAGATGATCAAACCACACCTTGTCGGCATCTTTTTCCGAAGGGATATTTGCCACCGGCATACCCCACTGCCACAGAGCAAAAGCATACTCCAGCACACAGTAGTCGAACACCTCTTCCAGCGGAACCCGGAACGTATATCCCTTCTCCTTGCAGTAAGCAGCCAGCATGGGAAGCAAAGCCTGCTTCCGTTTCAGCAACGTAAGCTGCGCCTCTTCCACCGCCTTGCGCTCCTTAGCCGTACCCACCTGTTCACGCAAGAACACCTCATGACGTCCGTCCTCCAGCGACTGGTTCAGCGGTGCTACATAAGGCACCGACACCTCCACATCGTCCGGATAATACGAACGGTAAAACATCGTAGTCTGTCCGCCCTTGCTGATACCCGTGGCAATCCATTTTCCCGAATACAAGTTACGGAACGTAGTATTCACCCGATGCAAGTCAACCAGCGAGTTCTTCACCGTCAGATACGCCCAGTTACAAGGCTGCGGCATCGACTCACCGAAATAGCGGTATTCCACAAACACCAGATTAGCGTTGAGCAACATCGACAGCTCCTCTTTATAGTTCGGATTGACCGCATAATTGGCATCATATCCCTCAGTAACCAAGACCGTAGGACGGTCATAGCCCACATGAGCCAAGATAACCCGCTGCTTGAAGCTCCCCACCTCAGGATGAGCCGGGTCCAGCAACTGGTCGATATACATCACATATTTATTTGCATAGTGCTTACTGGCAAGCGTATCCACTTGCGTTACACCCGGCAACGCCTTCAGTTTATTCCAAACTTCTATATCGGCAGCCTGTGCGGTCACTACCCGGAAGGTCAGTGCCAGCAGCATCAACAGTTGTAAAGATCGTTGTTTCATTGTTTTATTCGTTAACGAGGTAACTTCATTTTTCATTCTTCTCCAGCTTCTTCGCCTCATTCCAGATGGCATCCATTTCCTCCAGCGTCATATCCTTCAGGTTACGTCCCTCCTTGATGGTATGCGCCTCCAGGTAATTAAAGCGGCGGATAAACTTCTGGTTCGTACGCTCCAGTGCATTGTCCGGATTAATCTTATACAGCCGGGCAGCATTGATCAGACTGAACATCACGTCGCCGAATTCCGCTTCCGCTTTCTCCTTGTCCATCTGGTCCACCTCCTGCTCAAATTCGGCAATTTCCTCTTTCACCTTCTCCCAAACCTGCGCACGCTCTTCCCAGTCGAAACCCACATTACGCGCCTTATCCTGGATACGGTAAGCCTTAATCAAGGCAGGCAGTGCATCCGGCACCCCACTCAGCACCGATTTGTTGCCGTCTTTTTCCTTCAGCTTAATCTGTTCCCAGTTTTCGGTAACCTGTTCAGCCGTATCAGCCTTCACCTCACCGAACACATGCGGATGGCGGAAAATCAGCTTGTCGCACAGTTTGTCACACACATCTTTGATATCAAAGTCCCCCGTTTCACTTCCTATCTTGGCATAAAACACCACGTGCAGCAACACGTCGCCCAGTTCTTTGCAGATATTCATCCGGTCGTTCTTCATCAGTGCGTCAGCCAGTTCATACACCTCTTCTATTGTATTGGGGCGCAGACTCTCATTCGTCTGCTTTCTGTCCCAAGGACACTTCACGCGCAATTCGTCAAGCACGTCAAGCAATCGCCCGAAGGCTTCCATTTGTTCTTGTCTGGTATGCATGTTTGATTTTTCTTTATTTTACCCGACAAATTTACAGAAAAAAAGCCAGCTTTATGCCTTTTTGATAAATTCTTTTTCACTCTTCTCCCCTTTCAGCCATTCCTGCCCTTCCGCCATCCCCGAAGCCTTTTTCTATCATAATAACAGATAGCATATTTTCGTATCTATTCTTAAATATACGTTAATATCACCCCGTACATAAATCATACACCCCATTTTTCTATCAATCCATAAGCAATCACCCGTATAAATACAGCAGATTAACACTCTTTTTACCTATCATTTCTTGATTTATATCTATTAAAACGATAGTAATATCATTTTTTTTAAGATTTTTGTTTGATTTTAATAAATATTCATACCTTTGCGTCAAGACAACATAAATAATACATATAAAAGATTAATAACTGTTTAATTTAAAAGAGAGAATTTATGAAAGAGAGAATGTTCATGCTGTTAGCCTGCTTCTTCATGAGCTGGAGCCTGGCAATGGCGCAGACTGCCACAGTGACAGGTGTAGTCACTTCCGCCGACGACGGCGAACCCGTAATCGGTGCGTCGGTATTAGTTAAAGGTACTAACACAGGAACCATCACCGGAATCATGGGAGACTTTACCATCCCCAATGTACCATCCTCGGCTACCACCCTGATTATTTCCTATGTAGGAATGGTATCTCAGGAAGTAGCCATCCAGCCGGGAACCCTCCAGGTTGTATTGAAGTCCGATGCCAAGACCCTCGATGAGGTCGTCGTAACCGCCATGGGTATCTCGCGCGAGAAGAAAGCCTTGGGATACGCCCTGCAGGAAGTAAAATCCGATGAAATCACCCAAGCCGGTCAGCTGAATGTAGCCAACTCCCTTTCGGGTAAGGTGGCAGGTATCCAGATTACCTCACAAGGTGGACAGGTAGGTGCTTCACAGAACATTGTCATCCGCGGTAACTCTTCCTTCGGAGATAACTCCCCGCTGATTGTAGTCGATGGTGTGCCCATCCAGAACGATAACGGAACCGGTTCTGCTGTCAACTTAGGTTCGGGTCTGAACGACATCAACCCCGAAGACATCGCCTCCATCTCCGTGTTGAAAGGAGGTTCGGCTGCCCTCTACGGTATGCGTGCCGGTAACGGAGTCATCCTCATCACCACCAAGTCGGGCAAGAAAGACAAAGGTATACAAGTTTCTTACGACGGCAGCTTCACAGTCGACCAGATTTACAACCTGCCCAAGCTGCAGAACAAATACGGTCAGGGTTATTACGGCAGCGAATACGACTGGAAAGCATCAGGCTATAGCGAAAACATGAGCTATCAGGATTTTGCCGTACAGAATGGCTATTCTTATTATGATGGTGCCGGAAACGGAGTCAACGACAATGCCGACGAATCATGGGGTCCGCGTCTCGACATCGGACTGATGATTCCACAGTATAACAGTCCCGTAGTCGATGGTGTACGCCAAGCTACTCCGTGGGTTTCACAGCCCGACAACATCAAAGATTTCTTCAACATCGGCTATTCACAAAACCACGTCATCTCACTGACCGCCACCACCGAAAAGAGTTCCACCCGTGTATCTCTCGGCTTCCGCGACCAGAAGGGTACCACCCCGAACACCGACCAGAAACGTTATTCGGCTGCAGTCAATACCCGGATGGATGTAAACAAATACCTTGAATTCAACTTGGCAGCCAACTTCATCCGCACCAAGAGCAACAACCTTCCGGGAACAGGCTACGACCAGAGAAACGTATTGCAGTCACTCCTCCAGTGGCACGGCCGTCAGATTGATATGGACGACTTGAAACAGAACTACGACCAGAAAGACGAGTTTGGCAACTATACCCATTACAACTGGCAACAGGCATACACCGTAAACCCCTATTGGGTACTCAACCACAACCTGAACAAATACGTGCGCGACCGTTTCTACGGAAAGACCTCTATCTTTATCAAGCCCACCGACTGGCTGAAGTTTGAAGGACGACTCGGATTCGACCACTACGATTCAAACCAACTCTCCAACGTAGAATGGAGTATTGACTACCCTGACGGATATTTCCGCGACTATGACCGCCGTACTACTGAAATCAATGCCGACTTCATTGCTTACTTCACCAAGCAGTTCGGCGATTTCAATGTAAACGCCCTTGCGGGAGCCAACTATCGCGACTACACTTACGAAATCAAGACACTGGGAGCTGACGAACTGACCGTACCAGGTGTATATACCGTAGCCAATGCCAAAGGCAATGCCTACACATCAGAAAACCATAACACCCGCCGTTCAAATTCAGTCTATGCCAACCTGTCTTTAGGATGGAAAAACCAGCTGTATGCCGACATCAGCGTACGCAACGACTGGGATTCTACCATCAAGGATGCCTTCTTCTACCCCTCATTCAGCGGTAGCTGGATTGTAACCGAAACCCTCCCGATGCTGACCAACGGCAAGTGGTTGAACTTCCTGAAACTCCGCGGAGGATGGGCAAAGATTGGTAATGCTACCGACCCCTACGTATCCAATGCGTATTACTCGGTATTGTCGGCTCCGTTCGATGGAACCACCCTGTATTATAACCCCACCACCTACCCCGCACAAAACCTGCGTCCTGAAATGGTGAAAACATGGGAAATCGGTCTGGAAGCCAACTTCCTCGATAACCGCATCCACTTCGACGGTGCGTATTATCAGAAAACCACTACCGACCAGATTATGCAAGCCAACCTTTCCACTGCCACCGGATATAACGCCATGTACATCAATGCCGGTAAAATCAGCAACAAGGGAGTAGAAATCCAGTTATCTGCCGATATATTCCGCAATCCGAAAGGATTCAGCTGGACCACCACCTTCAACTGGTCGAAAGATAAGAGCCGCATTGACGAACTCTATTCCGACCCCGTAACCGGACAGAAGCTCGATGCCTATGAAATCGGCAGCAGCTGGAGCTGTAAAAACTACGCCATGGTAGGCAAGAGCTGGGGTACACTGGTAGGAACCGGATACGTATATAATGAAGACGGATCCATCCTTGTAGAAAACGGTATGCCCGTCTATAAGGCAGCACAGGAAATCGGTGACGTAACCCCCGACTGGCTCGCCGGATGGAGCAATGAGTTCACCTATAAAGACTGGAGCTTCGGCTTCCTGCTCGACTTCCGCAAAGGAGGCGATGTTTACTCCATCTCGCAAGCCTTCGGTTCACAGACCGGTATCTACGACTATACCGCAGCAGGCGACATCCGTGAAAACGGAGTCATTGCCGGAAAGAACGTACTCACCGATAAGGTATTCAAGACAGCCGACGGAAAGATCAACGATGTAGCCGTCAATGCCGAAGACTTCTTCGCCAATTTCTATACCATCTGCCAGATGTCTGTATTCGACGGATCCTACCTGAAACTGCGTGAGGCACACCTTTCATACACCTTCCCGAAGAGCCTGCTGAAGAACTCCTTCATCAAGTCGGCTAAGATTTCGCTGGTAGGTACCAACCTCGCCCTCCTGTGGGTACACAGTTCAAACCTGACCCACCTCGACCCCGAATCAACCACCGGCTCAAAGAACGGCGATGTAGGTTTCGAATCCAACGCCTATCCACCCAGCCGCAGCTTCGGTCTGAAAGTAGGACTCACCTTCTAAAAGAAGAAAAGACATACGTGTAAAAAACAAATTGGAAAACTGAAAAAGTAGAAAAACATGAAAAAATATATCACAAAAATCGCGATGACCTTCCTTGCAGGCACTATGATGTGGACCTCTGCCGGATGCACCAGCTCGTTCGATGAAATAAACAGAGACCCCGACAATGCAGCCAAAGTACCCAACGACAACCTGCTTGCCTACTCCATCTATTACACCTCCTACCGCTTCTACGACCGCTGGTTTGCCATGGACGAACCGATGAGCTTCTGCGGCTATGTGGCAAAGATGAGCTACATCGATGAAGCCCGTTACAACTACCGTACCGGCATACAAGACAATAACTGGGAATACGTGTACCGCATCCTGAACAATGTGATGGACATACAGCGCAACGCCGGAAAAAACATCAACATACTTAATGTGGCAAAAGTCATGGAAGTTACCCTCATCCAGATAGCCACCGACCGCTGGCGTGACGTGCCTTACAGCGATGCAGTCCGTATGGAAAGCGGTATCCTCACCCCGAAATACGACACACAGGAACAGATTTACCCCGCCATGCTCGCCAAGCTGAAAGAAGCAGCCGACAGCTTTGCCGACGATGCAGCCACCGGCGACATCTCCGAAGGCGACCTGCTCTTCCGCGGCGACATCACCAAGTGGAGAAAATACTGCAACTCCCTGCGTCTGCGTCTTGCCATCCGCATCTCGGAAGTCAGTCCTGAACTGGCAAAGACTACCGTAGAAGAAATCCTCGGCAACCCCGACCGTTACCCCGTCATGGATTCCAACGATGACAATGCCTTCTTCTGGTGGCAAGGCTCCGACTCCAACTACTACGAGCCGATAGCCGACCAGTACCGCACCCGCAAGAGCGAATACTGCGCATCCGATGTCATGGTCAATAACCTGCTCGACCATGCCGACCCGCGTATCTCCGTCTATTGCACCCCTACCCCTTCCAGCCAGACCGAAGGCGATGAAGACTACACCGACGGCCACCCCGTCTACCGCGGATACACCATCGGAGCCGCAAGCAATGCCGTAGCCAAACGCTACTCCACCTGGGGATACAAATACGGACAAGACCTCGGAGGATTCTCTCCCTGGATGCGCGTAGCCGAAGTCTACTTCCACATAGCCGAAGCAGCCATGCTGAACTATAACACCGGAACTTACGGCGATGCAGCCACCAACTACACAAAAGCCGTACGCTTCTCCATGGAAGAAAACGGAGTCGACGAGACAGCCACAGCCACCTACCTTGCAGGCAAGGGAAAATTCGACAACACACTTAAAACCATCTGGTACGAAGAATGGGTAGCCATGTTCAAGCAAGCCATGGAAGGATGGTCACTCTACCGCCGTACCGGAGTACCCGAAAACAACTATATCGCACCGGGACGTACCCAGTATAAAAACCACAACGTACCCCCCTTGCGCTCCCCCTACCCGGCAACCGAGCTCAACCTCAACAAGGCAAACAACGCTCCTTATAACGCCGAAGTAGTCGATAACCTTTGGGGAAAACCCATGTGGTGGGACACTCGTGAGGGCGTCTATTAATTCTCTCTTAAAGAACCCGATCAGGGAGGTATTCTCAGCGATGAGGGTGTCTCCCGTTTTTTTACTCAGGCGACAAGGTGACAAGGTGACGAGGAGACAAGGTAACAAGGGAACAAGGGAACAAGGTGACGAGGTAACAAGAAGACGAGTTGACAAGGCCCTAAAAACCTCATCAACTCGTCACCCAAAAAACCTCGTCAACTTGTCAACTCGTCAACTCGTCAACTCATTAAAAAAAGCCTCGTCAACTTGTCAACTCGTCAACTCGTCAACTCATTACAAAAGCCTCGTCAACTTGTCAACTCATTAAAAAAATCCTCGTCAACTCATCAATTAAACTCACGACAATGCCGCAATACGCTCCTTCAGCGAAGCAATCTTCGATTCCGCATCCGCCTGCTTCTTGCGTTCCATTTCAATGACATTAGCAGGAGCCTTGCTCACAAACTTCTCGTTACTCAACTTCTTAAGCACACTCTGCAAGAAACCCTCCTGATACTTCAGTTCAGCCTCCAGCTTCTTCAGCTCCTCTTCCACATCAATCAAGTTACCCAGCGGAACGAAATACTCCGTAGTACCCACCATAAACGAAGCCGCACTTTCAGGCTTCTTATCTACAACCGTCATACCCGTCAAGTTCGCCATCTTATTGATAACCGAATCAAACGCAGCCAAGCCCGAATTCTCACCCAGAACCAACAGTTCAAGAGCCTCCTTCTGCGCAATATTCTTCTGCAGACGGATGGTACGGATACCCGCAATCACCTCCTTCAGCTGGTCGAACGTCTTGCAAAGCTCCTCAGCCGCCTTCACATCCGTATCCTTAAACTGTTCCACCGGAGCCATCATGATACTCTCACCCGGCTTGCGGTCAGCCAGATGCTGCCACAGTTCCTCTGTAATAAACGGCATAAACGGATGCAACTGGCGGAGCAACACATCAAACAAATGCAGCGTAGCCTCATACGTCTTGCGGTCAATCGGCTGACCGTAAGCCGGCTTCACCATCTCCAGATACCAGCTTGAGAACTCATCCCAGAACAACTTATACACCAGCATCAGCGCCTCACTCAAGCGATACTTCGCAAACAAATCCTCCATTTCAGCCGTAGCCAGCGCCATCACGTTATAGAACCAGTCCACAGCCAGCTTCGCATGTACAGGCTGCTCAATCGAGTCATCCACCTGCCATCCCTTCACCAGACGGAACGCATTCCAGATCTTATTGTTAAAGTTACGACCCTGTTCACACAGCGCGTCATCAAAGAGAATATCATTCCCCGCAGGAGCCGACAACATCATACCCATACGCACCCCGTCGGCACCGTAACGGTCAATCAAGTCCAGCGGATCAGGCGAGTTACCCAGCGATTTCGACATCTTCCGTCCGATTTTATCACGCACGATACCCGTGAAATACACATTCCGGAACGGCATCTCACCCATATACTCATAACCCGCCATAATCATACGAGCCACCCAGAAGAAAATAATATCCGGACCCGTAACCAAGTCAGCCGTAGGATAATAATACTGAATCTCCTCGTTCCCCGGATTATTGATACCGTCGAACAACGAAACCGGCCAGAGCCATGAAGAAAACCACGTATCCAGACAGTCATCATCCTGACGCAACTCACTCAACTGCAAGTCCCCGCGTCCCGTCTTCTTGCGAGCCAGTTCCAGCGCCTCCTCCGGAGTTTCAGCCACCACGAAACCACCTTCAGGCAAGAAATAAGCAGGAATCCGGTGTCCCCACCACAACTGACGGCTGATACACCAGTCCTTGATATTCTCCATCCAGTGACGGTACGTATTCTTATACTTCGCCGGATAAAACTTCAGCTGATCCTCCATCACCGGCGGAAGAGCCATATCAGCAAAATGCTGCATCTTCAAGAACCACTGCATCGACAGCTTCGGTTCGATAGCCACATTCGTACGTTCCGAGAAGCCCACCTTATTCGTATAAGGCTCCACCTTCTCCAGCAAGTCAGCCGCAGCCAGATCCTTCTCAATCTGCTCACGCACCTCAAAGCGATCCATGCCCACATACATACCCGCAGCCTCACTGATGGTACCGTTATCATTAAAAATATCAATCGAAGGCAAGTTATACTTCTCGCCCAGCATATAGTCATTCACATCATGCGCCGGAGTCACCTTCAGACAACCCGTACCAAACTCGATGTCCACATATTCATCCTCAATCACAGGAATCACCCGGTTCACCAGCGGCACAATCACCTTCTTACCCTTCAGCCATTGATTCTTCGGGTCATTCGGGTTGATACACATCGCCGTATCCCCCATGATGGTTTCCGGACGGGTAGTAGCCACCACCGCATAACGGCCCTCAGCATCCCCTTCCACCTTATAGCGGAGATAATACAGCTTGCTATGCTCCTCCTTATAAATCACCTCCTCATCCGAGAGAGCCGTAAGCGCCTTCGGGTCCCAGTTCACCATACGCACCCCGCGGTAAATCAGACCCTTGTTATAAAGGTCCACAAACACCTTGATTACACTCTTGCTCCGAGTCTCATCCATGGTGAAAGCCGTACGGTCCCAGTCACACGAAGCCCCCAGTTTACGGAGCTGCTTCAAGATAATCCCCCCGTGTTCTTCCGTCCAAGCCCACGCATGCTTCAGAAACTCCTCACGCGAAAGATCCGTCTTCTTGATGCCCTGTTGCGCCAGACGGCCCACCACCTTCGCTTCCGTAGCAATCGAAGCATGGTCCGTACCCGGCACCCAGCACGCATTCTTACCCATCATACGCGCTCTGCGCACCAGGATATCCTGAATTGTATTATTCAGCATATGCCCCATATGAAGCACCCCCGTCACGTTAGGAGGAGGAATCACCACGGTATAAGGTTCACGTCCGTCAGGTTTCGAACTAAACAGCTTATTGTCCAGCCAATACTGGTACCATTTCCCCTCCACATCGGCAGGGTTATACTTACTTGCTAATTCCATTGTATTTATCTTATTTTAGTTATTTTCGGATAGTCGGCGACAAAGTTAATAATTTTGTTTTTATTCCCCTACGGTTCCCCCAGAAACTTCACAATCAGCTCCACCTCCGGACGCAAATAATACTTCCTGTGCTTATCATACCCGATAGCCCGTAACGCCTCCTCCAGCTCCGAACACCGCTTAATCCACCTTCCCAGATTCTGCAGCGCCGTCTTCGTCGAGCACTGCGGAAAATAAAGCTGCGAAAGTTCACTCTTATGATAAATCCGGAAACGGAAAGGAACCTCCTCCATCTCCGCTGCATCGTCAAAAACAAACCTCTCCATCATTCAGTTTTTTCCTTTAAAGATACTAAAACCCAACCGATTACACAAGAAAAAAATCCTTTTTTTCACCCTTTCCCTCCCCATCCGTACCCTCAGCCCCACCCGTCACACCACGTCAAAGCCCCCAAACAGCGAGAGGCTGGCTGCGGCAGTTCCAAACCACCCTGCAACCAACCTCCCAGTCATCACATTCCCCGGCAACTACCCTCACCAGTCAGCCGAAGCCACATCAAAACACGGACACACCTTCACCCATTCCTCAGGCTCCACCACGCCGTTACCATTCACATCCGGGCTCAAGTCACGGTGCCCCACCACCCGTTGTGCCGACACCCCGAAATCCTCCCGGAGCACCCTTACCAGCACCTTCAGCGCATGCTTCTGCTCCTCCGTACGCGTATCCGCCGGATTCCCCTTCGCATCCAAGCCGCCCTCATAAGCCACCCCGATGCTATGCGCATTAAAGCCCTTCACATGAGCCCCCACACGCTCCACCGGACGCATCGAACAAATCATCCCGTCACGGCGCACATAATAATGATACCCACATCCGTTAAACCCACGCTGCCGGTGCATACGGTCGAGCGCCTCCGGCGAAAGCGGACACCCAATCCGCGTAGCCGTACAATGAATCACAATCAAATCAATCTTTCTCATCACTCTCCTCCTTTACCACGTCCGGTAAGCAAGCAAATCAAACACTCCATCAACCGGACCAAAAAACATTTCACTCTCTCTTTCATCTCACCTGTCACTTTAGAAGACCGGCAGACCCCGGCCACAAGTCCGCCGTCCATCCATTACACCGACCAGACAGCCATCGGCCTACAGCCGTCCGTCAGCAATCCCCTCAACCGAATCTTAAATATCACCCTCTGTTTCGCTTGAGTCGCTTGAGTCACTCGAATCTTCCGGTTCGTTCTTCTCCTTCGCCTTCATCTCCACACGTTCAAACGACAAAGTACTCAGCGCATTACGCAAGGTACGTCCCGGACGAAACAAGATACGCTTACGCTCAATCAGCCCGTCATTATATTCCTCCTCCTTCTCTACACCCTGACCGCTCACACTCACCTGCAGCGAACCCAGGTCACCCAGACGCACAATCTCGCCTCCCTGCAAACCTTCACTCACCACATCCTCCAGTGCCGTAAGCACCGCGATGGTATCCGCACGCGTCAACGTACACTCACGCTGGATACGTTCCGCAATTTCACGGATCCCCATTTCCCCACGCGCCTGCACCTGGGCATAAAATTTTCCCGGATTGCCCGGCGTACTAGGATTCTTTCTCTCTACCACTGAATAAGTCACTGATCTGTTCATACGTTTAAGTTTTTAAGTTGGTTCGTTTTTAAGTTTTTGAGTTCCTATGTCTTAAGCTTAAGTTTTCATCTCACACTGCAAAGATACCACCCCCCGTTTCCGGCATGTAGAGATAAGACGACTTCTGACGACATCTGTAGAAATAAAATTTCAAAAAAAACATACCGGCACAAAAAAAGCCCGGATCATCGGCACCATTACCGATCATCCGGGCTTGACTATACACGAGTCTGGCTACAGACACGCCTCCAGACACCGCCTGATATTCGCCTCAAAACGAGGCAACGTATATTCCCTTTCAAACTTCGCCCTACCGGCAGCCCCCAACCGCTTCCGCAAGGCTTCATCCTCCAGCAACCAGCCGATACGCTCTGCCAGCGGCTCCACCTCCCTGCAAGGAACCAGAAAACCCGTTTCACCCTCATCCACAATCTCGGCATCAAGATATATTCATAATTGATTTGTAATTTATCTTTCAAATTACGATTACCATTTACTTTACTTCCAAAGAGGTTCATTTTCCCAACCTGCAGGAAATCCCATTGCGGTGACATCAACATTGGGATGAGACTGCAACAAAAATTTTAATTGCTGTTTGAAATCGTTTTCCGGATGAGTGGCGTTCTGCAAGTATGCCAAGCAACAAAGCTGGGCATACAACCGATTATTGGCAACACCAGTAGAATTTATCCAATCTCCATTAAGCGATTTCGGTAATTGCGGTTGGATGGGGTATGCTTTATTCCATGTTCTTGAATGATGAGCCAAGTTATTGCGAAGAGTAACTGCACTTTTGCACCAACTTTCAAGCAACTTATGCTGAGGAAGATTAAACTCCCGTGCGATTCTCTTTTTTATCCCTTTATCCGATAGATTGCAAAAGATACGTGACAATGTACCAAAAGAAACCACTTCCAAGGTCTTCCAAACAGGAGGAATCATCGGAGTAGAGTATTTGTCAAAATGTTCCTGGATAAAATCTTCCTTTGAACGAAAAACTTCCTGCTGGACACGGATAAAGCAGTCGGCGAAAATCTTCTTGTCTGCAAATAAGTTCCTGTCCATTATCCAAAACGCACCATAAACCACCGAGAAATGATGAATGAGTTTAGAACGAAGAGCTATCTCAAAACTTTGTATAACAGTAAAAAGTAAAGCCCTCAGTTTCTTATCAAAGAAATAAAGATTGATGGCATTATCAAAAAGGCTGTTGGGTTTAAACACATGAGTAACCTTATCCTGTTCCATAGGACGGAGGTAGTTTGCCAAACGGAAATAGCTCATGACTTTTAACTGAGCTAAAGCATCATTATCATCTCTAATAATTAGTCCCCGGCTTTTCAGCATTTGAAGAATCTGAGAATAATCCAAGGGTTGTTTTGTATAATCCATATGTATAAAAAGCAAAAGTTCCACCCTGGTACGCATTAAAAAGAGGCGTGGTGGAAACTGTCAATACAAAGATAGCGTCTTTATTTTAATACTACAAGTTTTTTCTCAGAAAAAATCTTTACCGGTCTGACAAAAGATAAAGTTTATCGAAAGACCGAAGCATTTACAGTTGTACATATTCTGTAAAAATCCGCTTCACATAAACCAAATTCATTTTCCTCCAATACCAATAAAGAAGCATAAAGATCAATAAAGAAACTCCTAATAATACATATGACCTATCAAAAATACAATATATAAAGACAGAGGAAAAAGTATGACTACAACATAAATTTCTTGCCAATATAGACTGATAATAAAACTCCTGGCAAGTCTCCATGTTTATACTTTGCTTTGCCTTTGCTAAAGCAACAGCAGATTCTCGATTATCAACAACTTCATTCAACGAAAGACCAAGCTTTCTTCTTAAATCATCTATTCTTACAATACTGAATCTCTTGAAAGTACTATTTAAGACAAGATTCGAAGGACGTGGCAGCCCCATTTTATATAAAAAAAATTCCAATTCACCGCTAATAATCTCGTTTATAAATCCAATAAAGAACGCAATAAAGAAAAATCCGACCATCAACAGTGCTGATAATTTGCTTATATTCTCGCACATTGCCGTATCAAGTCGAAAATGAGTTAAAACATATACCACACAAACACTCGTCACACCATAAAACCCTGGTATAAGAATTTTCATGGTTTCCTGCCATCTATAATTCATTCTTCATCCTTTTTATAGTGGTACTCATATCCGGGAGGAGGATTCTTAAAGTTCCGTAAAGCCGCCTCGTCTTCCAATTGAGCTCTCCACAAACTATCTACAGGCAAAGATACTATTTGAGTTGTAAATAAATCTGCCCCTTCATGCTTATAACTATACCGTTCATAATCCTTTTTAGCAGGAACAAAACAAACAGACCCTCCATAATGCCCCGAGTTACAAATCACCACATTACAATATACCAATCTTGAAATAGCTTCTGCCAAAAAATAAAAAGATTTTATATCCTTATTATTTGCAATAATCAGCAGATGCTGAATACGCCCCTTATAAATGGCATACCTTTCAATATCATAAAAATCTGCACAGATTGAAACTCCAAGCTTCCCATATTCTTTCAAATCAACAATATAGAACTCGTTACAAGGTTTAAAAGTTTTCTTCCACTTTTCACGAATTATTTTTTTCTCCTCTCTCGAAGCAAAGTGTTTACCAAAGTAAAACATCTTTTGCTGCACATTTCCCACATTTTCTCCCTTTGGCCAGTCCCGTGGAATACAAACTAAAGCTTGATTTCCAATGCCATCCTCCCCCTTAGGCATAAAATCCAAGCCCGCAATAACAATTGTTCCCAACTTTCTTGCATAGTCTTTAATGCGTGATTCGTAGTTTGTTGCAACAGCTAATTCCGGAATAACCACAATATCCGGTCTGTTCGTAACTGACATTTCTTGGAAAGAAGCAAAAGCAGCTTGTATCTGTTTCCAAATCGCATTTGCCTCATATAAATCCATTTGCGGAGCATTATTCCATGTCAAGTCCGCATCAACAACCGCTTGTATTATACCTATATTCAATAAATCTTTCATCCGATTTTAATCATTACAAGTTGTCGGGTTTCATGGTGAGCCACTGAAATCTGGTTGGTCTCCAACTCATCAAGCGAAGCTTTTATTTCAGCAAGCAGTTCTTCTATCGTTTCAATTCTTGCATCGTTTACCCTTTGAATGGTTACCGTGTCATTCAAAATACTTTTAAGTTTAATGGTCTCCCTTGTTTCCATAGAAAGACAAGCTGCAATGATACTGTAATTCTTTGAAGAGACCTTTCCTTTCTCCAACAAACGATAGAGAACAGATTGCCATTCATAGCCATATTCCGGTCGGTTAAACACCCAAGGCAACGAATATTCCTTAGTCAATAGCTGCAAAAAGATGACCCCCAAACCATATATTACTCCCATCATCGGGCTATAGTCGTTAGATGAAAAATCAGGATACCTATACATCGTATCCAAAAACATCTTTTTCATCGTTATCTTTATCTTCTTTTCTGAAAAAATCCATGAATCCCAATCTTTCGATTCCAGACATTCTTTTCTGTCCAGAAAAATAGATCCAGGATGCAATGCTATTTTATCCAAGTCTTCAATACGAGAATAAATATACCTTACAATATCTTTCATAATCAATGTTGCACAATATTCCGAGCACAAAGCATTTCCCAGCAAATTAGGATCACTAACCTCCATTAACCTTACCTCTTGAATCCATTGCAATAAAGATACTTTAGATTTGTTTTTCTTAATATTTCCTATGGGTAGTTTAAAAACACTGACCATCTCTTTTTCCGACTCTCTTCCCCACACAGTCAAAAGCAGATTCTCTTTCTGCAGCTGGGTTAAATTAATCCTGCTAAAATCGCATCTGCAAAACTTTGACAATGGCATTTTATCTGCACAGGTAAAAAGCAGTTGCGTAAAAAACGGAGAGTCAGTATTAACTATATGCATTTTCTCCATCAAAAAATTTGGAATAGACAGAAAGGGACTTGGTCTTCTTCCATTGAAACGTTCAATACTCCATAAAAGCCAATAAGATTCATCAAGCGTTATTCCATGATACTGATGATTGTCATCTAAACAGCCAATACAAGTTAGAATTTCCTTTTTTTCTCCATATAAATCAAAACCGCATTCCTCTTTTGCTTCCTGTAAAACACCCATCACCCTATCGGCAAGAAAACAAGCATCTTTATATAGATAATGACAACGTTCTTGATACCCGTCATCTATCATTTCATAGTGAGATAAGAAGTCTTTGTCATTTTTTCTCCGCCAAGGATCTTTATACTTGTTAGAGGAAAGGCGTGATACAGCCTTCATAGCCTGTAATGCCATATGGACTTTCATGACAGAAACGATATATTCAAAACCTAAAGAGTGGATTTCCCCTTTTCTATGCAGGCTTGCCAATATATTATAGAGCGTCTGGATTTTCTCGGGCAAATGAAAAATACAGAAATCCATTACTCTCAGCCACATTTTGGGCTTGTCGGAAACCTCCTTTATCGAATACACCAATAAATTAAATATTTGCTTCCGCACATCCCGAATCTCTTTTTCTGAATCCGCAATGGCTTTTATTATTTCATTATATCCTTCCACTCCCTCTTCACCCAGCCTGTCACATACAGCAGCATCCAAAGTTTCAGGATAATTCTCATCCGTTGTAAAGACCAATGAACGAAGTTCTTCCAGTTCAGGATGGTTGGCCTTAGCCTTCAAATGCAAATCATGCAACCATTTTTTACGTAACCGGTGAATCTTGTCATAATCAACATATATATCAGAGGTCAGACGAGACAGCATCGTACAGGCAAACGAAGTCCGTGTGCTTTTTTTTATTTCTTCCTCTGGAAAATCCGTTACCAGTAACATCTGTAAATCCCTGAACAGCATACCGAATTCATTCGAACTTAACAAATCCAATGGCATGCTTGCTATTTCCGATATTTTATGCAAGGTTTGTGTCAAAAGCGGAGTAGGATAATAAGAATCCAGCTCTATCGGCTCTTCATCCGTCTTGTCTTTATTTACATTAAGTCCAAGATCATTTATTCTCCTTATATACCATTGTTTCCATTCGTTCAATACGTCTTTATCGTCCGACAAGAACAAATGATCGTCCACATACCTGAAATGAAGGATTCTATGTATCTTCTCCTTTTTCAGTCTATCCACAACCTCCAAGTCCACATCCAGCAGATACAGATTTGCCAGTGCACCTGCCACAAGCAACCCCGTAGGCAAGCCATCAAAGGGCACATCCGGATACAAGTCCATCTGCATTAACTCATCTTCTGTAAAAGGAGTGCCCCAGCTTGCGTCATTAGTAATTTTAAAATGGGTGATTGCATTGATTAATACCACAAAACTTGGGTTTTCAATAGGAAAAGCCTTCAAAAGTTTAGCCCTTATCCTTTCCATCTTTACAGACGGATAAAACTTCTCCAAATCAATCGATACGTAATACAATTTAGGATGATCCTTCTTCCCCTTGAAATATTCTTTTTCCAAATAAGGTAGCTTAAAGGCTTTATTCACTTGGGCATTGTTCTCTTCTACAGTTTGCAACCCGGAATCATCTAATACCTCCTCATCTTTCTTGCTTGGAAAAGCCATTCGCTTGATACACGCAGCCAACCTTCGCCTGTACAAGGGCCAGCCTTGCGTCCATTTTCTATAAAACAGTTTGGATGTAGTTCGATAAACCCCATTAATCCAATTTCCTTTTTCATCCTTCCATGTGTTTAGAAACAACCTGTTTCCATAACTCCATGCCGGCATTTCTTCCTCAAAATAAGGACCTAAAACCCCGTATACAGCCATCCAAACAATTTGATCTTCAACACTGATAAAAAACGACTGCCTTACACACAGCCGTTCACCTTTTCTTTGCTCGCCCTCCTTATTTTTCTTCTTTCCCTTCGGATAAGGGGCAGGTCTTATCGGAGCCATCTGATAAGTTCCGTTTCTCATCCGCTCAGACAATTTTTCAATATTATCTATCAGATTAAACTTATAAGCAGACAGCTCCAGTTCATCAAACCATACATCCCCATGATGGAAAGAATTTTCCACTCTTCTCCATGCCAATATAAGATTCTCCTTGCTACAAATGGTCTCGAACAAATTATTTTGAATCTTTCTCATGAAGTTTGCTTAAATAATACATCGAATAATCCTTAAAAACATCATCTCTACGGACATTATGAATAGAGTTCCCTATTTTCTTTAAAACCCCGTTCATCTTTTCAAATAAAGCACTCCCTGCCTTGTCATTATCAACATAAATAAACAAAGTCTTATCCCTTAGAAAGTCCCCGAATTCCGGTTGAAAAGAACCGGCACCAGGCAGTGCAATCGCCTTTTTCCCTTCCGAAAGAAAAGCAAGACAATCAGTCACACCCTCCGCAACATATATTTTTTCAAATCGGTCTGATGAGTTCAATATCGGCATATTAAACATCAGTTGCTTAAGACCTTTACAGTTATTAAACCGCCTTGTATCTCCCTCTTCCAATACTCCTAAATACCGGCTTTGTATATTTCTGATATTTCCATTTAAATCATAAAAAGGGAACAATAGGCATGGGACTCTAAATACAGGATGGAGTTTGTTCCCAAACTCCATCAACACCCCCGCCTTTATACACCTTTCTTTCGAAAAAGTTCTTGTTAATAAAGACACAAATTTATCCGCATCCGAGATACTGCCGATATTTAAAGAAGAAACAACCTCTTCCGAATATTTTCTTTCTTCAAACAAGAACTCTTTTGCAAGTTCTGATAGTCCAGCTTTTCCTATAATCCAGTTCAAGACTTCCTCATCAACTGATAGAGGCTCTAACCTTACTGCCTTTTTTAATCTTTTTACAGGTTTTACCCTTATAGCCTTCTTTTCACAATTAGGTATAGGTATATTAAATTCCATAGATAACCATATACATGCATCTTGGAATGAAACATTCTTACACCGCCGAACCAACTCTATACTATGACCTCCAACCTGACATACATAACATTTCCATAAATTACGAGCTCTATTAAACTGCATACTTGGATGATGGTCATCGTGTAAGAAACACAATGCCCTATTTCGGACAATGTCTATATCCAATTTCTCTGCAACGTCATATACACTTAATGAGTCGAGTCTTTCAACTATATGTCTAGGGATATATACCATTACTTTTTCACCACCTTCTCATACCATTCCACCATCGTTTTCGCTTTCTCCTCCCACGACAGTTCCTGCTGCCTCTGCCGGCAATTCTCCGACATCCGCTTCAGCACCTCACGATCATGCTCCAGCTCATTCAGCCAGCGTGCAAACTCATGAGCCGACTGCATCGGAGTAGAAAGAGCCACCTTTCTGCCTACCTTGTCATTCACCACATCCCCCTGACCGCATGTATCAAAACAAACCACTGGCAAGTTATTAGCAATCGCCTCCAGCACCACATGCGGAGTACCCTCAGCCACACTCGTAAAGAGAAAGACATCCGCACCCTGCATCCTGCGCTGCACCTCATCATGACTCACCGCACCATGCCATACACACTGCGCTTCAATCCCCATTTCCGAAGCCAAACTACGATAAGATTCATCCTTACCACCTCCAATGATATGCAGACGAATCTTCTGATTACCGGAAATAGCTACCGCCCGTAAAGCCAATGCAAGCTGCTTGCGAAAATCCATCTTACCGACCCACAGCACATGAAAAGCATCCTCATCCGAGCAAAGGGAAAGAGGAATGTCTTTCACATAACAGCCCGTTTCATTCAGCAAAGGCGCATCTATCCCCATATACTTCTTGAAAGAACGCTGCGAGTTCGAAGAAGAAGCAAATACCACAGAAGCCTGACGGGCCGCGTTACGCACCCGCCCCGAATACTTCAACTGTACCATTGTCAAAAAATTCTTCAGCCTCATGAAAAGCTTCGTCTTCAAACCAGCTCCCGCAAGATAATTTACAGGGAACTTATCCTTCGCATCCACCGGTCCCCACACAAATGGAACCCCATTCTCCTCCGACAGTTTCCACAAATAACCCGGCTCACGAAACCCAATCATATTCAGCTGATGCAGCACATCAATCTTTTCATGCAAGCAAATCTCCTTCGCCATCAGATACGTCTTCCACTGCCACTCCCGGTAATACTTATAAAACCTCCAGTCGCCCTGGTTCCAACACATCGTTCTGATTTCCTCACTCACCGGATTATAATAAAAGTGCATATTCTTCGCTTCGGGCAAGTCAGCCATCACCGCCTCAATCTTCTCCCGAAACTCCCCTTCCGTAATGATGAACAGTTCACAAAACTTGGCAAGGTTACTTACCCAGTTCCAAGCCATCCCCGGCTCACTCCCCATTCCCGGAGAACAAGCATACGCATTGATCAAGATTTTAAGCATACATTCAGATAAAAGCCGCACACTATGCGGGCTTTTTATTTTTTTCAATCTTTTCCACCTTAATATTTTCTGCCAATTCTGAAGCGTCAATTACAGGCAAGAACAAACCCTCAAGTTTCGTTCCTTGAGTCCGTGTAAACATAATCCCATTGATAAATGGAAGCGCATATCCGATTGCTTTTTTTGCAAAATCCGATTTACGCACCGACTCTTCATCATGCGGCATCTCATCCCAAGTCTTCGACTTGAAAACAAGAGTAGCCCCTCCTTCCAGAACATTCGAATCTTCAAGAAGCAAACGCACCACAGCATGCATAGCCGAAGCCTCATTGCCATCCTGATATTGAAGAACAAACAAGAAAGAGATACGCAGATGCTTCTTCACTTCATCATTCATCTCAGTTATATCAAGATTCATTTTAAAAGGAATCTCGTTTACATGCAGCAATGTAAAATCATTCTGTTTCATATGCTCCGTTTTATAAGTTTGTCAAGTAATTCTTTAAATTTACACTTCTATAAGCCAACTGCTTATCATACATATCATCCAAGCTGCCATCTTCCAACAATCTTTTGCAGCCTTCTTCTCTCGACAATGGCAAGAAATTCTTGAAATCCAGCACCCGTCGGCCTTCAACCCGATAATAGAAGGAGGGTTCCGATTCAAATAAAGTCTTCAGACCAAGTTGACCGCTCATGTATTTCAGCACCAGTTCAGGAACCACTTCCGAAAACAGATAAGACTCGTCATCTATATCCTCATATAGCCGTACAGAAAGGAAATACTTACCGTTCAAGCGGTCAGCATACAAAGAAGATAAAGGTTCATCCATCACCTGCAGATGTCCTATCAATACAAATTCATCATGCCGTTTCATTTCTTTATGTCGCTATTTATATTTTCATTTTCCATGTAGCTTTCTATCGGGACCGGAGTAAAACTCTCTGCCACATGCCCCTCCAGCGAGAAACCCTCATAAGGCAGGAAAGACACATGCCCGTCAGCCTCTACCCACATCAATCCATCCTTTGGCTGCATGTCATAAGCGTATATATGGCTACCTTTCGTCCTCTTGAAATTCAGAAGCTGCTGAAGCGTCTTCATCTTTTGCAATCGCCCGATGAAAGGTTTTATAGCCCCTTCCGCTGAAATGTTAAACGAAGGAGTATACTGCCTTAGCTGTTCCTGTTGGTCCTCCAAAGCACTGTTGGCAGGGATAGTTTGCTTCTCCTCAATTTCCTTTGGTGCCAAAGACTCATAATTCCACAAAGCAGTAGGATACACATCAATTTTCAGATGGGGATTATGAACCAACCGATAAATACGGCCATTGGCAGGAACCATTAAAGCCAAAGCATCATCACAGTTTACAAGATATTCTTGAAACATATATTTGCTTTCGCTTAAAGCAGCATTCAAATTCTTCATCTGTTGCTTCTTGCGCTTCAGTCTAGACTTACGTTTCTTTTTCAGTTCATTATGTCGTCTTTTATCCATATCCCATCAAAGATAACTATACTTTAGTTCTCATTGTAAATTTATAACATTCCTGCAAACTCTCCAATTTTTTTTGCCAATTTCTCTTACAGTTACATCTCAATCATCCTCAGAATTGCCTCCCAAGCCATCCCCGGCTCACTCCCCATTCCTGGAGAGCAGGCATACGCATTAATCAAGATTTTAAGCATAAATACAAATCATCAATTCTTTCATTAATCCTATCTGGAGCAAAAGTCTTTTCACCGAATACCTTCGAATACTCAGCCATGCTTCTGCGCAGTTCAGGAGAATCCATCAGTTTCTGCAAATTCTGATATAAACCATCCACATTACCGAAATCAAAGGTCAAACAGTTTTTCCCTTCCTCTATCACATCCGGCAATCCTCCTACTGGAGTAGTCACGACTGCAACACCTCTAGCCCAGGCTTCTAACACCACCATCGGGAAACCCTCATGATGCGAACACATACAATAAATACTCGCCTTATTCCAAATATCCTCCTTCTGCTTACCAGTGATATATCCCGTAAAGGTCACACTATCTGCCAAGCCCATCTCATAAGCCATCCGCTGATACCCCTCTACGTCACCATTTCCCATAATCGTGACATGCCAATCCGGATAATCCTTCTTTAACCTTTTCCAAGCCTCCAGTAACAAATCAGCCCGTTTATTCTCATCCAGATGAGCGGCAAAAATAATGCTCTTTTCTTTTAAGCTATAATCCACTGCAGGAGTCGGTGCACATGCATTATAAATTACAGCCGTTTTCACCTTCACCGCTGGGTAAAGACACTCAAAAAGATGCTGCCACTTCTTAGCCAACAATACAACACAATCGGCCCGATTCAAGCACCATATAAACAATTTATTCCGCGTATGATCTTCCAGCTGATTTCCCATGTGAATATGCATAATCACTTTCTTTCTGCCCAGCATTGCCAACAGCAAGACAGGCAACTGAATCACCAGACAAATCTTGTCGGGTACCGTATGAAAGTGTACAATATCATACTTCCATATCGTAAGCAATGCTTTAAAATATGCCTTAATTGCATACCATAACTTCACCCCATATCCACGCTGAATCTGCGTCCCCAGCCATCCACAATTATACTTTTTCCAGAATGGCATCGTCTTCATCAGGCGTATCACACTGGCTACACCCCCACCACTTTGTTCCGCAGAACCTACCATCAAAACCTTCATCTATTTCTTTCTTACTTAACTATTTCTATTCCTTATAGGTATAAAGATGAGACAGAATCTCCCGTGCTATATGATTCCAGTTTAATTTAGTTGCTATCATTTTCAAACTGTTATCCACATACTTCTGATATTCCTTTTTATCTGAAAATATATTTTCCGCCTCAAACAACAAATCCGCCAATGCCTGCACAGGTCGCCCATCCGTGCGCATGACAAGTCCCGAATGAAACTGCTCCAAATAACTATCCAAATTGGTGGCTCTACTCACAATCAATGGAACACCGCACGAGGCAGCTTCCATACAAGCCGTCGGAATAACATCCCAGTTAGAAGGGTGAAGGAACCAAGTAAAACTTTGAAGGTACTTCCATTTATACTCCCCAAAAACCTTGCCTACAAACTCAACCTCCTTTTCAATACCCATATCGGTACACAGAGCAAGAAGTTGAGCCTTGTCAGCTCCGTCACCAGCTATCCGTAAGATTCCTTTTCCTCCTTGCTTCCGGTAGAGCCCAAAGGCTTGAACCATTGTATCCACCCCTTTCTGAGCAATCTCCAGTCTGCCCAAATAGCCAAACACCAATTGTTGTTTATCCTTGGGAACTATATCGAGCACATCACAACCATTAGGTATTAAATGATTCTCTTTAGCATTCGCATTTATATATTCATTCTGTTCGGTATGTCCTATCACCTGCACTGCATCCACGGTACGAATAACATTTCGGTCGAAAAAACGAAAAAAAATCCTCTTCTTCAAAGAGCGTTTCATCGCTTCGTCCACATATTGCCCATGAGGAGTCAACACCACCCGTTCAAAACCATGACTCTTCAGCAGCTTCACAGCCGGTAAAAACCAGGGGATAAACACCGAATGGAAATGAAACACCGTGTCTTTAGGCTGCCCCAGCAAAAAGCTCTTGAATTTTCCGTCAAGAAAGAACCGTAACGAATGTTCATCAAACTGCACATGGTCATAATATTCCGATTGGTAAATAGGCTCATGTGCCCCTCTATATACACTGCACACTGTAATTTTACCCCCCCCCTACATGGTTACGCAAAGATGCTGATAAACAATCTATTACCTTATAAACACCATTTAGGGAATTTGGCGAAAAATCGCCACGTACTATATGTATGATATTCATACTATTCTTCTCCTCTATTTATATATTAAGTACTCAATGCTCCACTAGTTTTTCTATTTCTCCATTATAAACCATTCTAAGTTTTTTTTCATATTTATCAGGCGAATGTTTTATTTTAATTTTATGGAGACATTTCTTGGCTTTTATCTCTACTTCATCACGATGATTCAACACATACTCGACTTTGTCACGCAGTCCACAAAGTAGCTGTTCTGAGAATACATCTCGCTGCTCTTTTGTCAAATGTAGTGGATTATTTAATCTATTTACCGGGACTTTAATGAGCCAACCTACACTCTCATCATTGATTTCAGTCAGTGCCCGTAAAGAAGTCGAAATAACTGGAGTTCCACAAGCTTGAGCTTCCAACACAGAATAAGCAAATGTATCCATCCATGTTGGCAATAAACAAACATGAGCCTTTTTCATCTTCTTGAGAACTTCTGTATTTGGCAATCTATCATGATATTCTATCCAGTCTCTATTTTGCTCAATAAGTCGTTTTATATCTTCTGGATCATATTCTGTGCGCAAATAACGCTGTTCGTCTATGGCCATAGAGCTAATCAATATCAAGCGAAATTTATATTTACAATGTAAATCAGACAATACTTCTACAGTCTCTCTACCACCTTTTCTATAAAAA
The DNA here is from genome assembly GCA_958434805.1 of uncultured Phocaeicola sp. The sequence continues at coordinate 38,466 of CAUBDX010000023.1, forward strand.
TCACTTCCTACGTATATAAACGTAAATTCTTCATATGAATTCCACAATAATTGTTTTTCAGATAAATCATGAACAATTAATTTCTGAGGTGGTAAAAGCGTTATCAACTTCTTACAAATAGCTTCTTCATATTGTGGATATTGTCTAATCAACTCTCTTTGTATATTCTCCGTACAATGACTTAAAGCCAAAAGTCCTAAACAATTAGGACTCGCCAAAGCTCTCAAACGCTTTTCTACATATTTTGAATGCATAATAGGAGAAAAATCTGCATTCTCACTTTCTACACACCGAGTTACACTAATAGGCCAAGGCACTCCACTTTCTACACTCACTACCCACTTATTATGTTTATCTAAACAAATACAATTAAAGAAATGGAATATATCACATCTAGTAGGATAAGCAGCCTTAAAGTCATAAAATAATTTAGCCACCATTTCTTCTGGTGACATATTCAATTTCCCAATAATCTTAAGTCCCCATAAATAGGCATTCTTCCATAAGCACCAATTATAAAAGCGAATATCTTTATACAGAGCATTGGGAACCTTATTTAGGAACAAACGCTGTGCAGCATAATTTTTAGATAATATTCCTATTTTCATAGTTATAGTTATTTTACAGGTTGTAACATACAAGAATTAAAATTCCAGACTACCTTCTATTTTATTTTGTACTTGCCATTCTGCTGACTCAAGCACATGGCTATTAGCATAAAATAGACCATACCACGCCCCGAAAGGTATGATGTATCGCCAATACTTTCAATTGCCAAGCAAAGAAAAGCCATAATTGCAATTTTATAACAACGCAAGTCAGAAATATGATTTATTCCCATTAAGCGTCGTTTCCAAAATACAAGAAAGAAAAATATACCAACAAATCCAAATTGAGCCAGACTTGGATAAAATGAATCTGCATTAAACGCTCCACGATCTGAAGGAGCCATTCCCCATATATTTGCTAAATCATACTTGTAATATAAAGGTGAATAATAAGTCTTAGCAGAAGCAGAAGTACCAAATGTTCCTAATCCAGGACCGAATGGAAAATAATCATATAACACTTTTGGAACTGTCTTATACATCATAGGACGTGCCAACTGCTCATTACTCATCCCTGATACGAAATAGCCATCAAAACGACTCCATGCAAAATAAAGTCCAGCAGCCATTAGCAATAAAGCAAAAGCAATACTCTTTTGAGAACCAATCCTTATTTTCTTTCTCAAGACAAATACCACTCCTATAAATGCAACACATTCTCCTATGTATTTAAACTTTCCACATAGCAAACCAAAAAGTACAATAGCCGTAGATATATAACGGTTTATTCCTGTTTCCTTAGTAAAAAGATAATAACTCATTCCTGCCCCTATCGATAAGCTACCAAAGACCACATCTTCTGAACTCCAAATAGTAGAACGCTTCCAGAATAAATAACCAGCAAGCGAAGCCAATAAAGAAAAAAGCATCCATTTTTTCTGTTTACTACTAAATTGAGGCATCAATATCAAAGTACAATAAAAAACAGCATATGGCCTCACCTGCTGTTGAAAATCAATGATTGAAGCCATTGGCACATTGACTTGACGAATTAAAGAGTAAGCTAGGTAAAACAAAAAGACTAATATACATATTCCTACTTCTGTAAGCGGTTTTTTATTGACAAAGCGAGTATTCAACTTTGTAAAAGTATAAAGGATGAGAGCCAATGTCATAAATTCATCCACATAATCATTTACCAAGTCATAGAAAGCAATACATAGCGGGAAATATAAGACCCAAAACCACGTGTAAAATTTAGATATTGATTTCATTTATTTTTCGGTTTAACCTCCATTAGTTTCAGCAAAATCTTCTCTGGCAATATTTTCTTTAACAACCCCTTAAAAGATAAATGTTTATCTTGCCATGTACCCGCATAGTGATGGATTGTACGAGTGTTTTTCTGAACATGAATACGTCCTGTAACTAAATTTATCGGGCAAAAATATTCTGAAGGATAAATCCATACATTCTCTACTTCTTGAATTCCACTTTGTCTTGTCATTCCTGCCTTTACCAAGACCTCAGTTGCTATGTGAACAATAGTTAGTTGTCCTATACCTCCAGGAATAAATTCAAAATGTTTCCCCTCATAATAGTCCAGCATCTTCTTTATCAGATTAAGGCCGGGGTTCACCCCCAGGCCGAGGCCGGGGGCAACACTGCAAGTGTTGCCCCCCGTAGCATCGGTTTCACAGCCCATAAAATTACCACGGGCTATAATATCATCTATCGGGCGGATTACTTCTACATCCGTATCAAAATAAATACCTCCATACTTATAGAGAATCCAGAAACGCGCATAATCACTTACAAAAGCATATTTCTTCTGCTCATAGGCTTCTGCCGTATAAGGAATGATATTCACATCGAAATTATCTTCATTCCACTCCTTGATTTCATAATCAGGCAAATACTTCTTCCATGAAGCAATGCACTTTTGAGCCAACTCCGGCAATGGATTGCGCCCAAACCAACAATAATGTATAATTTTAGGTATCATATCTTTTCTTTATTTTCTTGTTAAACCATCCATCTATATTTAAGAAATGAATCTTCCGTAAATGACTTTCTCTAAAAGAGAGCTCTTTCTCACCAATGCGCCAATCGCCATAGAGATATAAACGAGCACCAACGTTATTAAAAAAGCAATGAAAATATAAATAATCGGATTAGCTGTTATCACCTCATTTTGCTTAAGCATTTTTAAATTAAAACATGAAAAGGCACCCAATATAAACGAACCGTGATACATATAAATATCCAATGTACGTGTTCCTATCTTATTCAACCATCCTTCCATCCAACTGTTTTTATCCTCTCGTGTCGCAAAAAGATAAGTGATAGCTAGAATAGCAAAAACAGGTTCTACCACCCTATCGGAAAGAAAACGCAATGCATGCGTTTCAAAGTGGGCATTCAGCAAACAGATAAAACCGATTACAGATATTGTAAATATCCAATTTCTTGACTTCAAAGATTCCACCAGATTATATCGTCTGAAGTAATACCCTATCATAAAAAACGGATAAAAGAAAAAGCAATGCTCCAAACAAAACAGCTGATGTAAAAAGGGATTGGTTTTCCAGCCCACCAAAAACATGGCTTCAGCCAAAACTATTACAAGCAACTCCAACCAGATATTTCTACATTTCAGCAATATCGCTTGCAAAAAGACAAAGATAGCCAATGCTTTCAAATACCACAGTCCGCCTGTAAGTGTGGAAACCATATCCATGTCTCTATTTTCAAGCACCAAAAAGCTATATAAATCCAGCAAGTATGTAAACATAAAAGCCGGACACAGGTAAGATACAAAACGTTTGGTTAACTTTTTACCCCCCCCTATTGCATTTTGCTGAAAATAAGCCACAAAGCCTGAAACAAACATAAATAAAGGCATCTCAAAAGATACGCAAAACTTAAAGATCATACTGTCCCCCATATCCAAAGAGAACAAAAAAACATGAGCTAATACCACTACCAGTATCGCCATTCCTTTCATCCTGTCAATGTAATTTATACGATGTACCATGCACCCTATCCTATTTTATATCCTAAATTTTGAAATTCTTTTATTACCTGCTTCATTCTCAAAGTCCAATCGCCTAACTGCAAAGCAATCTTCCTGTTTCTATCCACCAAACCTTGGTATTCCTCAATATGAGCTAATATATCCAATATTTGTTCTTGGGAATGATTCAAATCCAATTCGATGCACGGATTATATCCTATCAAGTCAGACAGCTCCTTCGGACAATGCCCAACCATCAGCATTCGTGAGAACATAGCCTCCCAATAACGCTGCGTAAGCGTTTCAATGCCCTCTGCAACCTCAGGATGCGTCATACTCTTGGGCAAACAAATGGTTATCTTTGCATCCGCCATAGCCTCATATAACCGACTATTATCAAAAATAAACTTATTTCCAACTTTTGTCGCTACATGATTTACACTTGAAGGAAATTTGCTGCGAAATACCTTTTCATTAGAACGCCCAAACTCAAGCAAGTCAATGGAACGATGTTGTAAATCCTTTCCTTCATTATAAATGGAACCATCAACTGCTTCCGGACAATGAAGCATTCTTATATGAGGCAAACGCCTCTTCATTTCATCCATTTCCTGAAAAGATGTAAACAAAGCCGTCTTCACATCGTGCTTTTTCAGCCAGCTCTCCACCTTATCATAATACATGGGCCAGCAATCCCAAAACATCGGGATAACCTCACGCGTTGCATAATAAGGGAAAGTGTCAAAATAAAGAGAGACAGGCTCCACAAACATCAATACAGCATCCTTCTTACTCTTCCAGAAAGAAGGGATTTCCTTTCTGAAAAACAAGCCATGAAGAGAGCGCATAGGATAACGGGAAGGCGCAATTCCTGCTTCCAAAAACAAAGTTTTGCAAGCCTTTACCCATCCTTCATAAGCGCCACACTTAAAGTTTAAATATTCAGGATGAATATATGGTTGAACAACTTTTATTCGTTTCAAAATAATTTCTTTATGATTTTACACGGATTTCCTGCAGCAATACAATCTGCAGGAATATTCTTAGTCACCACACTACCGGCACCAATAATACTTCTAGCCCCAATGGTTACTCCTTTCAGTACTACACAATGAGCACCAATCCACACATCGTCTTCTATCACTATCGGGGCAGATTTTGTTCCTTCATTTGAGAAACAACGACTCACATAGTCAATAGGATGAGCATCCGTATCTGTCAGTAAAACACACGCACCAATCTTTACATGGTTTCCAATAGTAATACTATCATGTATCCACATTCGAGTGCTGCTCATGCCCACATTGTCACCAATAACCAAGCTTGCATCTTTTTCCAAATAAATGGAACCTTGAAGATTGCCCGCTATCGGATTTACAGAGTCTCCAGATGAGAAATAAAAATTATTTCCAATTTTCATCTTACATTTACCCCCCCCACTATCAAATTTAACTTCCCGACAATCTGCACATTATCTCCTAAAACAGCTCCAAAATGCTTCAAAATAGAACGATTCAGCATAGGATAAAACTTGATGCGGGAAGCGGTGGAAAGATTTAATATTTTACGAATTATACTTATCATATTAATTGGTAAGCACTCAATTTAGGGCATACCCTTTTGAAAGGGCACTTTTCAGTGCCCTAAACCGAGCTTTGTTAATAATTAGTTTTGATTTTAACATTGGCTGGCAGCCAAGGTGATTTAAAGATATTTTTGAAAAAAGTTCCGATGAAGTTCCATATAATTCTATTAAATTAAGTTGAGGGCAAAGAGATATATCTTTCAATTTACAACCTTTTTGACTGCTTGCATAATATTAGCATTCTTCACTATTCTTGCAGGATTTCCTGCTACAACTGTATATGCAGGAACATCTTTAGTTACAACAGCATTGGCTGCAATCACTGCACCCTCGCCTATAGTAACTCCCGAAAGAATTGATACTTTATCACCAATCCAAACTTTGTCACCGATAACTATAGGTCCCTTTGAAAAAAACTTTCGTTCTAAAGGAGGAGACGACAGGTTTTCATAATCAGTTTTTCCATGGTCATTATCTACTATTGACACCCATTTTCCTATCAAGACATGATTGCCTATAGAGATATAATTAAACGCCGAAATATGACAATAAGCACCTATGGAGCAATGACTGCCAATGGAAAGTTTAACTATGCCATTCTCCCCCCCCATGTCGTTAAAAACAGATGAGGAAGAAAAATAGTTTCACTACCTACGCTAACAGAATTTAATCCTGTGGCAAATTCTATATGTGAAAAACGAGTTCCTTTACCACAAGTTGCAAGTTTAGAAGCAAACTTATAGGAATAAATCACATTTTTATAATAATTTATTTTTTCAAAGAATCTCTCTGGGTAAAGAAAGGCTAACACACGAAATATCGTTTCCTTCATTTTATCTTTTTTCTTTGTATTCATCTATTACTCGGCGAAGTGCTTCAATATAGCCCCTACCATAAGTCAAATCAGGTTCCATATAATTACCCTCTGCCCATTCATTCCAAGACTTAAGCATCAAGATTTGATGCTCTTCAGGTTTATCCTTAATGGCATCCATTGCCATTCGGACATGCTTGGCGAAATACTCGGGAGAGCAATGATTATAGATAATAGTTTTCCTTCCACCACGAGGCGAATGGTCCCACTGTGGAACTATTTGAGGTATTACATCTTCGTTCTTATCAATTTCCCCAATTAGTTCTTTATATTGCTTTCTATAATCATAAACACGAGTTGGCCTATTCAGTAATATTCCTTGCAAATGCTTATATAGTTTATGAACAAAAGTAGACCTATCTTGCTTGGCATGTCCTAAGATATCGCAATAACAAACAGCATCATATCCCTTATCAAGCATTACTTCTTTACTAATCCGGTTATCGCTCAAATTTGCAACAAGATAAATACCTGGGAAACCAGCTTCTACACTCATTCTCTTAAAGCAGTCAACATATTCTTGGGGAAGATTTAATGGGTCAAATATGAATAAATAAGGTTTTCCGTCTATCTTGACATAGCGGTCATCACGGAAAGCCTTCAGCAAAAAGTCGAAATGGGCTTTCGCATCCTCAATTCCCGGATAGGTCTGCTCCATCAAGATAGCTCTAGATTCGCAACCAGGCGTACAACCTACAGCTCGCCATGTATGATTAGCCCAAGCCAAACAGAAAGGAAAGTCAGGCTTACCAGAATCTAATACATCTTGAAAAATATCAGCCAACAAACGCTTCCCATTGCCAAACCAATAATGCCAATAACAAAAAGCCGTTACTCCAGCCTCACGAGCCATTTCTGCTTGCTGCTCACGAATAATTGGCAAACGCAAATCATAATATCCTAATTCGGTAGGAACACGCGGTTCATTATGCCCACGAAACAATGGTTTTGCTTTACCTACGTTTGTCCATTCAGTAAATCCCTTACCCCACCACTTATCATTTTCAGGGAATGGGTGAAATTGAGGTAAGTATAATGCTAAAATTTTGGGTCTCATATTTTATTATTTAATTAACCATCTATTTATCATATCTATTATAATATTCTTTTAAGGCTTCTATATCACAAAGTAGTTCCCAATGTTCCTTAAACCATGATATATCATTATTCCACCATTTCGCAGTTAATAAAAAGCCTATAGTTTCTTCATCATAACGATAACCTATAATTTTTGCTGGAACTCCCCCTACAATGGCGTAAGGAGGAACATCCTTGGTCACAACAGCATGCGCTAGAACTACAGCACCATCACCAATTACCACACCTCCTATGAGGGTTACATTGCTCCCAAGCCAACAATCATTCCCTATCTTATTTACAATCTTCCTCTCATCATCATAATATTTAAATTCTTCTATCACCTGTTTTTCTGCAAAAAAACTATTTTGAGGATTCCGACCTTTGACTAATGAATAAAATAAAGGACAAGTAGTAGCAAATGGTGCTTTATAAGGATGTATTCCATTAATATAATTACAGCAAGGAGCGAGAGAAGTAAAACGACCAATATCTGCACTTACCATACTATCTCCTCCTATACTTGAGCCATATCCCATATGCCCTAAATAAGATGATTTTTTCCCCACATGATTCATTCCTTCAAATTGACATTTGTAAGAAATATGAGAAGAAAACCAGAACTTAACCTTGTTCCCATTATATTTCTTATGCCATAAATAAAGTGACAATTTATACAAAAAAGGATTCTTTTTTATCAAACTCTGAAACATACTTAATTTCATCATTTTAATAACTGTATCAGTTTATATATAACCAGTAAATCATATCTCTTATGCAATCTTGGATACAACTCACGGCACTGCTCTGGATAATACCCTCTTTCTCCTAAATAGAAAGAATATAAAGCCATCTTTTCCCAAAAGCTTTTCCCTTTGAAATCAAGATAGCCTAAGAAATCCTCTTTAATATCCTTGCGAGCACGTGATGCAGAAGAAAAGTCTAAATTTATTTGGGCTACAGGTTTATGAAAAGCATACAGTTTGTATTTTCTATAAAGATTGAACAATCTTTGTAAATCCTCATACCGCCTTACATTTTCATCAAACGGACAACTTAAACAAATGGTCTTTCTATAAACAGCAGAACCTGAACACTGATATAAATGCCCTTCAATATGTTGTTTAAAAGGATTTTTTATAAAACCATCGTTATATACAAGACTTAAACTTTTCTTTTTATTATTGTTTACAACAATCTCTCCAAGAAACATATCAGCATTAGGTATCCTATCAATAAAATTTTCAAAATTCCCTATAGCTCCCTGTAATAATTCATCATCCGCATCAAGAAATAAAATCCACTCCCCCTTGGCATTCTTCACTCCTGTATTACGAGCTTTACTGGGACCACCATTCTCTTGTTTTATCAACCGAATGCGAGAATCTTGTATCGACTCCACCACAGACACAGAATCATCAGTAGAGCCATCATCAACAATTACTACCTCAAAATCAGAATATTCTTGTTGTAAAACGCTTCTCAACGATTGAGCTATAGAAGTTTCTTTATTATACAACGGTATTACTACAGAAATCATGCTTTATGTTTTTTAGTCATATTATGAACTTTATCCAACCATTCTGCCACTTTATTCATTAAGAAACAAGCAGCTCCCCCATCTCTGTAGATTCGATTGAAAATCTTACCTGCCGGAGAAAAAAGGAAATAAATATGTTCACGACCCACTGGCATTGTGGGAGAAACAAAACTCTGCTTACAATTTCTTATCAATTCCTCTACTTCTGAAGTTATTCCACCTTTCACCTTTACCTCCTTATAAATCTGTAAACTAAAGTAAGGTGAATAATCTTGGTTCTCAATAAAACTCATGTGCCACCAATGCAAGATAGAAGCATCTGCAAAATATTTCAATGACATCGCAACCTGTGCGTTATAGATACCTGGAAGCTCCTGTATCAATTCACCGAATTCCTTATTGGTAACAGACAAGGCTGGTTGGTCTTGACTTTGTCCTTTTTTGAAACAAGAAAATTCCCAATTTTTATTCCAAGACTGATAGAATGCTCTTGTAGTCTCATTATCGGCAACATACATCACACCACTATTAAACCAAAACTTGGAATCAGAAATATCAACTCCAAAAACCTTCTTTATACCGTCTATAGGAGAAAACATCAACCCTGCCAAAGGCAAATGTCCATCGGGTACAGCTGCAATATCACATGTTAATTCATCAATCTTGTCTAGAGCCTTACAGATAACCGTATCCGTATCAATAAAAAGATAAGCTCCTTCTATGACATTGCGCACGGTCGTTTTGATGATGCGTGAACGCTGTTTTGCATTATAATTCTCTGGAACCGGAACGACCACAATTTCAGTCACCATGCTGCAAAGTTCCGGAAATTTCATCATATATTCCTCCGTTGGTTTATCCACTAGTACCTTTATGGTTACTTCCGGATGAAATAACCGAAGAGAATATAATGAGACCCAAAGTTCTTCCAGAAAATAATCTTTCTCTGAACTGATTAACGTATATACTACTTGAGTTTTCATATTCTATCTATTTTTAAAGGTGCTAAAGAGAGGTCAACCATCTCTCCCATCTTTAACAAAAAGTCTTTACTAAAAAAGGGCATTCTTCCACAATCAGAAGTAAAAGTCATTTCTCCAAAATAAGCTTTTCCTGCTACGTCATAAAAATCTACTCGAACTTCAGGAAGCCCTTCAGAGAGTATACTTGCAGCTTCAAGCATATCCTTTAATGACTGTGGGCATGGAACTTTTCCACCTCCATCTCTATAATGATCAGTATATCTACCCCATTCATGATGATAATTCCAGTTTAAATCATATGTCTCAACTTCTACATGTCCATGAATATTATCTCTATTATATGCTACCCAAACAGCATATGGTTTACCATTGAAACACCATATTTTATAATCAATAGGAGTAGAAGAAATCCCTGCACCATCAAGGGGCAAGAATTCTTCTGCCATTACCATAGGTTTAATTTTATTATAATGGGGTTCGCAGCTTAAATAGCCAAATTTCACTCTTAACTTATTATTAAAATCCTCAATAATCTGTTTTTTATCAAAACCTACAGTTTTATCTAAAATTTTTACTGAAGCACTATCATGATTACATTTTAACACAAATTTATTGGGCATACTCTCAAAATCAATTTGCCGTGCATCGCTCCATGCACCCAACATTGGTACAAGCATATCACCCAAACCTTTTTCTTTTACAAATTCACGAACAGCCACCTTGTCAGCAAGTCTAGTCCATTCTGATGTATCAGATTTTAAAATAAGCCACTGAATTTTTTCATTCAAATCCTTAGGATTATCCCAATCCAAATGATAATGAAAATCCCTAAACCAATACTGAGAAAGTACATGTTTTGTAAAATGGTCAACTAAAAACTCATTCCACTCTTTGAGCAGTCTATTTTTAATACGAGGAAGTAAATTATTTACCATAGAATTTTGTACTTTTTAATTCATATATTCGAGATATAACCCACCGGTGCGGCTCACATCTAAGATTGTTAATAAAAGAAGTATAATCATACCTATCCGATGAACTGTGGATAAACTTTTCTTTAAAACGCAAGAAAATTTCCTTTATGTACTTCCGAATATTAGGACGTATATATCCACTACATTCAAATAGATAATCATAGAGAAATTCCAATCCAAGACAATGTCGGTTAACGATTTGAAGATATTTTGTTTTATCAGCAAAAACTTCATTAATAGATTTTAAATGCTGTTCAAAACTTGATTCGTGACAACAATCAACCGTACGAATAGTCTCATCAAAGAATATTTGCTTTATCTCAAACGTTATTTCCTTTTCCTCTGAAACTAAAATTTGAACCATAATACCATTATTCCACCATTTATTTTGAGCTTTCAGTGAATCAAATACAAAGTTTCCTAAACTATAAACTATCAGCGCATTTTTATATTTTTCCCAAGGTTGCGGGACATGAGGGTGGTTACCTATTACGGCATCTGCTCCCATACTAACAAAATGACGGTATAGTGTGCATAACTCTGGTAAAGGAAAATCAAAATGTTCAAGTCCCGCATGAGGAAGAAGAACTAAATAGTCGCATTTCTGTTTAGCCTCCAAAATCAGTTCATCAACACAAGGATGGCATAACCAAGCCGTTCCATACTCCTCACTATTATACTGTTCATCCCCTAATACACCAAATTCATATTGAGTTAAAGCCAAAAAACCTATTTTTACATTTTGTATCGTCACAATTTTGCACTGATAGGCTTCGTCCCATAAACCACAACCTAATATAATACAATCGCTAAACTCATTCCTCGTTTTTAGAAAAGCTTCAACACCATAATCCATGATATGATTATTTGCAAAGGTAAAAGCATTGAAACCATGTTTCTTTAAAAAGGAAGGAGATTCAGGATCTTGATGCAATGAAGGACCACTTTTCTTAATTGGCTTAGAATAAGAAGACACTACAGGAGCTTCATAATTTAGCAAATTTATGTCTCCGGTATCCAACACCTTTTGTAGTGCATTCCCAATGCTCATACCATTCAAATCCTGAACACTGAAATCACCAACAATATTAATACGAACCATTCTTTAATATCTTTTTTCTGAAAATATCTATAACTTTATTTCTTTCTCCTTGAGTCATACCTATACTGAAAACGACAAAGGCTGAAACTAAAAAACAAATAAGTATTGAACAAAAGCGCAACAAATCACTATTCACTTCTAAATAAGAATACCCTAATAACAAAAGGCTCATCACTGTTGCTATCAATATCGGTCTAACATAAGCTTCTTTCATATACCGTAAAGAATCAAATTTTAGCACCACTTTCAAGAGTATCATTTGAACTATACGCTGTAATAAATCAGCCACAATAAACAGTACCAATAATGAATATTGAGAATAGCCTAATCTAAATAATATATATCCAATAGGAATGCATATCAAAAAGAAAAAGCTAAGTTCTATTTTAAACCACTTGATTCTACCCGAAGCATTTATTAATTGAGAGAATCCACCACAACTTAATGATATTCCACATAAAATCAAATTAATCTGACAAAAGGTTAGAACACCTTCTGGAACTTCACCAAGCCATAAATGTAATAAGAAATCCAATTCAATATATAATGGAAAAAAAATAACTTCAAACAATAATAAAGAAAAACGCCCTAATTTGTTTACTAAATAATTACATCGATCAAGATCTCCTGAACTATACGACTGGATAATTTGAGGTCCAGACGCTATATCAAAGTTAGCAGCAAATGTACTGACATAGTTATTTACTGAACGACTTATTGCATATGCACCATTAACAGCCGTCCCAAAAAAAGAATTCAACAACAAATCACTACCTGAAGAACGAGCCATAAAAGAAACTGTTGACAACAAGTTCCACCCACTAAAAGAAAGCATAGGTTTATAGTTTTTCCAACCTCTTATAAATCGAAGTTTTATTATTTCAGGCCATTTACGAGCTGCATAAAAATGAAAGACAATAAAGGTATTCATAGTTGTCAAACTCATAATAATAGCATAATAACGTAAACTATTTCCAGGTATATATATCAAAGCCAATACACATAAAAAGCGAAGAAATGTATTTATTATATCAAATATAGTAAGAAATCCGAATTTTTCATGTGCGGAAAATAAACTACTATAAGGTTCATTCACAATACCTAAGCAAATGGTTATTATCGATATCTGATAAACAAATATAGCATCATAAAATTTACCTTCCGGTAGGAGCAGTTTATTATATACATACCATAGACCTATAGTTTCAGCCAATACAAAAATCAATACAGCCAGTACGATATGAAGGAACTGATTCACATTGAATATCTTATTAACGTCACCATTTGTCTTCCCCATCTCAACATTAAAGAAACGTGAGGTTGCGGCTCCTAAGGATGCTGTTATAAATGTAAACATACCTAAAACTCCTCCAACGACACTAAATATCCCAAAATCTGAAACACCTAACACTTGAAGGACTATACGGGAAGAGTATAATCCTATTATCATGGTCGTAAAGATTCTGAAATAAATGAATATGGTATTTTTTGCTATTGTTTTATTATTGTTTGAAATTTGCGACATACAGTCTTAAGTTTTGTAAGCACTCAATTTAGAGCATATCTCTTTGAAAAAACACTTTTCAGTCCCTAAACCGAGTTTTGTTAATTAATTAGTTTTGCATTTACATTGATTGGCAGCCAAGGTGATTTAAAGATATTTTGAAAGATATTGAAACTTTGTTCTTGACACAAAAGACTAGATAAATCCTCCATGAGGCAAAGCCACGCTCTGGTACTGAAAGTAAAAAACCTTTCAAGATCTTCACTGCTATACATAAATTCTAAAATTTTTGTTCACAACGAAGATAGAACTTTCAATCAATAACCATTTTTTGACTGCTTGCAAGAATATCATTGCAGCTATGCATAGTTTTTAAAATTCATAATTACATGGCTGCTATCCATGTAGAATAAAACATCTTTTTAGAATGTTTTACGGCACTATTTTATTAATACCGATCATATTTATCATCTAATTGTGGCGTAATAATTAATTCTTGAATCAGTTCTGAAGCATGAGCCAGTAACGTAGCTGCTAATCTCCCATGAATTACCGCATATAATCCATTAGTTATAGGATACTTAACCGATTTTACGAATCCAAATGCCAAACCATCATTTTCAAGATACACTCGCATCCATGCATGGTATCTCCATTTTTCGCTACTTGGCGTATAGTCTCCATCTTTATCTACAATCCAAGTCTGGATATATTCATTCTCAACTAAAAAATGGAATTTCTTAATTAAGTCATCCCTATTTTTAGATTTTACTATTAAAGCCATATTACACGTAAGCACTCAATTTAGGGCATACTCTTTCGAAAGGGCACTTTTCAGTGCCCTAA
>CAUBDX010000024.1 GCA_958434805.1 uncultured Phocaeicola sp.
ATCGGCTGAAAAACAGCCGATAAAATTGTCGTAGCGGAAAATAGAATGGTTACAAGTGACTCCATACCCAAACAGGATGGTCACGCACATGCAATGGTCTTCCATATCATAACCCCTTCTGCTTATCAACCAGTTTCTTATACTTCCTAATCAGTTTGACATACGCAGGCATTTTCCGGATGTTATCCAGGTCGTCATCAGATTCGATATGTTTAATACCCTTAAATCCTTTTTCTAAAGCTTGTTGCAAATAAGATATAGCCTCATCCTTGCGCCCCATGCGGCTGTACAAACAGGCAGCATCATAATAGCAACCGGCATTAGGGTATTCGTTCAGAATGCTGTCATTCACGGCTATAGCCTGTTCTGTTTCCCCAAGCGCCAAGTAAGCGTATTGTTTGCACGTTCCCTCCTCTATCCCCTGATCGTATTGAATGCAATTCCGAAATGCTTCCTCAGCTTCTTCGGGACAGTTCAGGTAATCCTTCAGCACATTCCCTTTCATCAGATAACTGTACGCATGAGTAGGGTCGAATGCCAAACTGATATCATAATAATTCAGCGCATTTTCATACCGATGATTCATCTCGTGAATCCAGCCTATTCTATAGCAACAATAGGATCCGTTTTCTCGATTCAAATTCATCGCTTTTCTATAATCAGACTCAGCACCCTCCCAGTCTTGTTCATAGAAACGGGCATCAGCACGTAACTGATAGAATTCTGCATCTGGCGAGACCAGAGATAATAAAGTGTTGCTCAAACTGATTACTTTCTCATACTCCTGTAAATTGCTATAACACGTTATTCCCCAGTACAGGCTTGATTCCTGAAAATCTGACGGGCTATTCCAAAAGCGCTGAAGCAGAGGAATCGCTGCCTGATAATGTCCGTTCTTAATATAGATAAAAGACATCATCAAACTCAGCTGACTATTTTCGGGGTTCTGCTCCATCCTTTTCTGAAGGAAGGAAACGGTTTTTTCAAAAGCTTCTTCCGAAAGCGACAACAATGCTTCTACAGACTCATTATATTCATCACCATAAACACCTTGCTCAACAGATTCAGTAGCCAGTCTCAAAACTTCATCATAATTTTTAGCCGCAAATTCAATGCACAACCTCAAGCTATAGATGTAAGGATTCTGACTATCCAGAACGCGGGCATAGTCCAGCAGTTCCCGCGCTTCATCATATTTCTCACAGTACATCCGGCTGGTTGCTAAACCACAATAAGGAAACGGATTATCGCCATCTATCTTTATGGCTTTATAATAACAGCTGTCTGAAGATGCATAATCTCCGATTTGAAAGCACAGATTAGCCATCCGATAATAGATAGCCGGTTCGTTTTGCGTTAAGTCAGCGGCCTGCCGATAGTCGTTCACAGCGTCCAAAGTATCTCCTAAGGCAACATAGACATCCGCCCGGTTGCAAAGGCTGTATGACAGCAGATCAACCTGATCTGCCGGACATTTTTTTATCGCTTCACTCCACGAGTTCAAGGCTTTGCCATATTCTTTATTATATACATGCAGAATACCCATGACAGCATGCTTCTCTTCTTCTTTTAAACCTCCTTGAAAAATACTATCAACAAAATGCTTAGCTTCCTCTAGCTGCTGGTTATTCAGCAATTCTTTTAAATATGTGACGCTATTTACATAGCCACTTTCCTGACCGAAAGCTTGGCCAACAGTCAGTAACATAAGGATGATTTTAATAAATGTTTTCATGTGAATTTTACTTGTTTTTGGGGGAAATTATCTTTCGTTTTAATTTTGATCCAAATTACCCGATTTCATTCTTTCGGAACTTTATACAAATACCCGAGTCTTGTTTAAATCAGCACTGCAAATATCCTAAATTATTGAATGCAAAATAAATAAAAAGCACCTATATGTATCAGATGAAGCGTTCAGTGTCCGAACTTACATTCAAATGGAGATTTCATACAACCGGGGAGATACTGACAAACTAATAAATCAGAGCCCCTCTCCCTGTTATTGACACTTATAACAGGGAGAGGGGCTCTGACGATATAATCAAAAAAGGAATCTTATTTTCGGAAAACAATGTAACTGGTACTTGGAGTGGAAGCATTCAGACGATTTCGATTCCCCCATGTCAGCCTTTCTCCTTTCGGGTTGACACACCATCCGTAGGAATCACTCCCCACCAAATAAATAGCCTGAGTACATCCCAAATCAACCAGTGCCTGCGCAAAATCATGGAAAGATTCTCTGTTGACCGAGTGTACCATGAAGATCTGGCTGCCCTGCTGACAAATGGCTCTTCGCAAAGCCTTGCCTTTAGGCTTGTTTTCACAGACAATACCATTGCTCACTAAAGGATACTGACGGAAAAAAATAGCCCTCCTTTGCTGTAGCCTCTTCAAACAAGGCAGTATTGTCCGATACACCTATATGTATTTTCTAGTTGATAATGGCACAATGGTATTGACCGACAAAATATTCGTATTTGCCTTTCGGAGATTGCGGCAGCAAGTACCATAATTAAGTTTGATTTCCTGAAATTCTTTTTGAGGAGATGCGCGAAGTTTTTTTCCCTATACCGTTGTATATTTCTGGTGTCATATTCCTGTTGATATCCCGTCACTCTGCCGAGAACTCCTTGATACGCTGTTCCTCACTCAAACGGCAAACCAGCAGCGTATTATTCTTTTCAGCCACGATATAGCCATCCAGACCCTGAATCACCACCTTCTTCTCCTGCGTGGTATGCACCACACAGTTACGCGACTCATACAACTTGATATTCGGACCGATACACACATTGTTATGCGCATCCTTCTCCGAATTCTCATGCAGCGATCCCCACGTACCCAAATCACTCCATCCGAACGAAGCAGGGAACACATAAATCTCGTCCGCCTTCTCCATGATGGCATAATCCACCGAAATATTCTCACACGTAGGGAACAGTTCATTCACCACCGCCTGCTCTTCATCCGTGTAATAATAAGGCAGCATACGTTCAAAAATCTCCGCCATCGAAGGCTGATACACGCGGAGCGCATTGACTATCGTATTCACATTCCATATAAATATACCGGCATTCCAGAAATAATTGTTCCGCTGCAGATAACGCTCAGCAGTAGCCAGATTCGGCTTTTCCTTAAACGCATCCACGCGGTAGATTTCCTTATTCGACGGACATGCCATAGTCAAGTCGACTTCAATGTATCCATACCCGGTTTCCGGACGGGTAGCTTTCATACCCAGCGTCACGATAGCATCCGATTCAGCTGTAAAATTCATAGCCGAAGTCACTACCCTGCCAAATTCACGCACATCCATCACGATATGGTCACTCGGAGTCACCACGATATTCGCCTTCGGATTTTTCGCTTTGATTTTCCAGCTTACGTAAGCAATACACGGTGCCGTATTTCTGCGGCAAGGCTCCAGCAGAATATGATCTTCAGGCACTTCGGGCAACTGTTCTTTTACAATTTCCGCATAATTTGCCGAAGTGACCACCCATACATTTTCAGGGAGGCAAATACCTTTAAAGCGGTCTACAGTCAGCTGAATCAGCGTACGTCCACACCCCAATACATCGATAAACTGTTTAGGCAGTTGTGCGCTACTCATCGGCCAGAAACGGCTTCCGATACCCCCTGCCATAATGACTAAATGGTTATTATAGGAATTCATAAACAAAAACTATCAAAATTTCGAGCACAAAGTTAACAATTAATAAGAAGAAAACATACTTTTTTAAAAGGAAAAGCAGTGTTCTACAGCATCAACTCACAGTCTTTTACCCCAACCTCACAGTCCATACAATCGAAAAGGCCGTTTCAGCCTTTGCATTCCCGCAAATAAGCCAAAACAGCCTTTTCCCCTAATTATTATAGTTAAACAAACCAGATGCTCAACAATCAGCAATACATATTCAAGATAGCTTCATACAATTCCTGCTTACCGCTGGTCTGTTTCGGCTCGCCCACTTCCTTAGCATAAGCCACAACCTCTTCCAGCGTCAGTTTGCCTTCTTCAAACTCTTTACCCTTACCGCCATCAAATGAAGCATAGCGGTCGGCAAGCATCTTCTTGTAAGGAGATTCTTCCAACAACTGAGCAGCACTCAGCAATGCACGAGCCATCACATCCATACCTGCGATATGAGCAATGAAGATATCTTCCAAGTCGGTAGAGTTACGGCGAGTCTTCGCATCAAAGTTCGTACCACCGTCACCGAAGCCACCGTTACGGATAACCTGCATCATCGCCTGAGTCAGCTCATAGTTATCGATAGGGAACTGGTCGGTATCCCATCCGTTCTGATAGTCACCGCGGTTAGCGTCGATAGAGCCCAACATACCATTGTCAACAGCCACACACAATTCATGTTCGAAAGTATGACCAGCCAAAGTAGCATGGTTCACTTCAATATTCACTTTGAAATCCTTGTCCAATCCGTGAGCCTTCAAGAAACCGATAACCGTTTCTGTATCCACATCATACTGATGTTTAGAAGGTTCCATCGGTTTCGGTTCAATCAAGAAAGTACCAGTGAAACCTTTTTTGCGAGCATAGTCACGAGCCAGCGTCAACATCTGAGCCAAGTGTTCCTTTTCACGTTTCTGGTCAGTATTCAGCAATGACATATAGCCCTCACGTCCGCCCCAGAACACATAGTTTGTACCACCTAATTCAATCGTAGCATCGATGGCATTTTTAATCTGCACAGCAGCACGAGCCACTACGTCGAAATCAGGATTGGTAGCCGCACCATTCATATAACGTGCATGACCGAAAACGTTAGCTGTACCCCACAACAGTTTGATACCTGTTTCAGCCTGTTTCTGTTTAGCGTAAGCCACTACCTCTTTCAAGTTAGCTTCATATTCTTCAATCGTATCCGCTTCTTCGCACAAATCCACGTCATGGAAGCAGTAATATTCGATACCCATTTTCTGCATGAATTCGAAACCGGCATCCATTTTATCTTTCGCAGCCTGCACCTTGTCAGCATTACCGTTCCAAGCGAATTTTTTTGTACCGCCACCAAACTGGTCAGCACCTTCAGCGCACAAAGTGTGCCACCAAGCCATAGAGAATTTCAACCAATCTTTCATTTTCTTTCCCATTACCACGCGTTCAGCGTCATAATAGCGGAAAGCCATAGGGTTTTTACTTTCTATACCTTCGAATTTAATTTTTTCAATTCCGGGAAAATACTGTTTTGTTGCCATAAGATTTAAGTTTTTAAGTTTATGAGTTTTTAGTTTTTAATTTTTAGTTTTTAATTTTTAATTTTTAATTTTTAATTTTTCGTTTTATCCAAGATAACCCTTCCAGCGTTCATAAGCCTCTTCATACGCAGCCCTGTCACGTTCATTCGGTTCAATCACCGCCAGTTTATCAAGCGTAGCAAAAGCCTCTGTATTATCCTTATAGATACCGGCACCCATACCGGCACCCTTTGCAGCGCCCACCGAGCCATCTGTATCATACAATTCAATTGTAGCCCCGGTCACCCCAGCAAGCGTATCGCGGAACAGCGGGCTCAAGAACATATTTGCATGTCCGGCATGAATTTTATGCACCTCCATGCCCATCCCCTTCATAATATCGATTCCATAACGGAAAGAGAACACGATACCCTCTTGCGCAGCACGAATCACATGACTCTTCGTATGCCGGTTAAAGTTCACCCCATGAATCGAGCATCCCACTTCGCGGTTCTGCAACATACGTTCCGCCCCGTTACCGAAAGGCAAGATACTCACCCCCTCAGCACCGATAGGAGCCTGTGCAGCCAAGTCATTCATATCCGCATACGAAATACCTTCCGGAGCCACCGTACGCTTCATCCACGAGTTCAAGATACCCGTACCGTTAATACAGAGCAACACCCCGAGGCGAGTCTGTTCAGCCGAATGATTCACATGAGCAAATGTATTTACGCGCGATTTCGGGTCATAGTTTACCGCTCCGTTCACCCCATATACCACCCCCGAAGTACCTGCCGTAGAAGCAATTTCTCCCGGGTTAAACACATTCAGCGAAAGCGCGTTATTAGGCTGGTCACCCGCACGGTAAGTCACCGGAGTACCCACGTTCAGTCCCAGCTCCTCAGCCACGGCAGCCGTAACACGACCCTGTTCAGCAAAAGTCGGACGAATATCCGCAATCAGCGAACGGTCGAATCCATAATAATCCATCAGGAAACCAGCCACCTCATTCTGTTTGAAGTCCCAGAACATCCCTTCCGACAAGCCAGAAACCGTAGTACAGATTTCCCCGGTAAGACGCATGGCGATATAATCGCCCGGCAACATGATTTTATCAATCTTCGCATAAATTTCAGGTTCATTTTCCTTAATCCACGCCAATTTTGAAGCCGTAAAGTTTCCCGGAGAATTAAGCAAGTGCGAAAGACACAAATCCTCTCCCAGTGTCTGGAAAGCCTTTTCTCCATAAGGAACCGCACGCGAGTCACACCAAATAATAGCCGGGCGCAACACCTGCTGATTCTTATCCACGCAAACCAGTCCGTGCATCTGATACGAGATACCGATTGCCGCAATATCCTCCTTCTTCGCTCCGCTATGAGCAAGAATATCTTTTGTAGCAAGTTTCAGGTTTTCCCACCACATATCCGGATGCTGTTCAGCCCATCCCTGACGTACTGCCTTAATTTCGGCTTCTGTTTTCGGATAAAAAGCGGAAGCTACACATTTTCCTGTCTCCGCATGAACGATGCTCGCCTTTACCGAAGAACTGCCTATATCGTAACCTAGTAAATACATGTGTTTTTAGTTTATTAGTTTATAAGTTTATTAGTTTTTTAAGTTCGTAAGTTTAAGAGTTTTTACCGAGCCAGTTACTGCATCGTTTTTTTATATACAGCCCGGTCAAACCGATAATAACGTGCAGCCCGATGACGCACCCCCTGCTCTTTCTCCTCCAGCGGAACGACGTAAGGCATAAGTGCAATTTTCTTATGAAAGTTACGCACATCAAACTTCTTGTCGTAAACCAATTCAAAGAGGATACGCAACTGCGCCGCCGTAAACTTGCGCGGAAGCAAGTCGAACATCACCGAAGGCGTTGCTTCCACATAATGACGGATATACGTCAGTGCATCCTGGCAAATCTGCAAGTGGTCGAACGCCAACGCTTTCACCTCCGAAACCGGAGTCCAGCAAGCATCATACGTATTACTCAGCCGGCGGTTCTCTCTGTCAATCTTCAGCAGAGAGAGGTAAGCGATGGTAACAATTCTCCCTACCCTATTCTCCGTAATCCGGTGAAAACGCTCCAGCCACATCACATCCTTCGGATTCGCCGTACGGTCTTTCGACCCATACGCCTTAAACTGTGTCATCTTTATGTTTTTCAATCCGGTCAACTCATTCAATACGCGTTTGGCTGCATCATCCAAATCTTCATCCGCATAAATCAAGCTACCCGGAAGCTTCATATCGTTCACTTCTCCGTCGGTCTGCTTCCCCATCTGGCGAACCAGCAACACACGAAACTGCTCTCCGTCAAAACCAATCAACACACAGTCCACTGAGACATGTACGTCAATTACCAAATCTTTTTCTTCAAGCTTATTCATAGCGTTTATTTTTAATTGACGCTGCAAATATAAACACTTTTTCAATTCATCAAACTAAAACAAAAGAAAATTTTACCATGTTATAAAGCACTATTTTCCAAGCAGATAGTTTTCATCTATTATACGATATTAATAATCAAGCTTATTGTACCAAATACGATATATAAAAACCCCTCTGAAAACGCCTAGGCAAGCCAAAGGAAACGCCTAAGCATTCCAGCCCGCACACCTTAATATATAAAGCAAGACGAGCAGGCGTTTTTTTGCCGGAAACACCCCTTCACCCTCCGCATATCAGAAAGCACCCCGATGCTAAATACAAAATAGTTTCAAAAAACACACTTCATCCCAAAACTTGACCCTTTTCATAAATCCGTATATAACAGCATATTATCCCCTAATTTCAGGCTCAAAAAAACTTTGTAAACAAAGGGTCAGTGCCAAAGTGTCAAGACACGATTTTTCCTGCTTCCATATTTAACCACCCATGCACCCACGAATGTGGTACACATCACGACCGGGACTTCAATGCCGCTTGCAACATCAAGGAATTTGGCTTGAAAACCCTACCCACGGAGCGTGGGAAAGTCAAGCCTGTGGACTGTCCTCTTGTGGATGACCGACCTCGTGTCCTAAAAAGCAATGGCAGGAAGAAGCAGGAAAAGAGAGGAGGTATTGGTATCTCCGAAGCCGCTAAATCTTTAGTTTAGCGGTAGTCCACAGACTCATAACACCCCCCTTTCCTCGCGCGCGCGAAGAAAGGGTCAAGAAAAAAATTGGCACTGACACTTTGTTTACGACATTAAAAAATCATGACAAACAAGATACAAAAAAGCTAATTATCAATAAAATACAGAGAAAAAAGAAAGTGCCAAGCAGCTCATAGATTGCGGTTTACAACACCCACCAGAAGCAAACCCAAGAGACCATCAGGCATTTCCACCCCTCTAATTCAAAGTGTAAAAAAGCCCCTCATCGGTGCAGTATTTGTCGAATCCGCTCATTCTCTTGTCGGAATCCTCAAAAAACACATTTTTTCCATATTTGCCCTTTGCCCTTTCGGTGGGAATGCGTATTTTTGTGGGATAAATAGATGCCAACGCTTACCTTGCATGCAGCTTCTGCATGGGACAGGTAACGGCGGAGCCGTACCCAAAGGTCAGCGTCAGAGTGAAAACAGATTCTTATCATACCGAAAACGGTTCTTATCCATGAGAAAATTATTAGACCTGAAAGCAGGAGCCATCTTCCACGAAGAAATGGACCGCATCACCCTATGCGTACGCAAGGAATGCATAGAGATTATCTACAAACTGAAGCCAGGCAGATTTATGATCATCAACATGATACGCAGCGATGACGACGAAGTACTTCTGATGACCAATTGGGGCAATTTCTTCAGCCGCATGCAGAATCCGGACGTGCAGCTTCCTAAAATCAAGCAATGCTGCCCCACCCTCCATGCGATACTTACAGGCGAAGACCCGGATGAAGTGTTCCACACCAGTTGCGGCAAATCATCCTCACCCGACCATGTTCACGGCTTGGCTCTGACCTGCAAGACCGATCCGCGTGCCCCACTCATCGGTTGCATAACCGACCCCTTGCTGCACAAAGTAACGACTCTTGTAAACAAGAATATCGCCATCTATAACGAGCTGAGCTCAAACCCTCCTTTCCCGGCATGGAAAGACGGGCTGATGGAGGTGTGGAATGGGTGAAATGCTGAAACATTAAATAATAAAAAACGCATTTTCTAAAATAACAATTTAAAACTATCTCAATAAAGCGAGGGTTTGGCAAATCATTCTTCAGAATCATATTCTATACGGAATGCTTACCTATAAAAGCCTTATCCTTAATTAACCCTATAAAATTTCATTTAATATAATAATTAATATGCAAGCTATTATTTTGGCAGCCGGAATGGGACGGCGTTTAGGAGAATTGACAAAAAACAATACGAAATGTATGGTAGAAGTCAACGGAGTAAGACTGATAGACAGACTGCTAGACCAACTTTCTCAATTTTCGCTCAACCGCATCATTTTGGTAATAGGCTATGAAGGTGAAAAGTTAAAAAGCTATCTCGGCAACCAACGAGGCAACACTCCATTAGAATATATCGAAAACCCCATCTACAACCAGACAAACAATATTTATTCATTAGCTCTGGCAAAAAACGAACTGACAGAAGACGATACCCTGCTAATCGAATCAGACTTGATTTACGACACAGCTATTTTCAATCGAATATTGAAAGACGAGCGCCCCAACTTAGCAGCTGTTGCTAAATTTGAAAGTTGGATGGATGGCACAGTTGTATTACTTGACAGTGATGAAAATATTATCAGCTTTATTCCTAAGTCTGGTTTTAATTTCAATGATACCGACCAGTATTACAAAACCGCCAACGTATATAAGTTCAGCAAAGAATTTTCAAAAGAAAAATACATTCCTTTCTTAGAGGCTTACAGCAAAGCGTTGGGAAACAATGAATATTATGAATCCGTACTGCGTGTCTTAGCCATGCTGGACAAAACGGGATTAAAAGGACTTCCCTTAAAAGAGGACGAAAAATGGTATGAGATAGATGATGTTCAGGACTTAGACATAGCCGAAACCTTATTTGCTGACGACAAAGACCGGTTAGCGCGTTACCAGCAACGCTATGGAGGATACTGGAGATTCCCCAAACTACTCGATTTCTGCTATTTGGTAAATCCCTACTTCCCCTCACCTAAAATGAAAGCAGAATTACGCGCAAACTTTGATACCCTGCTTACTGAATACCCCTCAGGAATGAAAGTAAACTCACTGCTGATAGGAAAATATTTCAATGTACGGCAACAATATGTTTGCGTAGGAAACGGAGCTGCAGAACTTATCAAAAGTTTGATGGAACGCCTTACCGGCAAACTAGGTGTAATTTACCCGACATTTGAGGAATACCCGAACCGAAAAGATTCACAAGAAATCATCCCGTTCATTCCTCAAAACCAAAGCTTCTCTTACAGCGCAGATGACCTTATGACATTCTTTGACGATAAGGCTATCGACTGTTTGCTCCTCATCAATCCTGATAATCCGTCTGGAAACCTGATTTCAAAAGAAGAATTAAATCGCCTGATAGCATGGAGTAAAGTCAAGCAAATCCGCTTGATTGTTGATGAATCTTTCGTTGATTTCGCCAATGGAGGATTAGATATGTCGTTGCTTGACAACAACACCCTCAGTGCGAATCCCCATCTCATCGTTGTAAAGAGTATTTCAAAATCATATGGAGTACCCGGACTACGTTTAGGAGTCATTGCCAGCGCAGATACCGATTTGATTGATTGGATGAAAAAAGATGTAGCAATCTGGAATATCAACTCATTTGCTGAGTTCTACTTGCAGATTTATGGAAAATACGAATCCGACTATAAAAAAGCCTGCAAACAGTTTATGAATGAACGCACACGTTTTTACAAAGAGTTGCTGAGCATTGATTTTCTACGTGTCATTCCGTCACAAGCGAATTATTTCCTTTGCGAGATAACCGAAAGATACTCATCACGAGAATTAACAGAAAAGCTTCTTTCTGACTTCAACATTTTAATCAAAGACTGCGGAACAAAGAAAGCATTCTCACAAGGAAACTATATCCGCATTGCGGTGAGAGATGAGAAAGATAATGACAAGTTGGTGATGGCACTAAAGAGTTTGTAATAGATGGCAGAAAATTTACGCAAAAAGACTACAAACGGAATTATTTGGAGTGCAATAGAGCGTTTTTCACTACAAATTGTACAATTCATAATCAATATTATTATGGCACGCCTATTATTGCCGTCAGACTACGGCATGATAGGTATGCTTGCCATATTCTTGCAACTTTCACAAGCCTTCATAGATTGTGGATTTACTAATGCACTAATACAAAGGCAGAACCGAACAGAAATTGATTTCTCAACAGTTTTTTATTGCAACGTACTAATTGCAGTTTTTCTTTACTGCATTTTATTCGTAACAGCTCCATTTATAGCAGAATTTTATAATCTACCCCAACTAATACCTATAACAAGAATCATCTCACTAAACTTTATATTTGCATCTTTTTCTGCTATCCACAAAACTAAACTAACCATCCAAGTAAATTTTAGGACTCAGTCTAAAGCTTCTCTAACTGCTGCTATAATATCTGGAATAATTGGAATTACCATGGCATATAAAAATATGGGAGTATGGTCTTTAGTTTGCCAATCTATCTTAAACAGTCTACTTCTAACTATATTACTTTGCTACTTTGTTAGATGGAAGCCACTGCTCAATTTTTCACAGCAATCATTCCGCAGTCTATTTTCATTTGGTTCAAAACTCATGGTTGCAAACTTTATTAATATTGTGTACCGCAATTTATATACATTGGTAATCGGGAAAAAATTCTCTGCAGTGACATTAGGATACTATACTAGAGCAGAACAATTTGCTTCATTTCCTCCGACTAATGTCAACTCTATTATTTCACGAGTTACTTATCCCATATTGAGTTCCATTCAGAATGATGATTACAGATTAACTACAGCATACCGTAAATATATACAATTAGCTTCATTCTTCATATTCCCTTTAATGATGGAGTTAGTCATACTGGCAGACCCAATTATTCGTATCTTATTAACAGAGAAGTGGACAGGGATTGTTTTATTATTACAAATTCTATGTTTCGACTGGATGTTCGACCATATCAGTGCTATAAACCTAAACCTATTATATGTAAAAGGACGTTCAGATTTGTCTCTGCGCTTAGAAATTATCAAAAAAACTATTGCGACTATTATTCTATTTGCATCCATTCCATTTGGTATAATCGGTATGTGCTGGGGACGAGTTCTCTATTCATTTATTGCAACATATCTAAACACCAAATATACCCATGCTTTAATAAATTTAAGTCTAGCAGAACAAATTAAAGATATTTCCCCATATCTTCTCACAAGTTTATTTTCTTGTGGAATTACTTATTTTTTTATCTTTTCTGTTTTTAATACAGCTATAGCCCAATTATTTTCAGGCATTATAATGAGCAGTATTCTTTATTTAATATTATCATTGCTTTTCAAGCTATCAGCCTTTTCAGAAATTAAATTGCTACTAAGAAACAAATAAAAAAATGAAATTCATATTTACCATCTGTTTGAAAATTCTCAGTTTTTTTGTAAAAACACAAAAAAAACATATGTACTTTATTCCACATCGAAACAATCAATTTGATAAGATGGATATCATCAATTATAGCTCTGACAATGTCTTAATGCTATTAAATTACATCATAAAACAAGCAGAGCAGTTGAAAGGATATACTATATATGTTGAAATCTATGATGAGAGCAGACTCAATCAATATACCGATTACGTAAAAAACATAAAAGGATTGCGCTTTCATTTCTTAGCAGCACACATTGGCGTCCCTTTTAAATTTTCCCCTAAACCCCTTAAATACATCATTAAAGGTTACTTCTATTTCTTATCCTCTTCTAAGGTCTTTACAGCAACATTCTATTTTAATTTTACTTTTAAAAAGAAAGCACAAACAATTATTTGCTTAGGCTATTACAGCCCCTTTAAAGATGACTATCACAGCAATGGGAACAGTTATTATGAGCATATTAGAAATATAGCTAAAGAATCATTTGATTATTATGTCTCTACATCAGAGTTAAACTCAAGGATAATATCGGTTGACTCTGGAATACCCTATAACAGATTCAAAAACTTAGGTTTCCCAAGAAACGATACATTCGGGAATCCTAAACATATCGACAAGATAAGAAAATACATAGAAGAAAAATCTCCTTATTCTCCTAAAAAGGTAATTATTTACACACCAACATTTCGTGAATATCAAGAAAACCAAGAGAAGAAAAAGGATATTAACATTTTATCAGCCTTAGGATATACAGATTGTGATATCAAAAAATTATCCGATATCTTAATAAAGCACCAAGCAGTTATTATCCTCAAATTACATCCTTTAAAGAGAGATGAACTAATCAAGACCGAAATCCCTCAAGGCTTTATACTAATTGAACCTTCGTATGATTTTAGTTTATACGATTTAATGCCCCTAACGGACGCAATGATAACAGATTATACATCTACTTATTTTGATTATCTTCTTCTTAATAAACCTGTTATATTTAACTTCGGAGATATTGATAAATACAAACAAGTTCGCGGATTCTCTTACAATCCAATTGAAAGTATGTGTTGTGGACATATAGCATATAACTATGATGAATTTCTAACAGCCATTAAATCTGTACTCCAAAACGAAAATACAAATTGTAACACAGAAAAACGTATCACAATAAATAGCCTTATAAATAAACATTCTGATTTTAACTCTACAGAACGTGTTTTTCAGGAATTTATTATAAAGGAACAATCCCTAATTACTAAATAGCAATGATTAATATTAGAAAATTAAAAGATTGCTGTGGCTGTTCTGCTTGTGAAAGCATCTGCCCCAAAGATGCTATATCCATGGTAGCAGATAAGATGGGATTCTTATATCCCAAAGTAGATACAAACAAATGCATTGATTGCGGTCTTTGCGAAAAAGTATGCTCCTTCAATGATAATTACGATAAATCTAAAAATATTATTCAACCAATAGCTTATGGTATGCGCCACAAAAATGAAAGTGAAATATCTCGTAGCCAAAGTGGAGGAGCATTTGTGGCCTTGTCCGATTGGATTTTAGAACAAGGAGGAGTTGTATATGGTGTCGGTTATGAAGGGCACTTTCGGGCTGTACATAAGCGAGCTACAACCAAGTGTGAGCGAGAGGAGTTCCGGGGTAGTAAATATGTGCAAAGTGATTTAAATGGGACATTCCGACTCGTCAAACAAGATTTGCAAAATGGGCTGATAGTTTGTTTTTCTGGCACTCCATGCCAAATAGCTGGATTAGAATCATATATCCCCACCCGCTTACGTGAAAAACTGTATTTAATTGATATAATATGTCATGGAGTTCCAGGTCCTTTTATATGGAGAGACTATCTCAATTATTTAGAGAAAAAAGAAAAGAATGAAATTATTGCTGCCAATTTTAGGGATAAAAGCCTCGGAGGATGGCATTCCAGCATAGAATCCTATCGCTTTTCAGATGGTATATTACGTACCTTTAGATCTGATTACAGCTATTTCTTTTACAAGCATCTATCATTACGTCCATCCTGTGGTTCTTGCCATTTTTGTAATACAAAACGAGTTGGCGATATAACTATTGGAGACTTTTGGGGAGTAAATAAAACAGATAGCCACTTTGCAGAAGACAACAAAGGATGTTCCCTTTTACTAATTAATACACAAAAAGGTAAAAGCTGGCTCAATTTAATAAAGCCTCATACAAATTTACTTACTGTACCCAAAATAGAAGATTGCTTACAATGGAATTTAAGACGTCCCTCTATTTTACATCCTCAGAGAACAAAATTCGAAAAAAAGTACGCCCAATATGGGTTTGATTATATTATTAAAAACTTCGGGAAATATAGTCTCTTCTATTGGATTGAAAAGATTAAGGGTGCATTAAAACGCATCAAATAAGATTCATAAACTCAATAATAACTTCAATGAAAATAAGCATTTTCACCTTCTCCAAAGGAGATAATTATGGAGCTGTACTACAATCGTTCGCTTTGGCTCAGATATTAAGAGAAAAAGGATATCAGATTGAATTCATACACCTAACATGGTTCAATTCTTGGAAACAACATCTTGCCAGTTTATTATTGCCACAATCATATCGTTTTGAAAGTTTCAGAAAAAAATATCTTCGTTCATTCTCAAGACCTTGCCATAAACGGGAAGACCTATCAAAAGCTGTAAAACAAACAGATTTTTGCATTGTCGGTAGTGATCAAGTATGGAATCCTGATATTACGGGGAAATATGCACTTCATTACTTTTTTGACTTTCTACCTGACAATATGCCAAGAATCGCCTATGCCGCAAGCTTTGGGAATAGCAAATGGATACATCCTGAATTGTTTTCATCCGTCAATATGCTCTTAAAAAAATTTTCTGCAATTAGCGTCCGGGAAGACAGCGGTATTGACATTTGTCAAAAGCAATTTCACGTAAAAGCAACTGAAGTTTTGGACCCGACTCTACTAATAACAGACTACTCCTCATACATCAAAATCCCCCAAGTTACACCTCAAATCGTATCGTTCAAATTCCATCCTTCAAAAGAATATTATAAATTACTTGAACATATATCTCAAGACCTATGTAATAAGGTTTGTTTAATGGGCATATTACCCAAGAAGGATTTCAAAGAAGCCCTACAGTTTAAAATAGATACTTTTACCCCAGTAGAAAGATGGATTGGGAATATAGCCTCTGCCACTCTTGTTGTAACAGATTCCTTTCATTGTACGGTATTCTCTATCCTACATCGACGTCAGTTTATCGTCATTACGGGTAATAAAAAACGAAAAGGGCGTCTCTATTCATTGCTCCAAAAGCTTGATTTGCTTGATCGTCTTTATGAAGATATCGAGTCTGTATATCATACAGATAAATGGAAGGAAAAAATATGTTATGACAAAGTTTTCGACATCATAAAAGAAGAACAAAATAAAAGCCTAGACTTCTTAACTCATAACCTAAAGATGGCCACAAAAAAAGCAATGAACACAGAAACATAAAAATATGTATAAATTAAATAATATCACACATTCTTTTCTCTAGAGAATCTATCTAATACTTCATTTTATGCAATTCTATTTTATAGTTTGGCTATTCCTATGCACTGCTGCCATGTTTGATTTCTCTGCGATTCCACAAAAACAAAAAAATTATATCGCAGTGGTTTCAGCTGTTATTGCCTGCTTGTTTTGTGGCTTAAGAGGAGATGTGGATAAGGATTATGCTAATTATGTTGGATATTGGAATAATGCTCCGTCCTTACTAAACTGCACCATAGGTAGTTTCATCGTACAGATTATCCGCCACCGCGTAGAACCGGGATACATATTTACATGCGCCGTGCTGAAGACATTGGGACTAAATGCACAAGCCATTTTTTTATTTTGTTCCATCCTTACCTTTGCTATCTTTTACAAAATTGCAAAGAAAATATCCCCAATGCCCAACTTGTCTCTGCTCCTGTTCTTTTCTTTGTTTATTATGCTACCTTTTATGCAGATTCGTTTTGGAGTGGCGATTGTGTGTATTTTTTATGGAATTCTATGCTGGAGAGAAGGAATGAAAAAAAAATCTGTAACACTTTTCATCGTGGCAGCTCTATTCCATAACCTCACCTGGGGATGTTTACTGGCACTGCCATTGCTTAGGCTGGAGACCCGGTATTTAGTCTGGCTCGCTGCGCTTTCTATTCTCATTCCTTCGTTTTTAATCAGAACAATCGCTGCAGCAGTCTTCAATACACTGGGGGCTTATAGCGGATATCTGGTCGGTGAAGATAGTTTGTCGATGTTAAGCATCTTCTTTAATACCGTAATTATACTCCCTGTACTTTATTTATATAAATTAAATAAGCTGAGTATCACCACTATCCTACTGATAAAAGCCTATCTAATATACATCATAATCAGCCTTACAGTAAGAGATATTGCAATTTTAGCAAGAATAGGTATTGTGTTTTCACTCTCTTCTTGTTTTATCATCCCCTATTACCTAAGAATAATGAGGCAAAATTCTTTTCACTATCTGATTTTTGCCCTGCTTATATTCGCGTATTGTTCCTTGAAGTATCTTCCTTGCCTGAAATTTTTCGAACCTTATAAAATCAATTTCATTTTATGAAAATATGTCTCTTCTCGCAAAGCGTATCCAACTCCGGAGGTATTGAAAGAATGACTATTGAACTAGCCAACCTTCTGGTTACTAATAATTACGAAGTGCATTTAATATTAATCGAAGAATTCACCAAATCACAATACCCCATTCATCGGGATATCATTATCCATTCTTTGGAATCCACTTTTTCTTTAAGTTCCTATTTCAAAAACATTTTATGCCTTCGGAAAGTGATAAAACAAATCAATCCGTCCTATTTAATATCCGTAGCCGTCCCCCTTGTTAGAATCTCAGCCCCTGCCCTGTGGAATACCCAAATAAAAAACATTGCATGGGAGCATTTCAATCTGTATGCTGGCAGTAAAAAAGGCTTTTACTGGAGACTACTTTCCACTCAATTGGTATGGAAAACCATTGTATTGACAGAACTCGATAAAAAGAATTATCTCAAGCATATCCGTTGCAACATCCAGTGCATCCCCAACTTTACAAGTATCCGCTTTAGAGCACAAGCAAAGATAGACTCTCATCATCTCATCGCAGTTGGCCGCTTAGAGCGGCAAAAAGGATTTGATTACCTTTTAGATGCATGGGCCGAGGTGATAACTTCTATTAAGGACTGGAATCTGAGTATTGTGGGCTCTGGTAGTTTGAAAAACGAATTGGAGGCTCAAGCTAAACGGCTAGGCATTGAAAATAGTGTAGAATTTAAACCGGCAACCCAAGACATTGCTTCCGTCTATCAGGAAGCTTCCTGCTTAGTTATGTCATCCAGATTTGAAGGCCTGCCAATGGTACTCATTGAAGCTAAAACTGCAGGCCTGCCTTGCGTAAGTTTTGATTGTCCGTATGGTCCGTCAGAAATCATCCGGGATCAAGTGGATGGTCTACTTGTTCCCTATAAAGATACTCATGCACTAGCAAACCATTTGAAGCAGCTTCTCTCTGACAGAGAAAAGCTAAAAGAAATGGGGAAAGCAGCTCACGAAGATGCCGTTCATCGTTTTTCTCAGCAAGCCATCTTTAGCCAATGGGACTCTTTACTAAAATAAAACGAAACTAAACAGAACAATATGCCTTCTAAAAAAATATTACATATCGCACCCGTACTGAGAGGAGGAGTGCGTACGGTGATACAGAATATCGTATCTGATACACTCCATGAATATGACTGTATGGTTGTAGTTATAGGAGAATATATCCCCTTCGAGGCGAATATAGATAAGCAAATCCGGTTTATAGGACTCCCTACAAAGAAGCGGTTCGATTTCAAACAAATCTTCAAGCTTTTCAAGCTTATAAAAGCAAACGACATCATACACGTACACCTCTTTCCATCACTCTATTATTGTGCTTTTTTTAAGTTATTCTTCCCAAAAAAGAATTTTATCTTTACAGAACACGCATCCACAAATAGCAGGCGTAAACATAAGCTATTTAAACTAATTGAAATACCAATTTATTCCGTTTATAATCATGTAGTCGCTGTTTCAGAATCTTGTAAAAAAGCATTAGATGAATGGCTTAGCTACAAAGTCAAGACTCAAACTATATATAATGGTATTGATGTAAAGCAACTCCAGGCACAACCCAAATTAGATTTTCACGAATTTGGAATAACTGCCAAGTACATCATAACGATGGTTGCACGACTCAGCACGGACAAAGACTTTCTTACCCTGCTAAAAGCCATGACTCTTCTCAATGATGACTACCACCTTGTTCTCGTTGGAGACGGAGAACTATATCAGCAAATCATAGACGAAACCCATCAGCTATCTTTAGAAAAAAAAGTCACCTTACTAGGAAACCGCGCGGATGTAGCTAGCATTCTCTCTGCTTCTACCCTTTCTGTTTTATCCAGCCATGCAGAAGGAATGGGGCTTACCATTATTGAGAGTTTGGCAGTAAGGACTCCGTGCATTGGTTCGGACGTAGAAGGCATCAAGGATTTGCTGCCCAATACATACAGGTTTCCTAAAGGAAACGAAACTGCACTAGCCAAGCTCATTCAACAAGTTGTACGGAAAGAAATTCCCCCTCTGCCTTACGACTATATCACAAACAAATACTCTATCAAAACTATGATGGATGCCTATCGGAAACTCTACGAACATAAATAAAGTAATAAAATCATAATACATAAGATAAAAGAACTATCATAAAAGATTCGAATAGCATTAAAATGGATAAAGGAAAATCATTATCTATGAGTGAGGTCAAGAATTTGGAAATTGGCATTCTTGACTATATTGATAACATTTGCAAAAAACATAATCTGAAATATATGCTAGATTATGGAACATTATTAGGAGCAATTCGTCACAAAGGTTTTATCCCTTGGGACGACGACATTGATATCTCAATGCCTAGAAAGGACTATGAAAAACTAATTGAAATCTTGTCAAAGGAACAATCAAGATATAAGTTGCTATGCCATGAGCTTGATTCGGATTATATCTATGAATTTGCAAAAGTAATAGATACACATACCATTCTCAATGAAACAGTAACCATCGGCTCAAACAATATGGGAGTATGGGTTGATATATTTCCCTATGACAATATTCCGAAATTTAAGTCAATGATTCATTCGCTTATCCTGTTTGCCCTCATGATGAGAGTATTTGCTGTACAGCCTAAATTCCCGGAAAAACACAGCAAACTGTTTTATCCTTGCTGGATAATAGCCCGGTTGATTGGATACAAATGTTTCTTGAAGATGATTCATAAATTATCAACACTATCAAAAAATAAAAATACTCCATACATTGGATATCTACCTTTGATTTCCAAACATTTCTATTGGAATAAAGACATGTTCGAAAAACTGACAGAAGTTGAATTTGAGGGCAAAAAATATCCGGGTCCCCAACAATATGACAGCTATTTAAAAGATGTATATGGTGACTATATGCAACTTCCTCCTGAAGACAAAAGAATCCCTCATCCCATGGAAGCATGGTGGAAAAAAGGATATGAAGAATAACAAGACACATACTGCATGAAAAAGATCATTTTTGCTTTAACACTCACCCTGTTCTGCATCACCCTTCACGCACAAGAGACTGAACCCACCAACGGGTTTGGTGCCAAACTGAAAAAATCCAATTTCCATCTAGGTATTGACCTACAGACAAAATACGTGTGGAGAGGAATGGAGATGATGACAGAAGATGCTGCTCCTGTTGTTTTTCCCCAAGTGAACTATCAATATAAAGGATTCTATCTTTATGTTATGGGCGGATATGCGTTTAACGGTAAGTATGCAGAAGTGGATATGGGACTCAGCTATACATGGAAATGGCTGACCATAGGTCTCAATGACTATTATTATCCTACTGTCAACTCTGCAGACGACAATTATTTCAATGCCCAAAAAGGAACTACCGGCCACTGGCTAGAAGGAGTGATTACCATTACTCCCGAAAAAATTCCGGTGTATGTTACTCTATCAAACTTTTTCTATGGGGCCGATAAGAATGCAGAAGGAAAACAAGCCTACTCTACGTACATAGAAGCAGGCACATATTACGACTTTCTGGAGAGCAACCGCTTATCGCTCACGGTAGGTGCCGCCTGCAATGAGAGTTGCTACAACAATTACGAACACCATTTCGGTGTTTGCAATTTGGAACTGAAATATACGTATAGCCTGGCATTCAAAAGAGGCTGGTCTTTGCCTCTGAATGTAGCCTATATCATCAATCCGATTCGCGAAAAATCATTTGTTAACTTCTCTACTTCATTTGCCTTTTAATCTAAAAGAAAAAAAATGAATGCAATTATTATGGCAGCGGGAACTTCTTCCCGTTTTGCCCCCCTCTCATACGAAAAGCCCAAAGGCTTGTTGAAAGTGAAAGGTGAAATCTTGATAGAACGCCAGATTCAACAACTGCAAGAAGCCGGCATTGAAGACATCACCATCGTAGCGGGCTATAAAGCGGAACAGTTTCAGTACCTGACAGCCAAGTATGGTGTTTCGCTTGTTATCAACGAAGATTATAACCGCTATAACAATACGTCATCTATCATCCGGGTGTTGGACAAGCTAAAAGATACTTTTATTTGCTCTTCCGACAATTACTTCCCAGACAATGTATTTCTCAACAGGAGCGAACATGGGTATTATTCAGCCCTCTATGCTGAAGGGCAGACCGGAGAATATTGCCTTACTACAGACAAAAATGACCAAATTACCCATGTAAACATTGGAGGGGCAAATGCCTGGTACATGGTAGGTCATGTGTTCTTCCACCAAGAGTTTTCGGAAAAGTTCCGAGAAATCATGCTGATTGAATATGCAAAAGAAGAAACCAGAAATGGATACTGGGAAGATGTCTACATTCGTTACATCGATGTGCTTCCTAAACTCAAGATACACCGCTATCAGCCGCATGAAATAGAAGAATTTGACTCACTGGAAGAATTACGATTGTTTGACCCTACATATGTCAATCACTCAGGATGTAAAATACTTCAGCATATCAGCCAGCTATTGAACTGCACAGAAGGAGATATCACGCATATCAAAGTGAGGAAAAAAGGAATGACAGCCAATCTGTTTGACTTTTTCTGTGAAAAAGACGGAAAGGTGTATACCTTTGATATTGAACAAAACAAACTAATGGACAGAGTATGAAAACCGCTGTAATTTTAACTGCAAGAAAAGAACGTGACGCGGAGATTCCCTACCCTCTGATGCCTTTTGCTGACGACCCAGCATGCTTAATTGACAGAGCATTAAGCATCTTACGAGAGTTGCAGTATAACCATATTATCTTGGTAACAGGCTATAGAGCCGAACTCTTTGAATGCTATCGTGACAATGACGTACAAATTGTATACAATAAAGACTACGAATTTACCTCATCCATGGGTTCACTTGCGCTAGTCAAAGATTATGTAAAAGAAGATTTCCTCCTACTGGAAGGTGATACATTTTACGAACGAACCTTAGTAGAGCAGCTTACCCAGACAGCATACGGAACCTGCTTGTCTATGACCGAAGAAACCGGCAGCGGAGACGAATGTTACGTGGAAACTAAACATGGATTTATCACAAAAATAACCAAAGATCGTCATCGCGTTTGTAACATCGAAGGGGAACTGATTGGTGCCTTGAAGCTTTCGCTGTCTGTTTTCCGCAGAATGCTGGAAGCCTATGAGCACTGCACGAATCCTTATATGAACTATGAGTATCTGTTGATGGATGTTACGGAAGCTCTGGAGCGTCCCGTGATACGGTTCAAGAACTTGATTTGGGGAGATGTAGATACGCAAGAGGATTTCAAACGGCTGAAATATAAAGTTTACCGTAAGCTCTGCCGACAGGAGAATCCTTTCGACCGAGACAATCTGATGCACCATCTTTCCACCATCTTCCCGAATGAAGATATCAGTTCTGCTGAAATCATTCAAATCGGCGGCATGAGTAATAAAAACTTCAAGATTATCCTCCATGGCAAAGAATATGTATTACGTGTCCCCGGAAACGGTTCGGAAGGCATGGTAGACAGAACCAATGAAGAATATAATGCACTGGAAGGATGCAAGATGGGAGTCAACCCACAAATACGCTACTTCAATCCGAAAACAGGCATTAAGTTGGCCGATTTTGTAACAAATGCCGAAACCCTGAACATGGCCACCATCCAACGTCATGGCAACATGAGAAAAGTGGCTGAAATTTACAGGAAAGTGCATAACTCTCACATCCGCCTGAAAAACGAATTCAATATTTTTCAAGAAATAGAAAAATATGACAAACTGCTCAAGCAGTCGAATGCTGTAATGTATAAGGGGTGGGAAAAGATACGCCCCAAAGTCATGAATTTGGAGGAACGCTTAAACAAGTTGGGCGTAGAACTTCGCCCCTGCCATAACGATGCTGTTCCCGAAAACTTCATCAAAGCAGAAGACGGAACTATCTACTTGATTGACTGGGAATATTCTGGCATCAATGACCCCATGGCCGATTTTGCAGCACTCTTCCTGGAAAGTGATTTCTCACAAGAGAACCAAGACTTCTTGATGAAAGAGTATTATCAAGGGGAAATCCCACCTCACACGTTCGAAAAAATAAAATGTTATCAAATTTTATGGGATTACCTTTGGGCTCAATGGACTGTTATAAAAGAAGCCAATGGTGATGATTTTGGCACATATGGAAAAGATCGATTTAATAGAGCTATCAAAAATTTAAAAACACTAAACAATGATTGATTTTAAAAACCTTGAGAGTAAGGTCGATTGGGTAACGACATTAGTCCCTTTTTGCATTGTATTAGCCATGATGCTTATATTCATGCAACTACCAGAACAGTCTAAGACTTTTGTTGATACAGTTCGTGGATTTCTTGGAAACACCGGTGGTTTATATTATGCTGTTTTTGGAGTGGGAGTATTGATTACAACCATTTATGTAGCCTCTTCAAAATACGGACATATAAAGCTTGGCAATGTAGATAAACCAGCATATGGTAACTTTGCATGGGGAACTATGATTTTTACTTCTACCATGGCTGCTGATATTTTGTTTTATTCACTTTGTGAATGGGCTCTGTATGGCGGTGAAAGTCATGTAACAAACATGGGAGGCATACAGATGTGGGCCCCAACTTATACACTATTTCATTGGGGACCAATAGCTTGGTGCTTCTATGTTATTTTAGCAATAGCCTTTGGCTTTATGATGCATGTGCGCCAACGGGACAGACAACGTTTTTCAGAAGCATGCCGTCCATTATTCGGTAAAAAAGTCGATGGGCTATTAGGTAAAACCATTGATATCACTGCTATATTTTCTATTGTCTGTGCTACTGCTACAACATTTTCTTTAGCTACCCCACTGTTGTCTAAAGGTATTTCAACTTTAACTGGACTACCAGATGGAACAGGTCTAACCATTGTAATCCTGTTATTAATCTGTGTGGTTTATACCTTTGCTGTATGGTTTGGAGTAGAAGGTATCTCTAAATTGGCTTCTTATTGTTCTTACCTATTCTTTGCTATCTTATTTTATTTCCTATTTTTAGGAGGTGAAACGGTTTATATATTAGAAACCGGCTTCCAATCTATTGGCAATATGATACAGAATTTTATCGGACTAGCTACCTATATGGATCCTTTGAGAGAGAACAGCTTTCCTCAAAACTGGACTATTTATTACTGGGCTTATTGGATTGCATGGTGTTGTGCTACTCCGTTCTTCATTGCACTTATCAGTAAAGGACGTACCATTAAAAATATGGTTTGGGGTACCTATGGATGGGGATTAGCCGGAACTTTTATGTCTTTTATTATTTTAGGAAATTATGGCTTGGCTCAACAAATGAAACATGGGCTAGACGTTGTAGGGATAATAAGTAATGAAGGTATGTACACGGCTATCCTACACATTTTTGATACCCTACCTTTACCATGGATAGCTATTATACTTTTAGTAATTACCATGATTGCTTTCTACAGCACAACTTTAGACGGCATCACTTATGTAGCTTCCTCGTATTCTTACAAACATTTGCCTGCTGATAAAGAACCAGACAGAAGGGTTCGTACTTTTTGGAGCATCATGCTAATACTATTCCCCATCGGACTACTCTTCGCTGAAAATTCATTATATAGTCTACAATCAGTAACTATTATTGCAGCTTTTCCTGTAGTGATTTTATCGGTACTGATTACTATCAGCTTCTTTAAAGATGCGAAAAAGTATATACAATAATTTAAAAACAACCCAAATGATATGTTGACGACTCATCAAACTCTTGTCTCAATCATTACCCCTTGCTACAACAGCAAATCCACTATTCAAGAAACGATTCAGTCGGTTATATCACAGACCTATCCGCACTGGGAAATGCTTATCATTGATGACTGTTCTACTGATGGCTCAGATGTCATCATTCAGCAATATTGTAAACAGGATGCACGGATAAAGTATTTCAAGACAGAAAAGCCGTCTGGTTCTCCTACATTACCAAGAAATATCGGAATTCAAAATGCACAAGGACGATTTATTGCCTTCCTTGATAGTGATGATTTATGGCTGCCTTCCAAATTAGAGGAACAAATTAAGTTGTTTGAAAACAATAAGACGGCTATTGTTTTTTCTAACTACGAAAAAATGGATGCTCAAGGCAATAGAAATAACCGAATTATTGTTGCTCCTTGCAATACCTCTTACACAGAACTTTTAAAAGAAAATGTAATAGGATGCCTAACAGCCATTTACGACACTCATAAAGTCGGTAAGCTTTATTTCACCCCCGTTGGCCATGAAGATTTTGCCATGTGGCTCTCTATTTTGAAACGTGGATATATAGCGCAAAATACCAATACAGTTTTAGCATTATACCGTTTAAATGCACATTCGGTATCTTCGAATAAAATAAAAGCTTTTCAGTGGACATGGAACATTTACAGAAAGCATGAACATCTTTCTTTGTATAAAAGCTGTTATTACTTTTTACACTATGCTATACGTGCAACATTAAAGTATTTTAAATAATTTAGATTATGAAAATTACATTCATCGGAGGCAGCGGATTCGTAGGAACCCGTCTCATTGAAATCTTGAAAGAAGACAAGGTTAATAATTATCAGCTACATAATATAGACTTACAGCAAAGCCATTTTCATCCGGAAGTTACAGAAATCGGTGACGTAAGAGACCAGGCTTGTATGGATGAGAAACTGAAAGGGGCTGACTGTGTGGTTTTGTTAGCAGCTCAGCATCGGGATGATGTGCATCCTACTTCGCTTTATTATGAAACGAATGTAGGGGGTATGGAAAAGACATTGCAGGCTATGGAGAAAAATGGTGTGAAGCGTATTGTGTTTTATTCTTCAGTAGCGGTTTATGGGCTGAATAAGGAGAATCCGAATGAAACGCACCCGGCTGATCCGTTCAATCATTATGGTAAAAGTAAATGGCAGGCTGAGGTGGTTTTGCAGGAGTGGTATAAATCGCATCCTGACTGGAATATCAATATCATCCGCCCGACGGTTATTTTCGGAGAGCGTAACCGGGGGAATGTGTATAACCTGCTGAAACAGATTGCAAGCGGAAAATTCTTGATGGTAGGAAAAGGGAATAATAAGAAGTCAATGGCGTATGTAGGCAACATCGTGGCTTTTACCAAGTTCCTTATTGAGAATAAAACGGAAGGATATAATGTATATAATTATATTG
The DNA here is from genome assembly GCA_958434805.1 of uncultured Phocaeicola sp. The sequence goes on from CAUBDX010000024.1 coordinate 26,614, forward strand.
ATAAGCCGGACTTTACCATGAATGAATTGGTTGGACATGTTAGCAAAGTGCTGAACAAGCATATTCCTACGACTCATTTCCCTTATTGGCTTGGCATGATGGGTGGCTATGGCTTTGACTTGCTTGCCAAGTTGACCGGAAAGAAACTGACAGTAAGTTCGGTTCGTGTAAAGAAATTCTGTGCCACTACTCAGTTTGATGCAACGAAGGTAAAAGAAGCGGGATTCAAGGCTCCTTATACTTTAGGAGAAGGCTTAGCGCGTACATTGGAGTTTGAATTTATTCATGATGCCTCAAACGGAGTTACTTTTAAAACGGAATAAGGGTGAACGGTAGACAGCAAGCTGTAAAATTCAATAGTTTTGTATTTTTTCTCACCACTTATCTATTACGGGGTGAAAAAGTTTATCAAATAAATAATTCTCCAACAGCCTCATATTCTAGAACATTTTCACTATCTTTGTTTGTTACAAGAATGCAAAACGTATGAGTAGCTTGTCAGACCAACATAGCAACCGGAAAGAAGCCAAGGAGGTATTTGACATAAGCTTCTTGCTCTGGATGAACACGAAGGCCGAAAAAAATGGCTCTCCAATTTGTAACAAAGATTTTGTTGTTTCACGATTCAAAAAGAATGTATCATGATATATCTTGACCCGAAAGCGGATTTGACTTTCAAGAAAGTGTTTGGCGAGCATCCTGACTTGGTGATGAACTTGCTGAATGCCCTGCTGCCTCTTGAAGAGGGAGAGGAAATTGAGAAGGTGGAGTATCTGCCGGCTGAACTGGTGCCGGAGACGCCGCTGAAGAAGAACAGTATTGTGGATGTACGGTGCAGGGATGCAAAAGGACGCGTGTTCATCGTGGAAATGCAGATGCTTTGGTCGCCGGCTTTCATGCAGCGCGTGTTGTTTAATGCATCGAAAGCGTACGTGCGCCAGCTGGGTGCAGGTTATAAATATGAACTGTTGCAGCCGGTGTATTCACTCAGTCTGGTAAACGATGTGTTCATGCCCGATGTGCCGGAGTATTATCATGATTACCGACTGGTCCACATGGAGCATTCGGACAAAGTGATTGACGGGTTGCGCTTCATCTTTGTGGAGCTTCCCAAGTTTACTCCGAAAACATTCAGCGAAAAGAAGATGCACGTGTTGTGGCTGCGCTATCTCACGGAAATCAATGAGAATACCCGGAAGGTATCGGAAGATTTGCTGGAGGTACCGGAAATAAACAAGGCGGTGGAGCTGATTAAGGAATCGGCTTTCAGCGATGCGCAACTGTTGGGCTACGATGCTTTCTGGGATGCCGTAAGGGTAGAAAACACAATCATCAGTGATGCGTTAAAGAAAGGCTTGACAGAAGGAAGAGAGAAAGGTCTGGCAGAAGGAAGAGCGGAAGGTCTGGCGGAAGGTGAAAAGAAAGCCCTGTTGAATACTGCCCGGCAGATGAAAGCAGACGGGTTGCCAGCAGAGGTCATTGCGAAATACACCCATCTGACAGAGGAAGAAATTGCTTCGCTTTGATTTCTCTGCATTCAATAATGGATAGCGATTGAATCATAACCATATGGATGCATTGATATTTTTATTTTCAGTAGTACTTGTACTCTGTATAGGCTTCCTGCTCTGGATGAACACGAAGGCTGGAGAGAAATGGCTCTCCAATTTGTAACAAAGATTTTGTTGTTTCACGATTCAAAAAGAATGTATCATGATATATCTTGACCCGAAAGCGGATTTGACTTTCAAGAAAGTGTTTGGCGAGCATCCTGACTTGGTGATGAACTTGCTGAATGCCCTGCTGCCTCTTGAAGAGGGAGAGGAAATTGAGAAGGTGGAGTATCTGCCGGCTGAACTGGTGCCGGAGACGCCGCTGAAGAAGAACAGTATTGTGGATGTACGGTGCAGGGATGCAAAAGGACGCGTGTTCATCGTGGAAATGCAGATGCTTTGGTCGCCGGCTTTCATGCAGCGCGTGTTGTTTAATGCATCGAAAGCGTACGTGCGCCAGCTGGGTGCAGGTTATAAATATGAACTGTTGCAGCCGGTGTATTCACTCAGTCTGGTAAACGATGTGTTCATGCCCGATGTGCCGGAGTATTATCATGATTACCGACTGGTCCACATGGAGCATTCGGACAAAGTGATTGACGGGTTGCGCTTCATCTTTGTGGAGCTTCCCAAGTTTACTCCGAAAACATTCAGCGAAAAGAAGATGCACGTGTTGTGGCTGCGCTATCTCACGGAAATCAATGAGAATACCCGGAAGGTATCGGAAGATTTGCTGGAGGTACCGGAAATAAACAAGGCGGTGGAGCTGATTAAGGAATCGGCTTTCAGCGATGCGCAACTGTTGGGCTACGATGCTTTCTGGGATGCCGTAAGGGTAGAAAACACGATCATCAGTGATGCGCTAAAAAAGGGCTTGACGGAAGGAAGAGCGGAAGGTCTGGCAGAAGGAAGAGCGGAAGGTCTGGCAGAAGGAAGAGAAAAAGGTCTGGCAGAAGGAAGAGCAGAAGGAAAAGCGGAAGGTGAAAAGAAAGCCCTATTGAATACTGCCCGGCAGATGAAAGCAGACGGGTTGCCAGCAGAGGTCATTGCGAAATACACCCATCTGACAGAGGAAGAAATTACTACTCTCTAAATAGATAAATACTGCAAGAATTTTAAACTACAGAATGGAAAAACAAACAAATCAGGACGCAAAAGAACAGGAAATCGATTTGCTGGAGCTTTTCGGCAAACTCTGGATTCAGAAGAAGAAAATAGTAAAAACGATGGGATATGCGACACTTATCGGACTGGTAGTGGCGTTTAGCATTCCCAAGGAGTATACGGTGAGTGTTACCTTGTCTCCAGAATCGGGAAAAGCTACGGGGGGTAGTCTGGCGGGCATGGCTTCCATGCTCGGATTGGGGAATATCTCGATGAGTGATGCAGATGCGCTGAATATGTCGCTGTTTCCGGACATCATGGCATCGACTCCGTTTGCACTGGAGTTGTATCACATGCAGGTGAAGCCAGAAGACTGTGACAGTACGATGGCGCTTTATGCGTACATGGAGGAACAGCGGGCTCCGTGGTGGAGTTACGTGATGGGACTGCCGGGAAAGACGATTGGTGGTGTGATGTCGCTCTTCAAGGAGAAAGCTGAGGAAGGAGAGAAAGCAATCATTGACCCTTTCCGGTTGACCCGGGACGAGAGCAAACGGCTGGAGGCTATCAAGAAATGTATGGAGGCGGAAGCGGATACCAAAACGGGCATGACGACGATTACAGTGACTTTGCAGGATCCGGTGGTGACGGCTACGGTGGCCGACAGTGTACTGCATAAACTGCAGGCGTATATCACGGCGTACCGCACCAAGAAGGCTACCGAGGATTTCAAGTATCAGGAAATGCTCTGTAACAAGGCGCAGGAGGAATATTACCGGTTTCAGAAGGAATATGCGACGTATATGGACAAGAACCGGCTGGTGAACTCGGAGGCTGCCAAGATTGAAGGGGAACGGATTAATGCGCAGATGAAGCTGGCGAATCAGGTATACCAACAGGCAGCTACGCAGATGGAGCTGTATCGGGCGAAGATTCAGGAGGACAAGCCGGTGTTTGCGGTGGTGGAACCGGCTACGGTGCCTCTCGTGCCTTCGGCTCCAAGAAAGGTGTTGATTTTAATCGGTTTTATGTTCCTGGCTTTTGTAGGCAGTTCGGCTTGGATTCTTTTCGGGAAGGAATTGTGGGAGGACTTGAAAAACAGCCTGAAAAACAATTAGACAGGGCTTTCTTTTGGCAGTTCTTAATATTATTTGTTTCTTTGCAAGACCAATACAAAAAATGGACTCTTAACAAGGAAACAGAATGAAAATAAAAGCATTTTTATTAATCGGCTTGTTGTGCAGTGCTTCGGTATCTGGGCAGCAAGCTGATTCCATTTTAACCTACCGGGTGGAACTGGGAGGTACTGCCGGAGGGGGTACGTATGCTCCGCTCTGGTTTACGGCAAACCGTTACGGCATATCGAGTGTGGAACCGAACTCGGGCTATCTGCGGGCTGGAATTACGTATGACAGGCAGTTGAAACGGAACTGGCGGATTGAAGCGGGATTTGATCTGGCGGGGGGTATCAATCATGAATCGGATGTGCAGCTGCATCAGATGTATGCCGACTTTTCATGGAAGATGCTGACGCTGAGTGTGGGCAGTAAGGAGAGACCGGGATTTCCGCTTGACAAGCATGCGGCTTTGAGCAGCGGGATGCTAGTGGAAGGAATGAATACGCAGCCGATTCCGCAAATCCGTGGGGAAATTAAGAACTATCTGAATATTCCGGGTACGAAGGGATGGCTGGCGTTTAAAGGACACATTGCATACGGGGCTCTGGCTGAGAATAACTGGCAGAAGAATCATGTGAATCCCGGACAATATTTCGTGAAGGATGTGTTGTATCACAGTAAGTCGTTGATGTTCCGCTTGGGTAAAAAGGAGCGCTTCCCGCTGGAGTTTGAATTTGGTATCTTGATGGCTACCCAATTCGGAGGTGACCGGTATTTCAAACTGGAAGACGGAACGGTGGAAAAGAGACTGGATATGCCGAGTAACCTGAAGGCGTACTGGAAAGCTTTCTTCCCGCAAGGTGGCGGCAGTGATACACCGGAGGGGGAACAATTCAATGTGGAAGGGAATATGCTGGGAAGCTGGAACTTTGCCTTGAATTATTATGTGGGCGAATGGAAGTTCCGGGCTTATCTGGAGCATTATTTCGAGGATCAGTCGCAGATGTTCTGGGAGTATGGACGCTGGAAGGACGGACAAATCGGGCTGGAAGTGACTTTGCCGAAGAACCGCTGGGTGAGCAGTGTGGTTTGGGAAGGGATGAATACCAAAGACCAGTCGGGACCGATTTTGTATGACGGCAGTCATGGATGGGAGAATACCTCGCACCAGATCAGTGCGCATGACAACTACTACAATCATTATATATACGGGGCTTGGCAGTATATGGGTATGGGGATAGGAAACCCTCTCCTACCCGGTCCGCTGTATAATGCTGATCATGGCATCTCGTTCCGGAGCAACCGGATGCGTTCTAATCATTTGGGTATCTGCGGAGAGCCTTCACGGGAATGGAGCTACCGTATGCTGATTTCTTTTGCACGGCATTGGGGTACGTACGGCAGTCCGCTGGATAAGCAGCGGAAGCAGTTCAGTTCGCTGTATGAGGCTACGTATACACCGCGCTGGGCGAAGGGATGGAGTGCTTCGCTTGCCTTGGGAATGGACCGGGGAAATTACTTGGGAAATGCTACCGGGGGAATGTTGGTAATCAGAAAGACTGGAGTGCTTTTTTAATGAAGAAAAACTGAATTATGAGAATGATTTTTAAAAAGATATGGATTGCCCTATTGGTGGGTGTACTGATGAGCAGTTGTGAGAAGGCTCCGAAGTATGGTAAAATTGAGGGATTCTGGCAGTTGCTGGAGTTTACAACAGAAGCGGACAAGGAGGTACATACCTGTAACCGTATCTATTATGCCATCCAGCTGCAGGTGGCTGAGATGTCGGAGAAAGGGGGACAGGAACTGCCTACGCTGAAAGGTATGTTCCACTATGACGAGGCTTCGAATGTGGTTGCCATTCAGGATATTTATTTCTACGATAAAGATAAAAAAGAATATGCCACTCCGAATGAGGCTTTGCTGAATAGGTATGGACTGAATGATGTGGATATGGAGCTGGAGGTAGTGAAAGCTGACGGAAAGATTCTGATACTGAAGTCGGAGTATGCTACACTGACGCTCAAACGGTTTTAAAGGCAACGGCTAACTGAAAACTGCAATGGAAGAGGTACGCTGGTATGTGCTTTATGTGCGCATGCATCACGAAAAGAAGACGGCTGAAAAGCTGAAAGCGGCGGGAGTGACGTGTTATCTGCCCGTACAGGAGGTAATACGGCAATGGAGTGACCGCCGCAAGAAATTGCAGGTGGTGGTGATTCCGATGATGATTTTTGTCAAGACTAGTGAGGCGGAACGGGTGAGATTGCTCAAGGAGATTCCGGCTCTGACCGGCTCGCTGATTGACCGGACAACGCACCGCCCTGCCGTTATACGGGACGAGGATATGGAGCGGTTTATGTTTATGCTGGATTATTCGGAAGAGGCGGTACGGTTTATCAGTAAACCCTTGCTGGTGGGTGAACAGATTCAGGTTATCAAAGGGCCTTTAAGGGGATTAAAGGGGGAACTGATTGAGATGGACGGAAAATCGCAGGTGGTGGTACGGATTGACCAGCTGGGATGTGCATCGGTTGAACTGCCCGTGGGTTTCGTAGAGAAAATAATAAATCAACACAACAAAGTCCTTATAAACGAAAAATAAAAAGCTAATCTACTTGTTTTTCTCTAAATATGTTTATCTTTGCGAGTAAGCTTAAACAAAATGACATGAAAAACAAGGAAATGTATTTACATCCGGAAATGGAGACTTTATCTCGTCCGGAAATAGAGAGACTTCAACTGGAGAGGCTGCAGCTGACGGTTCGTCAATGCATGCACTCTCCTTTTTATAAGAAAAGGTTTGAAGAGAACGGTCTGACTCCTGAGGATATACGTTCGCTGGCAGACCTTCAGAAAATTCCTTTTACTACCAAACAAGATTTACGTGAGCATTATCCTTTCGGCTTGGCGGCTGTTCCGCTGGATAAGGTGGTGCGTCTGCATTCTTCAAGCGGTACCACGGGAACTCCTACGGTGATTCTGCATACGCAGCGCGACTTGGATGAATGGGCGAATGCAGTGGCTCGCTGTCTGCATATGGTGGGACTGCGCAAAGGGGATATTTTCCAGAATTCATCGGGGTATGGGATGTTTACCGGAGGACTGGGGTTTCAGTATGGGGCGGAGCGTCTGGGGATGCTGACTGTTCCGGCTGCTGCGGGGAATACGAAACGGCAAATCAAATTTATCACGGATTTCGGTACAACTGCCCTGCATGCCATTCCAAGTTATGCGGGACGTCTGTATGAGGTGATGGAGGAGATGGGGATTGACCCAAAGAAGGATACGAAACTGCGGACTTTGATTATCGGAGCGGAACCGCACTCGGATGAGCAGCGGAAACGGATTGAGACGATGCTGGGGGTAAAGGCGTATAACTCTTTCGGCATGTCGGAGATGTGTGGACCGGGAGTGGCTTTTGAATGTCAGGAGCAAAACGGACTGCATATTTGGGAGGATTACTATATTGTGGAAATCGTGGACCCGAATACACTGGAGCCTGTCCCCGACGGGGAAGTGGGTGAGCTGGTGCTGACTACAATCAACCGCGAGGCAATGCCCTTACTGAGGTATCGTACGCGCGACTTGACGCGTATCTTACCGGGAGAGTGTCCGTGTGGGCGGCATCATAAGCGCTTAGACCGGATGAAGGGAAGAAGCGATGACATGATGATTTTGAAGGGGGTGAATATTTTCCCGATTCAGATAGAGAATATCTTGATGCAGTTTAAGGAATTGGGCAATGAATATCTCATTACTCTGACAAATCTGGAGGCTAACGATGAAATGACGGTGGAGGTGGAACTGAATGAGTTTACCGATGATTATGGATTCATGCAACAACTTACCAAGGAGATTACCCGTCAGCTGAAAGATGAAATTCTAATCACGCCACGGGTGAAACTGGTGCCTAAGGGTAGCTTGCCGAAGCAGGAAGGCAAGGCTGTGCGTGTGAAGGATTTACGTAAAACTTTAATCTAAGAACTTAAAGCTTAAAACTTAAGAACTTAAAACTAAAAAATAAGAGCATCATGACTGTACATCAATTATCGGTATTTGTGGAGAATAAATCGGGGACGCTGCTAAAAATTCTCGAACTGCTGAAAGAGGCGGGCATTCAACTCATTGCTTCTACTATCTCGGACACGGTGGAATATGGTATCTACCGTATCATCTGCTCGGAACCGCAACGGGCTTATGACACGCTGAAGAGAGCTGGAATAGCGGCTAACATCTCGGATGTTTTTGCAATCAAGCTGGATAACCAGCCCGGACGGGCTGCAGAGGCTATCCGCAGTTTTACAGATGCCGGAATCGGTATTTCATACCTCTACTCTTTCCTTCTGAGTGGTAAAGGAATCTTGGTGTTCCGCACGGATAATACGGAAAAGACCCGTGAGGTGATACTCAATGACGGACTGAGTTTTGTGGAGGAAAAAGATTTAATGGAAATGGCTTAACGGAAGGTCAAGTGCTTATTGGCCATGAAATTGACAGCTCCGTAGATAAACAGGCCTAAGAATTGAGCCAGATAGGCATTACAGTGGAGCAGTTCGACCAGCATCAGAAGGAAGAGGAACTGACTGCTGTAGGCCATGGCAAAAGCGCAAGCAAAGAATAGCATCTGATGCCAGATGCTATTCTTTTTTGCGGCTTTATCTAAAGGAAATATCCAATATTTGCACCAGATGAAATTATGAATCTGCGCTATGACATAGGCTACAATGTTTGCTATGATATAGTTCTCACCCCCTATATGCATCATCAGACCGATCACTATGGCTGTTATCAATGCATTGAGTGTTCCTACCACTGCAAAGCGAAATATACGTACAGGTTCTTTCATCCGAAGGTGTATAATACTTTACTCTTTGATTTCAATTTTCAAATTGAGTTCATCCAGTTGCTTCTGGTCAAGATAACCCGGAGCATCAAGCATGACGTCTCTTCCTGAATTGTTTTTCGGGAAAGCAATACAGTCACGAATAGAGTCTAAGCCTGCAAACAGGGATACCCAGCGGTCAAGACCGTAGGCCAAACCACCATGAGGGGGTGCTCCGAATTTGAATGCGTTCATCAGGAAGCCGAACTGTTCCTGAGCTTTTTCGGGAGTGAAACCGAGTATTTCAAACATTTTTGCCTGAAGCTCTGAGTCGTGGATACGGATGGAACCTCCTCCTACTTCTACTCCGTTGATTACCATATCGTATGCATCAGCACGGACTGCTGCCGGATTGGTATCCAGCAAAGGTATATCTTCGTCTTTCGGATGAGTGAACGGATGGTGCATAGCCATCAGACGGCCTTCTTCTTCGCTCCATTCGAACATCGGGAAATCAATTACCCACAGGCAGGCAAACTGGTTCTTGTCGCGCAGACCAAGCTGGTTACCCATTTCCAGACGAAGTTCGCAAAGTTGCTTGCGGGTCTTCATGACATCGTCACCGCTCAAAATCAGAATCAAGTCGCCCGGTTTCGCTCCAAAGGCTTCTTTCATCTGCTGCAATACGTCTTGTGAATAGAATTTATCTACGCTTGATTTTACGTTTCCATCGGCCTCAACACGGGCATAAACCATGCCTTTGGCACCGATCTGCGGACGTTTTACGAAATCGGTCAGCTGGTCGAGCTGCTTACGGGTATAGGTAGCTGCTCCTTCGGCACAGATACCGCCAATGTAGGCTGCATTATCGAATACGCCAAAGCCATGACCTTTCATGATATCCATCAGTTCAACGAACTTCATGCCGAAACGCAAATCGGGCTTATCGCTTCCGTAATATTTCATGGCATCTGCCCAAGGCATACGTATAAACGGCTCAGTAAGCTCTACTCCGCGCAGTTCTTTGAACAGATGTTTTGCCATGCCTTCAAACATGGTAATGATATCTTCTTGCTCTACAAAGCTCATTTCACAGTCAATCTGAGTAAATTCAGGCTGACGGTCGGCTCGGAGATCTTCATCGCGGAAACATTTTACAATCTGGAAATAGCGGTCGAAGCCTGAAACCATAAGCAGCTGCTTCAAGGTCTGGGGAGACTGTGGAAGAGCGTAAAACTGTCCCGGGTTCATACGTGAAGGAACCACGAAGTCGCGGGCTCCTTCGGGGGTAGAACCGATAAGCATCGGGGTTTCTACTTCCAAAAAGCCTTTGCTGTCGAGATAACGGCGCACTTCCATCGTCATCTGGTGACGGAGTTCCAAGTTCTTACGGACAGCGGTACGGCGTAAGTCCAGGTAACGGTATTTCATACGGAGATCATCTCCTCCATCGGTGTTATCTTCGATGGTGAACGGTGGGGTCTGTGCCGTATTTAAGATATTCAGTTCTGCAACAATGATTTCTATTTCTCCAGTCGGGAGATTCGGGTTTTTGCTGGAACGCTCATTGACCGTACCCTTTACCTGAATCACAAATTCACGTCCCAAGTGGTTGGCACGTTCGCAAAGTTCGGCATTTACTTCTGTGTTGAATACCAACTGTGTAATGCCATAACGGTCGCGGAGATCAACAAAGGTCATTCCGCCCATTTTACGCGCACGCTGTACCCATCCTGACAGCGTTACGTTTTTCCCTGCATCGGCTAGTCTCAACTCGCCGCAAGTATGACTTCTGAACATATTTTTTAATGTTTGATTTGAAATTCTTCTGAACGACAAAGGTAGCACTTGTTTTTGATTTATGCAATAAGAGCTTGGCTTAGTCGGTGAATAAAGTACAGACCTCTGCCCTGCTGACTTTAATTAAATCGGAGGGGTGGATCTTGATCTGCAAGCCTCGCACACCGGCACTGACATAGATAAAAGGATAGTCGGTACAAGTGTGATGGATATAGGTGGGAAAATGTTTCTTCATCCCGATGGGTGAACATCCGCCCCGGATGTATCCGGTTAAAGGCAGCAGTTCTTTCATCGGAATCAAGTCACACTTCTTGTTTCCGGATACTTTTGCAGCCATTTTCAAATCGACTTCGTGTTCTCCGGGAATGACACATACGAAATATCCGGATTTTTCTCCATGGAGTACCAGGGTTTTAAATACTTGCTCGATATCTTCGTTTAAGCTGGCTGCCACATGGATGCAGCTCAGATCGTTTTCATCGACTTCGTAAGGTATCAGTTCATATTTTATCTTATCTTTATCCAATAAACGGGCTGCATTGGTTTTTGCTATTTTTTCTTTCGCCATTTGTTTGAGTTTTCGGGTTTTTAAGTTCTTGAGTTTCTTATGTCGTTATGCCTGACAATCTATGTACTTGACTTCTTGGATGCATCTGGGATATTCCACTTCGTTCTGCATGACAACCGGTTTTTCGCGACACTTAAACAAGTCTCAGTTCTTCCTTAATAAATTCAGGTGTATATCCCTTATCGGAAAGCGCGACTTCTTCCGGTGTTCCACAAGAGAGCAAACATCCTCCCCCCTTTCCTCCTTCCGGTCCCATATCAATGATATAATCGGCCATCTTTATCACGTCCAGATTATGCTCAATGACGATGACGGTATTTCCTTTGTCAACTAAGCGGGCAAGCACGCCCAGCAAGACACGGATATCTTCAAAATGAAGTCCCGTGGTGGGTTCGTCTAAAATATAAACGGTTTTACCTGTATCACGCTTTGACAGTTCGGTGGCAAGCTTTACACGCTGGCTTTCACCGCCGGAAAGCGTGGTAGAAGGTTGTCCTAATTTGATATAACCCAAGCCGACTTCCTGCAGGACTTTTATCTTGTTCAGGATTTGGGGGATATTTTCAAAAAACTCAACTGCCCGGTTGATGGTCATATCAAGTACATCGGCGATTGATTTTCCTTTATAACGTACCTCCAGTGTTTCGCGGTTATAGCGTTTTCCGTGACAGACTTCACAGGGAACCAGCACATCGGGCAGAAAGTTCATTTCAATATTCTTATAACCGTTTCCGCTACAAGCTTCACAGCGTCCTCCCGATACATTAAACGAGAAACGGCCGGGCTTATATCCGCGTATTTTTGCTTCGGGCAAACCGACAAACAAGTTGCGGATATCTGAAAATACGCCTGTATAAGTTGCAGGATTGGAACGAGGAGTACGCCCCAAAGGAGACTGGTCAACATTCACCACCTTATCAATATACTCCAGCCCCTCTATTGCGCTGTAAGGCAAGGGGTCTTGAAGGGAGCGGTAAAAATGCTGCGAAAGAATGGGCTGCAGGGTATCGTTGATTAAAGTAGACTTTCCGCTACCCGATACACCGGTCACACATATCAGCTTTCCTAAGGGGAACTCTACATCTACATTCTTCAAATTATTGCCTCTTGCGCCACGCAGCCAAAGCGATTTTCCGCTGCCTTTACGCCGTTCTGACGGGACTTCAATCTGCATTTTCCCGTTCAGATACTGCGAGGTTAATGTTTCTGTCTGAAGCATCTCTTCCGGAGTTCCGGCAAAGACCACTTCTCCTCCCAGACGCCCGGCTTTGGGACCCATATCAACGATATAATCGGCAGCCAGCATCATATCTTTATCGTGTTCGACCACAATAACCGAATTTCCCAGATCGCGCAGCTCTTTCAGTGAGTTTATCAGCCGGATGTTATCACGCTGATGCAAACCGATGCTGGGCTCATCTAAGATATAGAGCACATTGACCAGCTGTGAGCCGATCTGAGTAGCCAGACGGATGCGCTGACTTTCTCCTCCGGAAAGGCTTACCGACGAACGATTCAAAGACAAGTAATCCAGACCTACATCTAACAAGAATTTCAGACGGGTACGGATTTCTTTCAGGATTTCAGCAGCTATGATACGCTGTTTTTCTTCCAAGAAAGGCTCTACATCCATTAACCATGCATAAAGTTCACTGATATCCATGGTAGCAAGCTGGCAGATGTTTTTATCATGGATACGGAAATGCAGGGCTTCCTTATTTAAACGGGCTCCTTTACAATCTGGACAGACGTCGGTCTTGGCAAACTGTTCCGCCCATTTTTGAGCAGTAGCCGAGGCATCACGCTCCTGCATCATTTGAATATATTTCACGATACCTTCATAGGTCACAAAATAGTCGGAAGTGGTATGTACCAATGTACTTTTTATCTTCAGCCGTTCATCGCAGCCATACAAGATTTCATGGATGACTTCTTCCGGCAGTTCGGATACGGGCGTTTTCAAGGTCAGTTCATAACGCTCAAGCAGTGCATCTATCTGCCAGAATATCATGATGTTTTTAAACTTTCCTAAAGGAGCAATGGCTCCTTCATGAACCGACAGCGAGCGATCGGGAATAACTTTATCTACATCAATCAGATTGACATATCCCAAGCCCTTACAGCGTGGACATGCTCCCTGAGGAGAGTTGAATGAAAAATTGTGCGGAGCCGGTTCTTTATATGACAACCCTGTAACCGGACACATCAGACGCTTGCTATAATGGCGTATGCTCTCAGTCTGTGCATCCAAAATCATCAGCAATCCGTCGCCTTGACGCATGGCGGTAGATACACTTTGACGCAAGCGTTTTTCTTCTTTATCGGTTACTACCGTTTTATCAATAACCACTTCAATGTCATGGTTTTTATAGCGGTCGAGTTTCATTCCATGGGTTATCTCTCTGATTTCCCCGTCTACCCGTACATATAAGTATCCTTTTTTACGAACTTGTTCGAACAGTTCTTTGTAATGCCCTTTACGGGTACGCACCAAAGGAGCAAGAATGTAAATGCGCTTCCCCTTATAGTCACGGTGAATGAGCTCAAGAATCTGTTCTTCGGTGTATTTTACCATTTTTTCTCCAGAAAGATATGAATAGGCTGTTCCTGCACGGGCGAACAGCAGACGGAGATAGTCATATATTTCTGTAGTAGTACCTACAGTAGACCGGGGATTTTTATTGGTTGTTTTCTGTTCAATGGATATAACAGGGCTCAGACCTGTTATTTTATCAACGTCAGGACGCTCCATTCCTCCCAGGAAATTACGGGCATAAGCAGAGAATGTTTCAATATAGCGGCGCTGTCCTTCGGCAAAGATTGTATCAAAGGCCAATGACGACTTTCCGCTTCCGCTTAATCCGGTTATCACTGTCAAGCTGTCACGCGGAATCTCCACGTCTACATTTTTCAAATTATGCACCCTGGCTCCCAATACACTGATTGTTTCTTTTCCTTCTGTCATATCTTCTTTCAAAATCCGATAATATCCTTGCAAAGATAGATAGAAATTTTGTCTATAAAAACATTTATGAGGGATTAAAAAAGGGGGTTTTCATCTTGTTTTTTGCAAAATAAGATATACCTTTGCTTGTGAATCATGCGGCAGTAGCTCAGTTGGTAGAGCATCAGCTTCCCAAGCTGAGGGTCACGGGTTCGAGTCCCGCTTGCCGCTCTTATTGATAATCAGAGGCTTATACAATATAAGCTTCTGATTTTTTTATTCTGCAACCGGCAGGTTTATCTCTGATTTATTCAAGCTTGAAGATTCAGCAGGCTTTCAAGGCTTACACAGGAGTTTCACTCGCGTCAGAGACCATGCTGATGCAGATATACATAAAGCGACCCCCAAAAGTTTCTATCCAACTTGCTGGGGGTCGCTTCCGTTTACCTGTATGGGTTATGAATACGCTTTATGCATTCTTTCCATGACAGTTTTTATATTTCAAACCGCTTCCACACGGACAGGGGTCATTACGACCTACGGTTTTTTCGGCACGGTAAGGTTCGGTTTTCTGCTGCTCACGCGTATCACGTGAAGCTGCTTCCTGCTGAGCAGGGTCACTCAAATCTTGCTTCTCTTCTTTATACTGCTGACGCGGTGTTTCGGGTTCCGGAGCTGCTTCTCTCACTTGCTCGGGTTCCTGTACCGGAATCTGTCCGCGCATCAATACGGAAATAGTGTTGTTATTAATCTTATCCACCATATTACGGAACAAGGTAGCCGATTCCAGTTTGAAAATCAACAGCGGATCTTTCTGCTCATAGCTTGCATTCTGCACAGAATGTTTCAACTCATCCAAATCGCGCAGATTTTCTTTCCAAGCATCGTCAATGGTATGCAGAAGAATTGCTTTTTCAAAGGCCTTCACGATTTCTTTTGACTCACTTTCATATGCTGCTTTCAGATTCACTGAAATATTATACATACGTTTGCCGTCGGTAATAGGAATCATGATGTTTTCATACATCTGACCTTGTGCTTCGTATACCTGCTTGATTACCGGATTGGCAATCTGAGCCATGCGTTCTGTCTTGCGCTTAAACAAAGCCATAGCAGCTTCGAAGGTACGCATAGCCAAATCGTCTTTCTTCGCAGTGTGGAACTCATCTTCTGTAAACGGCGGTTCCATGGCCAATACATGGAAAATTTCCATACGTGCATCTTCGTAAGTAGGCTGATCGAGCGCGTTCAGACAGCGGTTTTCAATCATGTCTACAATATCCATACCGATACGCTCACCCATCAAGGCATGACGACGCTTGGTATAAACCACAGTACGCTGACGATTCATCACATCATCGTATTCCAACAGACGCTTACGGATACCGAAGTTATTTTCTTCTACCTTCTTCTGGGCACGTTCGATAGAGTTGGAAATCATCTTATGCTCAATCATTTCACCTTCCTTGAAGCCGAGCTTATCCATTACGGAAGCAATACGGTCGGAAGAGAACAGACGCATCAAATCGTCTTCCAATGACACGAAGAATACAGATGAACCCGGGTCTCCCTGACGTCCGGCACGACCACGCAACTGACGGTCAACGCGACGAGACTCGTGACGCTCTGTACCGATGATAGCCAAACCTCCGGCAGCTTTTACTTCTGCACTCAACTTGATATCGGTACCACGACCTGCCATATTGGTGGCAATGGTTACCGTACTGCTCTGTCCGGCTTTTGCCACGATATCTGCTTCTTTCTGATGTAATTTCGCATTCAATACGTTATGAGGAATCTTACGCAGGGTAAGCATCTTGCTCAGCCTTTCAGAGATTTCCACTGAAGTGGTACCCACCAATACCGGACGTCCTGCCTGTACCATCTTTTCGATTTCTTCGATAACTGCTTTATACTTCTCACGTTTGGTCTTGTAAACGCGATCGTTCATATCGATACGGGCTATCGGACGGTTGGTAGGAATTACAACAACATCCAGCTTATAGATGTCCCAGAATTCTCCTGCTTCGGTTTCGGCAGTACCGGTCATACCCGAAAGCTTGTGATACATACGGAAGTAGTTCTGCAGCGTAATGGTAGCAAAGGTCTGAGTGGCAGCTTCTACCTTCACTCCTTCTTTTGCTTCAACCGCCTGATGAAGTCCGTCACTCCAGCGACGACCATCCATGATACGTCCGGTCTGTTCGTCAACAATCTTCACCTGTCCGCCCATCACCACGTAATCCGTATCTTTTTCAAACATACTGTATGCTTTCAGCAGCTGATTGATGGTATGTACACGTTCCGACTTGATAGCATACTCTGTAAGCAGTTCGTCTTTCTTCGCCAGTTTTTCTTCATCGCTCAATTCAGTACGGTTTTCTAATTCAGAAAGTTGGGCGGTGATATCCGGCAATACGAACAAAGTGGGATCTTGCGAATTTCCCGTAATCAAGTCGATACCCTTATCGGTCAAGTCAACGCTCTTCAGTTTTTCATCGATAACAAAATACAGCGGTTCAACAGCCTCAGGCATGCGCTTGTTATTTTGCTCCATATAGATTTCTTCGGTCTTCAGCATACCGGCTTTGATACCCGGTTCACTCAGGAACTTGATCAAAGGTTTGTTTTTCGGCAGTGCCTTGTGACTGCGGAACAGAGCCAAGAATCCGGCTTCCACGTCTTCTTTCTTATCAGAAGCAATCAGACGTTTCGCATCGGCCAGATACTGAGTGGCCAGCTTATGCTGTGCTTCCACCAGACGCTCTACCAGCGGACGAAGGATTTCAAACAGCTGCTGGTCGCCTTTAGGCACCGGTCCGGAAATAATCAGCGGCGTACGCGCATCGTCAATCAATACCGAGTCGACCTCATCGACAATTGCATAGTTGTGTTTACGCTGTACAAGGTCTTTCGGACTAACAGCCATATTATCACGCAAGTAGTCGAATCCAAACTCATTATTCGTACCGAACGTAATATCAGCCATATAAGCGCGTCGACGTGCTTCTGAGTTAGGCTGATGCTTATCGATACAATCCACACGCAAGCCGTGGAACATATACAGCGGTCCCATCCATTCCGAGTCACGTTTAGCCAGATAATCATTCACTGTTACTACATGTACCCCATTTCCGGTCAGTGCATTCAAGAATACAGGCAAAGTAGCCACAAGGGTTTTTCCTTCACCCGTTGCCATTTCGGCAATCTTTCCCTGATGCAAAACCACTCCACCGAAGAGCTGTACATCATAATGAATCATGTTCCAGCTCATCTCGTTACCGCCGGCTTTCCAGTGATTTTTCCAGATTGCTTTATCACCTTCGATACGGACGAAATCACGTCCCTGAGCTGCCAGCTCACGGTCGAGTTCAGAAGCTGTAACTTCAATCTCTTCGTTTTCAGACAGACGGCGTGCCGTATCTTTTACGATAGAAAAGGCTGTAGGCAATATTTCTTTTAAAGCTACCTCATACTTTTCAAGCACTTCTTTCTCTAATTTGTCAATCTGAGCAAAAACGGCTTCACGTTTCTCCAAATCAGTCGATTCAATGGTAGCCTTCAGTTCTTCAATTTTCTTGCTTTCTTCGGCAGCAGAATCCTTGATATACTTTTTCAATTCTTCTGTTTTCGCACGTAGCTCATCATGGCTTAGTTTCGCTATTTCCGGATAGACTTCTTTTACTTTATTTACCCACGGCTGAATTTCCTTCATATCGCGGGTAGCCTTGTTTCCGAATAGCTTGCTTATAAATTCATTAAATCCCATTTTATATAGTTGTTTTATTATTATTCAAAAATATCAGTTTATTTACGTATGTTCATCAGCGGAGTGGTGGCACAGGCATTAGGAGCACGTATCCGCATAAAATGAGCCAGCGTAGGCGCAATGACCGTCACTTTTACCGGATCGTAAAGAGTTTCCGGCTTCACATTAAAGCCCATAAAAATAAGAGGGACTAAAGGGCATCCCTCACGAATTACTTTTGAGGTCTGTGAATACTCATTAACCACTTTCCATCCCGGCATGACTTCGATATACAGATCGCCGGAACACTCCGGACTGAAAGAGTTACGTATTTTGTCTATTTTCGGAGTCCATGCTCCAAGCTGCAAGCGCTGTGAAGAATAAGCTTCACGCACTCCGCTCATCTGAACCACAAACTCAGCCGAGCGGTTCATCACCTCGGTCAGATTCAGTTTTTTATTTTCTATCAGCTTATGGTTCAAATAGATCTGCCGGTCGTAATATGTTTCAACATACTGGCCTTCTCCGTAAATAGCCATGAGATACATGTTCAGCAGAGCTGCACAGCGCTTGATATGAAACTCTCCTCCGGGAATACGATATTGTGGAGCATCCTCCGGGTCAGCGTCTGTATATCCGGTAGAGGTAATGACAAAAAGCGTATTGCTTAACCCCACCTTCCGGTCAATCAGGTCGAGCAAATCACCGATGCTGTTATCCAAACGTACATATACATCCTGTATTTCCATGGCACATTCCGTATTAGGCGCATGACCATAGTTACCGGCATAATAAGAAAGAGTCAGCAAGTCGGGAACAGCATCCTTTCCGATTTCCGTACCTGACAGACAGGCATTTACCAGACGGTTTACTTCATCATTGGCATACGGACTTGTTTTAAACTTCTTATACTTATCAAGCCGTTCATCAAAGAAGTTGTGCTTAAAGGTCAGCTGCTTGCTGTTCGACGTAACATAACGGTAAGAGGTAACCGGAAGATAAGGCTGCCACACCAATTCACCGATGCGAAAATCTAGTCCTTCACGGTCATTATAATTCGTAACCCAGTCAGGGAACGTACCGTAATAGGTTGTTCCGCTCCACTTGCCGGTTTCATCATTCAGCCAGAATGCTCCTTTTGCGGCATGTCCGGCAGAAAGTACAGCCATCTCACGGGTGGGAGCTATTGAATAGACTTCCGACAAACCTTGCGTAGCTACCATCAGCTCATCGGAAAGAGTAGAAACCTGCAAATACTGCGGTGAGGTGTTTTCTGATGTATAGATACCCATAAAGCCTGCATCGTCAACACATTTCACGATGCGCAACGAATTACGGTCCATCCAGCGGCTTCCCGGAATGCCGTTATAATACGGTGTGGCTCCGGTATAAATGGAGGCAACTGCCGACGACGGGTCTACGTTAATGAAATCGTATTCCCCATTTGCATAAATGCGCCCTTCCTTCATCAAGCGCTTAAAGCCACGCTCCCCATAAAGTGCAGAAAAAGCTTCTATGTAATCAGCACGCAGCTGATCAATCGTCAATCCAACGACCAATCTAGGGGCTGCAGGGGTATTTTGTGCTTGCAGACCTGTTATTACAATAGCTGTGATTAAAGATGTCAGTATGCGTTCTTTCATGCTTTTTTATTCAATACTAATACATGGCTTGCAGCATTCACCAGCAAACCAAGTGCCAAAGGTAATATTGTTAAATCAAATTCTTGCGGTGAAAAGGGAAATATCGCTATAAAAAGTGTTAAATATACGAGATTTACCACATGAAACCAGTCTCTTTTATGCTTTATGCTACAATAGGTCATAAAAGGAAGGTAAATAAGCGGCACCGGATTAAATAAAATGAGCAGCCAGTTTGAGCCTACAGTGGGATGCACAGACAGAAAAAACAAAAAGGCTATGATGCATCCTGCCACCCCCTGCAAGCCATAAAGCAAAATATCCCATCCCCAAAAAATCACCCGTCGCTTCCATTGCAGCCAGGCAACAAAAACATTCAAGGCTAAAAATAAAGAGGCTGCCGCCATGGGCGACAGTGGGAAAGCTGAATGAGGCTCTTCAGGAGCTACATCTACGATTTTTGCCTCCTGCTTGACCAGCGGACGATGCGTCCCGTCTTCGTTTACGATATAAGCCTGCGAAGCAAAATCATGCATATATAGTGGAGAAAACATTTGCAGGCGCTTATCTATTTTCTCATCGGCTTCTGCGCCTAAGCATAAATCAATGCCCAGCTGATTCCAAGGCGAGCTTCCTGTAAACTCATGAACGATGCTCCGGAAAGAATGGGACGCCGCTTCACCGGGATAAACCACCTTTCCATGAATGCTTTGCTCTATCTGGTCGCGCGCACGCGTGGTACAATTATCATAAAAATAATTATACCGGTAAACCCGGTTCTCCGGACGATAGTTTTCTTTCAACCGGTTCAGCAGACCGCGCTTTTCATCTGCAGTCAGATTCAGCTCCTGCTGGTATACCGACGACCCACGCATCGCATATTCTGCCTCGAAATAAGGATAAGGAGTGACTCCCAGCTGATAATCGGTTTCACCTTTGACGAAACGGTAAATGAAATTCGGCGTACGGAAACTAAACATGCCATAATTAAATACCACATCTGTTTTATCCGTAAAATTCTGACAGCGCAAGGCCGTATGACCGAACAATGCATAAATCTCATCACCCGGTTCACAAGTCAACAGGCTAAAACGAATGCTGTCTTGACTCTGCGCCTCTACCCGAGGGAAGATGCTCATCAGACACAACAATATCGCCCACTTTATCGTTTTCATTTTATTCAGTCGTATTTATGAATATCATTTTCACGTGCAAAGATACACTTTTTCAGCTGTAGCCAAAGAACGCACCCCCGATTTTATTTCATTCCATCTTCATGTTTCTTCCGTTTAAAGAATAGACCAAAAACGTTAAACTGCAACAACTGCCCTTTACTTCCGCCACAGTACTGCCGTATTTCCGCGGGCACACGGCGACTTGTCTTTTAAAATAAACACCTAACGGAATAGCAAATTTGAGTAAAGCGTAGCGAACAGAC
>CAUBDX010000025.1 GCA_958434805.1 uncultured Phocaeicola sp.
GAAAGTCGGGGCTTTGTGCATAAAAAAAGAAGGTGCGCATTTTGACACACCTTCTATGCCCAATAGGAGTGAAATTTCTCCGAATGTTATCTTTAATAGTGTTATATTGTTTATTATCAAAGTTTTATATGCGGTAAATGTTATCTGTTTTATTTTCATGAAAAGGGCTTTATACCTTACTTTGCATTATTAAACTTAAGCAACAAACCCGATGAAAATAAAACAAATTCTACTTTGCATGCTTTTAGCCTGCTTTATTCTTCCCGCTTCCGCACAGAATAGCTGGGGTATTGTAGGAGGCGGACTTTTTTCTAAATCTCTGTCCAGGGATGCACGCTTCAGCCTGGGCGGTTATGCCGGAGGAATGTATGACGTTCATGTTAAAAACTCATGGTATGTACAACCACAATTATTATTTACTTATGAAGAATTCAGATCCAAGACAAGACTTGGTACCGATTCTTTTTTTAGTAAATTCAATTTGGAGCTTCCTATCCTTGCTTCTTATAATGTTGCTTTGAATAACAAATGGAATTTGCGCATCAATGCGGGACCGTATCTGTCCTATGCTATGTTTGGCAGGGATAAATCCATTGATTACGCCTATGGCAACGGAATGCATTCTAGTTTGGGCTGGTGGCATCAGGATTTTCCAGATCATTTTACTTACGGCGGAAGGGCCGGGGTTTCATTGGAATCCGAGCATTTCATTTACACTATCGATGGTAAGTGTTCTCTTCGTAAGAGACCTTTCGGGCGGAGTGTCAGTTTATCGGCCGGTGTAGGATATAAGTTCTGAGTTTTCTGTATCTTTGTCACCGGAGAATAAAAATAGAGTTGCATGTATGTTTATATAAAACAGTTGGGTATTGTTTGCCTTCTATGTTGGCTTGGTCTTTCCTGTACTTTGCAGCGCACGGAACATCCTGCTTTGCGGCAAGCCGGATACTTGATGGAAGAACATTCCGACAGTGCGTTTTCATTATTGAAATCCATCTCTTCCCTAACCGGTATGAGCCCGGAAGACAAGGCCGGTTACGCTTTGCTGCTGGCTGAGGCTGCGGATAAAAATGGTTATTCACTGCTTCCTTGTGACTCATTATTGAATTTTGCTCTCCATGTATATCATGAAGAAGCCAAAGAACATGCCATAGCTCTTCTGTATAAGGGTAAAGTGCAACAGGAAATGGAAAACTATGCCGATGCCCTGAAAAGTTACCGTATGGCGCTTGAAATTCTTTCCGCCTATCCATGCGAATTCTATTGGAAAGGGTTTGTATATAATATGTTGGGTGGGCTGTATGGCAAACAGAACTTGTACGCACAGGCCAAAGATATGTATGTCAAGGCTTGTTATAATGATTCGCTGGCACGGCATAACCGTCATTTCATCAGTTCACTCAGCAACCTGGGGGTAGCTTACATCGGGTATGGAAATATAGACTCCGCTTTTATCTGTCAGCAACGCGCTTTGCAGCTTTCTCTTTCTACTGATAGTTTCCTTTTGCATTCTCTTTATGGAAATATAGGGGATTTATGCGGACGTACAGGACGGAACAGTATAGCTATTATTTGTCTGAAAAGGGCATACGATGCCTGTCGTCTTAGAGAAGACAGCTTGCAGTGTCTTTGGAATCTAGGGGAATTTTATTATAATAACGGGCAGCTTGATTCGGCTCTTTATTATTTGAACCGAAGCAAGGAAGCTGTCGATATTCATATCCGGTATCTCTCTTTCTTTGACTTGTATGCCATAGCCAAGCAGCAGGGAAATGTGGAGAAAGCTTTGGAATATCTGGAAATCAGCACCCAGTTGGAAGATTCTATCTATTCCACCAATGTGGCTACGGAACTGGAGAAGAAGACCTATCGTTGGAATGCCGACGCGCAAGTAAGGAAAGAACAGTTCAAGGCTAAACGGAGGATATACACCATTGCGATGATAGCTGTGGTGTTGCTGCTGGTCATTGTGATTATTTATCAACAGATACTGAAGAACAAGAAGATACAGCAATCCAATTATAAATATCTGTTGCAGAAGCTGAAACAGAACCTGATGGATATGCAGCAGAATATTGCTCAACATGAAGAGGTGATAGCCGAATTGAAACAGAAACAAGAAAGCCGTGTCGAGGAAATAGAAGAGAAGGAACGGGCTATAGAGGCCATGAAGATGGAGAAGGAGAAATTGCGCAACTGGTTGTTCCGGCAAAGTGCCCTCTATACGAAAATAGACAAACTGGCCAACCAGCAAAAGCATCACAAAGAGCGTATTGCAGTGCTCACCAATGCTGAGCAACGCCAACTCAGAGTGATTATAGGACAGATTTATGCTGATTACATAGAGCAACTGCATACCCGGTATCCCAAGTTGAACGAAGATGATGTCCTTTTGCTATGTCTGCAATTGGCGGATTTATCTCCTTTTGCCATCGCTTTATGCTTTGGTAATAATGATGCACAGATTGTAGCGCAACGCAAATATCGTATGAAAAGTAAGATGGAATAACTGTGTGTTACAGAATTTGCATAATGTTTTTTTAATAGATGTTTGTATATCAGGTTATAAAGGCATTTTGCTATCTTTGTGCATAGAAAGCTAAAAGACAAAATTACTATGCGTTCATTTATTATATATTTAAATTTCGTCAGTTTGCTGGCTGTCTGTTTGTTTGCCTGTAACCACCATTCTTCCAATCCGATGTTACAGCAAGTAGATTCATTGTTGGAAATGAAGCCGGACAGTGCATTGACCATTTTAAAAAATATATCTGTTTTAGAGGATTTGCCGGAAGTAGACAAGGCATACTATGCTTTGTTGCTGGCTGAGGCTACGGACAAGAACAAACTACCCTTATTGCCTTGCGATTCCTTATTGAATTTCGCCTTGGATTATTATGGAGATGATGATAGGGAGAAGGCTGTGGCATTGATGTATAAGGGAAGGCTGCTGGCAGAGATGGATGATGAAAAGGCAGCGATAGAGATGAATTTGAAGGCATTGGAAATATTGCAGGATTATCCGGTAGATACAAAATATAGAAGATTAATTTATAGTGCGCTGGGATTGTGGTATGGGAATTGTGGATTGAATGACAAGGCATTGGAGGTGTTGCACCAATCTCTTCATTATTCTTTTGATGCTAAAGATACTGCCATTGCTTATATTAATATAGGATATATTTATGGCATGAGAAATATGCAGGATTCTGCCATAACCTATCAGCGCAAAGCTGTGAAGTATGCCATGCGTTCTAAAGATAGAAGCATGATACTTACTTCTTGGCATAATTTGAGCATTTGTTATAGACACTTTGAAAATGTCGATTCGGCTGTTGTTTATGCGCATAAGGTTTTACAGCATTTATCTTATGGGAATGGAAAAGCAGATGCTTATTATAATATGGGGGATTTATATGTTGATTTGGAACAATATGATTCAGCACGCCATTATTTAGAAAAGAGTTTGTTTCTTTCTCCATCCCGCTCTATACCCTACTGGTCACTTGCCGTAATGGAGGCTGAACTAGGAAATTTTAAGTCTGCCTATCACTATCTGGATACGTTTGTTATGGTTCAGGACTCATTAGATAACAGTGAGCAATTGACGGAAGTGCAACATTTAGTCTATAAACATCAGACGGAATTAAGAGTAAAGGATGAACAGATAAAATCCAAAAGGATTATAAGATGGATTGTCTTTGTATCCGTTATTATTTGCTTTGTCGTTGCTTTGATTTACCAACGTTGGATAAATAAGAAAAATAACCAGCAGGCACTCTATCGGCAAGCATTACAATATGCTGATGAGAAACAGAATGTGATGCAGCAGCGCATAGAAGAAAATGAATCCGCTCTTGCACTGTTACAGGATAGGGAAAACCAAAATCTTGATGAAATTGCCCAAAAAGAGCAATTGATAACTCAATTGAAGAAAGAAAAGTTGGCACTTCGTACATGGTTATTTCAGCAGACTTCTATATACAAAAAGGTGATGTCATTGTCTGACCAGCAGCAGGTGAATAAGAAAATCCGTAAGGTGATGGCAGCTGCTGAATTGGACAAACTGAAGAAAACGACCTTTGAAATCTATGCTGATTATATTTCTCCTTTGCAAGCACAATACTCCCAACTGACGGAGGATGACTTGTTGGTCCTTTGCCTGCAAGAAGCGGGTATTTCTCCGTTGGCCATTTCTTTATGTTTCGGACATACGGATACGGTAGCCCTCAATCAAAGGAAATCGCGTCTAAAAAAGAAAATGTCAGAGTAATAAACTGAAATATATTGTTTATCAGTGCTTTATAGAAATATTATGTCACAGCAAATAGTTGTACGTTCTTTCCTTTCCCTCTAACTTTGCGGCATCATTTTTAAACAAAAAGAAGTATGAAAGCAAAGTTATTATTGATGTTATTTTTAGTTTCCTTGAGTTTGGGAGTTTTTGCTTCGGAGCATCACCAAAAGAAGCCTCATGCAGTTTGCAAAGTTTATGAAAAGGTGGCTACTAGAATTCCTTTTATTTTTTCAGTACAAACCGAAGATATAAATGACTGCTTGTATCTCACATTTCAATTTTCATTAGATGATGCTGACATTACTATGCTAGATAAGGATGGTAATGAAAAGGTGTAGTTATGAATAACGCATTTGAAAAAACAGCTGTACTTCCTAAGTGTGATAAAGGAAGTGCTAACTCGACTCAGATAAATTTAAGTTTTTAAGTAATTCCAATTAAGGCTGTATGATAATATTTTAGTTGATAATCTAAGGTTATTGATAATGTGAAGTTCATATCTGAATCTTATTTTATTGCTCATGTTATGATAAAATATGTTATATGGTTGATTTTTAGTGTTGTATAGGTGAGTGATGTTATATGGATAGAGCTTTATGCTTATATCTTCTTTCTAATTTTGCAACATCAAATAAAAAAATAAGTATGAAGACTAAAATGATTGTAGTGGTGGTGTTGGCTGCCATGTGTGTATTGCCTTTGTCTGCACAGGTAAAAGTTGGTGTGGAAGGTGGAATGAACCTGTTTCATTATCTGGTTTCCGGTTCTGACGGATATAAAGCCGAACAGGTAGGTGGAATGAAGCCCGGCTTTCAATTGGGGGTGACTGTGGACTACGAGATAGGAAAGCATTGGATGTTAATGTCCGGTTTGTCTTGGTTGCAGAATAGAAGTACCATGAAAATGATGGATCACATGGTTACTTATTTTCCTAAAACAGAGATAAAGATGAATAATCTGATTTTGCCGTTAAAAATGGGATATAATATTCGGGTTTCGGATAAACTCAGCCTCATTCCGTCGGTTGGAGTTTATGCTTCTTACGGATTTGGTGCTGGAAACTGTTCTTTGGATGTTATTCACCAAGAGGGGGATAATATAACTACCGAGCCTGCAAAATGGAAGCCCTTGGATGGTTTTTCCTATAAAGCCGGGGAGCCCAATAATAGTGCTAATCTTCAGGCTTTCCGCCGTTGGGATTATGGGGGCATTGTTGGAATGAAGGCTGTTATTGCCGATCATTATACGATAAGTTTTGATTATAGGGTCGGAATAAAAAAGATACAGGCACAAAATGGTTTGCGGAATTCAACTTTCCAGTTCTCCGTAGGCTATCGTTTCTAAACTGATTTAATTAAATTGGCAATCTGTCAAAATGATAATGCCGGTGTATGAGGGTGTCCTGTTTCAAAGGATACAGTTTGTGTATTTTCATCGTATTCTCGTGCATCGGCATTTTGACAGATTGTCTTCTTTTTCTGGTTATTTATTCTTTTATGGATATATGTGAACATATGTAGGGAAATGCATACATACGTGTCCGACAGGGATTTTTATGCCTTTTGAGACCCCTCTATTTATTGAGCCACCTCTTTCAATATCTCCTCTATTTTCTGAAAGAGTTGTCCTATGTGCGCTCCGTCCACAAAAGCATGGTTTACAGTGAAAGCGATGGGCATTACCAGTCTTCCTTCGCGTGGCACTACTTTGCCGGCATTCATCAGCGGATAGTCTAATGGATGGTCGGGAGCCATTTGTGTATAGGTGAGTGAAGTGAAATAAAGCTGAGGCGTGGCACTCAGTTGGATAATATCAAAATCTCCCTGTTCTGTAATGACTTTTTCGGCTCCATACGGGTCACCCTCTTCGGGGATGTTATGGACGATGTGATATGCTTCGGCATAAAACCGTTCAAAATCTGCATGGTAAGGGATGCGGACTGTGTAGAAAGTCTTGCCGGGTACAGCGATAGGTGATATGATGTCCACCTGATCGTGATAGACCACCTGTCCGTTTTTATCTGTACGGAAACGGAATTCTTTCACTTCATTGGCAGCACGTAGCACAGCATACAGGTAATACAGGAAAAAAGAGCGCTTGGCGGCTTTTGCAGCTGGAAATGCTTCAGTGCAATCCACTTCACTGGTAATGGATATCCATGAATTATGGAAGTTGCGGAAAAAATTATAATTGTCCCGGCGTTCCCAGGTTTCAATATCTATTATATGTTTCATTTATTTTACGGGTTTAAAAGAATGGTACATGAAGTGCGCTCCCAGCAGTATGAACGGAATGCTGAGCCATTGCCCCATGTTCAGCATCATACTGTCTTCAAAGGCTTCCTGGCTGGCTTTTATAAACTCCACAAGGAAGCGGAAGGTGAATATGGTAGTGAGGCAGTAGCCGAAATAGAAACCGGGGTATAGCGTGGTTTTGTACTTTTTATACAACCGCAAGCCTATGATAAAAATCAGAAGATAGGCGATGGCTTCGTAGAGTTGTGCCGGGTGGCGGGGTTGCATATCTTCGTGCGGAAAAATGAACGCCCAAGGAACATGAGTTACCGTACCTACTATTTCACCATTCATCAGGTTACCTAAACGGATAAAACAACCTGCCAGCGGGGTGGCGATGGCTATATTGTCTAGTACAGTCAGGAACTTCAATTTTACACGGCGTGAATAGATCCATAAGGCGAGCATTAGTCCGATGGTTCCTCCATGGCTGGCAAGACCTTGATAACCGGTCCATTTTATCCCAGAATCGGTAATCTTGACGGGCAACAGCATTTCTACAGGGTGAGAGAGCCAATAGCCTGGCTCATAGAACAGACAATGTCCCAAGCGAGCACCGATAACAATACCCAGCAGGCAGTAAACGAACAGGGAATCAAATTTTTCGTAAGGAATTTTTTGGTCTTGGTAGAGTTTGTATATCACCCAGTAGGCCAATGAAAGCCCTGTAACGAACAATACGGAGTAATAACGGATGGAAATGCCGAAAATGGAAAAGATTTCTATATCGGGATTCCAAAGAATGGCTGACAGTGTATTCATATCTTGAATTTTTGTGCAACTTTGCGGTAAGTGGGCATATCCACATCCATCTTTTCGCCCAGTGCGATCATATCAAACAATAGTCCTTGTATTTCGGACTCGTGTCCTTTGGCTATATCTTTTTGCATGGATGCGGTACTGTCCGGGTCTAATTTGTCAATCACTTTTAAGTTGTATCCTATCGGGTCTTCCGCATAGGTAATTCCCATTTTGCGGCCTATTTCAGAACTTTCCTTGGACAGACCGATGAAAGTGTCGCGTTCTGCTCCGGGATGTTGCAGAGGACCCATCGGGACATCATGGTAGGCACCTGTGCAGGCCATAGCCGAGATGAATGACCATTTGATGAAGGTGTCGCGATTGATATCATCCGAAATATCGGCTTTGATCCCTGCTTTTCTTAGTACATCGGCAATGGTTTCCAGACGTTCCGGAGCCACACCCTGTTGGGGACGTGCACCGAAAACCAGCCGGAATATTTTGCCCATTTGTGTGATTTCACCCGGTCCGGAAACGAAACCTACGATGTAGATGCATCCATCCAGTACTGTTACATGTGGAACAAGTTGCCCGATGCGGGGACCTGTACCGTAAACATTCAGGATGGGGATAATCAAGGTATCTTTATCCGAGGCTTTTTCCAACAGATCTTTGATGGAATCCAGGGAATAGCCCTTCACGCATACAAAAATTACGTTGGCCTTCTCGTTGTATTCCTCGGCTGTGCAGGCTTGTATAGGTAGAAAGTGATTACCTTTTAAGTCTGATCTAAGGTGAAGCCCTTTTTCACGAATGGCTTCCAGATGCTTGCCACGGGCAATGCATGTTACGTCTTTTCCTGCTAAAGCAAGGAAACCGGCGATGCTTCCTCCAACGCCGCCGGTTCCCACGATTAAATATTTTTCCATGTTAGTTGTATTTTGTTTTAGGAAACAAAACACTGACTTATCGGTCTGCCATCAGTTTTGCTGGTTTCCTGATGTTTTTTCATGCATTGCATGACAAGTCTTTTGCGTTTTGATTTACCTTATACATTGAAACGGAAGTGCATGATGTCACCGTCCTGTACTACGTATTCTTTACCTTCCACGCCCATTTTTCCAGCCTCTTTCACGGCGGCTTCCGAACCATATTTAATGTAGTCTTCGTACTTGATTACCTCGGCACGGATAAATCCTTTCTCGAAATCGGTGTGGATGACTCCTGCACATTGGGGGGCTTTCCATCCTTTACGATAGGTCCAGGCTTTTACTTCCATTTCTCCGGCGGTGATGAAGGTTTCCAGTTCCAGCAGGTGATAAGCCGATTTGATCAGACGGTTTACACCTGATTCTTTCAGACCGACTTCCTGAAGGAACATCTGGCGGTCTTCATAGGTTTCAAGTTCTGCGATATCGGCTTCGGTTTTGGCGGCTACGACCAGAATTTCTGCATTTTCTTCTTTTACGGCTTCGCGTACTTGTTCTACATATTTATTGCCGGTAGCAGCACTTGCTTCGTCCACGTTGCATACGTACATCACTGGTTTGCTGGTCAGCAAGAACAGTTCTTTTGCGATTTTTTGTTCGTCTTTGCTGTCAAATTGTACGGTACGCGCAGATTTGCCTTGTTCCAATGCGTCTTTATATTTAACAAGGATGTCGTACATTTGTTTTGCTTGTTTGTCACCGCCCGTCTGTGCCTGTTTTTGTACTTTTTGAATACGGCTTTCAATGGTTTCCAAATCTTTCAGCTGGAGTTCGGTGTCAATGATTTCTTTGTCACGTACCGGATCTACACTACCGTCTACATGAGTTACATTTTCATCGTCAAAACAACGGAGTACGTGCAGGATAGCATCTGTTTCACGGATATTTGCCAGAAACTTGTTTCCCAGCCCTTCACCTTTGCTAGCCCCTTTTACAAGTCCTGCAATGTCAACAATTTCTACAGTAGTGGGAACGATACGTCCCGGATGAACCAGTTCGGCAAGTTTGGTCAGGCGTTCATCAGGAACGGTGATGACACCTACATTCGGTTCGATGGTACAGAAAGGGAAGTTGGCTGCTTGAGCCTTTGCATTCGATAAACAATTAAAAAGTGTCGACTTTCCTACGTTTGGAAGACCGACAATACCACATTGTAAAGCCATTATCTATTTGTTTTTTTGATTATTATCTATCTATTTGTTTGCAAAGATAACCATTCTTTTTGTATCAGACTTCATATTGAAGTCAGATTTGGCTTTTTTATATGCGAAAAGGGGGGGCTTGTTACGAAACAGAAAGGGCAACCGTCACGGCTGCCCTTTCGTCGAGTTTTTATGAAAAGTGTTAGATTGTTAGAATAGATTTATTTGTCCATAGTTACGGTCATTTCGGGTACTAATATATATTCTTTCTTTTTAGAGTTCCATTTGTAATATTCAGTAGTCATACTTTTATTGCCATAAGTATAACGAATGCAGAGGTTATTTTCCCAGCGGTTTTTGTTACTGTTCCATTTTTGCGCCTCGTCCTCAGTACGTTGGTTGTTGGCGTCATACTTGTAATTGTGCTTCATATAATTAGTAAGCATGGTGCCTTCCATTTTAAAAATCGTTTCCGAAACAACTACTCCATTTACTTCTTCTGCATTGTAAATCAGGTTGTCACCCGGATTTCCTGCAAAAACTGTAAGGTTAGCAATAAATAAAATTGCTACAACGAGCATTCCTTTCAAAAA
Organism: uncultured Phocaeicola sp.; assembly: GCA_958434805.1. The sequence continues at coordinate 10,057 of CAUBDX010000025.1, forward strand.
ATTGATCTTTTTCATGATATTGATATATTAGATTGTTACTTTCATATTGTTTTTAAAAGCGGTGCAAATGTACGAAAGAAAATTGAATCTCCTAACATTTCTGCTAGAAAATGATGATATTTTTGCAAAATGTCACTGATTAAACAAATATTAAGAATTGTATAATGGCTATTTGTTATAATTGTCTTGTCTTTGTGTTTTTCACTTATGTCTGGGATGGCAAATGAAAAGCTCAATGGATTGGAAAATACCATTGAGCTTTTATGATATAAATACTTTACATATAGTACTATCTATCTTGCTAATAGTTGGTTTATGTATGCTTTAATGTGCTTCAAGCCAGTTGCTTCCCCAACCGCAGTCTGCGCGTAAAGGTACTTGCATACGGTAGGCATTTTCCATCTCTTCAATCACAATCTTCTGTACTTTTTCCTTTTCTTCGGGTAGAACGCTGAAATTTAACTCATCATGTACCTGAAGTATCATTTTGGACTTTATACTTTCAGATTGAAAGCGCTGATATATGCGTACCATAGCTACCTTGATAATATCGGCTGCACTTCCTTGGATAGGAGCATTGATGGCATTCCGTTCGGCATATCCGCGCACAACCGAATTTCTGGAATTGATATCCGGAAGATATCGTTTACGGCCGAATATGGTTTCAATATATCCTTGTCCGCGGGCAAGGTCAATGCTTTTGTCCATATATTCCTTTATTTGGGGATAAGTTTCGAAGTAGCCGTCTATTAGTTCTTTTGCCTCTTTGCGGTCTACATTCATACGTTCTGCCAGTCCGAATACGCTGATGCCGTAGATGATACCGAAATTAGCTGTTTTTGCTTTACTGCGTTGTTCGCGGGTAACTTTGTCTATACTTATCTTATATACTTTTGCTGCGGTGGCGGCATGAATGTCATCTCCTTCCTTGAAAGCCTCTATCATATTGGTATCTCCGCTAAGGTGTGCCATAATGCGTAGCTCAATCTGTGAATAGTCGGCGGAGAAAAATTCGCAGCCATCATCGGGGATGAAAGCCTTACGGATTTCCTTGCCGTCTTCGTTGCGGATAGGGATGTTCTGAAGGTTCGGGTTGCTGGAACTGAGCCGGCCGGTAGCAGTGACCGTTTGATTGAACGAAGTATGAATTTTACCTGTTTCTTTATTAATCAATAGGGGCAGAGCATCAATATAAGTACCGAGAAGCTTCTTCAGACCGCGGTGTTCCAATATCTTGCCTACTATTTCGTGTTTTCCTCGCAGACTTTCCAATACTTCTTCACTGGTGACATATTGTCCGGTTTTGGTTTTCTTGGCCTTCTCCACGATGCGCAGTTTGTCAAAAAGCACTTCACCTACCTGTTTGGGTGAAGCTATGTTGAAATCCGTACCTGCCAGTTGGTGCACTTCTTCTTCTATTTGGTTCATGCGGGCGGTGAAATGTTCCGAGGTCTGTTTTAAGGCTTCAGTGTCTACACGTACACCGTTGCGTTCCATATAAGCAAGTACGGGTACCAGGGGCATTTCTATTTCGTAGAAGAGTTTTTCCGCATCGTTGGTTTTCAATTCCTGTTCCAAGATGTTTTTCAATTTCAGTGTGACATCAGCATCCTCGCATGCGTACTTATAGATAGCTTCGGGGGAGAGGTCGCGCATATTCTTTTGACCTTTGCCTTTAGGACCAATCAGTTCTTCGATGTGGATAGTCTGATAATGCAGGTAGATTTCGGCAAGGTAGTCCATGTTGTGACGCAATTCCGGTTGTAGTACATAATGTGCCACCATGGTATCGAACAGGGGACCGCGCACTTCGGTTCCGTAGTTGCCCAGTACCAGCATATCGTATTTTATATTTTGCCCTACTTTCAATACTCCTTCTTTTTCGAAAGCCGGCCGGAACTCATTAACTATTTTTTGCGCTTCAGCCCGATCGGCAGGTACAGGAACATAAAATGCTTGATTTTCGGCATAGCTGAAACTCATTCCCACGAGTTCTGCGGTGATGGGATCGGTTCCTGTTGTTTCTGTGTCTAGACTGAAAATTTCTTTTGTAAGTAAGTTTTGTAATAATTCAGTTCTTTTCTCTTCTGTATCAACGAGTTGATAGTCGTATTTTAAATTATCTAAACATGCTAGATTCGAATATTTCTCACTTTCCGTCCCTCCGTCGGTAAATTCTGCAAAGAGATTGCCTTGAGGAGAAGACGGGGAAGCGGGTGATTCACCGTTCGAAGCTGGTTCGCCGAAAAGGGAGAGTTGTCCCGAACCGTTCGGCGTATTTCCCTGCCGGGCGCTTCCTCCCGGTGTACGGTTTCGTCCTTGCGGGTCGTTTCCGGTCGCATCGGTGTATGTTCCGGCGAAGGCGGATTTCTTGTCTCGGTTGAAAACGCGGTCGATGAGGGTACGGAACTCCATCTCTTCAAAAATCTTCCGTAGTTCCTCTTCATTCGGTTCTTCTCTTTTCAGTTCGTCCATGTTCAAAGCGATGGGGACATCAATCTTGATAGTTGCCAGAAACTTGGAGAACTCAATCATTTTCCGGTTAGTTTCCACTTTGGTCTTCAAGGCTCCTTTCAGTTCGGCAGAGTGGGAGAGGAGGTTCTCGATGCTGCCATATTGCGCGATTAACTTTTGTGCTGTTTTCTCGCCCACGCCCGGACAACCGGGAATGTTGTCGGAACTATCGCCCATCAGTCCCAGCATATCAATGACTTGTGCGGGTGACTGGATATCGAACTTTGCCTTTACCTCTTCTATTCCCATCACTTCAAAACCGCCTGTATGCTTGGGACGGTACATGAAAACATTTCCGCCCACCAGTTGGCCATAGTCTTTGTCCGGTGTCATCATATAAGTAGTGATCCCCCGTTTGCCGGCTTCGGTGGCCAGTGTACCGATCACGTCGTCGGCCTCGTATCCCGGTACTTCCAGAATAGGAATACGGTAGGCCCGTATAATATCCTTTATAATGGGTACGGACAAACGGATTACTTCGGGTGTTTCTTCACGTTGTGCCTTATACTGTTCATAGGCTTCGTGCCGGAAGGTGGGACCGGCGGGATCAAATGCCACACCGATGTGCGTAGGATTTTCTTTCTTCAAGACCTCTTCCAGTGTATTGACAAATCCCAGTACGGCTGAAGTGTTGAAACCCTTGGAGTTAATACGCGGGCTTTTGATGAAAGCGTAATACGCACGGTATATTAATGCATAAGCATCTAATAGAAAAAGTTTGTCCATTCTTAAAAATCTTTAGTTTTTTCATTGTAAAAGTACAAAAAAATACCGTATTCCGTCTTTTATTACTACTTTTGTGCACAAATTAACCTGCATGGACAAATTACAGCAAATCAAATTGCCTATTGACAAGGAGTTTGAGGAATTTAGAAGGTTGTTTGACTCTTCGCTCCAAAGTTCCAATTCTTTACTTAGTGAGGTATTATCCTATATTAAGCAGAGAAATGGCAAGATGATGCGTCCCATATTGGCGTTGTTGATTGCTAAATTATTCGGTGAAATCAATGATTCTACGCTTCATGCGGCTCTTTCATTGGAGTTGCTCCATACGGCCAGCCTGGTGCACGATGATGTGGTGGATGAGAGTGACAAGCGCCGTGGGCAGTCTTCGGTAAATGCTATCTATAATAATAAGGTGTCGGTTCTGGTAGGCGACTATATGCTGGCAACCAGCCTGAAGCATTCTGCCATGACCCGCGAGATTACAATTGTAGATTTGGTGGCTTGTTTGGGACAGAACTTATCTGAAGGCGAGATTATTCAATTGGCGAATATTAATGCTTCTGAGTTCTCGGAAGAAGTGTATTATGATGTCATTCGTAAAAAGACGGCTGCATTGTTTACTGCCAGTGCGGAAGCGGGGGCTATTTCGGTGCATGCATCCGATGAAATGGTGAAAAATGCTCGTCTGTTTGGCGAAATGATTGGTATTGCTTTCCAGATAAAGGATGATATTTTCGACTATTATTCTTCTGATGAGATAGGTAAACCTACCGGGAACGATATGCGTGAAGGGAAGCTGACATTGCCGGCTTTGTATGTGTTGAATATGTTTGATGATGAGGAGATGCGGAAACTGGCGCTACGCATCCGGGCATTAGACGCTTCGGATGAAGATATTGCCCGTTTCATCGAATATACTAAGGTGAAGGGAGGGATAGAGTATGCCAGGCAGGCAATGGTGGATTATCGTAATAAAGCGTTGGCTTTACTTCCACAATCAGCCGGTCAAGCTGTAAAAGATGCTTTGACTGCTTATATTGATTATGTGATTGAAAGAGATAAATAGTACGATTGTTGAAGATATGTACTTCAAAAAGTTCGGGCGTAGTCCTTTATACAATAAGGATCACGCCCGAACTTTTTGAGGTACGCCTTTCTTTGGTAGAAGGTTTACCTTTAAAATAACCGGAATAGATAAGGCTCATTCCGGTCACTTTAAATATGGTTGTTATTTAAATAGTGAAACAGTTCTTTGTTTAGAAGAACTTGGTTTCTTGACCTACAATTTCTGAGAGAAGCAGATTGGCCAAGCGGCTTGTTCCTAAGCGGAATAACTCGTTTGTCAGCCATTCTTCACCTAACACTTCTTTTACAATGGTATAGTAAACCAAAGCATCGTGTACGGTATTAATTCCTCCGGCGGGTTTGAATCCTACTTTGCGGCCTGTTGTCATATAGTATTCTTTGATAGCCTCGCACATCACCAAGGCAGCTTCAGGAGTAGCGGCGGGGTTTTCCTTTCCGGTAGAGGTTTTGATGAAATCGGCTCCGGAATACATCGATAGAATGGACGCTTTTTTGATGTTGGATGCGCTTCCCAGTGCTCCGGTTTCCAAGATCACTTTCAGGTGATGCTCACCACATACAGCTTTTAATTCTTCTATTTCATCACACATTCCTTCGTAATCCCCACTCAGGAACTTGCCTACCGGGATAACGATATCTATCTCATCAGCTCCGGTATGGAGAGCCATGGCTGTTTCGGCTACCTTTACTTCGGTAAAGGTTTGCGAAGAGGGGAAACCGCCCGATACACAGGCTATGTTTACATGATCTGCTTCCAAGGTGTCGTTGACTACTTCTGCCATATTAGGATATACACAGATTGCGGCTACATTGTCCAGATCGGGGTACTTGTCAACAAATTCATTTACTTTTCCGGTGAATTTCATTACACTTTCATCTGAATCAGTACACTTTAAAGTGGTTAGGTCAATGCAATGGAACAGGAATTTCTTTACGTCCGGTGTATTGTTTTCTGCTACATGTTTTTCGATGAGTAGGGCAGTTTTCGCTTTTACATCCTCATCGTGCAAACGGATGTTATACTTGGCAAGTGCTTCTTCGTACTTGCTGTGCTCAGGTCCATGATCGTGGTCATGACGGTGTTCATGTCCACCTTCGAATTCGTGATTATGTTCCATAATTCTTTATAATTTGGGATTGTTTTTATGTCTGTCTTTATCTCTATTTGTTTTCTTCTCCAAGTTTTGACGGAAGGCTTCGGTCAGGTTTACTCCGGTCTGGTTGGCCAGACAGATAAGGACCCACAGTACATCTGCCATTTCATCGGCAAGGTTGTCTTTCTCTCCTTGCTTGAAAGACTGATCTCCGTATTTGCGTGCCATCACACGTGCCAGTTCGCCTACTTCCTCGGTCAGAACGGCCATATTGGTCAGTTCGCTGAAGTAACGTACACCATACGTTTTAATCCAGCGGTCCACTTCTTTTTGTGCTTCTTCCAGTGTCATTATTCCTTGTTTTTGGTGTCCATACATATAGTAACAGGACCGTTGTTCAGAAGTTCAACTTTCATGTCTGCTCCGAATTCTCCGGTTCCTACTTCTTTGCCCAGACCGATGCTCAGTTCTTGGCAGAAATAATTGTAGAGGGGGATGGCTACATCGTGCTTTGCAGCACGGATATAGGAGGGACGGTTGCCTTTTTTTGTAGATGCGTGTAGTGTGAATTGGCTGATCACCAATATGTTGCCTCCTACCTCTAGGATAGATTTATTCATGACTCCATTTTCATCGTCAAAGACTCTCAGTCCTATTATTTTTTTGCATAACCAGTCGGCATCTTCTTGTGTATCAGCTTCTTCAATGCCAACCAATATCATGAATCCTTCTTTTATCGCCGATTTGCATACGCCTTCTATGGTAACAGAGGCGTGGCTTACTCGTTGAATAACTACTCTCATATTTATATTCTTTAATTTCTTGTTAGAAAAATTCTAGTTGTTTATCGGTAATGTCTCCGCTTCTACAATGGACAATATGTTGCCGGCTTCTTGCCTGGACTGATACGAGGCAGAGCATGTCCCTGTAGTAGATGTATGCAAAGGTAGGAAATCCCTTTTATTCTGTGAGATTTTCTTTGATATTTTTAGCGGCTGCTTCACCTACCACGGCTGCAATCTCTTCCAGTGAGGCTTGCTTGATGCGGCTGACGCTTTTGAATGTTTTCAGCAGGGCGGTCTTTCTTTTTTCGCCTATTCCCTTGATATTGTCCAAAGCGGACGCCACCTGACTCTTGCTTCGTTTGTCCCGGTGAAAGGTGATGGCGAAGCGGTGTACCTCGTTCTGTATGTTTTCCAACAGATGGAACAAGGGAGTGCTTTGCTTCACACCGATGGTCAGCGGAGGGAATCCGTATAACAATTCCGAGGTACGGTGCTTGCGGTCTTTGGCCAGTCCGGCTATGGGGATATCCAGATGAAGTTCGTCCTCTATCACTTCTCTCACCACTTCCATTTGCCCCTTTCCACCGTCGGTAATGATGAGGTCGGGCAGGGGGGAACCTTCCTCTATGGCACGGCTATACCGGCGGCGTACCACCTCTTTCATCGAGGCGTAATCGTCGGGTCCGGTCACAGTCTTGATGATGTATTTCCGGTACTCCTTCTTGCTTGGTTTCGCCTTTTTGAAAACGACGCAGGCGGCCACCGCGTCCGAGCCTTGAATATTGGAATTATCGAAACATTCGATGTGGTTCGGTAGTTTTTTCATGTGCAGCTGCTCCTGGATTTCTTTCATCAGACGGACGCTTCTTTGTTCAGGATTCAACTTTTCCGCCTGTTTCAAGCGGTCCACTTTATACTGTTTCACGTTCATTACGGAAAGATCCAGCAAATGCTTCTTTTCTCCTCGTTGGGGAACGGTAAAGGATACATTGTTCATCTCCATATCCAGTTCAAAAGGTACGATGATTTCGCGGGAAGTGCTCTTATATCGTTCACGCATCTCAATAATGCCCAATTGTAGAAGTTCTTCTTTCGTTTCGTTCAGACGTTTCTTGTATTCGAAGGTGAAGGCTTGGTTGATGCATCCGTTTGTGATATGCAGATAGTTGATATAGGCTGAATTTTCTTCCATTTCAATGGAGAACACATCCACATTATGAATGATGGAATTAACGACTTCGCTCTTGGAACGATAGTTTTCTATCAAGTCATATTTCTCTTTTATTTTCTGTGCTTCCTCAAATTTCATTTCGGCAGCAAGCGCTTGCATCTCTTCCATCAGCAGGTCACTTACAATCTGGGTATCTCCTTTCAGAATATTTTTGATTTCACCGATATTCTTCATGTATTCCTCGTGTGACTGCTGCCCGATGCAGGGCCCTTTGCAGTTCTTTATGTGATATTCCAGACATACGTTGAACTTGCCGGCGCGAATGTTTTCGGGACTTAGATTGAGTTTGCAGGTACGGATGGGGTAGAGCTTTTTGATCAAGTCCATCACGGCAAGCATGGAGGGCATGTGACTGTACGGACCATAATAAGAGGACCCGTTGCGGATGACTTGCCGGGTTTTGAAGATACGTGGGAAATATTCGTTGCTTACACAAATAGAGGGGTAAGTCTTGTCATCTTTCAGCAATACATTGTAACGTGGCTTGTATTTCTTTATCAGGTTGTTTTCGAGTAAAAGAGCGTCTTCTTCTGTTTTTACCACGATATAACGGATATCTGCAATTTTGCTGACCAGTAATCGTGTCTTGCCGTTGGGGTGTTCTCTATTAAAATAAGAAGAGACTCTGCGCTTCAGGTTTTTTGCCTTTCCAACGTAGATAATGGTTCCTTCGGAGTTCAAGTATTGGTAAATGCCGGGGCTGTCGGGCAGGTTTAGTACAATTCCTTTCAGATAATCATTGGTTGTAATCTCTTCTTTTTCCATACATGCTTATTGAATATTGCCGGTTGGCAGAACTGTTTCTTGAGTTGATGTTGCAGCCGCAACATCCTATATCTTTCGGTTGTAACATTATATATCTTCAAGCTGTAACATTATATATCTTACAGCCTGAAGATATATATCTTTCGGTTTCATCGTCCATCTCATTCCATAGATCTCTTTTTATTGTGAACGATGATGGGGCCCGTTTTGATGGACATGTTGTGTGACACTATAAAGTAAGCAGTGTATCCACCGTGATATCTTCGGGGAATGCCTTTCTGCCGTTCAGACCTCCCAGTTCGATAATGAAATTGATGAAAATCTTTTTGGCGCCACATCTTTGTACCAAGCGATGAGTGGCCGCCATGGTTCCGCCGGTAGCCAATAAATCATCGTGCAGCAGAACCACGTCGTTCTCATCGATGGCGTCTTTATGTATCTGAATGGTGTCGGTTCCATACTCTTTTGCGTATGTTTCCTCTACTACTTCTGCGGGAAGTTTGCCCGGCTTGCGTGCCATCACGAATCCGGCACCTAACCGTGCCGCCAGCGCACCACCCATAATGAAGCCACGCGATTCAATTCCTACTACTTTGGTGATGCCTTTGTCCTTGTACATCTCGTATAGAGTATCTAGTATTTCCTGCAAGCATTCGGGGTTTTTGAACAGGGTTGTCACATCGTAAAACAGAATTCCCGGAATGGGGAAATCTGGAATTTCTCTTAAGTTTGCTTTAAGCGTTTCTTTGCTCATAACCAGTATTTTATTGTTAGTCTATTAAATTACTTGTTTCACGTGAAACATACCTTGTTTCACCGTCCCAGCAGGACTAGTAAGACATTGATGTCGCTAGGAGAGATGCCCGGTATGCGGCTGGCTTGCGCCAAAGTCTCGGGATCTATCTTCATCAGTTTCTGCCGGGCTTCGGTAGAGAGCGAGTTCAATGAGTTGTAGTCGAACTTGCCTTTGATGCGGATGGCTTCCAGGCGATGTATCTTGTCGGCGATCATTCGTTCGCGGTCAATGTATCCTTGGTATTTGATCAGCACTTCGGCGGCTTCAATCACTTCTTCTTTACGGTCGGTGATTTGGTCCAGCAGGGCTTTGAAAGCCGGAATGTGCCCGGCTATATTTTCGATAGTAATCTGCGGACGGTTCAGCAGGTCGATTAGTTTGCAGCCGTGTGTCAGACGGGCAGTACCTAAACTTTCCAAAGCATCATTGATTAATGCGGCTTTGATGGAGAAGGTTTTGGCAAAGTCGATGATTCGGCTCACGGCTTCCTGTTTGCTGCAAAGATGTTCGTAACGGTCTTGTTTTACCAGTCCCAGCTTGTAGGCGCGTTCGGTAAGGCGCATATCTGCATCGTCTTGTCGGAGCAGGATGCGGTATTCGGCACGGGAGGTGAACATACGATAAGGTTCGTCCACACCTTTTGTAACCAGATCGTCAATCAAGACACCGATGTAGGCCTCGTCCCGTCCCAGTGTGAACGGTTCGCCACCGTGGCAATTGATGTGTGCGTTGATGCCGGCAATGATTCCCTGTCCGCCTGCTTCTTCGTAACCGGTAGTTCCGTTTACTTGTCCGGCAAGGAACAGGTTCTTGATTATTTTCGATTCCAACGTATGTTTCAGTTGGGTGGGGTCGAAGTAATCATATTCGATGGCGTATCCCGGACGATAGACTACCAAGTCCTTAAATGCGGGTACTTTCTTCAATGCCGCCAACTGTATGTCCATGGGCAGTGAAGAAGAGAACCCGTTCAGGTAAAGTTCCTGTGTGGTTTCTCCTTCGGGTTCCAGGAAAAGCTGATGTTGCGGCTTGTCGGGGAAGGTTACGATTTTGGTTTCTATACTGGGACAATAACGCGGTCCGATGCTTTGGATTTGTCCGTTGAAAAGGGGAGAGTCGGGCAGACCTTTCCGTAGTATCTCGTGTACCTCTTCGTTGGTAAAGCAGGTCCAGCATTGCAGTTGTTTCAGTTTGCGCGGTTCGCTCATGAACGAAAAGCGATGGAAGTCGTTTTCTCCGTCCTGTGTTTCCATCAGGTCGTAGTGTACGCTGCGCCCGTCTATGCGGACAGGCGTACCGGTCTTCATGCGTCCGGCGGTGATTCCCTGGCGGGTGATTGATTCGGTCAGATGGTAGGAGGCAGGTTCGGCCATGCGTCCTCCTGCCAGTTGTTTATGCCCGATGTGCATCAGTCCGTTCAGGAAGGTTCCTGCGGTGAGCACGATACATTTAGCATGGAAAGTCACTCCCCAGCAAGTCATGACTCCGGTCGCTTCGCCGTTTTCCACGATTAGTTCTTCTACGGTATCTTGCCAAATGTGCAGATTGGGAGTATTCTCCAGAATCTCGCGCCATGCCCAGATAAACTTGCCGCGGTCACATTGGGCGCGGGGGCTCCACATAGCGGGACCTTTGGAGCGGTTGAGCATACGGAACTGTATGGCTGTACGGTCTGTAACCAGTCCCATGTAGCCACCTAATGCGTCTATCTCTCTTACGATTTGTCCCTTGGCGATGCCACCTACGGCAGGGTTACAACTCATTTGCCCGATTTTGTTCATATCCATGGTAATCAGGCAGGTCTTCGAACCCATATTGGCTGCGGCCGCGGCTGCTTCACAGCCTGCGTGTCCGGCGCCTATTACAATAACGTCGTACTTAAAATCCATTGATTTATTTCTTTTTACCGATTGCAAAATTACGAATTTTACTCTGTAAAGCGGTGATAATACGGTTAAAAAGAATGTGTGGCGGCAGAAATCTGTTTCTGCCGCCACATCATACAAACGCTATTCTTAAAGTAAACTATTTCCTGTTATTTCTTGTCCGGAGCAGGAGGGGTGTCGGTCGGGCGTTTCTTTCCGTCCTTGTCTACCGGTTCAAAATCCTCTTTCTCAGGTTTATTCTGTGCATTTCCTTTCGAGGAAGGATTGACAATGTTCTGATAGGTATCATGAATGGGAAGCTTGTCTAGAATACCCAGTGCGGGAGCCACTTTGCTGACCACATTCTGCAAGAAATTGGACGTTGTGCCGTTGCCACCGTCAAATACAGTAACATTTCCCAGTTGGATATGTTCAAATGCCTTAACCTGTTCCGAAGCGATTTCCTTCCATTGGTCAACCATCTTGTATTGGATGGCGATTTCGGGATTGCGCTCGGCAGCCTTCACCATGGCCTCGAAACCTTCCGCTTCGGCCAGCAAGGATTTCTTCTTGCCTTCCGCTTCTGCTTCCAGTTTCATCTGGATGGCCTTGGCTTCCGCCTGTGCTTTGGCCAGGATAGCTTCCGCTTCTGCATTTGCCTTACGTTTTATTTGCTCGGCCAATGCGTCCGCATCCAAGATGGCCTGCTGTTTGGCTATTTCGGCAGGAACAATCTTATCCGCTTTCAAGGCCTGTTCCACTTTGCGGGCTTTCGCTTCTTCTATTTCACGCTGTGCGTTTTCCTGTGCGGTGAGGACGGCAGCTTGTGTCCGGGCTTGTGCTTCACCGGCTTTTCTAGAGGCTTCCGCCTTGGTAACTTCCAGTTCCGCATTGCTTTCGGCAACCTCTTTGGCAGCGTTATTTTGCCCGATGGCCGATTTCTTTTGTGCTTCCGCCTGCTTTATTTCCATATCGGATTGGAGCTCTGCCGTACGGCTTTCCTGTTCGGTACGCGCCTGTTCCTTGTTCACCTCCATAGAGGCGCTGGCTTTGGCGATACGTGATTCTTTTTCGGCATTTTCTTCTGCTACTTTCGATTCACGTTCCTTGTCGGCTATGGCTACTTTAATTTCCTCGTCACGTTGCGTATCGGCCAGTTGAGTGTTCTTGTCGCGGTTGGTTTCCGCTACTTTGGTGGCACGTTCTTTTTGTTGTTCCGCAATCTTGATGGCACCCAGTTTCTGTTGTTCTTCAATGTTAGCCAAGGCTTCGTTCTTGGCTTTCGCTTCGGCTTCTTTTCCCAGATTGACGATATAATCGGCTTCATCGCGGATATCGCTGATGTTGATGTTCATCAGGTAAAGACCGAATTTCTTCAATTCGGAGTCGATGTTCTTGCGGCAGTTCTCAAGGAATGTATCACGATCACTGTTCAGTTGTTCGATGGTCATGTCGGCAATGACCAGACGCATTTGTCCGTAAACAACGTCTTTAATCAGTTCCTGTTGTGCTTCGATATTCAGTCCCAGTAAGCGTTCGGCTGCATTCTGCATAACTTCGGGCTCTGTGCTTACGGCCACAGTGATGGTAGTGGGCACATCTACGCGGATGTTTTGTTTGGAAATGGCACCGGTCAGTTTGCAGTCAATCTGCATGGGTTTCATGTTCAGGAAAGAGTATCCCTGGATAATGGGCCATACAAAAGCAGCTCCTCCGTGATACAGTTTAGCCGATTTCTTGTCGCCGGTCTTACCATATACTACCAATACCTCGTCGCTCTTGCACTTGCGGTAACGACTTAAAATCCCGACGATGGTCAGGACGATGACAGCTACCAGAATAGCTGCATAAATGAGAATCTGCTCATCCATAAATGATTGCGTTTTTAGGGTTTATTTAATCAATATAATAGATTCCTTCCTTGTAATCCTTCAGTGTGAGGATATCGCCTTCCCGGTAGCTTTTACCCTGTATGCTCCGCACGGTAAGTTCTCTTTGTGCGCCATTGATGGCGATATAGACCACATAGTTTGTTCCTGCCTGTTCTTGTTCTTGGCAGCGGGTATATATTTCGCATTTCCTGCCTATTAATTCTTCTCCCTGTTCGGGCTTGTTTTCTTGTTTCAGCTTATAGCAGAGTTTATAAATCCAAGCTAGGACGAAGACAAAAAAGCTGCCGCTTATCACGGCGCCCAGGTAATGTAAGACAATGTAGGGAGGCTGGCATAAATACATGAACCAACCGAAACCCATGCAGAAATGAATCAGTCCTTTGAAGGAGAGTACGCTGCTCATGTCTATATCGGCGTTGCCATCGGCATTAACGTCTATGTCGGTGTCCATACTGCCGAAAAAGATGGATAAGATGAATTGCAGAAGAAAGATTCCCGTACTTACTAATGCAGCGAAAAAATATACGTTAGCTTCCATATATTTTGTGTTTATCTGTTTTTCAATTCACAAAATAAAGCAATTAATCCGAAAAAGCAAGAAGATAAGGGAAGAAATGTAGCTGTGTATGTACAGCTTTCGACGTTTTTTATCCGTCCGGCGGAAAGTTTTCCTAATTATGGGCATGTCTTTAAAAGGTTACGGGCAATCATTCTTGCGAACTATGCCCGTAGCTTTTATAGGTTGTTCTGCCTTGTATGTCCTGTTATAGGGAAATCAATGCCAGCGCTTTGTTTTCGGCGGCTTCCATAATCTCCCGTTCACCGGGGCCTTTGTCGTTGATGCCGCACAAGTGCAGGATACCATGAATAATCACCCGGTGAAGCTCGCGGTCGTAGGGTTGCTCAAATTGTTCTGCATTGCTGCGGACAGTATCCAAGCTGATGAATAAGTCGCCGGAAATACGGTCGCCTTCACAATAGTCGAAAGTGATGATATCCGTGTAATAATCATGTTGCAGATACTGTCGGTTCACTTCCAGAATTTTATCGTCCGAACAGAAGATGTAGGCGATTTCTCCCACTCTTTTTCCATAGCAGGCGGCTACTTCTTTAATCCATCCGGTGGTTTTTTTCTTTTTGATATCGGGCATTTTTACCCCTTCGGTTTGATAACTTATCATAGGCTGATTATTTTTTTATAATGTACAAAGATAAGGAAAGTATTTCAGCCGAAGAAAAGATAACAGATAAGAATAGCTGCAATGACCCCTGCCGCATCGGCTAGCAGTCCGCAAGGAACGGCGTGGCGTGTCCTCACTATTCCTACGCTGCCGAAATATACCGCCAGAATATAAAAGGTGGTGTCTGTGGAGCCTTGGAAGATACAGGACAGTCGGCCTACAAAGGAATCGGGACCGTATGTGGTCATGGCATCTACCATCAACCCTCGTGCCCCGCTTCCGCTCAAAGGTTTCATCAGCGCCGTAGGGAGCGCTCCTACGAAATCACTGTCGATACCGCATAGCTTTACGGCGTTGCCGATACCGTCAATCAAATAGTCCATCGCACCCGATGCGCGGAAGACTCCGATACCTACCAGTATGGCTACCAGATAAGGAATGATGCGCACGGCGGTGCTGAATCCTTCTTTGGCCCCTTCGACAAAGGAGTCATAGACATTGATTCTTTTTCTGATCCCTGCCACAATAAAGCCGATGATGATAAGGAATAGGAAAACATTGGCGAAAGTGGTGGAGTAAATATCTATCTGATCTCGTGACAAGGTATTGAAGAAATAAATAATTCCTGCTACCAGCAAACTCATTCCTCCTAAAAAGAGGAGGATAGTGCGGTTAAACAGATTGATTCTCTGATAAATACTTACTGCTACAATGCCTGCCAAAGTGGAGAAGAAGGTTGCCAGCAGGATGGGTACAAATATATCTGTAGGTTGGGTTGCTCCCAGCTGTGCACGATATACCATGATGCTGATAGGAATCAGTGTAAGCCCTGATGTATTCAGTACCAGAAACATGATCATGGGATTGCTGGCAGTATCTTTCTTGGGGTTCAATTCTTGCAGGCCCTCCATTGCTTTCAGTCCTAAGGGAGTGGCGGCATTATCCAGCCCCAGCATATTGGCCGCCAGGTTCATAAAGATACTGCCTGTTACTGGATGTCCTTTGGGAATATCGGGAAAAAGTTTGCTGAACAGAGGTCCCAGCAATCGGGAAAACAGAGTGATGACTCCGCCCTGTTCACCTATTCTCATGATACCCAGCCAAAGAGAAAGGACACCGGTCAGTCCCAATGAAATCTCAAAAGCGGTTTTGGAGGAATTGAAAGTAGAGTTGATAATTTCGGGAAACACTTGTGTGTCGCCAAGGAAAACGAGTCGCATCAACGCTACTACGAAGGCTATCAGAAAAAAGGCTATCCAAATGTAGTTCAGAACCATATCGCTAGTTTTATTAGTAATAACTCGGACAAAAGTAGTCAATTTATTCGTTTTTGAATTAGAAAAGATTCAATTCTCTTATTTTTATTTCCAATCTTTGTTTGAACACGATAGCAAAATAGTATGAAATGATTTTAAGGGCAAACTACTCTCTCATTTGATTATTTCGATGAACGGGACGAGAAGGAAGCGTTTAAGCGATTCTCGTGAGTTTAAAGAATA
The DNA here is from genome assembly GCA_958434805.1 of uncultured Phocaeicola sp. The sequence continues at coordinate 25,491 of CAUBDX010000025.1, forward strand.
TCAAAAAGAGTAAAAAAGACGTTTGGTAGTTTGCTATTTGTCGGGTATATAAAGAAAAATGTTTTTTATGGATTTAAATATGCTTTGAAATGGATACTAATGAAATGTAAAATAACTCTTGGAATAAGTCTGTTCTAGAAGAAACGGATAATATAAGAATCGAAATAGTTAGGAAAAAGAGTTTTGTTGGTCGGATCTGATAATAAAAGGTTATATTTGTGCAAATATGCAGTGTGAATTCTGTAGTAGAAGGAAGGCATTGACGTAATAACAAGTAATAAGAGGGGGGAATATGTGGCCTACCATTTTGCTGATGTCAGCAAAATGGTTTCTGTGGGGGCTGGTGCAGAAAGAGAGATAGATGATATCTATTTTACCCGTTATGCCTGTTATTTGACTGCTCAAAACGGTGATGCGCGTAAACCGGCTATAGCTTTTGCTCAAAACTACTATGATGGTAAGCCGAGGAATCTATCCGGAACAATTGCCTGCAGGCGAAGATTTAAAGAAAGTGGAACGCCGTTTGAAATCAGAAGAAAAGAAAATAACTAAGAAATAATGAAGGAACCGCTTGAGGAGAAACTATAAATGAGCTGAAACGGTTTGCTCACTTTCACATGCTTCAGTAAATAATTCTTGTGATGTCTGGTTAGGCAAAATAGAGCTTTTAGCCATATACTCTTTATTATTGGCATAGATAAAGAGTACGCTTCCCCCTTTTATCGTATTGATAATAGGTTTGGTCAGTGCCTGTGGCAAAGCCGGACAACCGAAGCTTCGTCCCAGTCTGCCTGATTTGCAGACGGAAGGGTTGGCGTATGCGGCGCCATGAACTACGATGGCACGTTCACGGGCCCGGTCATTGATTCCTTTTTCCAGCCCGTCCAATAAAAGGGAGTATCCGTTTCTGCCTTGATAAGTGTTTCCGGTAAGATAGAAGCCGAGGGAACTTTTATAAGAGCCGACTTCGTTGGAGAAAGAGGTAGCATAGTTCTCGCCGCTGTTTTTCCCATGAGAGACCACTGATGAGTATAGCATCTTTTTCTGTTCCATGTCAAAGACAAACAAACGTTTTTCGGTAGAGGATTTGGTGAAATCAATCAATGTCAGTATGGATTTGCTTTTTTGTTTAATCAAGTTGTATCCTGCCACAGCCTGTCGGAATGCCAGGAAATTGACCACCCCTCCCAATTGCATATCTTCGAATAATTGTTCGCCGTCCATTTTTTGAGGTGCAGGGACAGATGTAGCAACTTTCTTTTCGGGTGTAGCCGTCCGGGTCGATACATTGCTCGACGGAAAGAGGAATAGGAACAGGAGTAAAAAAGCTTTCTGCATACGTATGGAAAAACTGGATAACGGGTGCAAAGTTACGCACATTTCTATTCCAAAACAAATATAATCGTCTCATTAACAGGTGCCCATTCGAAAATAAACTTGGCATGAGAGGTGGCATTTCTTACACACATATGTGAGCGGGGGATGGTACCCAACGTATAACTGTATTCTATGATCCCTGTTGCCGGTGCATTGGTGGGTACTCCGTGAATATAACCACCATTATTGAAACGGCTGGCGTAAGGTGCAAAACCACCGGTGGCGGCAGAACCGTCTTTTAGAAAAATCATCTTGGTCTTTTTCTCTTGCAGAACGAACATACCCAATGGAGTTTCTTGGGCGTATGGAGGACGATGTTGTCCTGTTGTAGCAGGATTCATGCTACGTATCAGCCAGTAGCCCCTTTCTTTCCGTTCCAAAGTAGTTATATTCTGATTATGGCGGTCTATAAAAATAGCTTTGTTGAACACTACGCTGTCGGGAATCAGTTTTATATATTTTGTCGGAGCATACCATTCGCCACCTATAAAGACAGGTTCTACTTTGGTGAACTTTCCTTCCTCACCTAGGTGACGGGTAAGAAGTCCATCCAGTCCGTAGCGTTCGGCAGTAAGGGTGTCATCTGTTAGGAAAAGAGGAATTCCCTGATAGCGTTCCACTCCCAATGTGTCGGCTATCCGTTTGTATGCATCCCTTTTAAAACTTTTCACTAAAGGCGCTTCTCCGTTCCGGTTTTTATAATTCTGTAAGATGCACCATTGTGCCGGCTTTTTTCGAATATTCTCCAACAATGCCAGCCGCTCCTTTATTTTCTCCCATTGGAAATGGCGGGTGGTGTCTTTATAAGGATAGGTATCCTTCAAAGTATGTTTATCATACAGCAGTTCCTTGTCAAGCCTGATGTCTTCGGGTTTGATATCTTTTTCTACAATCTCGGTGATGGCTTCTGTCACAGTATTGTGTACCTCTGTTATCACTTCCTTAATTTCGCTATTTGCTTTCGAGGTACACGAGCAGATTGTACAGAAACCGGTCAATAAATATATGAATTCTATTCTTTTCATCATAGACACAGGTTTGTGGCTTTCTTCTACAAATATAATTCTTTAAAAGGAATAAACATGCGTTTTTGTTTTTAAATGCAGTGAAAAATTCCTGTTTCTTTGAACAATCTCCCCTATTGCATACCTTATAAAGGACCGCTGGGAATAATCGTTTATCTTGGCTTGAGGTTTTTACAGAAAAAAAGAATCAACTTAAAAACAAGTATTATGGTGGAATCAACTAGAGTAAGAAGTAAAAGATTATCCTTTTCAGGTAAGAAGACACTGTCTTCCTTTATGCAAGTGAATATTGCCAGTCTGAGACAATCGGGAAAATTGCGTACCAGTGAGACGTATAGAGCTACACTGAACAGTTTTATGAAATTTATGGATGGCAAGGATGTTCTGTTGAGCAATATGGATGCCGAGTTGATGATGGGGTATGAAACTTATTTAAAGGAGCAGGGAGCAAGTATGAACACCGTTTCTTTTTATATGCGTATTTTGCGTGCAACGTATAATCGTGCAGTAGATAAAGGGGTGATCAGACAGCGTTTTCCTTTTAAGCACGTCTATACGGGAGTGGAAAAAACGGTGAAGCGGGCCATTTCTTTTAAAGTAATCAGACAACTGAAGGAGATGGATTTAAGTCACTCTCAGTCAATGGAGTTTGCGCGTGATATGTTTATGTTCAGCTTTTATACCCGGGGAATGTCATTTGTGGACATGGCTTTTCTTAAAAAAACAGATTTAAATAATGGTATGCTGATTTATAGAAGAAAGAAAACCGGTCAGTTGCTTTCCATCAGATGGGAGAAATGCATGCAGGATATAGTGGATAAATATCCCGGAAACTATTCGACTTATCTTCTTCCTATTATAATTCATATCAGGAAAGATGAAAGATTGCAATATAAAAATTCAATTTGCTTGGTGAACAGAAGGCTAAAAGAAATAGGGAAAAAGTTGGGGCTTGTTCATCCTTTGACTATGTATGTGGCGCGCCATTCATGGGCCAGTGTTGCCAGAGGCAAACATATTCCTCTTTCTGTGATAAGTGAAGGGATGGGACATGATTCGGAAAAAACGACTTTGATTTATCTGGCAGCATTGGATACCACCGTGATAGACAAAGCGAATATGGTGGTGCTGAGGGAATTCTTGTGATAATAGGGTAAAGATATTGTTTCTTGTCAAAAAGAGGATATCATATCACAAGGTATCCTCCATTTGACGGGATCAGTGTGTCTAGTATTTTGCTTAATAAATGTGTGTTTGTTCTCTCTAAAGATGATAGCACTTTCTGATGTGGCTGAGTTGAATATGTTTGTTGCAAGGTCGGCACAGCCTATGATCTCTTTATTGTTATCTTTTGTCAGAAGATACCTTATAGTAAAGGAGAATCGGATTACAGATAGATTTTGAAACAATTGCCATAAACCATTATGCTGTTTTTGTCCACCTATTTGTTATGAAAAAATATCAGCTTCCAAATATTCAATATTTTTCCGTAATATGACAATTGTCATAGGTTTGTTTTTTTATGTGAATTATAGCTGATACAACTATTTTTTAATAGACAAACTTGAATAAAAGAAAAGGCAAAGTTTACTTGGGTTTTATTCTTTGATTTTGGAGATAATCCTCTTATTACAAGAACTTTATAGAAAAAATACTAAGTTGGAATATTATATATCTCTTATTAAGAGATATATATTTTGTCGCAAATTTAAGCAAAGTTTTGAGAATTAGAACAATTTAGCAAGGAAATTTAATAATTGATTCAAAAAAAACGTTTTCTGAATACATGATTTAGTCTTTCAAAGTATTCTTGTGTGAATGTATTTTGTTGATTTATAATGTGTTATATATCTCTTATATATCTCTTAATAAGAGATCTATCGTATAACTGATGACACGCCATATAATAATGTATGGTTGTGAAGATGTTAAAGCGAAGATTAAAAGTAAATAAAAATATGGACTATCTATTCTTGAGACGACACAGACGGACTGCTACTTCGAATAGGCAGAAAAGCCTGCTTCTTAAGGCTGCTGAACGCCAGTGGGAACTACAGTTCGCCAATAAGGGAACTGAAGGGAGAAAGGTGGATTGTGCCCTATATAAATGTATATTGTATAACCTTGAAATAAAGCAAGTTTTTTTGGATTCGGAGCTTTCTTTGAAAAAGTTTAGCGTTATGATAGACACCAACCAAACTTACCTGTCGAATGTGGTAAACAAGTATTTCAACTGCAATTTGAAGGAGTTGCTGAATACTTACCGTGTGGAATATGCCAAAGAGTTACTCCATGCTGGGAAATGTTCATTAGAAGAACTCCCACAGCGATGTGGCTTTGCCTCTAGAAGTGCTTTTTATGCCTCTTTTAGTAAAATAGTCGGAATGTCTCCTTTGCGCTTTCTAGCTCGAGAACAGAATAATTCGCTCTTAGAATCAATGATTTATGTATAATCAATTTTAGTTTTTTAAATTTATAAATTTAAAGTTTTTCTATTATGAACAAAAAGTTTTTAAGTGCAATCCTGTTTGGTGCCTTGATGGTTACCTCGACAGGAACATTTGTATCTTGTAAGGACTATGATGATGACATCGACAGCTTGAACGAGAAAGTGGACAAGCTGACTAAAGATTTGTCTGAATTACAGGCCGCAGCTGGAAAATATGTCACAGCTGTCAAGTATGATGCGGCAACAGGTAAGTTGACTGTTACCGGCGGTAACGGTGAAACTTTCCAACTTCCGATGCCTGCTGAACTTCCCACTTACTCTTTGAAAGTTGTAGATGGTAAGATACAGTTGTTAGATGGTGACAAGGTCGTTTCTGAAGCACCCCTGCCTACAACTGATGCTCCTGCGGCATTTGATCCTACTTTGTTGAAGTGGAACAATGGCTATCTGTATTATGGAGATGTAAAAATCTCAGGTGTAGAGAAACCTCAAAGCGTTGGTTCTATTACAGAAGTGAAAGATGAAGAAACTGGTGAGGTGATTGGCTATGTCATTGAACTAGATGGAAAATCTGCTACATTCTCTTTGGTTGCTGATTTGAAGGCGTTAGTATTCCAACCTGCATTCTATTATCAGGGTATTGAAGCAATGGAAGCTATTGGTCTTAATTATAAAACCTTGACAGTAGCTAAAGTAGATGCAGATGGAAATTATGATAAGGATGCTCCTGTTGTAGGTGAAGCAACTACAATGATTCCGGACTTGGTAGCTGATTATCATGTAAATCCTACCGTAGCAAAAGTTCCAGGTGATGTAAAAGCATATACTTTCTTGCGTTATGACAAGAATTATACTCGTTCTGCTGCGACAGCTCCGAAAGTAGTAAAAACTAATGTTACAAACGGTAAGGCCCCCAAGGGTATATTGACTGTAAATGCTCATTTTACAGATGCTGATATTAAGAACATTGAAAATGATGAGCAAGTAACTGTATTAGCTTTGCAAGTAAGTAAGGGGGATACCGTTGTTACTTCTGATTATGCTGCTGTTAAGGCTGCTTATTACAAGGACTTGGTATTGGCAGCTGTAGATAGTATTCATGCAAATGACCGCCACTTGTTTACAACTGCTGCTGAAGCTATTGCTGATAATGAACATGTTTGCAAGATTGTCTGGAACAGCAATGGTATCGATATTGCTCGTTTGGTCAATACTCACAGAACTAATATAGATAAAGAAGGTACACATTCAAAATGGGATGTTCGTGCTGCTGATGGTACTGTAGAAAAATATGGTTTCAAATATTCTTACGAATTAGTTGGTTATCATAAAGGTAATAACGAAACTTCAGAAAGTGCTCATGCTGCATTGAAGGGTTCTGTTATTCGTCCTCAGATGACAAGTGGTGGTAAGCAGCAACCTTGGGGATTTACTCAGAATAAAGCTACAAAAGATCGTGAACCGTTGGTTCGTGTTATCTTGACTGATACTATTAGCGGAAAAATAGCTTCTGTTGGTTATTTAAAATTCAAGATTACCGATACTGCTAATCAGAATGAAGTTGTATTGACTCCGAATTTCCCATTTGCCAATGGTTATACTGTTGATTGTACAGAAACAGAGACTAAACTTGGTTTGTCATGGCATCAAGTTGAAGAACAGATTCTGGCTCAATTGGAAGAAATTGGTATTTCTAAGGATGAATTCCATAAGAATTTCAAATTGGATGGTGCTGTAGAAGACGTAGAGCAACAAGCTTTGGTAAATGCTACTCAGTATGATGGAATTACTGTTGATTCTAAGGCTGTTACTACTCCGGTTGGTGTGGTTTCACAGACTAATTGGGATCCGGCGGATGAAATGACTGAAGTTTTGACTTGGGTAGTTAAGAATAATCAGGCATATCACATCTTTAAGGCTGGTGCTAAGAGTATTGCAGTAAATGTACGTTATAGCTATGAAGTATCTGAAGGTGTATATCAATATGTATATGTTACTTTCACTTGGACTCCTAGTCCTTTGAACTTTACTCCTAATGGTACCATTGAAAACTCTGCTAAGATTGATAAATATTGGTATGAAAAGAACGGTGCTGTAGCAGGTTCTGGTTATTCAGATATCCATGCTAATGTTCATCAAGTTGTTAGCGATAACTCTAATGATTGTACATTTGATAGCGAAATCTTGAATACTTTCACTGGTAATGTGATTACCGTGACAAGTGACGCTACTTATCCTGCATTTGCTAATGATAAGTTGACTAAGGAAGTTGTATTTGCTAACCCTCAAGATCATTTGACTAAGAAGGGAACTGCTTATGTCGTGAATGGTGCTTCTGGTGCTCAATATGATATCACTGTATCTGCTGATGGAAAAACTCTACAAGCTACTAATAACGCTGTAACAAAAGCAGTTGTTGTTCTTGCTGGAACAGTGATGGAATATCAAGAAAATGATTTTGCAAAAGATATTTTGAACAATGCAGATCACAACTTGCTGGGACAAGACCAGACATTTACTGCTAAATTGCAAATTAATGCTGCTAACTGCGATTATGTAGATTATGCTTTGGGTAACAACGTATTCTATGCTAAATATTTGCGTCCTGTATCAGTAGATCCGTCAGATGTAGATGAATTAATTGATGCTACTAATGGTGCTTCTATTGCAGGCTTGACCTTGAATCTGATTGATTGGAGAGACAAGTATTTTGATAAAGCAGAAGATACTACTGGTGATGATGGTAAGAAATATAATTTCTATGGATTTTATGGCGTAACTAAAGTTGCTGCTGATATTGAAAACGCTACAACAACTTTGAATGGTGGAACATTAGGTTCTACTAAATTATCTTCTGTAACGAAGAATGTAAAATTGTATTTCGGTGAAGATAAATCTACAACCAATGTATTTACTGCTCTGAAGGTTGGCGATAATGGTAAATTCTATTATTACAATAATGGTACTACTTTAGGTCAGTTTACAATCCGCGTTCCGCTGGAAGTTACTTATAAGTGGGGTACTATCTATACCGAAGTTGATTTGAATATCAATAAGACTATTCAGAACTAATATTGTAATAACTTTGAGTTTAATTTAAATAAGGGCCGGCCATTCATAGTGGCTGGCCTTTTTTAATAGGAGGAAAGAATGAAATGAAAAAACTGAAATTTATTTTATTGTTGACTGTTTTATTAACAACCTTTTCTTGTCAATCAGGAAAACAGAAGGTGCAAAGCAAAGAAGAGAAGAGTATTAATGAATTTGTAGCTCATCTAACGGAAGTTGATACGGTTTTGATAACAAACCTAATAAATCAATTTATGGAATATGCGAAAAATGGTCAGCTGGAATCTGCCGCAGCTATGCTTTATAAAGCCGATTCGGCAGATGTTTGGAATGAACCTATTCAATTGGATAACAATGAATTGCATCAAGTCGCAAAAATGCTGGAATCTTTTCCTGTATTAAGTTATAAGATAGATTATATAAAGTTCTATACTCCTGTTAAAAACGAGGTGAAGTGTACGATTGTTATGCAGAAAGGAGAAAGTGGAACACCTATTGCAACTAGTAGTTGGTATTTTAAGTTGATGAATTATTTGGGTGGATGGCGGCTTTGTATGATGAATTAGCTAATGATCGATTTATATAAGCAGTCGTGGGAAAAAGTGTCATTTAAAAATTATTGAAGGGGGTGTTTGTTTAGGATATTTATGTGATTTTCAATACAAAAGATTATAGTTATAAATTGTAGCAGGGTCAAAATAGAACGGTTTCTCAGGCTTGTAGTCGAAAAGTTGACAGTTCAACCAGATAATCCGGACTGTCAGCTTCTTTTTTTGTGTCCGGAGAGATTTCTTCTGTCCGGTAAGTTCCCTATGGATCCAGATAGCAGTGCATTTACCCATAGCAAGGATAACAGCATTACGATAATCTGTGAAAGTATTTCTTTCTTAATCATATTATACCTGTTCCTTTTCAAAAGTTACGAAAGAGTGATCGCATGAGTAAGAAAAATCTTACTCTGCTGTTTTGTAAGCCTTGTCCATACTTTGTATCCGTCGTCTTGCACCGAATATCTTGTAACAGGAATGAAACTCCTTTGTCACGAAACCTTTAATAGAGTGTAACTCTCAAGAAACCTGACCCATCTACTTTTGCGGCAGATTTATAACGCATAAAAAAGTATATGAAAAAGGTTGTTAGAGCTGTGTCTCTTATGCTGCTGATGGCAGGTGTTTGTGGAAATGCATTTGCCGAGGAAAATGAAAACATTGTCCGGCAAGGCGCTATCCGCGGACGTGTGATAGACAATGGAAAACAAATTCTGCCGGGTGCTTCCATCTTTGTTGAAAATCTGAAAACCGGAGTAATCAGTGATGTGAACGGTTTTTATACGCTGCCCAATCTGAAACCCGGAACTTACACAGTTAAAGTAACCTACGTAGGTTATAGCCCCATTGAAATGAAAGTTACCGTCCCCGAAGGCAAGACTTTAGAAAAAGATATAGTGATGAATGAAGGGGTGGAACTGCAGGAAGTGCAGGTAAAGGGAGCTTTTCAAGGACAGAAGAAAGCAATCAATACACAAAAGAATAATCTGGGTATCACTAATGTTGTATCTGCCGACCAGGTAGGGAAATTTCCCGACTCAAACATAGGTGATGCATTGAAACGTATCAGTGGCATCAATGTGCAATACGATCAAGGCGAGGCCCGTTTCGGACAGGTCCGCGGCACTAGTGCCGATTTAAGCTCCGTCACCATTAACGGCAACCGTGTCCCATCTGCTGAAGGGGATACCCGTAACGTGCAGTTGGACTTGATTCCTGCCGATATGATTCAGACCATCGAAGTAAGCAAAGTCGTTACACCCGATATGGACGGCGATGCTATCGGTGGTTCCATCAATCTGGTAACCAAAAATTCTCCTTATAAACGCACTATCAATGCTACAGCGGGAAGTGGTTACAACTGGATCAGCGAGAAAGCCCAGTTGAACTTAGGTTTCACTTACGGCGATCGTTTCTTCAATGACAGACTGGGCATGCTGCTCTCCGCTTCTTATCAGAATGCTCCTTCCGGTTCTTATGATACTGAATTCATGTGGGAACAAAATGAAGATGGCAAAGTATATGTCAGCGATTATCAGATGCGCCAGTACTTTGTCACCCGTGAACGTCAAAGTTATTCGGCGGCTTTTGATTTTGATATCAATGAAAACCATAAATTGACTTTCAAAGGGATCTTCAACAACCGTAACGATTGGGAAAACCGTTACCGTACCAATATCAAGGATTTGGATGAGAACGGAAAAGGCACAGTCCGCATCCAGACCAAAGCAGGTACTCCCGATAATCGCAATGCCCGTCTGGAGCGTCAGCGTACCATGGATTTCGCTTTGGGCGGAGAACACTTATGGGGGGCAATCGGTATGGATTGGAATGCCAGTTATGCAAAAGCTACGGAAGAACGCCCTAATGAACGTTATCTTGACTTCCAACTGAAAAAGCAGGAATTTGATATGGACTTGAGTGATGAACGCCAGCCGTTGGCAACACCTGGAACAGGTTCTACTTTGACACTGAGTGATAAGTTCAGCTTGAAGGAACTGACGGAACAACAGGAGGACATCAAAGAAGAAGATATGAAATTCTCGGCCAATTTCAAGGCCAGTTTAAATAATGGAGCTAAACTGAAGTTCGGTGCGAAGGTAGTACGTAAAACAAAAGAGAAAGAAATAGACTTCTACGAATATACTCCGAAAGACGAGGATGCCTTCATGACCAACAGCCTGAAAAATACGGTAGACCAGAGTACGGATAAGTTTATGCCGAGCGACAAATATCAGGTAGGAACATTTGCCAGTAAAGAATATGTGGGTGGATTGAATTTAAATGATGCTTCCCAGTTCGATAAAGAACAGGTACAAGCCGAATTGGCTGAGAACTTTGAGGCTCGTGAAACTGTAAGTTCCGGGTATGTGCGGTTTGATCATAAATTCGCTTCCGATATAAACCTGATGGCGGGACTCCGTATGGAACATACTTCCCTTCGTTATACCGGCCGTAACTATGATGATGAGACAGATAAGACCACCAAGACCGGCCGCATGACCAACAGTTATGTGAATTTCCTTCCTTCTATTTTGGTGAAATGGGATGTAAATGATGATTTCAAGATACGCGGTTCTTACACGCAGACCTTGAGCCGGCCCAAATATTCAGCTTTGGTTCCCAGTGTGAATATCAACCGTGGTGATAATGAAATAAAGATTGGTAATTCTGACTTGAAACCGACTATTTCTTATAACTTTGATTTGAGTGCCGATTATTATTTCAAGAGTGTAGGTTTAGTGAGCGCAGGTTTTTTCTATAAGAAAATAGACGATTTCATCGTAGATCAGGTACTGACCAACTATGAATACCAAGGAACAGAATATACCCGTTTCACTCAGCCCAAGAATGCAGGAAATGCTAATCTGTGGGGATTGGAATTTTCTTATCAGCGTGATTTCGGCTTCATTGCTCCGGCCTTGAAGTATGTGGGTTTCTATGGAACCTATACTTATACGCACTCACGCGTGGAGGACTTTAACTTCGAAGGACGTGAGAACGAGAGCGGGTTGAGTTTGCCGGGGTCTCCCGAGCATACGGCGAATGCCTCTCTTTACTTTGAAAAAGGAGGCTTGAATGTGCGCCTGAGCTATAACTTTGCATCTGATTTTATCGATGAAATGGGCCCAAGTACATTTTATGACAGATATTATGATGCTGTGAACTATATGGATGTGAACGCCAGTTATACCTTTGGCAAGAAGGTGAAAATGACCTTTTATGCTGAGGCGAACAATCTGCTGAACCAGCCGCTCCGTTATTACCAAGGAACGAAGGATCGTACTATGCAGGCAGAATATTATGGCGTGAGAATGAATGCAGGTTTAAAAATAAGTTTCTAAAAATAAGTATATGAAAACGTTGATGATGATTAGAAGAATGAAAGAAGTATTGACATGGGTATGGATTGCCGTCATTGGTACGGCTATCTGCCTGAATGTGTGTGCCCAGACTCCGCAAGATTGGAAAGGACTGGAGAAACAACTGAATTTTTATATGGCCAACGATTTGGGACGTAACGGTTATTATGACCAGAAGCCCATAGCCGAGTTGATGGGAGAAATGGCGGATGTTATTGGTCCCGAGTGTGTATTTGCAGCCGGAGACGTGCACCATTTTGAAGGTGTGCGCAGCGTTAACGATCCGCTCTGGATGACCAACTACGAGTTGATTTACAGTCATCCCGAGTTGATGATAGACTGGTTTCCGATCTTGGGAAATCATGAATACCGGGGTAATACGCAGGCTGTGTTGGATTATACCAATGTGAGTCGTCGCTGGTCGATGCCTGGTCGTTATTATACCAAAGTCTTTGAGAAGAAAGGAACTGCCATCCGTTTTGTGATGATAGATACCGCTCCTCTGATTGACAAATACCGTAACGAGAGCGAAACTTATCCGGATGCCTGTAAACAAGATATGGATCAGCAATTGGCATGGATAGATTCTGTACTGACTGTTGCCAAAGAAGATTGGGTAGTCGTAATCGGACATCATCCCATTTATGCTGAAACGTCGAAAGACGACAGTGAACGCAGCGATATGCAGAAGCGTCTGGATCCTATCCTCCGTAAACATAAGGTGGATATCTATGCATGCGGACACATTCATAACTTCCAGCACCTTCGTGTGCCGGGCAGTGATATCGACTATGTGGTAAATTCGGCTGGTTCGTTGAGCCGTAAGGTAAAACCAGTGGAAGGCACTCTGTTCTGTAGTCCCGAACCGGGCTTTTCTATCTTTACGGCAGACAAGAAAGAACTGGATATGCACATGATTGATAAGAAAGGAAAAGTAATCTATACTGTAAAACGCACCAAATAGGGATAGTTATTTTAGGGAAAAAGAGTACATTTGCGGTATAAAACTGTAAATGTACTTTTTGTTATGTTGAATACACTCCTTTTGATTGGTGGTCTGGCTCTCATTTTAGCTGGCGCGAATGGCTTGACGGATGGTTCTGCAGCGGTTGCCAAACGTTTCCGTATTTCTGATTTGGTAATCGGGCTTACCATTGTAGCTTTCGGCACTTCGGCTCCCGAATTGGTTATCAGTGTGCTTTCTGCATTGAATGGCAGTGCTGAAATGGCTATTGGTAATGTGGTGGGTAGTAATATATTCAATGCTTTGATGATTATAGGTTGTACTGCCTTGGTACTCCCCATAAAAGTAGGTGAGGGGACGATGAGTAAAGAGATTCCGTTAGTCATTCTTTCTTCGTTGGTACTTTTTGTCTGTGCCAATGACATGATGCTGGACAGGGAAGCGGTCAATGTTATCAGCCGTTCCGATGGGTTTGTTCTGCTGGCTTTCTTCCTTATATTTATGCGTTATACATTTGCCATCGCCCGTAATGGGGCAGATGAGGCAGGAGAGGAGCAGAAGATAAAGGAAATGCCTGTATGGAAATCGGTGTTGTATATTGCAGGAGGGCTGGCCGGACTCATATTCGGCGGACAGCTTTTTGTCGACGGGGCAAGCGGGCTTGCCCGTTCATGGGGTGTCAGTGAATCGGTAATCGGACTGACATTGGTAGCCGGAGGTACTTCCTTGCCGGAACTTGCCACATCTGTTACGGCGGCTTTAAAGAAGAATCCGGGAATTGCTATCGGCAATGTCATCGGTAGTAATCTGTTCAATATATTCTTTGTTCTGGGGTGCAGCGCTACGGTGTCACCGCTTCCGATGGGGAATATAAATAACCTCGATTTAAGTGTACTGATTGCTTCCTCCCTGTTGTTGTGGCTGGTAGGCTGGTTTTTCCGCAAACGTACCATAACCCGGCTTGAAGGCGCATTGATGGTTGGCTGTTATGTCGTTTATACCGCCTATCTTATTGCCCAACAGTGAAAAAGCCATAAAAAGAATAAGTTTTCTGCAAAAAAACTTCTATCTTTACACCCCGAATTTTATAAAAATACAGCATGGCTATTACCATTAAAAAAGTCAGTTCAAAGAAAGAACTAAAGACGTTTATACGGTTCAACTACGAGTTATACAAAGAGAATCCCTATTCCGTACCCGATTTGTACGATGATATGCTGAATACGTTCAGCCCGAAGAAGAATGCCGCTTTCGAGTTTTGTGAGGCGGAGTATTTTCTGGCATATAAGGATAACAAGGTGGTAGGACGTATTGCAGGGATTATAAATAAACGCGCAAACGAGACTTGGAATAAAAAAGAAGTCCGTTTCGGATGGATCGATTTTCTGGATGATATCGAAATATCACGTGCCTTGTTGGATGCAGTAGCCCAATGGGGTAAATCAAAAGGTATGGATACCATTCAGGGGCCTTTAGGCTTTACCGACTTTGATGCGGAGGGTATGCTGGTAGAAGGATTCGACCAGTTGAGCACCATGGCGACTATCTATAATTATCCTTATTACCCACAGCATATGGAGAAGTTGGGATTCGAGAAGGATGCCGATTGGGTGGAATATAAAATTTATATTCCGGATGCAATTCCTGATAAGCATAAGCGTATCAGTGACTTGATTCAACGTAAGTTTAACCTGAAGGTGAAGAAATATACATCGGGTAAGAAAATTGCGGCCGAATATGGACAGGCTATATTCGAGTTGATGAATGAGGCTTATGCTCCGCTTTATGGTTTCTCGGCTTTGTCGCAAGGACAGATCAACCAGTATATAAAGATGTATTTGCCTATTGTAGATTTGCGTATGGTAACCTTGGTGACCGATGCCGAAGATAAACTGGTGGCAGTGGGGATTTCAATGCCTTCTCTGTCCGAAGCGTTACAAAAAGCGAAGGGACGTTTGCTGCCTATGGGATGGTATCACCTGTTGAAAGTGTTGTTCCTGCATAAGTATCCTCCTATGTTGGATTTGTTGCTGGTTGCTGTAAAACCTGAGTATCAGAACAAAGGTGTCAATGCTTTGTTATTCTCGGACTTGATCCCCGTATATCAGCAACTGGGATTCAAGTATGCCGAAAGTAATCCGGAACTGGAGCTGAACGGAAAGGTGCAGGCCCAGTGGGAATATTTCAAGACCGAGCAGCATAAACGCCGTCGTGCTTATAAAAAGAGTATTCTGTAACAACGATATATAAAAATGTGATAAGTCAATATGGAAGAAAACAACGAACTGATAAACAATCCCGCCGTAGAATATACCGACGATAATATCCGCCACCTCAGTGACATGGAGCATGTGCGTACCCGTCCCGGTATGTATATTGGAAAGTTGGGTGACGGATCACATGCCGAGGACGGTATCTACGTTCTTTTGAAAGAAATTATCGATAACAGTATCGATGAATTTAAAATGCAGGCGGGTAAAAAGATTGAGATTATTATTGAAGAAAATCTCCGTGTCAGCGTGCGTGATTATGGCCGGGGTATTCCGCAGGGAAAACTCATTGAAGCTGTTAGTGTGTTGAATACGGGAGGTAAATATGACAGCAAGGCGTTCAAGAAGAGCGTCGGACTGAATGGGGTCGGTGTGAAAGCCGTCAATGCATTGAGCTCACGTTTCGAGGTGCGCAGCTATCGTGATGGAAAGGTGCGTATCGCTACCTTTGCCAAGGGAGACTTGTTGACGGATACCACACAAGATACAACAGAAGAGAACGGTACTTATATTTTCTTTGAACCGGATAACCTGTTGTTTGAGAACTACAGTTTCCGTCCGGAGTTCGTGGAAACCATGCTCCGCAACTATACCTATCTGAATACAGGACTGGCCATTATCTATAACGGTCAGCGTATCCTGTCCCGTAACGGGTTGGTGGACTTGCTTAACGACAACATGACGGCTGTGGGATTATATCCCATCATCCACTTGAAAGGAGAAGATATCGAGATCGCTTTTACGCATACCGGTCAGTATGGTGAGGAGTATTACTCTTTTGTCAACGGACAGCACACCACGCAGGGAGGTACGCATCAAAGTGCTTTCAAAGAGCATATGGCCCGTACCATCAAGGAATATTTCAACAAGAATATGGACTATGCCGATATCCGTAACGGATTGGTAGCTGCCATTGCCGTTAATGTGGAGGAACCGTTGTTCGAAAGTCAGACTAAAATCAAGCTGGGCTCTACCAATATGGCTCCCGGTGGTCCTACCGTTAATAAGTTTGTAGGTGATTTTGTAAAGACTGAGGTCGATAACTATCTGCACAAACATACGGATGTGGCCGATGTGATGTTGCAGAAGATTCAAGAATCGGAGAAAGAGCGTAAGGCTATAGCCGGAGTGACCAAACTGGCACGTGAACGTGCCAAAAAGGCAAATCTTCATAACCGTAAGTTGCGTGACTGCCGTTTTCACCTGAATGATGCCAAAGGAGACAAGAAGGAGGAAAGCTGCATTTTCATTACCGAGGGTGACTCGGCGAGCGGTTCTATCACCAAGAGCCGTGATGTAAATACTCAGGCAGTATTCAGTTTGCGTGGTAAGCCGTTGAATTCTTACGGGCTGACCAAGAAGATTGTATATGAGAATGAAGAGTTTAACTTGCTTCAGGCTGCTCTGAACATAGAGGACGGTATGGAAGGATTACGATATAACAAAGTGATTGTGGCAACAGATGCCGATGTGGACGGTATGCACATCCGTTTGTTGCTGATTACCTTCTTCCTGCAATTCTTCCCCGATTTGATAAAGAAAGGTCATGTATATATTCTTCAGACTCCTTTGTTCCGTGTCCGTAACCGCAAGAAAGGAGTTTATGAAACGGTATATTGTTATTCGGAAGAAGAACGGGTTGCCGCAATCGAACGGTTAAGCCCCAATCCCGAAATCACACGGTTCAAAGGTTTGGGAGAGATTTCACCCGATGAATTCAAGCACTTTATCGGCAAAGATATGCGTTTGGAGCAAGTTTCCCTCCGCAAGACTGATCTGGTAAAGGAATTACTGGAGTTCTACATGGGTAAGAACACGATGGAACGTCAGAATTTTATTATAGATAACCTTGTTGTAGAAGAAGATATTGCGTGAGTGAATCACTAAAAAATATGAGAAGAGCGATATTTCCGGGAACCTTTGATCCTTTTACCATCGGTCATTATTCGGTCGTGAAGAGAGCGTTGACTTTTATGGACGAAGTGGTGATCGGCATCGGTATCAATGAGAATAAGAAAACTTGGTTTCCTACAGAGAAACGAGTGGAGATGATCGAGAAACTTTTTGCGGATGATCCCCGGGTAAAGGTCGATGCTTATGATTGTCTGACCATTGACTTTGCCCGAGCTAAGGAGGCGCAGTTCATTGTTCGTGGTATCCGTACCGTACACGATTTTGAATATGAGGAAACTATAGCCGATATCAACCGGAAACTGGCCGGAATAGAAACGATTCTGTTGTTTACGGAGCCGGAACTAACCTCTATCAGCTCTACGATTGTAAGAGAATTGTTGCAGTTTGGCAAAGATGTGACGCCATTCTTGCCTGAAGGAATGAAAATAGACTGACCATGAAATATACTATGTATTTTGCAGGCTTGATTGCCTGCTTTTTTTCTATCGTAGCCGCACAGGCTCAGGAGAGTAAATTTCTGAATTCTCCGGCACGTAAGTTGCAACTGGCGGAATTTGCCATTGCCAATCTTTATGTAGACGAAGTCAATGAGGGAAAGCTGGTGGAAGAAGCTATCGTAAAAATGCTGGAGCAGCTTGATCCTCATTCTACCTATTCTGATCCGGAGGAAGTGAAGAGAATGAACGAGCCGTTGCAGGGAAACTTCGAAGGTATCGGTATACAGTTTAATATGGCGGAGGACACTTTGCTGGTGATACAGCCTGTATCGGGCGGACCGTCCGAAAAAGTCGGTATTCTGGCCGGTGATCGTATCGTCATGGTGGAAGATACGCTGATAGCCGGTGTAAAGATGAGTACCGAGGATATTATGCGTCGTCTCCGTGGTCCTAAAGATTCAAAAGTGAATCTGAAAATACTTCGCCGAGGGGTGAAGGAACTGCTCCCCTTTACGGTGAAAAGGGATAAAATACCTGTTTACAGCTTGGATGCTTCCTATATGATTAAAGATAAGATCGGTTATATTCGTATCAACCGTTTTGCCGCCACTACCCATGAGGAGTTCAAGAAAGCGCTGACCGGGTTGCAGAAGAAAGGAATGAAAGACTTGATTCTTGATTTGCAGGGCAATGGCGGGGGGTATTTGAGTGCTGCTATCGATATTGCCAATGAATTTTTGGGTAAAAAGGAACTGATTGTCTATACGGAGGGCCGTCGTAATCCTCGTAGCGAGTTTTTTGCCAAAGGTACGGGCGAGTTTCAGAACGGTCGTCTGATGGTATTGGTTGATGAATTTTCGGCTTCTGCCAGTGAGATTGTGACCGGAGCTGTTCAGGATTGGGACAGAGGCGTTGTGGTAGGCCGTCGCAGTTTTGGTAAAGGCTTGGTGCAGCGTCCCATTGATTTGCCGGACGGTTCGATGATCCGTCTGACGGTGGCCCGCTATTATACGCCTGCCGGACGTTGTATCCAGAAACCTTACGAGAGCATTGAAAAGTATAATGAAGACCTGATAGACCGTTATAATAAAGGAGAAATGATGAGTGAAGACAGCATCCACTTTCCGGATTCACTGAAGTTCAAGACTCATAGGTTGGCCCGTACGGTATATGGTGGCGGAGGGATCATGCCCGATTATTTTGTGCCAATTGATACGACTCTCTATACTAAATACCATCGTCAGTTGCGTGATAAAGGAGCATTGATGAAAGCTCATTTCCATTTTATTGATGCCCATCGTAAAGAATGGCTGGGCAAATACAAGACTTTCAATGAGTTCTACAAACGTTTTGAAGTGACTCCGGATATGTTGACACAACTGGTTGCTACCGGCAAGGAGATGGGAGTGGAATATAATGAAGAAGAGTATCAAAAGGCCCTGCCTCTGCTGAGGTTGCAGATGAAAGCATTGATAGCCCGTGATTTATGGGATATGAATGAATATTATCACGTCATTAATGACGCGAATGAAAGTATCAGGAAAGCGCTGGAACTGTTGGAGCAACCGGACTTTGAGGGGCTGCTGTTGAAAAAGCGATAGTCAAGACTTTATATTAACTGCAGGGGCGCATAGTTGCACTCCTGCAGTTGTCTGAAAAACTTCTGTTGTGTCTTCTTTTAGGTGTGGAATAATTTTCCAACCATCACTTTATCTGTCTCCCGAACAGCACCTTATTCAGCCATCGGTTCACATACACGTTCACGAAAGCACATCCTACTCCGATAGCGGCTCCTGCCACTACATCACTGGGATAGTGCACCCCTTGGTTCATCCGGGCAAACCCTACTCCGCAAGCCCATACGGCTGAAGGGGCGATAACATACCACTTAGGATAAGTGATGGAGAGTGAGGTGGCTAAAGAAAAAGCTGCCGCAGTGTGTCCTGAAGGGAATGACGGACTATCGGCATCCGGTGCTCCGTATGCATGAATCTTATCCGGATACTTTACAAAAGGCCGGTCACGACCTATTATATGTTTGGCGGCGTATGTAATCCCCACTGCTTCAATCACACTGGTTCCTATGTAAATGGCATCTTTCAGCATCGGCTGGTCTTTTTTTATCAATGCATAGAGTCCCATGGCTGTAGGTATTCCTACGGGTAGAATCACTCCGCTAGCGGACAATCCGCGGCTCAGTCCGTGTACATCCCATCGGTTGATGGTTTTCAACGTATTGATGTCTATATTTTGTGCGCTGAGGCTGAATGTAAAACAGGCTGTCAGTATGAGAAAAATAATCCTTTGGCGTTTCATTTAGTTTGGCATTTGTTCAGTGCAAAGATAGGAAAATAATGTAATTCGCATTTACCCTTCCCCGAATTAAAGAATAATTTCCATAATTCCTTGTATTATCGCTAGAATTCCTTTACTTTT
>CAUBDX010000026.1 GCA_958434805.1 uncultured Phocaeicola sp.
AGACTCATTTCTGAATCCCGTATTTCCATTTACACAAAATATTTTATAGTGCCTTCATCCAGGAACTTCTCTACCAATGTAATATTTTCACGCGTTGCCGTGTGAGAAAGAGCAAAAGCTTCAATTGCAATACCTAATCCTTCATCTTTAGAGTGCGATTCGTCTTCTAACACATTCCTTAGAAATGTTTTTTCATTTTCAGTCAACATATCGCCCCAAGTCACTTTATCATAAAGGACCTTAGGTTTAATAGGCGTTTCGGCTTCTTGTATGTATTTCGCAATCTTCTTCTTTTTCATACACAAAAAATTATCGCACATGCGGAAAGCAAGACTCCATGGTTTGAATTATTTCATCAAGTCGTGGAATATACTCAATGATGTTAGGTTCATGTCTTTCAGCCATTTGATACATTCGTGATAGTACTAATTCCTTGACAACAGGATAATCTTGAGGTGATACTATCCGAGTTAATGTAAGATACCTGAATGCCCAATCTGCTCCGACATCAGGCAATGTTTTTTTTCCTTTCAATAGTGGTATAATCTCATGGCAAAACATATCTTGCAGCGAATTGTAAGATGAAAAGACCATTTCCGAACATTCGGCAAGCGTGTCACGAAGTTTAAAGTAATGACGGTCGAAATCTGCTTCTGTTATTGTAAAATTATCTTGTCTTTCAAGCATCTTACCACTAAAGCCCACAGACGGATTATCCCTTTGGTCTTGCAGAGATTTAAAGCTATATGGTTCAAACCATTTAAGCAGAATATCGAAACGAACCATATATATAGGATTAATGATAAGCAATCCGTTTTTATTCCAATGATCCAATTCTATAAAGCGACGTAATCCATGATTCTGCCATATAAACGTCGAATCGCGCTTTCTAAACTTAAATCCGCTGAGAAAAGATTCTGTTTCAAGCCGACTAATCACCGTATTAAATAATTCCTTGTTTGTCATCATTTCACTTTATGTGTTAGAGAGTATAAGAATATTCAAACTCATATCCATCCAAATCTTCTATCATGATAATATGTTTTTAGTTACACAGCTCACGATGTAAAAGTGATTGCTATTCATTTGATTGAATAATATGCAGTATCAGTCTCCCTCTAACATATAAATGCAAAAAATCTCGCTTGCTAATCTTTTGTTTTAAAGCACCGGATTTAATTATTGAAAAATAGATGTATATGTTTATTATAGGGAGCATGACAATAATAGAATCCGTAATATTTACACGGTACTGAAGTAAATCAAATTTTGAATACTTATTTCTGGTGTAATATAAATCCAACAAATAGGTGTTACATAGTCCCATAGTCAATACAAACCACGGAGTAATATCATGACCTTTGATCCATTTAATTAGCAATGCGTATATTTTATTGTCATACATTATTTGGTATAAGAAAGCGTGAGAAAAGAACATCAATACGATGCTTATAATCCCTAATGAATATAGGGCTTTATCATACCATGTAAAACTATTGATTAAATGGAGTGTAGTTATGATTATCAATCCCCATAATGCTACCGACAAAATAGATGCGGTCAACACAAATAATATCAGAAAAAACTTATTCATTTCATGTAATATTTCAGGTCTATTCATGACACATCCTGATTTTGTCCCCAAAGACCAGTCTGTTATTCACTTACCCACAAAGTTACTTTTTTCTTTGATACTGCCGTCAGTTGGAGAACAAATTATCTGTGTATCAGATTGTTTTTAACACTTTATTTACCGCACGAACACATTGCTTACGGCATCATAGGTATAGAAATTTCCCGCAACATTGCAGTACTTCAGGCAGGTAAACTTTCCAAACTTGCGATTACTTCAAGGGGTTAGAAAAACTCCTTTCTTGTAGATATAAAATTGTATTTCCCTTTCGTAAAGTCAAAACAAAGGCTTTGAATGCAAAAACAAAGCCTTTGTTTATATATTCAAAGCCTTTGTTTTCACAAACCGAGTTTCTGTTTATAGATTTCTCTACATGCCTTCCGTTTTTTCACATGGTCTGATTGTGATTTTATATCTGCATGAAAGGTAAAAAAACGCCAAGGCGTTTTAACCGAAACGTATAGATCTTTTTAAAAAACCCTTAATCGTTTCAATTAAAACGCCTTGATGTTTTAAGAACCACCTGAAAGTGGTTCATGGGGGTGCCTGTGGCTGCTTCTTACTTCAATTTGATGAAAAGTTCGCCTTCCACTTCACTTGTTTCAATCTTGTCTTCTCTCAATAGCCAGCCTAAACCTAAAAATAAGTCTTTGTCTGCCCTCAGTTTGATTTCTTTTTTGATTTGTTTTTGAGTCTTTCCCTCACTTCCGTTGAGTGATTCCCAAATTTTACCGGCTATAACACCAGCCTTTTCTTTCAACATAGTCGTTCGCTTTTATGAAAAACATTAAAATTTTGTGTTACTGCAAAATTACACAAAAAATCAAGAAGTTAGCCATAAAACACAGAAAAACATGTTCTTCAGCAGAATATTGAGCCTTTTGTTACAAACCTTTTTCTTTTTCCAGGTAATCACCAAATATTCTTGCGGCTGTTTCTACCATCTTTGCACACGGACGCTTGGCATAATACTGTGCGGTACGGGCTTCAGGAGTAGACACAATGGGGTCTTTCTTTGACAACCCCAACAGGTCGGCACAGCGTAAAGCCCCGTTTTCTTCTTTAAACTGTCTTGCCAGTTCCTGCACTAAAGCGTAATTCGCTGCTTTTCCCTCCCGGTCGCTGCCCTCTACAGCCGACTTTTCGAGTCCTGCCAACAGAAACATGCCGCAGGCTGCTCCACAGGTTTCGCGCATTCTCCCGATGCCTCCTCCAAATGAGGCTGCCATACGCAGGGCTTGTTCTTTGGTAAATCCATACAAGTCGGCATAAGCCGCAACCACTGACTGTGAGCAGTTATATCCTTCTTTAAATAAGGAAACTGCTTTCTGAATACGTTCTTCTTTATTCATCGTTATTTTATTAGGTTATTAATGGGCTTGCCTTCCTGGAATGCCTGCAGGTTGGCAACGGCTTGGTTCATCAGACGTACACGTGCCTCATAAGTGGCCCATGCGATGTGAGGGGTGATAAAACAGTTTGCTGCGGTAAGCAGAGGATTGTCTGCCATTGGGGGTTCGGTGGACAAGACATCGACTCCGGCTGCTGCCAGCTGTCCGCTGTTTAACGCGTCGGCTAAGTCTTGCTCATTGACCAGTCCTCCCCGACCTGTATTGATCAAGATGGCATTTTTTTTCATCTGCTTCAACCGACTGGCATTTATCAGTTCACGGGTGTCGGGGGTTAACGGACAATGCAGACTGATTACATCGCACTGACTGAAGAGTTCATCCAGCGATTCGCATTTGTGAATATCGTGGGGAAGCTGTAATACCGATTTACTGGTATAGGCATAAACTTCCATGCCAAAACTCAATGCAATGCGTGCCGTGGCTTGTCCGGTATTTCCCAAGCCTACCAGACCGATTTTCTTTCCGTCTAATTCTTGCAAAGGAGTGTTCCAGTAACAGAAATCGGTTTGTCCACTCCAGGCTCCGCTGCGTATTTCATCTGCATAATGCCCTACCCGATGGGTGATATTCAAGAGATGAGCGAACACCATTTGGGCTACCGAACGGGTGCTGTATGCCGGAATATTGGTTACCACGATTCCCCGTTCGCGGGCTGCTTCTATATCTACTACGTTATAACCGGTAGCTAAAACTCCGATATACTGCAAATCAGGAAGTTGCCGAATGTTCTCGCCTGATAATATCACTTTATTGGTAAGGAGCACTTCTGCTCCTTCTGCCCGCTGCAACAATTCCTGAGGTAAAGTACGTTCATACACTTCTACCTCACCTAATGCCTTGAGTGCGTCCCAAGTCAAATCGCCCGGATTTAAGGTGTATCCGTCTAATACTACTATTTTCATCTTTCTCTTTTATTTGAATCTGCAAGTGCAGGGTTATCCGCTGGGCAGCTTACTACCTCAGAGGATTCTTACGCTACTTGCATTTTATTTTTGTTCTGTTTATTCTTTAAACCGGTCGCCCCACAAGCTCACCATCCGTTCTTTCAATTTGCTTTCTGCCGGGTTTTCCTGCGGATGCCAGATGCGCGTCTGCTGAATGTCGTCCGGCAGGAACTGCTGGTTCACAAAGTTTCCTTTATACGCATGGGCATACTTGTACTCTTTACCATAACCCAACTGCTTCATCAGCTTGGTGGGCGCATTACGTAAATGCAAAGGCACCGGAAGGTTTCCGGTCTGACGAACCAAATCTAATGCTGAGTTGATGCCTTCATAAGCCGAATTACTCTTCGGACTGGTAGCTAAGTAAACGGTTGCTTCTGCCAATGGTATCCGTCCTTCGGGCCATCCTATTTTCATCACTGCATCGAAAGCTGCATTGGCAAGCAGAAGAGCATTCGGATTGGCCAGACCGATGTCTTCGGATGCTGAAATCACCAGCCGCCGGGCGATGAATGCCGGGTCTTCTCCGCCTTCCACCATCCGGGCCAACCAATACAAGGCACCATCGGGGTCACTTCCGCGGATTGACTTAATGAATGCGGAGATGATGTCATAGTGCATCTCTCCGTCTTTATCGTAAGCCAGCGGATTTTGCTGCAGACGTTCTACCACCTTGCTGTCGGTGATTACAATGGGGGATTCATTGTCCGACTCTACAACAAGTTCCAGAATGTTCAGCAATTTACGTGCATCGCCGCCGGAATATCGAAGGAGGGCTTCTGTTTCTTTCAGTTCTATCTGTTTTTCACGCATTACCACATCGCGCGACAAAGCTTGATGAAGCAATGCCAGCAGGTCATCTTTTTCGAGCGACTTCAGCACATAGAGCTGACACCGCGACAGCAACGGGCGGATGACTTCGAAAGAGGGGTTTTCTGTGGTGGCTCCAATCAGCGTAACCACACCGGTTTCTACTGCGCCCAGGAGGGAATCTTGTTGCGATTTATTAAACCGATGGATTTCATCGATGAACAGAATGGGACTTTGCTGAGAGAAGAACCGGTTGCTCCGGGCCTTGTCAATCACTTCACGCACATCTTTTACTCCGGATGTCACTGCGCTTAACGTATAGAAAGGAGTTTCCAGTTTGTTGGCTATGATTTGTGCCAAGGTGGTTTTTCCTACTCCCGGAGGTCCCCATAAAATAAAGGAAGAAATACGCCCTGCGTCAATCATCTTGCGCAAAACAGCTCCTTCGCCTACCAGGTGTTTCTGACCGATATAATCATCCAGCGTTTTCGGACGCATTCTTTCTGCCAAAGGTTGTGCCATTTCTTTCTGTTATTTAGTCTTATTTCTTTTTCATTTGACTTTCTTGTGTTGCTTTTCTCTGCGATGCAACTCCGTCTGTTTTAAGTTGAGTAAGCAAAGCTGTACGGAAAAAGTGATTCAAATATACGCAAAGTTTTTCAGAGGAGGCTTTAAAAAGACCATTAATATAGACCTACCAATTTTCTTCTTTCTATTTTTTACTTCATTCTCCTTCAAAAAGAACTGGAATAAAAGGGGAATAACTGAATTAGACAGAAAAATCCCCGGTTGGATTAACTTTTTGAAAGTAAAAAAAAGTTTTCTGAAGAAGACCGATTTTAAATATTTTTTAAGAATGGTTGGCGTATGGGCATAAAAAAAGGCGCTTTTCACAAAGAGCCTTTTTTAAGTTTTCAATAGGTATTAGTTTTTTTTCTTAAGGTAAAAAGATTGTTTTCAGGATAACGCTACAAAGATGCGGCATTTTTTTTAGCCAGCCAAATAAAAAACCATGTCTTAAAACATGTTTTGAAGATTTTTCTTGTTTTTCTTCATTTGAGGTTTCTTAACTACCACACGCTTTGTATATCAACAAAGATAGAAAAAATTAATTAATAAGTTTAATAAAAGTTTTATTTCTTTTTTTTAATTCATCTTTTCTTAGTAAATTGCTTTAAACAAGTCATGAAGATTATGAAAAATAGAATTTGTCATCTTTTCAACATCAAATACCCTATCATTCAAGGGGGAATGGTTTGGTGCAGCGGGTGGAAGCTGGCTGCTGCGGTAAGTAATGCCGGGGGATTGGGCTTATTGGGGGCTGGCTCTATGCATCCTGAAACATTACGTGAGCACATACGCCAATGCAAACAAGCCACCGACAAACCTTTTGGGGTGAATGTGCCGTTAATGTATCCGGAAATAGATACCATAATGAATATCATAGTAGAGGAGGAAGTGAAAATAGTCTTTACTTCTGCCGGAAACCCGCGGATATGGACCGATTTTTTACATAAAGCCGGTATCAAGGTGGCTCATGTAGTCTCCTCTACCCGCTTTGCACAAAAGTGTGAAGAGGCTGGTGTAGACGCCATTGTTGCGGAGGGATTTGAAGCCGGAGGACATAACGGACGAGAGGAAACCACTACTTTCTGTCTGATTCCTGCTGTCAAAAAAGGATGTGTCACGCCTCTTATCGCAGCAGGAGGAATCGTAAGCGGAGAGGGTATGTTGGCTGCCATGACGCTGGGAGCCGACGGGGTACAAATGGGTACACGGTTTGCGCTGACGGAGGAGAGTTCGGCGCATTTCGCATTTAAAGACAGGTGCTTGCGCTTGAATGAGGGAGATACGGTATTGACCTTAAAACAGTTGTCGCCCACCCGACTGGTAAAGAATGATTTTTACCTGAAAATTGAAGAGGCTACTAAAAGAGGGGCTCCCGCCGAGGAATTACAGACCATATTAGGAAAAGGACGGGCCAAAAAAGGAATTTTTGAAGGGGATCTTTTTGAAGGGGAATTGGAAATAGGACAAGCTGCTTCCATGCTCCGTCATTTGCAAAGTGTAAATGAGGTAATGAAAGAACTGGTTGAAGAATATAATGTGGCTCTGCGGAGAATGCAAGATTTGCTGAGTTTATAAACCGCTGTTATTTCGCTCTTGAAAGGGTGTCTTTCAAGGCTATATACGGGCAAGTTTCAGCTTCGCATGTTGGCTTGCCCGTTTTTTTACTGCTTTTCAATATAGCTTTCTCACCATTTTCCGGCATTTGTCTAATTGCTTCTGACTCACTTTCTTTTCCCGTGTTCCAGCTACTTCTAACGTTCCGGATACCTTGAACCCGCTCCATGTTACTATTTCTTTCAAGGCGCGAATGGTTCCTCTTGACTGCCGGAAAAGCAAATTGAAGGGGAAAGGGGTGGTACATGTCGCCAGAAGAATGGCTCGCTTTCCTTTGTGCAAAGGAATCGGGATGCCTGACTTACTTTCTCCCATCAAGCCATAGACTAAACGGTCGAATAAAATTTTCAGTTGTCCCGGTAAGTTTCCCCAGTAGCAAGGTGAACCGATTACCAACAAGTCGCATGCCTGTATCCGGCGGAGGATTAGCTGTGCATCATCTTCCGGTAAAACACAACTTCCTTTCTTACGGCATGCCATGCATCCGGTACATGGCTTGATATGCAGGTCGGAAACGCATAAAGCGGTCACATTTCCTCCCAATGATACAACCTCACTTTCTATTGCCGATAGCATGCGTGCTATATTTCCGTGCTTACGCGGACTCCCGTTCAGAATCAGCACATTCATATTCCTACTCTTTTAGAGAACGGAGTGCCTTGCAAAGTTGATCCGGACATGAGGTTGCCTTGTTTCCACATCGGATTCCCTCCAAACGGGTGATTACATCTTCTACCTTCATTCCTTTTACCAAGGCGCTGATGCCTTTCAAATTGCCGTTGCATCCGCCGGTATAACGCACTTCTTTTACTACGTCATTTTCTACTTCTATTTCAATCGAAGTGCTGCAAGTTCCTTGAGTTGTATAATTAAACACCATAGTCGCTTTTTGTTTTTTTTCTCATGTTCCGCCTACTCTCCTTTCAAGAATGGTATCTGGCAGTCTGACACAGGCATACAAATCTTTACCAACCCATGTGCTGTAACATGACGAAACATGAACAGATTATTATGTTAAAGGCTTGTAAACAAAAGAAGGATTCAACAGTTACTCTACCCCCGCTGAATCCTTCTTTTTATTAAACAGACCGTTCAATTACGAATTATTCTTCGCCTTCCGGTTTCATATTTGTGTAAACAGTCTGTACATCATCGAATTCTTCAAGACGTTCAACCATCTTGTCGATTGTTTCACGCTGTTCGGCTGTTACATCTTTCAAGTCATTGGGAACGTAAGTAAATTCTCCACCAACATCTTCAAAGCCACATTCTTCCAAATGTTTCTGAATCATGGCATAGCTTTTCGGGTCACCATAGATTGTAATTGTACCTTCTTCCGGATCTTCATCAAACTCATCTTCTACGTTATAGTCAATCAAGTCCAAAATCAGTTCTTCCATGTCAAGCCCGTCTTTCTTCTTGAATGTGAATACACATTTATGGTCGAACAAGAAAGCCAATGAACCTGTTGTTCCCAAATTTCCGCCAAACTTGTTAAATACCGAACGCACATCGGCTACCGTACGTGTGGTGTTATCAGTCAAAGTATCCACGAATACAGCAACTCCATGAGGACCATATCCTTCATAAGTCATGCTCTTGTATTCGCTCTGGTCTTTACCCATCGCATTTTTAATGGCACGCTCAATATTGTCCTTCGGCATGTTTTCACGCTTACAAGTAGCGATTACCGAACGTAACGTCGGGTTGTTTTCCGGTTCCGGACCGCCTGCTTTTACTGCAATTGCAATTTGTTTACCCAGACGTGTAAAGGTCTTTGCCATGTGACCCCATCTTTTCAATTTAGCGGCTTTTCTATATTCAAACGCTCTTCCCATTGGATTATATTTTTAAATTTGTTTTTTATAAGTTTTCTGTTTTCTATTTAGATGTGCTTTCTTGCTTACGCAAAGCCACCGCAACAGACAGTTGTTTGTTTTCAGCCTTCATGCGGCAGCTGTTTTTTCATTCCAAGTGTTTATCGCAATACTGCACCTAACTTATTCTGCAAGTTTGCAATCAACTTCTGCATTACCTTGTCAATCTGCTTGTCATTCAATGTAGCATTTTCATCTTGAAGCATGAAACTTACTGCATAACTTTTCTTGCCGGCTTCCAGATTCTTGCCTTCATATACATCGAACAATTCAACACTCTTCAACAGCTTCTTGTCTGTTTCATAAGCTATTTTCTCGATTTCAGCAAATTGAGTTTCTTTGTTAATCAGCAATGCCAGGTCGCGTTTCACCGCAGGGAACTTAGAGATTTCCTTATAGCTTACTGCACTTCCTTTCACTGCTTTCATCAGTTCCTTCCAGTTCAAGTCAGCATAGTAAACCTCATTGTCGATATCGAATGCTTTCTGTATTTTCTTGCTTATTACACCAAAGGTTGCCAACAGTTTACCTCCACGGGTATGTACGGAGATAGCTACAGAATAGATATCGTTTGTCAAGTTTCCAAATACTAATGCTCCGAAATTGACGCCCAAACGGCGGAATATGTTCAATACATAAGCTTTCAACTCATATACAGACAGGTTTTCGTCGGCATGTGCCCATGAATTGCTCACACGCTTTCCGGTAAGCCATAAGCCCAGGTGAAGTTCTTCAGAATAAGCTGCCAATACTTTTTCCGGATTCTTCTTTTCTGCATGGAAGTGATAGCAATTTCCGAATTCAAAGAATTTCAAATCGGCATTCTTGCGGTTTGCATTATGCTGAATACTTTCCAGTCCACCGAACAGCAAAGTAGAACGCATTACATTCAAATCATTGCTCAATGGATTCATCAAGCGGACCAGATTTTCCGGATTGTAAGTTTCCAGTCCATCGTAATAAGATGCCGCTGTCAATGAGTTATTTAAGATTTCATTAAATCCACAGCCAACTAACTGTTCTGATACTATATTCTGGAGTTTAACCGACTTATCTGTATCTCCTTTGACGCTTAAGCTGGACTTTAACGTGGTTGGAATTTCTACATTATTATATCCGTAAATACGGAGAATATCTTCAACAACATCACAAGGACGCTGTACATCTACACGGTAAGGAGGAACAAGCAGAGAAAGTCCTTCTTCGGTTTCTTCTACAATTTTCATTTCCAGACTGCTTACAATACGCTTCACCGTATCTTTAGGAATTTCTTTTCCTATCAGCGAATTTACATAAGCATAGGTAAGTTCCACCTTAAAGTCTGCAATCGGGGCAGGGTAATTGTCTTTGATTTCTGATGAGATTTCTCCCCCAGCCAGTTCTTTTACCAGCAAAGCAGCTTCCTTCAGTGCGTAAAGGGTGTTGTTAGGGTCAACTCCACGTTCAAAGCGGAAAGAAGAATCGGTGCTCAATCCATGGCGACGAGCTGTTTTCCGCACCCAAGTGGGATGGAAATAAGCACTTTCAAGGAATACGTCTTTTGTTGTTTCGGTAGTACCCGAATCCAGTCCGCCAAATACTCCGGCAATGCACATCGGTTCTTCTGCATTGCAAATCATCAAGTCGCGTTCTGACAGTTTATGTTCTACTTCGTCTAAAGTTACAAACTTTGTTCCTTCGGCACAGGTCTTTACCACAATTTTTCCGCCTTTCACCTTGTCGGCATCAAAGCAGTGCATCGGCTGACCATACGCATGAAGAATATAGTTGGTAATATCTACGATATTGTTTATAGGACGAACACCTATCAGGCGGAGTTTATTTTGCAGCCATTCCGGACTTTCTTTTACGGTTACTCCTTTAATGGTAACTCCTGCATAACGCGGACAAGCTTCTGTGTTTTCTACCACCACCTCAATATCCATGTCATGGTTATCTACCTTGAACCCATCTACTGACGGGCGTTTCAGTTCGGCCTGATATCCGTTCTGAACAAGCCATGCATAAAGGTCACGTGCCACACCGTAATGTGAGCATGCATCTGCACGATTGGGAGTAATATCTACTTCAAGTACATAATCGCTCTTGATGTTATAGTAATCTTTTGCAAGGGTACCCGGAACTGTATCTGCAGGAAGAACAATGATTCCGTCATGACTTGTACCTACTCCGATTTCATCTTCAGCACAAATCATTCCGTTTGATTCTACTCCGCGAAGCTTTGATTTTTTGATAGTAAAGCATTCTTCACCATCATATAGTTTCGTTCCTAATGTTGCAACAATCACTTTCTGACCGGCAGCTACATTGGCTGCACCACACACAATCTGCACAGGTTCTCCCTGTCCTAAGTTCACTGTAGTGATGTGCATATGGTCTGAATTGGGATGAGGTTCACATGTTAACACTTCACCTACCACAAGTCCTTCAAGACCACCTTTAATTGATTGAACTTCCTCTACGCCTCCGGTCTCCAGACCTATAGAGGTAAGTGCGGCTGCTGTTTCTTCGGGTGTCAAATCGAAATTGACATATTCTTTCAGCCAATTATAAGAGATATTCATATATGTATAGTTTTACGTATTTCATCTGGAATAACGCGCAAATTTAATATAAATATTTGGGATAAAAGAGAAGAATGGGGGTTTTTACATTACTCATTCATATCAAACCAACATTCTTCGTTATATTCAGCGGTGGTTTCGGGCTCATTTCCTGATTCGCTTGCGCATGAATCCTTACGCTTATTCCTCAAATAACAACCGCCATTGATGATACGTATCAACGGCAGTTTACTTTTAGCTTATAATCTCATTTTATTAAAAAGGGACATCCGGAATAGGGTCACCAAACGGATTGTCAGGCAGTGGAGCCATTTCTTCCGCAGGAGGTGGAACAAAATCACTGCCTCCTCCCTGATTCATCCGTGAACGAAGCACCGGAGGCGGGGTTTCTTCTCCCGGCATAGGTACAATCATCTCATCATCCGGATTTTGAAAACGAGCATACTCGCCGCGAAAACGCAGCAGCACATCACCGACAGCACCGTTACGATGCTTGGCAATGATAATCTCTGCCATTCCGTGCAAATCATTTCCTTTCTCATCGGCGTATATCTTGTAATATTCCGGACGGTGAATAAAGCAAACCATATCGGCATCCTGCTCAATGGCTCCTGACTCACGCAAGTCACTTAACTGCGGACGCTTTCCGTCAATACCCTCACGGCTTTCCACGCCACGGTTCAACTGGCTCAATGCCACAATGGGGATATTCAATTCTTTCGCCAGCCCTTTTAATGAACGGGATATGGTACTTACTTCTTCCTGACGGCTGCCGAATGACATTCCACTGGCATTCATCAGCTGAAGGTAGTCAATAATAATAATCTGAACACCATGCTCACGCACTAATCGGCGGGCCTTTGTACGAAGCTCAAAAACCGAAAGTGAAGGGGTATCATCTACATAAAGCGGTGCATCGTAGAGCTCTTTTATCTTATAGTCCAGCTGACCCCATTCGTACGGCGCAAGCTGACCGCTTTTAATTTTTTCTCCGGGAATTTCACAGACATTGACTATCAAACGGTTTACAAGCTGTACGTTGCTCATTTCAAGCGAGAACAGGGCAACAGGGACTTTATTGGTTACTGCCATATTTCTGGCCATGGAAAGCACGAACGCAGTCTTTCCCATCGCCGGACGAGCAGCAATGATAATTAAATCAGACTTCTGCCAGCCTGAAGTCATTTTGTCAAGCTGATGGAATCCACTGGAAAGTCCGCTCAAACCGTCCGTTCGTGTTGCCGCAGCCTGAAGCATATCATACGCCTCCTTGATAACAGGATTGATTTGCGTATAATCTTTCTTCATGTTTTGCTGCGAAATTTCAAACAACTTTCCTTCCGCCTCCTGCATCAAATCATCCACATCTTGCGTCGTATCAAACGCTTTGGTCTGAATACTGCTCGTAAACGATATCAGCTCACGGGCAAGAAACTTCTGGGCAATGATACGCGCATGATACTCAATATGAGCAGAAGAAGCTACCTTACCACTCAGCTGAGTAATATAAAAAGGTCCTCCTACTTCTTCTAAATCCCCCCGTGAGCGCAACTGCTCTGCCACAGTAAGAATATCAATCGGTTTTTGCCGGATAGCCAAATCGGTTATCGCCGCATAAATCAACTGATGTTTCCGCTCATAGAAAGACTCAGGACGAAGTATTTCGCTTACCTGTGAATAGGCATCTTTTTCTATCATCAATGCACCCAGCACCGCCTCCTCAAGCTCAGGAGCCTGTGGCTGTAAATGCCCATATTCGTCCACCGGCTTTACTTTCACTCCAGCCTTCGGGACGCGTGTCGTTCTTTTCGTTTCCGCCATTTCGCTATTGTTTTTAATGTGCGCAAAGATACGACATTTTCAAAATTCAAGTCACAATTTTTTAATTTATTCAAAACTTTCCCTTATATTTGAACGTACAAACTAAAATATAAAAACTCATGATAACATTTCCAAATGCCAAAATAAACCTCGGATTAAATATTGTAGAAAAACGTCCCGACGGTTACCATAATCTTGAAACGATATTCTATCCCATCAAGCTGCAAGATGCACTTGAAGTGACTCGCCTTGAAGGCAGTATCGAACCGTTTAAGCTGCACATCAGCGGCAAAAGCCTGGATGGAACTCCTGAAAGCAACCTCGTTGTTAAAGCTTACAACTTACTGAAAACAGACTTTCAGCTCCCCCCCGTTGACATTCATTTATTCAAGCACATCCCTACCGGAGCCGGATTAGGAGGAGGATCAGCCGATTGTGCCTTCATGATTAAACTGCTCAACGAAAAATTTCATCTGGGGTTATCGGTTGAGCAGATGGAAACATATGCAGCAAAATTAGGAGCCGACTGCGCTTTCTTTATCCAGAACAAGCCGGTCTTTGCTTCAGGAATCGGAAATGTATTTCAGCCGATAGATTTTTCTTTGAAAGGCTATCATCTGGTGCTGGTCAAACCCAATTCTTCTGTTGCCACACGTGAGGCTTACGCCAACATCACTCCACGAAAACCGGAAGTCTCTTTGCTGCAAATTATAAAACATCCGATAGAAACCTGGAGAGACTCCATGAAAAATGATTTTGAAGACAGTGTATTTCTCACTCACCCTGAAATTGCAGCAATCAAAGATAAATTATATGATTTAGGTGCCGTATATGCTTCGATGAGCGGATCCGGCTCGGCTGTATTCGGCATCTTCAAAGCACCTATAGAAAATGTAGATGAAAAATTCGGAGAATGCTTCTGCCGGCAAAGAGAATTAGAATAAAGACTAAACATATCAACGAATTGAGAGTGTATCAGAATAAAAGAATCTAACCCGTTTTTCGTTCCGGACTTTTTTCTTTATTTCTCCCTGAATGACAAAATGATACAGATTTTTAATTTTGATACATTCTCTTTATTTTGTCAACCTACCGTATGAACGCTAAAGTACATTTCTTCCCTTTCCCTATTGACTCCATTACCCTACCGGCTCAATTTACCTTTCCTTTTCATTATACGCCACATGCTTTAACGGAATTAGCCGCAAAAGAAGTTCAGATTTATTTACAAAGCAGAAAAGACTGGGCAAAAGAGCTGCAAGAAGGTAAAATGTTTGGGGTGTTGATTGTACGCACACCTGAGAAACGCATCGGCTACCTTGCTGCCTTTTCGGGAAATCTTGCAGGAAGCAACCATCATTCCTTCTTTGTTCCTCCTGTATACGATATGCTTCAGCCCGACGGTTTTTTTCGACAAGAAGAAAAGAATATTTCAGCTATTAACCTACAGATTAAAAAGACTGAAAACTCTTCTCTTTATTTAGATATGAAAAACGAGCTTAATGCAGCGAAACAATATGCTGCAGCTGCCATTGCCCAATATAAAGAAACTCTGAAAAAGGCAAAATCAGAAAGGGATGAGCGCCGTAAATCGGGCATCAGCCCAGAAGAGGAAACTTTACTTATCCGGGAAAGTCAACATCAGAAAGCCTCCTTCAAAAGAAAAGAAAAAGAATTACAGAATTTAATAAAAGAGAAACAAAACAAGGTAAGCCAAATAGAGGAAACCATCTGCCTGCTAAAACAAGAACGAAAAAAACGTTCGGCAGCCCTTCAAGAAAAGTTGTTTGGACAATTCCGTATGCTGAATGCAAAAGGGGAAAGGAAAGACTTATGCGAATTATTTAAAAGCACACCTCAAGGATTCCCTCCCTCGGGAGCTGGAGAATGCGCCTTGCCTAAATTGCTGCAATATGCCTACTCGTCTGATTTAACTCCATTAGCCATGGGAGAGTTTTGGTGGGGAATGTCACCTAAAGATGAGATTCGCCATCATGGTCATTTTTACCCCTCTTGCAAAGGCAAATGTGAACCAATCTTACGCCATATGCTTATCGGTCTGGACATTGAAAATAATCCACTGGAGGACAATATACATCAGCACACTCCACTGGATATTTTATATGAAGACGATTCTCTGTTAGTGGTCAACAAGCCTGCCGGCATGCTTTCTGTTCCCGGAAAAAATGATTTAGACTCTATTTTCCAGCGCCTGCGCATCTTATACCCACATGCTACCGGACCAATCATTGTCCACCGGCTAGACATGGCTACTTCAGGATTGCTTCTTGCAGCAAAAACAAAAGAGGTTCACCAGAAATTACAGGCTCTTTTTGAAGAAAGAAAAATCAAGAAAAGATATACTGCGCTATTGGAAGGCGAATTAAGTTTCGCCCATGGAACCATATCACTCCCTTTATGTCTTAATCCGTTAGACCGTCCTCGGCAAATGGTAGATTTTACGCACGGGAAAGAAGCTGTCACTTATTATGAAACAATGGGCTATGAGAATGGAAAAACGCGCGTCTATTTTTATCCACTAACCGGACGCACCCACCAACTTCGTGTTCATGCGGCTCATCCGCAAGGACTCAACCATCCTATTGTGGGAGATGAACTGTATGGGTGGAAATCAGACCGCCTTTATCTGCATGCAGCAGAACTAGAGTTTCTCCATCCTGTTACTCAGAAAATAATCCATATAACTAAGGAGGCCGACTTTTAAGAACCTATCCGTTGAATCTGACGTATCCTAAGCGGGTATATTTCACACCATGACTCTCATAATGCCCCATAATTTTGGCTGAAGCAAGCTGAATTTGCTGATGCTGTACTATTTTACGGCTCCTGCAATGTAATACCTTAGGAGTTAAACTACTTCCTGCTGCCTTAACAAGAAAAGTGAAGCGGTTTCCATCCCGATCGGCAGCCAGCACATTCTGATCAACATAAAAATCAGGTTTGTAAGTATCTACCTGCAAACGAACATTGAGTACTACTAAGTCAATATGAAATAATTTATCTCCTTTGTCACCTACAAAATGACTGACAGATGAAATCTTTCTTTTTTGCACTGTCAACTCAAAGTGGACAAAAGCAAACGCTTTGGCAAAGGCTATCAGCCGATCATATTTTTTGGAACTTGGAGTAAATTTATTTGCCAACCATAAGACATACGACGGAGCAAGATAATAGATTTCTGCCAACCGTTTGCCTTTATACATTCCAAATGGCATAATATCATCGGCCATTCCATAAAAAGGTTCAAAAAAAGCATTTTCCACGAGTGCCAATGCTACGTTACAGTTCTGTAGCAGATGCATAGCCCGACTTAGTGCATCGTCTAACGTTGTAGCCAACGTACGGATAAACAAAGGAGGTTCTGCTCCTGCAAATATTCTCCATAGAGCATAATAAGGACGGTATTCGGTAGCAAGGCTAATGGCATAACCCCCCTTATCTCTATTTCTATTCCGGTTAAAACTTCTGACACGTTCACGTATCTTTTCCTTTGTTTCATCGGATAATTGATATAATGACAGATTATCCTTCATAAGCGAACCTAATTCCTGTGAAGCCAATATACAAAAAGATAGTGAATTTGCAAAACAGTAAAGAAAAATTCGCTTCATCTTCACAAGACATATGAATAAATCAGTTTAGTTCGCTTCTAAATTGCTGCATTTTTTATAACTTTGCATTTCTCTATAAAAAATACAAGCAGTCATGAAAATTAAATTTATGAGTTTGGGAAGTGGAAGTAGCGGGAATTGCTATTACCTCGGAACAGACAAATGCAGCATATTGATAGATGCGGGAATAGGCATACGCAGTATCAAAAAAATATTTAAGGAATATAGTCTGAATCTGGAACAAGTTCAAGCTGTATTAGTAACCCACGACCATGCCGATCATATAAAGGCTGTAGGACATTTAGGAGAAAAACATCACATTCCTATCTATTCTACCCAAGAGATACACGAGG
Organism: uncultured Phocaeicola sp.; assembly: GCA_958434805.1. The sequence goes on from CAUBDX010000026.1 coordinate 17,231, forward strand.
GAATCACCCGCAGTTATTGTATGACAGAAAAGCTCAGCAGCGAACATAAAAATTTTATCCGAAAAGAAGAAACCTTTAAATTAGCTGACTTCACCATCACATGCTTTGAGGTTCCTCATGATGGAACAGACAATGTTGGATATTGCATAGAATGTGAAAATAAAACATTTGTATTCATTACGGATATAGGACACATTACAGACACGGCTGCACAATATATCAGCCGCGCTGAATATCTGATTATGGAAGCGAACTACGATGAAACCATGCTGCAAATGGGGCCTTATCCACAGCATTTAAAAATGCGCATCGCTGGCCCGAACGGACACATGAGCAACAAAGAAATGGCGGATTTTTTGGCTAATCATTTTCCCGAAAGACTAAAATACTTATGGCTCTGCCACTTAAGTAAAGACAATAACCACCCTGAACTGGCTTATAAGACTGTAGAGCTTGCATTAAAGAACAGAGGCATTGTTGCCGGAAAAGACCTTCAAGTTATTCCACTCAAGCGAACAACCCCTTCGGATGTTTATTGTTTTGAATAACACACAACAACTCATTCGCCCAACTACCCCAATAATAAAGCCGACCAATTCAACTTACGAATCAGTCGGCTTTCTTTTTAAATATCCTCTTTCAGAATAAACTTATCACTCTTACTCCAGTATGATTGGGTTTCTTTTCCAGATAATCAAATAATGAAATGGAATCAACCAGAACCTTTCCATGAAGTGAGGAAGCATGAAATAAATGAAGCTTTCCCTTTACCCAACAGGCAAATCCCACATGCACCACATCAAGGCCTTCTTTAGAGGTTGTCAAAGCTAAAATATCACCATTTCGGATATCCAGTTCTGACGACAAGCCATTGAGTCGGCCTTTTTCTATATAAGGCATAGCATAATTTTGCCATCTACTCTCCACCTTGTACATTGAATCAAGACAAGACGGGTCGGCAAAAGCCGGATAAAGTGAAGCATGTCTTGTCATGAAGTCAAGTGACAGCTTACGGACCTTTTCACTAAGCTCACCAGTGCGTTCATAAACAAAATGTTTGCGTGTATTATCCCATATCCAATCACTGAAATAATGCAAGCGTGAAGCATATGAATCAATTATACCATCACGATAACGTATAGCCTGCAGGTGCTTGCAAAAAGCTGAAAAGCTTAATTGACCAAACCGGTTACACTGCACCAGCGCAAGAACAGTTTCCACAAAGGTTACACAATCAAAGCAATCTAACCGAACGACCAATTCCTCCCGGTTTCCAGCCTCCAGAGTTCCGGCCTGATAAAGCTTTCCTTCAAGACTATGGGCAAAAAACAATACCTTGTTACTGTCTGCAGGAAGCATGGCGGCTTGACATAAAAGATTCTCCACACGCAAACTGTCGGCACTTCCACAAGCTTGCGCATTCTGAGAATAGAAAAGAGCAAGTAAAGCCCATATGCGATATGCATAAAAAACAAGTCGTCGTTTTCGGATCATAAATTACTCACTTTCTGAATCCCCTTTTAAAATAGGTAATGTAATCTGATACTTCACAGCCAAAATACGCACCACAAACACCACAACACCTCCTAAGATTTGCCCCAAATAATCTTCCATTCCCGACTTCAGACACAGCCAATAAACAATCCCCCCGACAACACACGCCATGGCATAAATCTCTTTTCGGAAAATCAATGGAATCTCATTTATAAAGACGTCGCGCAATACGCCCCCGGCAGCTCCTGTTACACTGCCCATAATAATGGCAATCCAACATGGATAACCTAAACTATAAGCCTTGCTAAATCCTACCACGGTAAAAAGAGCAAGCCCAATACTGTCAAACAAAAAGAACGTATTATTCAGCCGAATAAGATATTTGCCAAATATAATCACAAAAATCATGGCATAGGCCGTACAAAGCAAATACATAGGATCTGTCATCCAAGGCGGAGTTACATCGAGCAGTAAATCACGAATAGTACCTCCTCCAACAGCTGTAGCCAGCCCTACAATATATGCACCAAACCAGTCAAAATTTTTAGCCGAAGCCAGACGAATGCCACTGATGGCGAATGCAAATGTCCCGATAAAATCGAGTACTGTTACAAATGACGGTATTTGAAATAAACTATTCATTTAAAAAAAGAACTACAATAAAACAAATATATTACCAAGCATAATTCAAACCAAAGCTAAACAACTCTTGTAATTGCAGATAGCCTTTTCCTTCCACTCTGGGGACTCCATCATCAAAACGTCCATGTACAAAGACCTTTGTAGAAAGGAATCGATTAAAGGCAAATGTGAACGTATTTTCCCATTCGCCCAATACTTTTTCATAGTTCGTTGTATACGAGAAGCGAGATTCCCAGGTAAACCCATTGAAAATTTTCCACATCAATGTGGCTTCCAAACGCGAACCCCATACACTTTCATGCTTATGACCTTCTTTTATATTAAATCTGGTAGGGTCTACACGATTGCTTGATACACTATATAAAGTATAGTTGACAGGATTAATCAGCACAGAAAGGTTGCAACGTCCCTCTTTTACATACTTATAGTCCATACCGAGACCGACATTCAACTCTGCAGGAGAAAAGAATGCAGAAACCAAGTTGTCTGAATTTGTTGCATAGTTAGAAAAAAACTGTGTTTTAAATTCAGCCGACAAAGTATAATACCACGTATTGATAGCGCGGTACCCAAACTTAGAGGTCAGTCTGAGCAAGTCATTATTTGCCTTGTATGAGTGAACTGTATCTGAAGGAGCAGTCACGAAACCTAACTTCCACTCTACCCGGTTTTCAAACTGCACACGCTGATGATCATCATAATTTGCAGTCCATGTAAAACCAGAAAGCATTGATTTGGTACTTTCACCTCCCTTGTGCCAGTTGCTTGAAATATAGTTTTGAGAAAACTGCAGGAAGCTGTCTCCCCCAAACTTCCAAAAATTCGGTTTGATAACCAGCAGTTCCTGCTCTTCTACCTTGCGTAAACTGTCACGGTGAATCATTTCACGCATTTTTTCCTTCCGGTCTTTCTGCTTTAGCAATTCATCAGGCATTAGGTCAAAGCGCTCAAGTACCGACTCATTTTGTTTAACCAATCCAGGATAAGCGACATAAAAATCAAGCAAAGAACGATTCACGTAGCGGTCTACCCGCTTCGACTTCTGTAGGTCTGCCAAAGGAATCATCTGTTTTTCGCGATATGCCTCTTTCATGAAAGGAATAGTCGGTGTCCATCCTTCAATGCTCATACTTTGCTCAATCGGCGCACGATAGTAAGTGGCCGGCATCACCAGTTTGTAAAAATCCGGATCACATCGTTCTCCGGTAATAATCAAATAAATATCATCCCAACGGTCTTCCCACTCTGCATAATAACGGCGATAGTTCCTTATCAAACGATTAAATGCAAGCACCTCAGGGTTCGGTTTCTCTTTTCGGGCCACCTTTGCACGTTGCAAAGAATCCCGCAAATGAACCACAGAGTCCCGCAGATGGGCAGCCGCCTTTTCTATCTCTATCAGCAGCGAGTCAGCTTGAACTATAATAGAATCTTCTATAGAAATATCACTTTCATCAAAAAGAGAGTCTGCATGAACACTGACAGAGTCTTCAGATCTGACGGTTAGCGAATCTATATCAGGTGAATCGACTTTCACTGTATCTGCCAATAATTCTGCAGCCATTACGCTGTCAATAAGCAATATTTCTGTCGGGCTGTTTTCCTCCGGCAAGCTGTCTGAGCGAAGTGTTTTCAAACCGAGGCTATCAGATCCGACCGAATTAATCCGCAAAGAATCAGAACCATACACCTGCTCATTTGCCCTAACATGCGTACCGGCCATCAAGCTTAAAGCCACCCACATGAATTTGAAGACTATTTTTTTACCTTTCATTCTCATTTCATCATTAAAAAACTGCGCAAATTTACATATTTTTTATTTGAAGAATAAAATAAATAGCATTTTCCCAATCAAAAAAAGTATTTCTGCCATATATCACTCATCGAATATCTGCCAAATTAACATCTTCCCTAAAATTCTTCACTCTTCACTTTCCACTCTCCATTAATTTTTATACTTTTGCAACTTGGAATAATTAGTTCCGGAGAATCTAAACTAAAAAATAATATATTGTGGCAGAAACTAAGTACATTTTCGTAACAGGTGGTGTAGCCTCTTCATTAGGTAAAGGGATTATTTCATCATCTATTGGCAAGTTGCTGCAAGCCAGAGGCTACAGCGTTACAATCCAAAAGTTTGATCCGTATATCAACATTGACCCGGGAACACTAAATCCCTATGAGCACGGAGAATGCTATGTTACCGTAGACGGTCATGAAGCCGATCTTGACTTGGGACATTACGAACGCTTTTTGGGCATTCAAACAACCAAGGCCAATAATATCACAACCGGACGTATCTACAAAAGCGTAATTGACAAAGAACGTCGTGGTGATTATTTAGGAAAAACAATCCAAATCATTCCTCACATTACTGATGAGATTAAGCGCAATGTCAAACTTTTAGGAAACAAATACAAATTTGACTTTGTAATTACTGAAATCGGAGGAACTGTAGGTGACATTGAATCTCTTCCCTATCTGGAAAGTATTCGTCAGCTTAAATGGGAACTCGGGAAAAATGCATTATGTGTTCATTTGACTTACGTCCCCTATTTAGCTGCTGCCGGTGAGTTAAAGACAAAACCAACTCAACACTCGGTAAAAGAACTGCAATCGGTCGGAATCCAGCCTGACATCTTGGTTTTACGTACGGAGCATGAACTGAGCACTAATCTTAGAAAAAAAGTTGCATTGTTCTGCAATGTGGATGAGAGCGCAGTAATCCAGTCAATGGATATGCCAACCATCTATGAGGTGCCTTTGCGTATGCAGGAACAAAAGCTAGATGTAACGATCTTGGAAAAGATGGGACTTCCCGTAGGCGAAACTCCTACATTAGGTCCATGGAGAGAATTCCTGAACCGGCGCCATCATGCCACTGAAAAAGTCAAGATTGGTCTGGTAGGTAAATATGATCTTCAAGATGCCTACAAGTCAATTTTGGAAGCTCTCTCTCAAGCTGCTACCTATAATGACCGTAAAGCTGATATCCACTTCATCAATAGCGAAAAACTTACCGATGAGAATGTAGAGGAACAGCTGAAAGAAATGGACGGTATTATTATTTGTCCGGGATTCGGTCAACGTGGTATCGAAGGTAAATTCGTGGCTATCAAATACTGCCGTACCCATAATATGCCTACATTCGGTATTTGTCTTGGTATGCAATGTATGGCTATTGAATTTGCCCGTAACGTATTAGGCTATACGGATGCCAACAGCCGGGAAATGGATGAAAAAACTCCACATAATGTTATCGACATTATGGAAGAACAGAAATCTATTACCAATATGGGAGGGACCATGCGTCTGGGAGCTTATGAATGTGTACTTGACCCTACATCGAAAACATTCCAGGCCTATCAGAACGAACATATTCAGGAGCGTCATCGCCATCGTTATGAGTTTAACAATGACTATAAGGCTGAATACGAAAACGCAGGTATGAAATGTGTGGGTATTAATCCTGAATCCGACTTAGTAGAGATTGTGGAAATTCCTACATTGAAATGGTTTATCGGTACTCAGTTCCACCCGGAATACAGCAGTACAGTACTAAAACCACATCCTCTATTCCTGTCATTCATAAAAGCAGCTATTGACAAATAAAATATTAATTTAGGTATATAGATAATTAGAAATGGACAAAAACACGTTAGTGGGTTTTGCTCTGATTGGGGCGGTTATAGTAGGTTTCGGAATCTACAACCGCCCTAACCAAGAAGAAAGAGCACGCGCACAGCACTATCAAGATTCTATTCAGCAGGTTATACAGAAGCAAGAAGAAATCAAAAAAGCCCAAGAAGAAATCGCTGAAAAAACAATTCAGATTGATTCTACCTCAGCATTCTTTCAAGCTACTCAAGGTCAAGAACAATTTCTTACCTTGGAAAATGATTTGCTGACACTCGTCTTCAGCAACAAAGGAGGACGCGTCTGTAAAGCTACTCTGAAAGATTATAAAGACCAAAAACAGGAACCGTTAATTTTATTTGATGAAAGCGATGCCTCATTGAATTTCGGCTTTGAAGGGAAAAATGAAAATATCATAAGCAATCAGATGTATTTTGAGGCTACAAACATTACAGACAGCACTGTCAGCATGCGTTTAAAAGCTTCAAACGGAGGATATCTGGCTTTCAACTACCGTTTATTGCCTAATTCATATATGGTAGACATGACGGTGGAAGCTGCAGGTATACAAAACTTCTTCTCTCCTTCTTTGAAAAGCATGAGCATTGACTGGAAACAGCGGGCTCGTCAAATGGAAAAAGGATATACCTTTGAGCAGCGTTATACCTCACTTACTTACAAGCCGACTGATGACAGTTTCGACTATCTGAGTGAAACAAACAATGAGCGTAAGAGTATTCCTGAAACACTAGACTGGGTGGCATTTAAAAATCAATACTTCTCATGCGTATTTATGGCTGAGAAAAACTTTGAAAATGCCACTTTAGAGTCAAACATGGAACAAAAAGGCAGCGGATATATGAAAAACTATACCGCTGAAATGAAAACATTCTTTGATCCTACCGGTAAACAGCCCAGCCACCTTCAGTTCTATTATGGTCCGAATCACTTTAAGACCTTATTGGCAAGCAACGATTTGAGTTTCCAGGATAAAGATCAGGAACTGGAAGATTTGGTTTATCTGGGATGGCCTATCATCCGACTGATTAACCGGTGGTTTACCATTAACTTGTTCGACTGGCTTTCAAGCTGGGGATTAAGCATGGGCTTGGTTATCTTATTGATGACTATCATTGTTAAGGTACTGGTATTACCAACCACATGGAAATCGTTTATATCTTCGGCAAAGATGCGCGCATTAAAGCCTTATGTAGATAAGATTAATGCCAAGTATCCCAAACAAGAAGATGCTTTGAAAAAACAGCAGGAAACAATGGCGCTTTACCGCGAATATAATGTCAGCCCAATGGGAGGATGTTTGCCTATGCTGATTCAAACCCCGGTCTTTATGGCTCTGTTCTTCTTTGTGCCGAATGCCATTGAATTGCGCCAACAGAGTTTCTTGTGGGCAAGTGACCTGTCTTCATACGATGATTTAATCAGTTGGAGCACCAGCATTCCTTTATTGGGTAACCACTTAAGCGTATTCTGTCTGTTATTCAGTTTAACTACGGTACTAAACCAGATCATCATGATGAAGCAGCAGGATATGGGCAATAACCCTCAAATGGCAGCAATGAAATGGATGATGTATATCATGCCTGTCATGTTCTTCTTTATCTTCAATGAATATGCTTCAGGACTGAGTTATTATTATTTCATATCAGGATTGATTGGAATTATCACCATGTGGGTTATGCGCAAAATGACTGACGAGAAAAAGCTATTGGCACAACTGGAAGCTAACAAGAAAGCTCCTTCTGCACGGAAACAGAGCGGTCTGATGGCTAAACTGGAAGCTTTGCAAAAAGAGCAGGAACGCTTGCAGAAAGAACGTCAGGAAAGGATGAAAAAATAATAAGAACATAAAACGATCCGGATTGTCATCTTGTTTATTCAAGATGACAATTCTTTTATAAGAACGAAAGAAATGAATGAACTGACACTTACTACCCCTACTCTATTATTCTCTGCCGTATCGTTAATTATGCTGGCATATACCAACAGATTCTTATCATATGCCCAGCTGGTACGTACCTTAAAAGAGCAATACGTCAAACAGCATTCAGAGGTAACCGTTGCACAGATAAACAACCTCCGGAAACGTCTTTATCTTACCCGATCAATGCAAGTATTAGGTATTTCCAGCTTATTTTTCTGTGTAATTACCATGTTTCTTATTTATATCGGACTCAATACACTGTCTGTTTACATTTTTGGATTCGCCCTCCTGCTGCTAATCGCTTCACTTGGCGTATCAATATGGGAGATTCACATCTCGGTAAAAGCACTTGAAATACACTTGAAAGACATGGAAAACGACTAACTATAAATTCTCATTAACACATGAAAAAAACAGATCTCATGACAATGACAGCGGCTCTTATTCTGTCAGCATCGGCTTGTGGAACTTCAGAAAAGCCTCTCACTGCCGAAAAAAGTTCCATAATAGGACGACAAGAAATTACAGTTGCAAACGGAACCCTTACGCCTGAAGCATTATGGGCTATGGGACGAATTGGCAGTTCAAGCGTCTCACCAGACGGAAAGAAAATTGCCTACACAGTATCCTATTATAGCGTAAAAGAAAACAAAAGCCACCTTGTTATCTATGTAATGAATGCAGATGGTACAAACAACACGCTATTAACACAAACAGCCGACAACGAAGGTGAGCCCACCTGGATTAAAGGTGGAAAGAAAATAGCTTTCCTGACTGCGGCAGGCGGAAGCAACCAAATTTGGGAAATGAACCCAGACGGAACTGAACGCCGTCAGCTTTCTAACTTCATGGGCGACATCGAAGGGTTCCGTTTTTCACCCGACGAAAAGAATATCCTCTTTGTCTCCCAAGTTAAATACGGAGAACGAACTGCTGATATCTATCCAGATCTTGACAAGGCGAGCGGAATTATTGTAGACGACCTGATGTATAAACACTGGGATGAATGGGTACAAACCATTCCTCACCCTTTTGTAGCTCCCTTTAACGGTAATGAAATGGGAGAAGCAACCGATATCTTAGTGGGCGAACCTTACGAATCGCCTATGAAGCCTTTTGGAGGCATCGAACAGCTGACATGGAGCCCTGACTCTAAACAGATAGCTTACACCTGTCGCAAAAAAACAGGAAAAGCGTATTCCGTTTCTACCGATTCAGACATTTACCTGTATAACACAGAAAGTAAAACCACCAAGAATCTTTGTAAAGATTATACCAAGCGATTCCACGTTGACGGGATGCCCGATTTAAAGATAGAAGACACCAACAACGGCTACGACATTAACCCGAAATTCTCACCCGATGGCAAATACATCGCTTGGCAAAGTATGGAACGTGACGGTTACGAAAGCGACAGAAACCGCCTTTGCGTATTCAATCTGGAAACCAATGAAAAAGGATACGTAACCGAACAGTTCCAATCAGGAGTAGATGATTATTGCTGGAATCATGATTCACAGAGCCTTTATTTCGTCGGTGTTTGGCACGGTACCAGCATGGTATACAGCACCAACCTGAGCGGCAATATAAAGAAACTTACCGATGGAATGTTTGACTACGCTTCGGTAGCCTTACTGAATAAAGACCAGCTGCTCACCAAGCGCCACTCTATCAGCGAAGCTGACGAACTTTTCACCATCAGCCTGAACGAAGAAAACAAAGTTTCAAAAATCACTACCGAAAACAAGCACATCTTTGACCAGCTAAAAATAGGAAAAGTAGAACCTCGCTGGACCAAAACCGTAGACGGAAAAGATATGCTCTCATGGATTATCTATCCTGCAGATTTTGACCCGAAGAAAAAATATCCTACCCTGCTGTTCTGCGAAGGAGGTCCACAAAGTCCCGTCAGCCAATTCTGGAGCTATCGTTGGAATTTTCAGATTATGGCAGCAAACGGATATATCATTGTAGCACCTAACCGCCGCGGGCTTCCCGGATTCGGGCAGGAATGGTTAGAAGAAATCAGTACGAACTACGGTGGTCGCTGCATGGACGATTATCTCAGTGCCATCGACGATATGGCAAAAGAACCTTACGTTGACAAAGAACACTTGGGATGCGTAGGAGCCAGCTTTGGAGGATACTCTGTTTACTGGCTAGCAGGACATCACAACAAACGATTCAAAGCCTTCATAGCCCATGACGGATTCTTCAACATGGAACAGCAATATCTGGAAACAGAAGAGCTTTGGTTTGCTAACTGGGATTTAGGCGGTGCATATTGGGAGAAAAACAATCCTGCCGTAAAACGCAGCTATGCCAATTCTCCTCACCTCTTTGTAGATAATTGGGACACCCCAATTCTGTGTATTCATGGAGAGAAAGATTACCGCATCTTGGCTTCTCAGGGTATGGCTGCTTACAACGCCGCTAAAATTAAAGGAATCCCAGCTGAACTGCTTCTGTTCCCCGACGAAAACCACTGGGTTTTAAAACCACAAAACGGGATACTGTGGCAACGTACTTTCTTCAGATGGTTAGACCGCTGGTTAAAGCCACAAAACTGATTTTATAGATTGACTTGATACCCAGTTTCTGGATTCAATTTACCAAAGACACACAAAGAAAGAAGGCGTGCATTATGTATTTCACACAAGCACGCCTTTCTTATTTGCTCAATTATCTGCCTCAGTTTCTTACTCAAAACGGATGGACTTTGCCGGATGAATCCGGCTGATTAAAAACGAAGGTCCGATAAGCATCAGCACAGAAACCACTAAAGTACCGATGTTCAACAATAAATACCAACCCAAAGGAAGTTCTACCGGCACCGAACTTACATAATATGTTCTTGAGTCAAGTTGAAGTGGCTGAAAAAAATACTGTATACTGCAAACTGCTATACCAATGATATTTCCCCAGAGCATACCACGGCCAATTAAAAAAACCGAAAAGGAAAGAAAGATACGCCGGATAGAGGAATTATCTGCTCCTAATGCCTTTAAGACTCCAATCATATTCGTCCGCTCCAAGATAATAATCAGCAAACCTGAAATCATGGTAAAGCCCGAAACTCCTGTCATCAAGATAAGAATTACCCAAACATTTATATCAAGTAAATTCAACCAGTCAAAGATCTGCGGGTAGACTTCCTCTACTGTCCGTGAGCAATATATCTCACCATAATTATCTACAGCATCTTCCAACATAAACCGAAGCCGGTCGTTTACTTTATCCAAATTCCGGTAATCACTGACAGAAACTTCCAGCCCTCCTACCTGCCCCGCTTTCCAGCTGTTCAGCCGATTCACCGTATAAAGGTCAGTCACAAGAAACAAATCGTCGTAATAAGAGAAATTTGTCTGATAAATACCACTTATCGTCAAACGGCGTACACGCACATTCCCGTCTACAAAATAGGTGTATAGCTTATCGCCCACCTTTAATGACAACTTGTCGGCTACCGACTGTGACAGCAACACTTTATTACTGGCCACTGAATCGGTAAACACAGGTATTTCACCCTCTACTAAGTGATTTTTCAAAAAAGTAAAATCATATTCCTGCCCCACTCCCTTCAGCATCATACCATAGAAATCGTCTGAGGTCATAATCATACCAGCTTTCGACGAATACCGCTGCACATGCCTTACTCCCGGAGTCTGGGCAAACACCTGCATCAAGCTATCATTCCCCACAATAGGATCCATCTGATATAACTGTGCCCCATTAATACTGGAAACAAGAATATCGGCTCCCATACCCACAACCTTGTCGCGAACTTGATGCTTAAAACCCACTGCAACTGCCACCGAAACAATCATGACAGCCAATCCAATAATAATGCCTGCCATGGCAATGCGCACAGCAGGCTTTGAAACAGCCCTATTACCTTGACCGGCTGTATAAATACGGCGGGCTATAAAAAGTTTCCAATTCATAAACGATTAATCATCAACTCTTCCCGGATAGGCTTCAAGCGCTTTACGCAACACATAAAGAGCACGAGCCAAATCTTCTTTTTTCAAGACATAAGCCAAACGAACTTCATTTTTCCCAGCCCCGGGTGTCGTATAAAATCCGGTAGCCGGAGCCATCATGATAGTTTCCCCTTCATAATTGAACTCTGACAAGCACCATGCACAGAATTTCTCACAATCATCTACCGGCAATTTCGCCACCGTATAGAAAGCACCCATCGGAATAGGCGAATAAACACCGGGAATACGGTTCAGACCATCAATCAAGCATTTACGGCGTTCCACATATTCATCATACGTTTCGCGTGAATATTCTTCCGGCTCGTCCAAGGAAGCTTCTGCTGCGATTTGACCAATCAACGGAGGACTCAGACGAGCCTGACAGAACTTCATGACTGCTTTTCTTACTTCTTTGTTTTTTGTAATCAATGCTCCGATACGGATACCACATTCCGAATAACGCTTCGAGACAGAATCAATCAGCACCACATTCTCTTCAATCCCCTCCAGATGGCAAGCTGAAATATAAGGTGAACCTGTATAAATAAACTCGCGGTAAACCTCGTCAGAGAAAAGGAAAAGATCATACTTCTTAACCAAATCACGTATCTGATTCATCTCACGTCGAGTATAAAGATATCCGGTAGGATTATTCGGATTACATATCAAGATTCCCTTCGTGCGTTCATTAATCAGTTCTTCAAATTTTTCAACTTTCGGAAGAGAAAAGCCTTCCTCTATCGTAGTGGTGACCGTACGTATCACTGCTCCGGCAGAAATGGCAAAAGCCATATAGTTAGCATAAGCAGGCTCTGGAACAATGATTTCATCTCCCGGATTCAAGCAGCTCATAAAAGCAAACAAAACCGCTTCCGAACCCCCTGTGGTAATGATAATGTCGTCTGCATCCAGGCGGATGTTATATTGGTTATAGTATCCTACTAATTTCTCACGATAGCTACGATATCCCTGACTGGGACTATATTCCAAAACAGTCCGGTCAATACGACGTATTGCGTCAAGGGCCGCTCGCGGAGTAGGCAGGTCTGGCTGCCCGATATTCAGATGATAAACATGCACACCTCTTTGCTTCGCTGCTTCAGCTAATGGCGCCAGTTTGCGGATGGGTGATTCCGGCATTTCATTTCCTCGTATGGATATTTGTGGCATAATTACTATTTTATAACATATTTACTGCAAATATAAAACGAAACAGCCAATCTGACAAGTTTATAGCCAAATAAAAACAAGAATGCCATTTCCCCGAACGAATCTTACATAACGTCAATGTATGTTATCAAACTTCATTTTACCTGAGAGTTTAAGAAAAAAAATGTATGTTTGCTGGACGAATCAAATCAAATAAGATTATGGACCTTTATTTAATTATATTTGCATCGGGCAATTACAAAGCAGAAAAAACGTATGAATGCCATAAAGACCTCTTCATTGAGCTGGAAAAACACTTTACACTTCACATGATTCCCTATATGGAAGCAGAGAGCATTCCTTCTAATGCCTATAAAATGGTATTTATAGCCGACGGATGTACAGCCGATATTGCCATTGGTAACTTCAGCTGTTTCCCTTATCCCATAACCTTGCTTACCGACGGACAAGAGAACGCTCTTTCTGCCGCTCTTGAGATAGCCACATGGGTACGCTCAAAAGACATGCAAGTAAAAATCATACACGGGAAAGTTACGGAAATGACCAAACAGGTCTTGTTTCATTATCATGCCTTCACCGGAAAACGGAATCTGAAGGGAAAACGAATCGGAGTAATCGGAACTCCGGCTCCCTGGCTCATATCCAGCCATGCAGATTATCTGTTGGCAAGCCGCCGGTGGGGAGTGAACTACATTGATATTCCGTTAGAAGCTGTCTATAACTTTTTCCATACAATCTCGGATGATGAAATCGGGTTAGAAGCCTCACTCCTTGCAACCCGTGCCAAAGCTTGCCAAGACTCCTCTCCCGAAGATTTGCTCCGCGATATGCGCCTATACAAGGCAATTAAAAAAGTATGTCAGGAAGAACACCTGGATGCGCTCACTCTCTCCAATTATTCGCTGATGCAAGACTTAAATACAACCGGGAACCTTGCTGTTTCACTCTTAAACGATGAAGGAATCCCCGCTGGCAACGAGGGAGACCTGCAGGCTATAATGACACTGCTGATGGTACATGAGCTAACCGGTCAACCCGGATTCATAGCCAATCCTGCATTTATAGATACCCTGAAAAATGAAATCATACTAGCCCATGACACCATCAGTACCCGAATGACCGATGCTTTCATCATCCGCGACCAATGCGATGTTCCCAACAGCATTGCGATACAAGGTATTTTACATGAAGAGGAAATTACACTCTTCAAATGCGGAAGTGAATGTCTAGATGAATATTATGTAAGTTCAGGATATCTTTGTGAAAATACCAACCTGATTTCAACCTGCCGTACCCAACTACGTATCAAACTAGACAAACCGGCAACTTATTTTCTATCTAATCCATTAGGCAACCACCACATTCTTATAAAAGGAAATTACAGCAGCATGATCCAGGAATTCATGCAACAAAACCGATGTAAACTAAGGGAATAAGCCCGCGCTTGGGATTTTCGCAAAAAAACCAAAAAAGTTTACCAAGTCATTCTGATATAACATCTCTACTTTTTTATATCTTTGCAGAGATGAATTTAACGCAACGAAAGAATATAATAAATTATGATGCATAATTGGTTTGAATGTAAAATCCGTTACGAAAAAATAGCCGAAAACGGGATGAACAAAAAAGTAACGGAGCCCTATTTGGTTGACGCACTCAGCTTTACCGAAGCCGAATCGCGTATTATTGAAGAAATAACTCCATTTATCAGCGGAGAATTTACCGTATCCGACATCAAGCGAGCCAATTACAGTGAACTGTTTCCGTGTGAAGAAGATGCTGCCGACCGCTGGTTTAAATGTAAACTCTATTTTATCACGCTCGATGAAAAAAGCGGAGCTGAGAAAAAAACTGCAACCAACGTCTTAGTGCAGGCTGCCGACTTGAGAGATGCCATTTCCAAATTAGATGAAGGTATGAAAGGTACTATGGCTGATTACACCATTGCCTCAGTAGCCGAAACAGCCATTATGGATGTATATCCTTATTCTGCCGAACCCGATGTAAAACCAGAGTTTGCAGAAGCAGGAAACAGATAATCAATAACCATCATGGATATCCAAACAACTATTAAAGAAATAAGGAACCAGCTTCCCGATCAGGTACGTCTGGTAGCTGTTTCAAAATTTCATCCTATTCAGGCAATAGAAGAAGCATACGCAGCAGGACAGCGCATCTTCGGCGAAAGCAAGGTACAGGAAATGGATGAAAAACATGCTGCATTGCCTTCTGATATAGAATGGCATTTCATCGGACATCTGCAAACGAACAAAGTGAAATACATTGTTCCTTACGTTTCCATGATCCATGCTGTTGACTCCTATAAACTGCTTGCAGAAATCAACAAGCAGGCAGCCAAAACCGGCAGAATAATTCCTTGCCTCCTTGAAATTCATATCGCACAGGAAGACAGCAAATTCGGCTTTACTTTCCAAGAATGCCGTAACATGCTGAACGCTGGCGAATGGCAGTCATTGCCCCATGTAACCATTTGCGGTGTCATGGGAATGGCAACCAATACAGACAATGAAGCTCAGGTTTGCCATGAATTTGAAACTCTCTACCATTTCTTTGAAGAACTGAAGAGTGCATATTTTAAAACAACCTCCAGCTTCAAGGAAATTTCAATGGGGATGTCACATGATTACCCTCTTGCCGTTCGAGCAGGAAGTACCCTTGTACGTATCGGAAGCAAAATATTCGGAGAAAGAAACTGTTAAATCAGAAACTATATGACACAAATCAAAACAACCTTTGCGGGGTTAGAATTAAATAACCCCATTATTGTCAGCAGTTCTGGACTGACAAATACAGCAGAGAAAATCCAGAAGCTAGAAGCTGCAGGAGCAGGAGCAGTCGTCTTGAAATCAGTATTCGAAGAACAAATCAGCATACAAGCCGGAGCAATGCAAGGCTATGGTTCACCTGAAGCAGACGATTATCTGGGAGCCTATGTCCGTTCACATGCCTTAAACGAACATATCCAGCTGATAAAAGATGCAAAAGCCAGTTGTCATATTCCGGTTATTGCCAGCATCAACTGCTACAGCGACAGTGAATGGATAGACTTTGCCCAAATGATGGAACAAGCCGGAGCAGACGCTTTAGAGATTAACATCTTATCTTTGCAAACCAGCAAAGATTACCAGTTCGGAAGTTTCGAACAACGTCATATTGACATCTTGCGCCACATTAAGAAGGTGGTTAAAATTCCTGTCATCATGAAGTTGGGAAGCAATTTCACCAATCCGATAGCTCTCATCAACCAGCTTTATGCCAACGGAGCTGACGGTGTAGTCTTGTTCAACCGTTTTTACCAACCGGATATCAATATAGACAGTCAGGCTTTCACAAGCACCAATGTGATGAGTTCACCAGTAGAACTAGCAGATAAAATCCGATGGACTGCAATCGCTTCGGCTGAAATTCCTCAAATGAGCTATGCGGTATCAGGAGGCGTACATTGCGGCAAAGGACTCATCAAGTCAATCTTGGCAGGAGCATCTGCAGTTGAAGTATGCAGCGTTATCTATCAATATGGTGACAAGGAAATTGAATCCATGAAGAAAGAGCTACAGCTTTGGATGGAAGAAAACGGATACGAAAACCTTGGACAATTTAAAGGCAAACTAAATGCAAATGCAGCCGGCATGGTTAATCCTTTTGAACGTACGCAGTTTATGAAATACTATAGCAGCAGAGAAGATTAATCATTGACAGATTAACCGTCTGATTAAAACAAGAGGTGTATTATTCAAATGATACACCTCTTGTTTTTTAAACGCCAAGGCGTTTTTTTAGAACGCCTTGAGGTTTAAGCCAAAAGGCCTTGACATTTTTCAAAAACGCCAAGACCTTTTTTATATAATACAATACACTGATTTAAAACTTATTAACCATCAGTCACATCACCGTTTATTTCATAAACACAAAATAAACAGCCAATATCAAGCAGACAAAAGCAGCAAAGTGATTCCAGTGTAAGGCTTCTCCCTTAAAAAACACGGTTGTAAACACCGTAAAAACAATTAAAGTTATAACTTCCTGAATAACTTTTAGCTGCATCAGAGAAAACGGTCCGCCATTTCCTATAAAGCCGATACGGTTTGCTGGAATCTGACAAGAATATTCAAAAAAAGCAATTGCCCAACTGAATGCAATCACCCCAATCAGAGGCAAGGAAGCAAACCAGCTAAATTCTTGTTTCATTTTTAAATGTCCGTACCAAGCAAATGTCATAAAGACATTGGAAACGAACAACAACGCAATAGTGTAAAATCCTTTCATCTTTTTATCCTTTATTCTATTTATATTTCCTCGGGTAATAAATCATTTTGCACATTATTCATACTCCCCCACAAGCTATAGCGGGCCTCTGGATTCATTTCCTCCAGACGACGAAGCACTTCCTTCATATCCGAACGATGTGAATCTTTTTCATAAGGACAGTTTTTAACTTGCTTGCGGAAGCCTCGCAACAGAGCCATCTCTTTTAAATCCGACTCATGAACCAAGCACATCGGACGAATAACCGTCATGTCAAATTTACGCATCACCAAGCGTGGAGGCATCGTACTGAAAGCCCCCTGAAAAGTCATATTCATCAGTAGAGTTTCCAGAATATCATCCATGTGATGACCTAACGCAATCTTATTGCATCCCAATTCTTTAGCTAAGGTAAATAGAGCTTTCCGCCGATTCCAAGAACAAAGAAAACACGGAGATTTACGTGTATCAGTAGACGGATCGAACGACGTTTCATAATGTACAAAAGGAACATTAAAACTTTCAGCATATGTGCGCAAATACCCCATATCCGATTCATAAGCAATATTGGTCATAGATACATGGGCTGCCACTACCGAAAAGCGAGGCTTAAAGATACGAGAACGACGAGCCAGCAGTTCCAGCAAGGCCAACGAGTCTTTTCCTCCGGACAGTCCGACCAATATCTTGTCACCATCCTCTATCAATCCATACTTGATAATTCCTTTCGCAAAACGCTGTTCAATGCGACGCATTAATTTATCTTGTCTCATAACTTGTTTTCTAAAAGAGGGGCAAAATTACATGAAAAGAATGAATCCAACAAATTCAGTCATCCTCCTTCGTAAGTTTATTCATAAAAAATCTGATAAAGCCAAAGAACATTCAAAAGATATTTGTATATTTGAAAAAGAATCTTTTACAACGCGAAACTTATGAATAAAAAATATACACTAGCCCTTTTACTCTTATGCTCCGCAGGAGGAGTTTTTGCCCAAACCCTTTCCCAAGCACAAAAATGGTTTACAAACGGAGAGTTTGATAAAGCTAAACCGGTGTTTGAACGCTTGGTCAAACAATCGCCTTCAAGTGCCAACTACAACTTCTGGTACGGAGCTTGCTGTTATGAGACTGGAGAGCTGGACAAAGCCTTGCCCTACTTGGAAAAAAGTGCGAAACGCAAAGTTATCAATGGTTTCCTTTATCTCAGCAAAGCTTACTATGACCTATACCGCTTTGATGATGCCATTGCTAATTTGGAAGACCATATCTACTGGCTGGAACAGAAGAAACGGGATACATCCGAAGCTGAAACACTGATGATAAAATACCGACAAGGAGCACGAATGATACGCGGCATTGAAAAGATAGCTGTAATAGACAGTTTTTCTGTAGATAAAACCGACTTTCTGAAAGCCTATAAATTAAGCAAAGAATCCGGAAGCATCCGGATGATAGAGAACACCGGCTGCACTGAATTTATCAATGAGATGGAAGACAAAAAGATTCTCGCTAAAGAAACCAACGGGGAAACTAAACTCTATTCCCGCTCCAAGCTCATTGACAAGTGGGGAGACTTAGAGGCTTTGACTGATTTAAATGATCATAGCGAAAACCTGAATTTCCCCTTTATGGATTCAGATGGAATAACACTCTATTATGCAGCACAAGGAGCAGACTGCATGGGAGGATATGACATATTCATTACCCGATATGATTCAGACGAAAACACGTATCTTCGTCCAGACAATATGGGAATGCCTTTTAATTCACCCTATAATGACTATATGTATGCCTTAGACGATTTCAACAATTTAGGGTGGTTTGCCACCGACCGTTTCCAGCCCGAAGGAAAAGTTTGTGTCTACGTATTTGCCCCGAATGAATCGAAGCAAGTCTATGATTATGATACAACCGACCCCACCCTGCTGACGGATGTAGCTGCCCTGAAATCAATAAAATCAACATGGCATGATGCCGATAAAGTACGCCTTGCCAAACAGCAGCTTGCCCAAATCATGTATGGACAAAATGAAATAAAAAAACAAGGGGATTTCCATTTTATCATAGATGACAATCTGATTTATCGTACTTTAAATGACTTCCGGTCTAAAGAAGCAAAGAAAATGTATCAAATCCTCCAGCAAAAAGAAAAAGACTTGAGTGATTTGCAACAATCTTTAAGCAAACAGCGTTCTAAATACATAGCGGCATCAAATCCAGCTGAAAAAGAGAAAATGACGCCAAGCATTTTAGATCAGGAAAAAAGAATAAAAGATTTACAGAAAGAGATAAAGCAATATGTAGTAAAAATACGCAACACCGAAATCAAAGAATTAAATCATTAAAACCTTATATTTTATGGAAATACTGATTCTTATTGCACTGATTATAGGAGGTCTGATCCTCTTTGCAGTTGAGGTATTTCTTATACCGGGAATAAGCCTGGCAGGAATCGCCTCAGGGATAAGCATTCTCTATGCTATCTATTATGCATTCGATACCATGGGAACACAAGCCGGCGGTATTACAATCGGCGGTGCTATTTTAGGTCTGATAGGAGTCATCGTCTGGTTTATGCGCTCACACACAGTTGATCGGCTCTCACTAAAATCGGCCATTGACTACCGGCCTGACCCCTTAAAAAACCTGCCGCTAAAAAACGGAGACCAAGGAATAACAGTAACCCGGCTAACCCTCATCGGCAATGCAAGTTTCAACGGTGAAATCATTGAAGTGCATTCACTCGACGGCTTCATCGATGAGCAAACACCGGTATCCATTGTCCGCATCAAAGACGGACGGGTGTATGTAAAACGTATTAACTAAAATAATCCTTAACTAAAAATCTTAAGCAAACTATGATTGAGTTTAATTATTTACCGTTTATAGTGGCAATAGGGCTAGTTATATTTCTGGCTGTTTTCTTCCACTATGTGCCATTCTTTTTATGGCTGTCAGCCAAAGTTTCAGGTGTACGAATTTCTTTGATACAGCTCTTTTTAATGCGCATCCGCAACGTACCTCCTTATGTGATTGTCCCGGCCATGATAGAGGCACACAAGGCCGGACTAAGTAATATAACCCGCGATGAGCTGGAAGCACATTACATGGCAGGAGGACATGTTGAAAAAGTAGTTCACGCATTGGTATCGGCTTCTAAAGCAAACATCGAATTGTCTTTCCAGATGGCTACCGGTATCGACTTGGCCGGACGTGACGTATTCGAGGCTGTACAAATGTCAGTAAACCCGAAAGTAATCGACACTCCACCGGTAACAGCCGTAGCCAAAGACGGAATCCAATTAATAGCCAAAGCACGTGTAACAGTCCGCGCCAATATCCGGCAACTGGTAGGAGGTGCCGGCGAAGATACTATTTTGGCACGTGTAGGCGAAGGCATCGTATCCTCCATCGGTTCATCTGAAAATCATAAGTCCGTCCTCGAAAATCCCGACTCAATCTCAAAACTGGTACTCCGGAAAGGATTAGATGCCGGAACAGCATTCGAAATTCTGTCTATTGACATTGCGGATATCGATATAGGTAGAAATATCGGAGCATCGCTGCAAATCGATCAGGCCAATGCCGACAAGAACATTGCCCAAGCAAAGGCAGAAGAAAGACGTGCCATGGCTGTAGCTCTTGAGCAAGAAATGAAAGCTAAAGCTGAAGAAGCACGGGCCAATGTTATACAAGCAGAAGCAGAAGTTCCCAAAGCAATGGCCGATGCATTCAGAAACGGAAATCTAGGTATCATGGATTATTATCGCATGAAAAATATTCAGGCAGATACAGCCATGCGTGAAAACATTGCTCATCCGGATAACAATCCGGCAGGACATGAACCTATCGGTAAATAATTTTTAAATAATCACTTTTATGAAAAAGTATTTTCCAGCATCAGAATTAATCATCAATTCTGACGGTTCGGTTTTCCATTTACATGTAAAGCCGGAACAACTAGCCGACAAAGTAATTTTAGTGGGTGACCCGGGAAGAGTTTCTTTAGTAGCCTCACATTTTGAGCACAAAGAATGCGAAATAGCCAGCCGGGAATTCAAAACGGTTACAGGAAGCTATAAAGGGAAACGCATCACTGTAACCTCAACAGGTATCGGCTGTGACAATATAGATATAGTAGTAAATGAATTAGACGCATTAGCCAACATTGATTTTCAAACCCGTGAGGAGAAAGAGCAACTCCGTCAACTGGAAATAGTCCGTATAGGTACCTGTGGCGGTCTGCAGCCCTTTACCCCAGTTGGTACCTTTGTATGCTCTGAAAAATCAGTAGGATTCGACGGATTGCTCAACTTCTACGAAGGAAGGAATGCTGTATGCGACCTTCCGATGGAGCGTGCGTTACTAAATCATTTAGGTTGGACTGGCAATACGTGTGCCCCTGCTCCATACGTTATTGATGCAGATAAAGAACTGGTTGAGCGTATCGCCCAAAAAGACATGGTGCGTGGTGTAACCGTTGCATGCGGCGGATTTTTCGGACCACAAGGCAGACAGCTTCGCATTCCATTGGCCGATCCGCACCAAAACGAAAAGATTGAAAGCTTTGAATATCAAGGCCATCGGATTACCAACTTTGAAATGGAAAGTTCAGCTCTTGCCGGTCTGTCTAAACTGCTCGGGCACAAAGCTACCACCGTATGCATGGTCATAGCCAACCGAGTAGCAAAAGAAGCTAATACCGGATATGTAAATCAAATAGACGATTTAATACAAACCGTTCTCGACCGAATTTAAAAGAATAATATCATCCTCTATCAGGTGTCAAGACTTTTTTCAGGTTTTGGCACCTGATTTCTATCAACAAAATCATTACATGGAAGCAAGTTTTATACAACCCACTCACCTTAGTAAAGAAGAACGTTATCAAACATTTCTCAATCAGTACCGCCTTCTTATCTCTGATGAAAAAGAAGAAATAAGCGTACTGGCCAATACAGCCGCTGCATTGAAAGAAGCTTTCGGATTCTTTTGGATAGGTTTCTATCTGGTAAAAAATGAAGAACTTATTTTAGGTCCTTTTCAAGGAACTGTAGCCTGCTACCGCATCCGCAAGGGACGAGGCGTATGTGGTACAGCATGGGCTAAAGAACAAACGCTTGTAGTCCCCGACGTAGATCTATTTCCAGGTCACATTGCATGCAGTTCGTTATCAAAATCAGAAATTGTGGTTCCCGTTATCGTTCAAGGAAAAGTAATTGCAGTGCTTGACATTGACAGTGAACAACTCAATACATTCGATGAAACCGATCACATTTATCTGGAGAAAATAGTCAATGTAATGGCAGAAGCCCTCTATCAATAAGCCTATATCATTCGTATTACACAGAAAAAAACAGTATCTTTACTGACAAATTCAGTTTATCAACTTTACTTTATGAACATACAAGATACAATCTGCGCTATTTCCACTGCTCCCGGAGGAGCTATCGGAATCGTACGTGTTTCCGGTCCGGAGGCTATAAGCATAACCGAACAAATCTTTACTCCGGCAGGTAAAAACGCCTCAAAGTTATCTCTCCGCCCAGCTAATACACTTACATTCGGATACATAAAAAATGACAAAGGAGAGCTCATTGATGAAGTCTTGGTAAGCCTATTCAAGGCACCACACTCTTATACAGGAGAAAACTCCATTGAAATATCTTGTCACGGGTCATCTTATATTCTCCAACAAGTCATGCAGCTTCTCATAAAAAACGGATGCCGCTCTGCCGGTCCGGGAGAATATACCCAACGAGCATTTTTGAATGGGAAAATAGACTTAAGCCAAGCCGAAGCAGTTGCTGACTTGATAGCCTCAACATCAGCTGCTACCCATCGTATGGCCATGAACCAAATGCGTGGTGGATTCAGTCGCGAATTAGCGATGCTCCGCGATAAGCTACTTCACCTCACTTCACTCATGGAGTTGGAACTCGACTTCAGCGACCATGAAGAGTTAGAGTTTGCCGACCGATCTGAGCTACAAGATATTGCCAACCAAATTGAAGCAATTATAAGCCGATTAGTCCACACTTTCAGTATAGGAAATGCTTTAAAGAATGGGGTTCCTGTGGCCATTGTAGGCGAAACCAACGCCGGCAAGTCCACCCTACTCAATGCTCTTTTAAACGAAGAACGGGCCATTGTCAGCGACATTCATGGCACCACTCGTGATGTGATTGAAGACACCATTAATTTAGGAGGAATTACTTTCCGGTTCATTGACACCGCCGGTATCCGTGAAACGACCGACACTATTGAAAGCCTAGGTATAGAGCGAAGCTTCCAAAAGTTGGAACAAGCAGACATCGTACTTTGGGTGATTGATGCGACGTGCGCTGAAGTACAATACCACCAACTCGCTAGTCAGATTCTGCCACGATGCAAAGATAAACATCTTGTTGTCATAGTAAATAAAACTGATATCGCACCGAAAAATGCATCTATAAATCTTTCAGAATTACCATCAGAGACCCTTGTTATCTCTCTGTCTGCAAAACAAAAAAAAGGACTTACCGAACTGCAAGATTTATTAATCAGTTATGCTTCTTTGCCTGATTTATCACAAAATGACGTCGTAGTCAGCAACATCCGGCACTACGAAGCGCTGACTCATGCTTTAGAGGCAATTCACCGGGTGCAAGACGGACTATTATCACAGCTTCCCGGTGACCTCATTTCACAAGACTTACGTGAATGCCTTTACCATTTGGGAGAAATTGTCGGCGGCTCTATTGAAACTGATGAAGTGCTTGGAAATATCTTTAAGCATTTCTGCATCGGGAAATAAGGACTGAAAAACGATGAAAAACGCCAGCAAACAAGAACAAATAAAAGTCTAATAATCAATATATTAAACAATGTTAGCAATCTACGCTAACATTGTTTATTTTCACGGTTTTGCATATTTTTGTACCCCGAAAGTACCTGTTGACTCATTAGAGTAATTTTTCACTAACAACGTGTGCGAAGTACAAAAGGTATTTACACATCATTACACACCTTTACACACTATTTCGCAGCGAGTTTTGGAGAGTAAAATATGGGTAACAAGGTAAGAATTGAAAGAATCTGTGAATTTTGCGGGAAGACTTTCATAGCAAAGACCTGCAAGACACGTTTCTGTTGTAAGGCTTGTAACGACAAGTCTTACAAGGAGTTAATTAGAAGTGACCGCTATAATGCAGTCACAAAAGAAGTGAAAGAGGAAAAGAAGAAAAGAATCCGTCTGGCTGTGGATGAACTGGAAGTTATACAGGCGAGAGAATTTATCAGCCTGAAACAACTCGCCATTTATCTGGGGGTAAGCCGAAGAAGTATTTATACTTACATGAGGATTTATGAAATTCCTTTTTCACAAATTGGTAGTAGAATTATTGTTAAACGCAAAGAGGTTGAAAC
This sequence comes from uncultured Phocaeicola sp., assembly GCA_958434805.1. The sequence continues at coordinate 41,774 of CAUBDX010000026.1, forward strand.
GGTTATGATGAATTTAAAAAGCGTAAAAACAATGCAAGAGAGACCTATTAAGTCTACAAAAACAATTACTGATTTCTACTCTGCAAAAGAGATAGAAGAAAAGTACCAGATTTCTTATAGCAGACTTTATGTGATTGCTAAAGAAAACAACATTCCTTCAGCCACTCTTTCAGGAAAGAGGCTGTTCAGTATGGAACATATTGACCGCTATTTCAGGAAGTTGGGATATAAGGAAGCTGAAGAAATAACAGAGTGGTACACAATCGAACAGATCCAGAAAATCTACAAGATGACGGTAAAGGCTATACACAGCTTTACCTCAAGGTATAAAATTCCCAAGAAAAAGGAAAAGACCGGGAATACTACCTTGTATTCCAAGAAACATGTTGATGAAATCAAAAATGCCCGGATTGGAGAGGACGGATATATAACCGTCCCCGAAGCTTGTGCATTGTTCAATGTAGATCGTGACACTATCTACAACAGATGCAAATGGTACAACATTCCCAAGAAGACAAAGGGAAAGAATGTCATTATAAGCATTGAAGGACTCAGAAAGGTGTTTGGTACAGGAAACATTGCCATAAATAATGTTAATGAACCTGCCATAGCCGCACATGAGTAAACGGCAATCTATGACAAACAACGCTAATGTATCACCTATCAAATCCGAATTATCATGATTTCAAAAGTATATCTTAGAAAAAAGAAAATAAGTAAGGGAAGAGTTTCATTATATCTTGACTTCTACCCTCCTATTCTCATTCCTGGAACTAACAGGACAACACGCCGCTATTTTCTCAATGTACATCTTCCGGAAAAGCCCAAATCATTTGCGGAACGTGAACACGTAAAAAGTATTATGCAGAAGATGGAAATATTCCGTCTGAGAGTACTGGAGCAGATAATAAACGAGAAATTCGATTTTTACGATAAGATTGTTGAGAAAACAGATTTTCTTGATTATTTCAAAAATGAATCACTCAAGCACAATAAGAAGTGGATTTATGTGTATCAGCACTTTGCTGCCTTCACCAACAACAAATGTACTTTTGCAGATATCAATGTCGCTCTCTGCCAGAGATTCCGCTCCTATCTGCTGAATACGGCCAAACTGAGAGACGACAGTAAAAAGCTGAAACAGAACTCGGCTGCCGGATATTTTTCCACATTCAGAGGAATGTTGAAAGAAGCCTATAAAAACGGATGCTCAAAGAGAATATCAATGATTTTCTTGACAGGATTCCGGAAGAGGAAACAGAAATCAATTATCTGACAGAACATGAATTAGGACTGATCATTAACAATGAGTGCCCTATTCCGGTATTACGAAAGGCTATCATTTTCGCCTGTATAACAGGCTTCAGAAGAAGTGACATACTTGCCTTGAAGTGGGAGGATATCAAGGAATTGCCCAAAGGCGGATGGTGTGTATTCAAACGTATGCAGAAAACAAAGAACATGGCAAACGTTCCTATTGGAGACGATCTCATGGAAGTTATCGGTCCACGTGGTGAAGGACTCGTATTTAACGGGCTTACCACATATATGCTGACCTATCCGATGAAAAGATGGTTCAACAGCATAGGTATAAAGAAAGACTTGCACTTCCACCTGGCAAGACACAGTCTTTTATCCTATCTACTGATAATTAACAGCTTATAAAAATAGAATTTTTAATTGGTAACGATTTAGAAACTAGCGAAGTTCTATATTTTATCTTGTTTTGCGTTAAATCAAAAAACACTATTGTAAACTTCCAATTTTAGGGTAGCCTTTTTTAGAGGCACTATAAAATATTTTGTGTAAATGGAAATACGGGATTCAGAAATGAGTCTC
>CAUBDX010000027.1 GCA_958434805.1 uncultured Phocaeicola sp.
TATGAGCGATTACCCAATGCTCATTTCCAATAAATTACACTCTTTTCGTAACTTCCAGAAGCAAAGATACAATAAAGAAATGAAAATAAATGCGGAATGAAGAAAGAATATCATATAATACAAAGCAGGTATCTGCGGCACGTACATACGTATAGAGCGGCACGTACATATGTGAAATCCTGCTCCCCCAAAAACAACAGGTCAAATAAAAAAAAGACCTTGTTCTTTTTTAAAAAGATGGCGAGCTTTTTTAAAAACCTCCTGATCTTTTTACTGCCACCGGAAATTTGCCATATTCCATAGAGGTCCCCCCCCTTCAGACACACTTTTTGCAAAGAAAAAGCCTGAGAACATCCTACTTCATATTAAATCGGAACAACTTATAAAAAAGGATATATTACTGATAACAAATAGATTATATGAAATTCTGCTCCAAAAAACAGTGAGGGCATGAGAGCATAAGTGAGAGTTACATTTTTTACCATCACTATACAAATAGTTCATAAACAACCAGTTGTGCACACAATGAGGGCATGAGGGCATTATCACCCCGAATTTCCAGTGAAAGATTCTCATACTCATCGAGATATTATCAAGATAATGCATGATGCTGAATATAAATCAATATCTTTGCAAAAAGAAGAAGAATGACAAAGAACACAAGTTACCATTACAGCATCATTATTCCGCACAAGAATACCCCCCGTCTTCTGGAACGCTGTCTGTGCTCAATTCCCACTTGGGATGAAATTCAAATCATTATCATTGATGACAACAGCAATTCCGAATCTGTCGATTTTTCTCATTTTCCGGGAAACGGCAGAAAAAATACGGAAATCCTGTTCACTAAAGAGGGAAAAGGGGCAGGATACGCACGGAACATAGGACTCTCCCACGCCCGTGGCAAATGGATTATCTTTGCAGATGCAGACGATTTCTTTACAGCCGATTGTTTTACTATCTTAAACGAATACATGGACAGCCCCCATGAAGTCATCTATTTCAATGTACGTTTTGTCATGTCCGACAATCCGTCCCAAGAAAGCCGACGCGGAACTTACTATACCAACTTCTTCAATGATGTAAACCCGGAAAACAAACTGCGATACCAATCTCAAGTTCCTTGGGGCAAAATGATAAGGCGCAGCTTCCTGTCAACATTCCACATTCAATTCGATGAAACAAGAATAGCCAACGATGTGTATTTTTCATGCCTTGTCGGTATATATGCCCCCAAAGCAACCACAGACAGAAGAATCATTTATTATTGTACCGAATCCGGCCAGTCCCTTGCTATGTCCAAACAAGACCGCGAGAGTTTAATCATACGGTTTAACGCAAGCATGAAATGCAACAGACTGTTGCGACAAGAAAAAATCCACTATTACCTGTCACCACTTCCGTGGTGTATCCCTTCGGCAAAAACAAAAGAATGGCTCCCCGCCAAATACTTTTTTGAATACCTGTTTTTCTTCCGCCTGCAAGCATTCAAAGAATTATATTATGCTTTTTCCGCTATCCTGTCACATATGAATGAGCCGGCCACAAAAGAAACCGACAACCAATGTAACAAGAAGACTACCAACCTAAGGGAATAATATTCATTACACAAGAAGATTCAACGGTACAACCTTCCCCATATCTTATAATACAATTTGATCAGATTAGCGTATTTATACAATATGTGATGTCTGTAAATCCCCCAATTCAAAAGCAGAGAAAAAGGATAGAACAAATTCAATTCGTACAAAACCTCCATAGGCCGGAACTCTCTGCAATGCTTCCTTATCAGATTTCTTTTAAACTTATCTATCGCATCATTACTTTCCCTTGTAACCCCTATTACAGCAGCATTATACACCACCGGCATCAACTTGTTCAAAATGAAACAGATATTTTCAGCATACAATTCCTGTTCCATGTGCTCATTAAAAACAGTCAAGATAAAAATAAAATCCTTTGCCGGCTTGTCAAAGTCCGTTTTCGCCTTATTCATGGTTGAGAAAGGATTTGAACGCCTGTAGAAATAAGTAAAAGAATTGACGGAAGCAAACGTTTCCACCTTTTTATACAGAAAATAGCACCACAAAAAGTCCTCAAACAAAATGCCCGTCCTGAAATAAATGGCATTCTCTGTCAGCACCTCCTTTCTGATCAATCTGTTGACCGGAGTGGATGTTATTTTCGAATCCAGAAACAGCTTGTTGATACGTATCCGTCCTTCCGTATATCTTTGCAAATCACTGTTTTTGTTTTCCATCCCTTCTGAATAAGAATCCCCCTGCACCAAGTCAATCCCCGGATATCTTTTCGTTTCCTCCCATAATTTCTCCAGACAATTCTCATAAAGCATATCATCCGAATCTATAAAAAAAAGATAACCACCCCGGGATAGTTCTATTCCCTTGTTCCTTGCCGCAGAGACTCCTTCATTCCTCTCATTTCTCACGATCCTAAAACTGATGTTCCCTTTATATCCGGCCAGCTTTTCCTCTATCAGGCGCATACTGTTATCCGGAGAGCAATCATCAATGATGATACACTCAAAACAATCAAAAGTTTGGTTGATTATGGAATCAAGACATTCTGATACGTATTTTTCCACCTTGTAAACCGGCATCACCACCGTTATCTCTTTCATCATTATCTGCTAATCATTATAAAATGCAATATTCGCAAAAACAAATGATACTCACAACATTCCAAAGACTTTAATTACTAAATAGCCCCATCTTCATCCATTGAAACCCACTTTTTACTCCGAATACAGCCGACATTCCATAAAAAAACGGATATGGACAGGAATTTCAACAACTTCTTATTGGATATATAAAAAGAATACACTATTTTTACGGAAAAACAAACCAGGGGAATGAAAATAGTATATGTATACGACTCCATAGCCCGTATAGGAGGCATGGAACGGATTTTAACGGATAAGATGAATTACTTGGCCGAAATTTATGGGCACGAGGTCTATCTTATCACTTCTTCCCAAGGCAATCATCCTTTTTCTTTCCCGTTATCCCACAAAGTGGAACATATCGATCTGGATACAAAGTTTCATTTGCAATACCAGCATCCGCTTCTGGAACAATTGAGAGTGGGATGGACTTTGAACCATAAATTCGAACAAAAATTTAAAAAAGAGATTAGGCTCATCAATCCCGATATCATATCAGGAAATACCAGTTTCAAAGCGGATTTGATCTGTAAATTAGACTGCAAGGCAAAGAAAATCATTGAATCGCATTGCGCCAAAATATACACCCGGATACCTGCAAACCGCAAAAAGAGTTTTTTTAAAGATATAAAAGACAGATACGTCAGTTACCAATGTTTCCGTGATGTAAAACGATACAGCGATGTCATAGTCACACTGACACAAGGAGATGCCGCCATGTGGGGACAACATCCGAATATACATATCATTCCGAACACCACCTCTATTGATATACAAACAATCAGCTCCTGTGAGGCTCCCCGTGTAATAGCGGCAGGCAGACTGACCTGGCAAAAAGGATTCGACAGACTGATTAACGCATGGAATATCGTGCAGAAACGCCACCCCGACTGGATACTGGATATATTTGGTGAAGGATTTTATAAGGATAGCTTAACCCGGCAGATTAAAGACAGAAAGCTGGAACACTCCATCACAATTCATCCTTTTACACAAAACATAACGCAAGAATACCTGAACAGTTCCATTCTGGCCCTAAGCTCCAATTACGAAGGTTTTGGACTGGTCTTGATCGAAGCCATGAGTCTGGGTGTTCCTTGTGTTTCTTTCGACTGTCCTTTCGGTCCATCGGAAATCATCAGAAACCAGGAAGACGGACTCCTCGTCAAAAACGGAGATATACAAGGATTTGCCAACGCTCTTTGCCACTTGATAGAACATGAAGCAGAAAGAAAAGCTTTTGGCAAAAGAGCTAAACAAAATATAACACGCTACTCACTCCGAAACATCATGCCGCAATGGGAAATGTTGTTTCATAAACTGACTGAAAAATGACCATCGTTTATCTATACACAGCACTATGCACCGTGGGAGGCGCAGACCGGAGCATCATCCAAAAAGCGAACTATCTGGCTGACGAAATGCATCAGGATGTATTTATTATCACAGATTCACAAAAAGAACGCCCGCCCGTTTTCCCGATATCTCCCAGAATCAGGCACATTGACATAGGAATTGATTTTGACAGACAATATCATCACAACCTGTTAGTAAGAGGATATTATTATTTTACCCTGATGCACCTGTACAGAAAGAAGCTGGAGTATTGGCTGAAAACCTTGAAACCGGATATTGTCATCAGCACATTGGGCCGAGAATTGGATTTTCTGACACAACTGGATGATGGAAGCGTAAAAATAGGAGAATCCCATATAGCCAAACCATACACTCGTAACCTGCATCTGATGGAACAACGGGGATTCCCATACAAGCAAATCGCACGGCATTGGAGAAAGAAACAGGAGGAGGCTGTAAAAAAACTGGATGCGCTGGTTGTTCTGACACAACATGATGCGGATAATTGGAAAGAAGTGAAGAAGGCTTGTGTCATACCGAACTTCTTACCTTTCTCACCCGAAAAAGGGAGTTCCTGCCTGGAGAAAAGAATCATCAGCATAGGAAGATACAGCGAACAGAAGGGGTATGACCGCCTGATTGAAGCCTGGATCAAAGTCAATCGGAAGCATCCCGACTGGCATATCCGCATTTACGGAGAAGGACAGGATAGGAACAGCCTGCAAGAGCTTATTGAAAAGCATCATATAGAAAACAGTTTTTCACTATGCCCTCCGACAAAAAGCATTCAAGAAAAATATCTGGAAAGTTCCATATACGTCATGAGTTCACGATTTGAAGGATTACCGATGGCACTTCTGGAAGCGATGGCATGTGGTGTTCCCTGCATTTCATTCGACTGCCCGTACGGACCTGCCGAGATTATCACTCCGGAAGAAGACGGAATACTGGTGAAGAACGGAAACACGGACGAACTGGCTGACGCGATATGCCGGCTGATAGAGGATACGGACAAACGCATACGGATGGGAAAGCAGGCCCAAAAGAATATCCAACGTTATTCACGCGAAGAAGTGATGAAACTGTGGGATGAACTATTCAACACCTTAACAACTGCCCGACCATGAATATCATCTACCTCCTTTTCCACGGACTATCCCCTTACAGCGGCATCAGTAAAAAGATCTTGCATCAGGTTAAAGGCTTTGAAGCATGTGGACACCGGGTAAGTTTATGCACATACAGCATAGCGGACAACGGCCACCGGGTAAGGATGATAAACAATGAAATAATAGAAGACTACGGAACAGGCAAACCGGCTGCGGCGAAAAGAAGAGTTTCCTACCAATGCATATACCGCTATGCTGTAACACATCAAGTGGAATTAATCTATGTACGCTCTTTCCATAATGCAAATCCGTTCACCATCCGGCTGTTCAGCAAACTGAGGAAAGCCGGAATTAAAATAGCGATGGAAATACCTACCTATCCTTACGACAGCGAATACGCCGGTTTCCCACTGGTCACACGCCTGGGGATACAAGTGGATAAAGTATTCCGAAAGACATTGGCAAAACACGTGAACGCCATCGTCACTTTCTCAGACTATCACTGTATATTCGGCCAACGTACCATTCAGATATCCAATGGAGTTGACTTTGATTCCATTCCGCTGAAAAAGACGGTTGCTAAAAATACCTCCGTCATTCATCTACTAGGAGTGGCCGAAGTACATTATTGGCACGGTTACGACCGCCTGATAGAGGGTTTGGGCAAATATTACCAAGACCCGGCAAACACAACCGTATTTTTCCACATCGCCGGAGGTATATGGAAATCCGAAATGCATGACTCACAACACGCTCCCGGATTTTATGAACTTATCAACAAATATCATATAGAAAAATATGTCATCTTCCACGGACAAAAAATGAACGAGGAACTAGACGAATTATTCAACGAAGCAGACTTTGCCATCGGCAGTCTGGCACGCCACCGCAGCGGCATCGACAAAATCAAAACATTAAAAAACAGAGAATATGCAGCACGGGGAATACCTTTTGCATATTCAGAAACAGATGAAGACTTTGACAAGATGCCTTATATACTGAAAGTTCCGGCCGACGAAAGTCCCATAGATATCCACCGGCTTATCCGGTTCTATATGGAACTGGATCTGTCTCCTCGTAAAATAAGGGATTCCATTAAAAACCTGTCATGGAAAGAACAGATGATGAAAGTAATAAACAACCTGTAATACTCCCGCCTATGATCCGAATCGCCTATTGTACCCCCTCTCTCCATATCCCCGGAGGAGTGGAAAGGGTACTGACCACCAAAGCCAATTATCTGGCGGAGAATGGTAATTATGACATATATATTTTGCTGACTGACGGAAAAGGCAAGCCTCCCTGCTATACTTTATCGCCTAAAGTAAAAATCATCCAACTGGATATAGATTTTGAAGAATTATGGGAACTCCCTCTTTGGAAAAAAGTGCCGGTTTATTTGAAAAAACAAAGAATATACCGACGCAAGCTCTCTGCCGCCTTGTCTCACCTCAAACCGGACATCACAGTTTCTTTGCTACGACGGGAAATAAACTTTATCACTTCCCTCAAAGATGGAAGCAAAAAGATAGGGGAGCTACACGTAAACCGGAAAAACTATCGTAACTTTGAAAAGAACGAAAGCAACTTCATCAAGGAACTTTTTGCCAAATTATGGATGAAAAGTCTGGTGAGGCATTTAAAAAAGCTGGACAAGTTCGTTGTACTGAGTGAGGAAGACAGAGCAAACTGGCCCGAACTGCAAAATGTAAAAGTTATCAGCAACCCTCTACCCTTTCAATCCGGAACATTCAGCGACTTGAACAATAAACGGATAACCGCAGCCGGAAGATATACTTATCAAAAAGGATTCGATTTGTTACTGGAAGCATGGAGCAAAGTCTGTAACCGGCATCCGGACTGGGAATTACATATATATGGCAAAGGAGACAAGACTACATATCAAGTACTGGCCGGAAAATGGAAATTAAAGAACCTTTTTCTTGAAAATGCAACCCCGGATATGCTCTGTAAATACCATGAAAGTTCTATCTTTGTATCAAGTTCCAGATTTGAGGGATTCGGAATGGTCATAGCGGAAGCAATGGCGTGCGGAGTACCTGCCGTGTCATTCGCCTGTCCGTGCGGACCTAAAGACATCATCCGGGACGGGGAAGACGGACTATTGGTCGAAAATGGAAAAACAGAAGAACTGGCCGAAAAAATAAATTATCTGATTGAGAACGAACAAATAAGAAAAGAAATGGGGAAAAAAGCCCGCATCAATGTACAACGTTTTGCTGAAGATGTAATAATGCAACAGTGGATTCAGCTATTCAACAACTTATTAAACGGAACAAAACAATGAAAACAGATTCCCCCTACGACAGAGGAGACATCCATATAAATAAAAATGACAAAGTGCTGGAGATAGGTCCGGGCCATAATCCGACATATCGCTCCAACGTGATAGTCGAAAAATTTATTGACACCAATTACCACCGCTGCGGTGACGTGAAAATATACCCGCATCAGACCTTTGTACATGCCGATGGAGAAAAACTGCCATTCAAAGACAAGGAGTTTGACTACGTAATATGCAATCAGGTATTGGAACACGTGGAACATCCCGAAGCTTTTGTCAAGGAATTATGCAGGGTAGCCCGACGGGGATACATAGAAACTCCCAGTCTGCTGGGCGAATACTTGTTTCCCAAAAAATCACATAAATGGGTTATATTGGATATAGACAACAAACTGGTCTTCTATGAAAAGAACAAGATGCCGGGAAACTATGAAAACGACTATGGAGAATTATTCCTGAATTATCTGCCTTTCCAATCCCTCCCCTACAAACTGCTGTGGCTGACGGAAGGAGATATAACCTTGAACCGTTATGAGTGGAAAGATGAAGTGGAGATACTAGTCAATCCCGAAGATGAATACTACTCCTCTTTCTTCCTCAACAAATGGAACCGGGAAATGGTGGAGAAACTATATCCCCGCCGTTCCGCCCTGACGGAAATGAAGAAGATGATTCAAGCCCTGTTCTATATCCTCAAAAACAAATTCAAATCACGATTCAGTAATCACCGGAATCCGGTCACACTGTCCGAATATATAAAAACGCATGAAGTGGTACGCTGACTATTTATCCATCTATGACAAGCCTTTCACCCAAGCCCCACAAGCGGTTATCAACCAAGTGAAAGACAAGATCCGGCAGCTTGCAACTCATGCTCCGCTGGTTTCGGTGGTCGCCATCGCCCATAATGAAGAAAAGAGGATATTGAGCTGCCTGTGGTCTTTATGTGAAAACCAACATAACTATCCTGTAGAAATACTAGTCATCAATAATCATTCTACCGACCACACCGAAGAGGTACTAAAAGAATTAGGAGTCACCTACTTCAATGAATACCAGAAAGGTCCCGGTTTTGCCCGGCAATGCGGACTGAACCATGCCCGGGGGAAGTATCATCTCTGCATAGACGCCGATACACTTTATCCGCCCCAGTACATCAGTACCATGATAAAGGTCTTACAGGACAAAGAAGTGGCAGGTGCATACGCCCTGTGGAGTTTTCTTCCTAATGAACATCATTTAGGACTTTTCTTCTATGAGACACTACGTGATCTCTATTTGAAAATACAAAATCTGAACAGACCGGAGCTCAATGTACGTGGAATGGCTTTTGCCTTCCACACGGAGACAGCCCGGAAAGAAGGATTCCGGACAGACATACTCCGCGGAGAAGACGGCTCCCTGGCACTGGCATTGAAAAAATACGGAAAATTAAGATTCGTCACCGCCCGCAAAGCCCGTGTCCTTACCGGCTATGGCACTATTTCGGCCGACGGATCCCTGTTCAGCAGTTTCAAAAAACGAGCCATAAAAGGTTTAAGAAGCTTCACGGCTCTTTTCTATAGCAAAAACAATTACGAGGACGAAGATTCTAACTTGATAAAGTAACGACAGATGAAAATAGCAATAGAAGCCCAGCGCATCTTCAGAAAAGAGAAACATGGCATGGACTATGTAGCTCTGGAAACCATCCGGGAACTGCAAAAGATAGACCAACAGAACGAATACTTCATACTGGTCAGCCCGGGAGATGATGTTTGTTTGCAGGAATCCGCCAACATGCATATCGTGACCGTTAATTGGCCATCCTATCCGCTTTGGGAACAGATAGGACTACCGTTGGCTTTAAAAAAAATCAAACCCGACCTGCTGCACTGCACAAGCAACACTGCCCCTGTGTATGGAAACATTCCACTGGTGCTTACACTGCACGACATTATCTTTCTAGAAAAAAAACAAGGCAAGAACCAGTCCATGTACCAAAGACTGGGACGTTTCTACCGAAAAATCATTGTTCCCCAAATCCTTACCAAATGCAAAAGAATCATTACCGTTTCTCATTTTGAATGCAACCGCATCAGTCATTTCCTGCACATTGACAAACAACTGCTTGTCGCCGTATACAACGGCTATTCACAACATTTCATACCCATATGGAACGCACAGGCCATCACTGCCCGATACATAAAGAACCATCCTTACCTGTTCTTTTTAGGAAATACCGATCCCAAGAAGAATACGGCAAGGGTATTGCAGGCATACCGCATTTATTTAAAAAAATCCAGTCAGCCCCTTCCCTTGCTTATCGCCGACCTGAAAGAAGAGATCATAGACGAATATCTGAACCGGGAAGGATTACAAGAAATAAAAAAAATGCTGTATCATCCCGGATACATTCCAAACACAGAACTACCCGCTGTTTATAGTGGAGCATCCGTCTTTATATACACGTCTTTACGCGAAAGTTTCGGCATCCCCATTCTGGAGGCGATGGCCTGTGGAACTCCCGTCATCACCTCAACCACTTCCGCCATGCCCGAAATCGCAGGACCGGAGGGTATTCTGGTCAATCCGTTCGAACCGGAGGAAATTGCTTCCGCCCTCCTTCATTTAGAAGAAAATGCAGAATTCTATCAGTCACAAACTGCATATGGACTAGAAAGAGTCCGTCGGTTCTCATGGGAGAACACAGCCAGAGAAATATTGAATATATATAAAGAAATACTAGCATGAACACTCTTGAAATCCTCTTCTTCGTTCTCCTGTTCATTGTATTCTACACCTATGTGGGATACGGAATCCTGTTGTGGATATTGGTAAAAATAAAACAAAGTTTTATTTCCTTCTACGATACGGACGAACCGAAGCAAGAAACCTGCCGGAACGGCAACAACACCGACCTACCCGAAATCACCCTGTTCATCACCGCCTATAATGAGGAACAGGTAGTAGACGGAAAGATGAAAAACTGCCAAGAACTGGATTATCCCAAAGAGAAACTGCATACCGTATGGGTAACGGACGGCAGCAATGACCGAACCAATGAAAAATTAAAAGCGTATCCCGATGTCACCCTATTGTTCGTCCCCGAAAGAAAAGGAAAAACAGCCGCTATGAACCGGGGCATGGGATTTGTCACCACACCTTTGGTCATATTCACAGACGCCAATACATTTATTAATCCGCAGGCCGTTCGCGAGATAGTAAAATGTTTTAACCATCCGCAGGTGGGATGTGTGGCAGGAGAAAAACGGGTGGACATGTACAGTACCGAAGGAGCGGTTTCCGGAGGAGAAGGATTGTACTGGAAATATGAATCATGGCTGAAAAAAATGGATTATCAGCTCTATTCCGCCATAGGTGCTGCCGGAGAATTATTCGCCATCCGCACCCCGTTATATGAGGAAATGCCTGAAGATACCCTACTGGATGATTTTATGTTGTCCCTGCGTATTGCCATGAAGCAGTATACGATAGCATATTGTGATACGGCATATGCCTTGGAAAGCGGATCGGCCGATATGAAAGAAGAGGAAAAAAGAAAAGTACGTATCGCGGCAGGAGGATTGCAGTCTGTCTATCGTTTGAAAGAACTGCTGAATCCGCTACGTTATGGAATCCTCAGTTTTCAATATGTTTCCCATCGCGTACTGAGATGGTCGGTAACCCCGGTCGCCTTGTTTCTGCTCTTTCCCTTGAATATCCTGCTGGTTGTCTGTAGTGAAAGCCTCCCGGTTTATTTTCTTTTTCTTCTGCTGCAATCCGCATTCTACCTCGGGGGAGTTTATGGCAGCCTCTTGTCTGCCAAGTCCGTAAAGAACAAATTCCTTTATATTCCCTACTATTTCCTGTTCATGAACATCAATGTGATAAAAGGTTTCTTCTATTTGAAGAGACATGCCGGCGGAACATGGGAAAAGTCCCGCAGGGCATAATATTTACTCACCAAAATACTTTTTTATCATCTCACGCAAAGCGGGAGCCATGATCGGCTTGGCCATATAATCGTCACATCCGGCTTCAAAAGCCTTGTCACGGTCACTGTCGTATGCATTGGCGGTAAGAGCTATGATGGGAAGTGTCCCTCCCTTCAGACGAATTCTTCTGGTAGCTTCCAAACCGTCCATAACAGGCATCTTTATATCCATCAAAATCATATCGGGCCGGCAACTCTCAAATTTCTCAATAGCCTCCTGCCCATCATGGGCACGGTGAACTTCATACTCCTTTCTTAAAATTATAGATAATAAGAGATAATTACTTTCCGTATCTTCAGCTACCAAAATCTTTTTCATTTCTTCTTTTCATTGATTACCTTGCAAAATTACGATATAAAATGATATAAACAATATTTTTTTTGTATATTTGCTGTCAGTAACAAATATCACGCATCTAAATTCGCTAAGAGAAACAGTATATTGAGAATCATACTATTAATATGAAAATTCCGAGTAATATATTGCACGATAAGCAGTATGCAGACAAAATTCTGGAAATTACGGCTGATACTATGTTTTTCGTATATAAAGACGGCACCTGTTTAGACTTCAAGGCTAATACGACGGACTTCTTTATAAAAGAACAAGATATTATAGGGAGAAATATATTCTCTTATTTCCCCGTAGAAACGGCACGGGAGATGTATGCGGAATTCATCAAAGTACGGGCAGGAGACAAACCTTCCGCACGGAATTACAAATTAATATTGGAAGATGACGTGAAATACTACAAATGTATTATCAGCAAGTATGATGAGGAGCATTTTCTTTTTCAATACAGGGATATCACAGGCCGGAGTGTCGTCAGGCTGAAACTGGAAAAAAAGCAAAAAGATTTGTGCGAAGTAGAAAAAGCCGCAAGAATAGGATTATGGGCATACGATTCGTCCACACGGCTCTTCACTTACTCGGGATACACCCGGATATTCTGTAACGATGAGGAACAGAAACAGATTTCCATAGATGAATACATGAACTATATGCACCTTGATGACAAGGACCGTTTCTGTCAATGGCTGGAAGAAAACCTGAAGGAGAAAGATGCTTCCAATACCGTAAACTATAGACTCCTTATTGACGGAAAGACCGTCAATATGAGAATAAAAACATACCACAAAGAGGTATATATGCAAAGAACCGTATTGGAAGGATATATACAGAACACATCCGAAATTGTTTGGAAAGCAGAACGCTCCAACCAGCTGAAATCTGCCTTCCTTGCCAATATGAGCCATGAAATCCGTACGCCGTTGAATGCCATTCTGGGATTCTCACGCATTATAGCCGAAACGGAAAACGCCGAGGAAAGATTGCAGTATTACGATATTGTAGAAAAAAACAACATGCGCCTGCAGGAACTTATCAACGAGATTTTGGACCTGTCGAAGATTGAATCGGGCATGATGGAGTTCAACTATGCGCCTGTATCCCTTTATATTTTATGTGAAGATGTAAAAAACACGTATAGTTTCCGGTGTCAACCCGGAGTGGAGCTTGTTTTCGAAGAGTCCGATCCGTCACTGGTTATCTCGACAGACAGGAACCGCTTGTTTCAGGTTTTCTCCAATCTGATAGGTAATGCTACGAAATTCACCGCCAAAGGTTCTATCAGCTTCGGGTATAAATTAAAGGAAAAAGAGATTGTTTTTCATGTAGCCGATACCGGAAGCGGTATTTCCGATGACAAGATAGACAAGATATTCGATCGTTTCATCATGGCCAACAACCAAGTGCAAGGCACAGGACTGGGGCTTTCCATCAGCAAAATCATTGTAGAAAAGTTAGGAGGAAAAATAGCTGTACAATCCAAAATGGAAACCGGAACCACATTCACTTTTACATTGCCTTACATTTCGGCAAACGGAGATATGAAATGGGAGGAAAAACTTACACCGGCTTCCATTAAAGACAACAATAGAACTTCCCACCAGGAAATGACCATCCTAGTGGCGGAAGACTATCAAAGCAATTATGACTTGATAGAGGCTATGCTCGGAAAAATGTACAAACTGGTGCATGCTCATGACGGTATGGAGGCTATCATATTCTATGAACAATACAAACCCGACTTGATTTTGATGGATATAAAAATGCCTAACATCAATGGTCTGGACGCCACCAAAGCCATCCGGGAAATGTCTGCCAGCGTACCTGTCATCGCTGTAAGCGCATACGCATATGAAAAAGACAAAATAGCTGCCATAGAAAGCGGATGCAATGAGTTTTTAACCAAACCGGTATCTGCCGACTTATTGAAAATGACTATAAACAAGTATCTAAAACAAAAGTAATTTATGGGAAGATTAGCCGTATACAAATTTGCCTATTTTTTATCTATCCTGTTCACAATCTTCATTCTGGGACTTTCCATCTTCGCTTACTTTTCAGGTAAAATAAATCCGGTGGAGAATATGTTCGCCGCATACGTTGCCTTAAGCAAACCTATACTGGTGGTTGTCAATACGATATTATTTATTTACTGGCTCATCAGACTACGGTATTGGTTATGGATTCCATTGACGGGTCTGATAGTAAATTACGAATACATCACTTCCATGTACCAAATTTATAACCCTACCAAATATGCTAACGAGAACAGATTGAAAGTAGTGACTTACAATGTCCACTCATTTGGAAATGAAATTACGGGATTCTCCGCCAAGGAGTTTGCCGAGATGATGAACAAGGAGGAAACGGATGTACTTTGTTTTCAGGAATATAGAGGCAATGGCGACTTTACGGAACAAGACTTACAGAATACGTATGCTAAAATATTCCCTTACTCGTTTATCCCCGAAGGATTGAGTCAGGCCATTTACAGCCGCTACCCCATCAGACAGTCACAAACAATAGAATTTCCGAATACCAACAACGGAGCCATCTGGGCCGACCTGGATGTAAAAGGTATGACGATACGCATCATCAACGTGCACATGCAGACTACCAGCTTTGACAGAATGCGTTCCAAAGCAGCACAGGCTCGGGGAGAACAAGATGAGGAACAGGAAAGAGGCATTTATCTGGGCTATTCTGACAACTTCCGGGAAAATACTGTCAGACGTGCCGGACAGGCTGAACAAATCAGTTCGCTGATCAATGCCACGGAATATCCCTTGATTGTATGCGGTGACTTCAATGACCCTCCGGGAACTTTTACTTATGAAACTCTGAAAAACGGCTTGAAAGACGGATTTCAAACCGCTGGAGAAGGGTACGGAGCCACTTATCGGGGGTTTCACCATTTACTACGGATAGACTACTTGTTCCATTCCACCTTATTGGAAGGTATAAAGTATAAGGTGATTCCTTATGATATGAGTGACCATAACCCGGTATATCTGGAGGTGGGACTTTGATAAATCACTTCTTCAAAGCTACCGAAAAGAAGAAAGTGGAACCTTTTCCCTCTTCAGACTCAAACCATAAATGCCCACCATTCTTAACAGCAAAATCCTGACATAATAACAAGCCTAATCCGGAACCTTCCTCATTATTCGTTCCGTATTTGCTGAAATGAGTTTCCGTGTTCAACAATTTCTTTTGGTCTTCCTCACTCATGCCTTTTCCGGTGTCTTTTACACTGACTATGACTTTATCACCCTCTATTTCGGCATTAACCAGAATTTCGGAATCATTATAACTGAACTTAATTGCATTGCTGAGAAGATTACGCAAGATGGTTTTCATCATATCCATATCGGCATGTACCTCAATCTTTCCATGCACCGGGAAGTTCACCTTTATATTCTTCATACCGGCTACCAGATTGAAAATTTCGATAACCGAAGCAATATTCCCCACAATATCAAAGTCCTGATAAACTACATTCAGCTTGCCTATCTGGCTTTTAGTCCATTTCAATAAATTATCCAGCAAAGAGAAAACATCCTCCGTACTTTGATTGGCCATGCTCAGCATATCAAACATTTCCTTACCGATCTGTTCGGACGGAAGACTGAGTATCAACATATTGAGCACCATTTTAATGGATCCCATGGGTGAACGCAGGTCATGTGCGATAACAGAATATAACTTGTCGCGCCCCATAATAATCTTACGCAATTCTTCCGTTTGCTTCATGATGATCCGTTTGGCGGCAATCAGGGATATCTGATGGGTAACACGGATCACAAGCTCTTCCTTATTAAAAGGTTTGGATATAAAATCATTCGCACCTACCTTGAAACCCTTCACTATATCGGCAGTGGTATTCAAAGCTGTCAGAAATATAATAGGAATATGTTGTGTTTCCGGATCGGCTTTCAATCGTTCGGCAACTTCAAAACCATTCATCTCGGGCATCATGACATCCAACAAAATCAAATCGGGACGGGCATTGACCGCCTGGGATAATGCCTCCTTTCCATTACCGGCAGTTATCACCTTAAACTTCTCGTTTGTTAACAACACTTTTAACAACAAGACATTAGAAACCACATCATCCACAACCAAAACAGTGTACTCAGAATGACTTATTACAACATTTACATCCGGTGTCATAGGTATATATTATTTAGCCAGAACACTTTTAAAATAATCAATCACTTTCATCAGCCCCTCTTCCAGATGAATGTGAGGCTCCCAATCCAGCTTTTCTCTTGCCAGAGTAATATCCGGCCTGCGCTGACGAGGGTCATCATGAGGTAAAGGTTCGAAAATAATGTTAGAATGAGAACAGGTCAGTTCCAATATCTTCTGAGCCAGTTCGAATATGGAAAATTCGCAAGGGTTACCGATATTCACCGGTCCTGTGAAGTGATCTTCCGTAGCCATCATACGTATCATCCCTTCCACCAGATCATCTATGTACTGAAAACTACGTGTCTGCTTTCCGTCTCCATAAATGGTTATATCTTTATCTAGCAATGCCTGTACCACAAAATTGGAAATTACACGTCCGTCATCGGTCAGCATATTAGGACCATACGTATTGAATATGCGGATTATTTTTACCAAGACGCCATGTTGACGGTAATAATCCATGCACAAAGTCTCGGCACAACGTTTTCCTTCATCATAACAAGACCGGTAGCCTATGGGATTCACATTTCCCCAATCTCCCTCCCTTTGGGGATGCGACAACGGATCACCATACACCTCACTGGTAGAAGCCTGAAGTATTTTTGCTTTGTTACGCTTCGCCAGTCCCAACATATTAAACGTGCCGAAGACAGCCGTCTTCGCCGTTTTGATAGCATCATGCTGATAATGTATAGGAGAAGCGGGACATGCCAGATTGTATATCTCGTTCACATCCGTCCAAAACGGATTAATTATATCGTGTTCTATCAGTTCAAAGCGCGGATGCCCGATCAGGTAACTTATATTCTCTTTACTCCCCGTGAAAAAGTTGTCTAAACATATAACAATATTACCTTCCTCTATCAGACGAGTGCATAGATGTGACCCTATAAATCCTGCGCCTCCCGTTACTAGGATTCTTTTCATTCCCCTTATTTTTACTTTATTTTATGTTTAGCAAAAATAATTGATTCCCTTCACTTGTGCAAACATTTAAAACAAGATTATTCGTTATCTTTGCAAATACTTTGTCAAAATGAGATTTATATGAAGAAATATCCTTGTGTATTAAGTATAGCAGGATCCGATTGCAGCGGAGGAGCCGGCATACAGGCTGACCTGAAGACCATCTCCGCCTTGGGTGGTTATGCTGCGACAGCCATTACTGCAATCACCGTACAGAACACTTTGGGAGTACGTGCCATACATCCCGTACCACCGGTATATGTACGTGGGCAGATAGAAGCCGTAATGGAAGATATCCGTCCGGATGCTGTTAAAATAGGTATGATTAATGATGTGGAAATAGTCGAGGCCATAGCCTCCTGCCTTCGTACATACCGGCCCCGTTTCGTTGTGTTCGATCCGGTCATGGTATCGACTAGCGGACACCGGCTGATAGAAGAGGACGCCATCAGTGCACTGACCCGGGAACTGATGCCTCTGGCCAGTCTGATTACGCCCAATCTGAGTGAGGCGGAAGTATTGACGGAACACTGCATAAGCAATGTGGACACAATGAAAGCTGCCGCATCGGAATTATTAAAATTCGGTTGCGGATCCGTTTTACTGAAAGGAGGACATTTGGAGGGCGACAAGATGTGCGATGTATTACAAACAGCTGGAGAAGACAAGCCTCATCTCTTTATCTCAGATAAGATAGAAAGCAAAAACACACACGGAACAGGATGTACTCTTTCTTCCGCCATTGCTACTTTTCTGGCACTGGGATATGATATGCCGCAGGCCGTAGAACATGCAAAAGCATATGTCACCAAAGGCATCCACGCCGGGAAAGACGTGCATATAGGCGAAGGACACGGTCCGCTGAATCACTTTTACGCACCTGTTCCGATGAAAACAATGAAATAATTTGTCAATATGCTAATTACCATGCTGTACATAATGCAGCATATTAGCAAATTGCCTCATTATTATTCCGTAGTTCCGAAAGAAATAATTAACTTTGCAACGTTTTTAAACCAAAATAGGAAAAATATGAAAGCATTTGTATTCCCCGGACAGGGAGCACAGTTTGTAGGTATGGGTAAAGACCTGTACGAAAACTCGGCTTTAGCCAAAGAACTTTTTGAAAAAGCAAACGACATTTTAGGATACCGTATCACAGACATCATGTTTGAAGGTACTGACGAAGACTTGCGCCAGACTAAAGTAACTCAGCCTGCCGTTTTTCTGCACTCGGTAATTTCCGCTCTTTGCATGGGTGATGATTTCAAACCTGAAATGACTGCCGGACACTCGCTGGGCGAATTTTCCGCATTGGTTGCAGCCGGAGCATTGTCTTTCGAAGATGGTCTGAAACTGGTTTATGCACGTGCTATGGCTATGCAGAAAGCTTGTGAGGCACAACCCTCTACGATGGCTGCCATCATAGCATTGCCTGACGAAAAAGTAGAGGAAATCTGTGAAGCGATTTCTAAAGAAGGAGAAGTGGTAGTGGCTGCCAATTATAACTGCCCGGGACAAATTGTCATCTCAGGTTCTATCGAAGGAATCAACAAGGCTTGCGAGCAAATGAAAGCTGCCGGTGCTAAACGCGCCCTGCCGCTGAAAGTGGGAGGCGCCTTCCACTCTCCGCTGATGAACCCCGCCAAAGTGGAACTGGAAGCTGCTATCAACGCTACTGAAATTCATACTCCGAAATGCCCGGTATATCAGAACGTGGACGCTTTGCCTCACACAGATCCCGCTGAAATCAAGGCAAACCTGGTAGCTCAGCTCACCGCTTCCGTACGCTGGACCCAGACAGTGAAGAATATGGTTGCCGATGGTGCCGATGACTTTACCGAATGCGGACCGGGTGCTGTACTGCAAGGACTGATCAAGAAAATTGATGGATCGGTCAACGCACACGGTATTGCTTGATAAACAAAATTCAGTTATCATAAATTTCATACGGATTACCGGAATATGCTGAGTAATCCGTATTTTTTTTATGGCATTTCACAAAAATATTCGTAAGTTTGTCGGTATCTAAACGAGATCAGACTATGAATGAATTTAAATATAACATTGGTTATGCCCTGAGTGGAGGATTTATAAAAGGATTTGCCCATTTGGGGATTATGCAGGCTTTGCATGAACATGGCATCAGGCCGGAAATACTTTCCGGAGTAAGTGCAGGTGCTCTTGCCGCTGTCTTCTATGCCGACGGCAAAGAGCCTTATCATATTGTTGAACTTTTTGAGCACCATTCATTCAAAGAACTGACCACTTTTTCTATCAACAAACAAGGTCTGCTGAAACTGGATAGTTTTATCGATTTCTTAAACAGCAACTTGGAGTCAAAAACGATAGAAGAACTAAAAATTCCCACTATTATTACCGCCACCGATTTGGATCACGGACGCATCGTTTCTTTTAAAAAAGGGAAAATAGCCGAAAGACTGGCTGCTTCCTGCTGTATGCCTATCTTGTTTGCCCCCATACGCATCAACAATACATATTATGTAGATGGAGGAATCTTGATGAACCTGCCGGTCAGCCCCATTCGCAAAGAATGCGAGAAAGTGATAGCACTCAATGTAGATCCGCTGGTAGCAGATGAATATAGCAAGAATGTGGTAAGCATCGCACTCAGAGCCTATCATTTTATTTTCCAAGCCAATACACTGCCTCAAAAAGGGATTGCAGATTTGCTGATCGAATCATACGGACTGGAAGAATACAGCAACAGAGAACTGGAAAGAGCCGAAGAGATATTCGAAAAAGGATACAATACGGCAACGGAACTCCTGGACAGACTACTCCTGGAGAATGGAACAATTTGGAGATAAACAAAAAAAGAATAAAATGGATACACAAGAAAAAATTATTATCTATCAGGTATTCACCCGTTTATTCGGGAACAACAGCCTGCGTTGTAAGCCTAATGGTTCTTTGGAGGAAAACGGTTGCGGAAAAATGGCCGATTTCACGACAAAGGCTTTAAACGAGATCAGAACACTGGGTGCCACACATATTTGGTATACAGGTATCATTGAACATGCTACCCAAACCAATTATACCCGCTATGGCATCAAACCCGATCATCCCGCAGTAGTAAAAGGAAAGGCCGGATCACCGTATGCCATCAAAGATTATTATGATGTAGACCCTGATTTGGCAACCAGTATCCCGGACCGTATGAAAGAGTTCGAGAATCTGGTAACACGAAGCCACAAAGCCGGATTGAAGGTCATCATTGATTTTGTCCCCAACCATGTAGCCCGCCAATATGGTTCAGACGCCAAGCCTGAAGGAGTAACCGATTTGGGTGAGAAAGATGATGTGACAAAAGCTTTCAGCCCCAACAATAATTTCTATTATATTCCCGATACAAAGCTGGAAGGCAATATTGACCTGCACCGTGGCGCAGCGGAACCTTACATAGAGTTTCCGGCAAAAGCAACCGGTAATGACCGTTTTGACGCATGGCCCAACTCCAATGACTGGTATGAAACTGTAAAACTGAATTATGGTATAGACTACTTGAACGGTCATAGCCGCCACTTCGAACCGATTCCGGACACATGGGTGAAGATGCGTGACATCCTACTGTTCTGGTCTGCCAAAGGCATTGACGGATTCCGCTGTGATATGGCAGAAATGGTTCCTGTAGAATTCTGGGGATGGGTGATTCCGCAAATCAAAGCTGAACATCCGAAACTGATCTTTATCGCCGAGGTCTATAATCCGGGAGAATACAGGAATTATCTGTTCAATGGCAAATTCGACTATTTATATGACAAAGTAGGTCTGTATGATACGCTACGTGCCATTACCTGCGGATGGGAATCGGCAACTGCTATTCCACAACGCTGGCAAAGCTTGGGAGGTATTGAAAAACGAATGCTCAATTTCCTGGAGAATCATGACGAGCAGCGCATAGCTTCCGATTATTTTGCCGGAAACGGCTCAAAAGCCATCCCCGCAATGATTGTATCGGCTTGCATGAATACCAATCCGGTCATGATTTACTTCGGGCAGGAATTGGGAGAACATGGCATGGATACGGAAGGTTTCAGCGGGCGTGACGGAAGAACTACCATCTTTGATTACTGGAGTGTGGACAGCATACGCCGCTGGCGCAATGGAGGCAAGTTTGACAATAAATTCCTGAATGAGGATGAAAAGCAATTGAAACAATTCTATACCCGTCTGCTGAATATATGCAACAGTGAAAAAGCCATACGGGAAGGTGTGTTCTTTGACTTAACCTATGCCAATCTGGCCGGATGGGTATTTAACGAACATAAACAATACGCCTTTTTACGAAAACAGGATGATGAACTGATATTAATTATGGTTAACTTTGACTCCATACCGGCACGTTCAGCCGTCAATATTCCGCAACATGCGTTTGATTATTTAGGCATCCATCGTTATGGAGAATATGAGGCAACCGAATTGCTGACCGGAAACACAGAGAAGCTGACTCTTATGCCGGACAAAACAACTCCCGTATTACTAGATGGAATGAATGGAAAAATTCTGAAATTCAAGCTATAGTTTCCCACCACAGATTACTCAGATTAACACAGATACAGATTGAAATAAGCAATAAATCGTATTTCAATCTGTGTAATCTGTGGTAAAAAACATTTTAACTCTAGGAAAATACAAATTCCTTCATTGTCCTATCTCTTCAACAGACCGATTTTCAAGTTCAGCTTAAAATAATAGACTCCGTTCTCACGTTCCAGATATCCGTATTTATCTTTTTCAGTAGAACTTTTCTCAAACCGGGAATTAACAAACAGGAAATCGGCAAATACCTGACGGTCAGCCTTCTGATAACAAAGTACCTCTCCATTACCATTTACAAACAGAAAACCGGATATGGCAGAATCTATCCCATTAAATATCTTGGCAGGACGCATTCCTAAAGCCAAAGCCATAAGAAACTGCTTCATCTTATATTCATAATAACTATGCTTATGGATCAATTCATCCTTTATTTTCAACGGATTGATTTGTTTGATTGCTTCTGTCAGGTCACTAACTTTGGATATGCCATCCAAATGCATGACACGCAACATCTCGCCCAACATACGGGGAAAATGAAGATCTATCATGCAAAGATTACTACGGAATACCTTATCGGCCACATCATTATATTTTAAGATTCCTCCCAAGCGTTCTATCATCAACATACGTCCTGCCACATCATCTTCTTCACCAAAAGCATTAATTTTGTTTACGGTAGGAGTAGCGAATTTAACACCAGTCTGCTCGAACTTCAAATTGGCGGCACGCCCTCCATCCAACAACGGAAACATAGTTCCCAAACGGGAACGAACGCAAAAACCTACCAACGGGGCCTCTATACTGTAAAAAGCAACATAGAAATCAGTACGGTCATCCGTCTTTGCTTCCAAGTCATAAATGGCGACTTCATCTAAAAATTCTTCCACACCGTCGGGAGACATCACATCATTCTCTCGGCTCTCTTTGACAGCAGCAAAAACCAACTCTGCCACAGCCGCAAAATCCCCACGAGGTATCTGCTTATCTATCTTTTCCCCACAAATACGTACGGTCGCCTCATCCTCCAGAATATAACGGCGTGTCCCGTCATGTTCCTCACGCTGTACCATCGCCACAGGAAGCTTTTGCACTTCATTCCTTTTCACATCAGGCGTACCTGCATACACATATCCGTCCGCTAACAAGCGGAAAAAGGCGTAAAGCTCGCCCCACTCTCTCTTTGTCGCTTCAAATGCCATATATTTTCTCTTTTTACTATCGTCTGCTATTTTTTAACGGCTGCAAAGATACGCAAAAGAAGTCTTAAAAAACAGGTTTTCGAGAAACGCAAATATTAAACAATGTTATATAGCATACTTTTTAAGTCTGATTATTTGCTATTTTCCAAAAAATCCGTACCTTTGCAATGTGTTTTTCATAGTATTAGATTTAAGGTTAACAAAGGTTGGAGCAAGGCGTTGCTCCTTTTTTATTTTATCCCCCTTACTTTTACGATAAAACAAGTATTTCTTTTAATCCAGAAACCTCGACCTATCTTCAATCGTTCTCAACAGAATCCCTCCGACAGGATAATCAGGTAGAAATTTATGAAGGGAATGCGGATGTGATTTACGTTCCAATCGAACCGATGAATTAGCATTTATCAACAAATGTATCACAAATCACTGCATTTCCATAAACCTGTTCCTTATCCGGTTTGTTCTAAATGGCAAAGACAATCTTTATAAATGATAGAATCATGAAATTAAAAAAAGGAAGTATTGCATTACTAACATTGGCAGGTATGTTCTATATGAGCGTACAAAAAGCGGATGCATGCACGCGTGCCGTCTATATCGGACCGGACCATATGGTAGTAACCGGACGTACAATGGACTGGAAAGAAGATATTATGAGTAATATCTATGTTTTCCCCAGAGGAATACAACGTGCAGGATATAATAAAGAAAATGCCGTGAAATGGACTTCAAAATACGGCAGCGTCATTGCAACAGGATATGATATAGGTACGTGTGACGGAATGAATGAAAAAGGATTGGTTGCCAGTCTGTTATTTTTGCCAGAATCCGTCTTTGACCGCCCGGGAGATACACGTCCTGTCATGGGGATCAGCATATGGACACAATATGTACTGGACAATTTTGCCACCGTACATGAAGCTGTCGAGGAGCTGAAAAAAGAATCATTCCGCATTGATGCTCCCCACATGCCCAACGGTTCAGCTTCCACTCTTCACCTGGCTATTACAGATGAAACAGGAAATACAGCGGTTTTGGAATATCTGGACGGGAATTTAAGCATACACGAAGGAAAAGAATTCCAAGTGATGACCAATTCTCCACGATATGATTATCAGTTGGCTATCAATAATTACTGGAAAGAAGTAGGAGGATTGCAAATGCTGCCGGGCACGAACCGTTCCAGCGACCGCTTTGTGCGTGCCTCTTTTTATATACATGCAATCCCTCAGACTCCGGATGCTAAAATAGCTGTACCCAGTGTGCTCAGTGTGATGCGTAATGTATCTGTTCCTTTCGGAATTACCACACCGGACAAACCTCATATATCTTCCACCCGCTGGCGTTCTGTATCCGATCAGAAGAATAAAATATATTATTTTGAATCGGTCATGACTCCTAATCTGTTTTGGTTGGATTTGAAGAAAATCGACTTCAGTCCCAAAGCCGGAATCAAGAAACTGACCCTCACCAACGGAAAGATTTATGCAGGAGATGCTGTAAAAGATTTAAAAGACAGCGACTCATTTGTATTCTTATTCCAAACCCCTGTGATGTAAAACAGTAAAAATCAATATGACGTTCATGCCTCATTAAAATCGGTTAAGAGCCTCGTGAACGTCATACTTTTCTGCAAAAGTACTCCCTTCCGGCATTGAGTATCTTTTAAAATTCGTTGTTTTATAATAATACAAAAGCAATCATTTCCTCTCTGCTTCCTTATTACAAAAGAATAATTTATCTTTGAACGGATTTTAATATCCCATCAAAATCAGAACAAAAATAAAATAACTATGGAACAACCATCACTCAACGACCATAATAAACAGGAATACCCTCCCATGCATACTACAGAGCATGTCATAAACAGGACAATGGTCAATCTTTTCGGATGCGGACGGGCAATATCCGCCCATATAGAACGCAAAAAAAGCAAGCTGGATTTTGCGCTGCAAACCTGTCCGGAAGAAGCGGATATTATAAGAATAGAAAACACCGTAAACGAAGTATTGCGAAGAAATTTGCCCGTTACAATGGAATTTATCTCTCAAGAGGAAGCTATAGGGCGCTTTGACATGAAACGTTTACCGGAAAAAGCTTCCGAAACCGTACGGATTGTAAAAGTCGGCGATTACGACGAATGCCTCTGTATAGGTCAACACGTGGAAAATACGTCCGAAATAGGTACATTTAAAATTATAAGCCACGACTATAAAGACGGAATCTTCCGTATGCGGTTCAAGCTGATATAGAACAACTGTCAATCTGTCCCCCTAAAATTACAAATTGGCAGTAGCCTTGACAATCAAATGTTTAAAGAGGCTTACCAACTTTTAATGCAAAGGTTTTAATCTTTAAGAAAACCTTTATAGGTTTAAAAGAGTGCAATATAAACCGCATATCATCGAACTAATGGTATGCGGTTTGCATTATGGATAGTGAATGACAAAGCCGAAAGGTGAAGGAATTCAGAAATAAACAAAATGTTTAACCAAAACCTATAGGAGATTAAGATTATGATGCCAGTAAGAAGATCAAACCAAACATGGTTACCAAGTATTTTTAATGATTTCTTTGATAACGACTGGATGGTAAAAGCCAATGCAACAGCTCCCGCCATCAATGTTATTGAAAGTGACAAAGACTACAAAGTAGAAGTCGCCGCTCCGGGAATGACCAAAGAAGACTTCAAGATTCATATCAACGAAGACAACGACTTGGTTATCTCTATGGAAAAGAAAACAGAAAGTACCGAAGGTGATAAAGAAGGCAAGAAAGAAAGCCGTTACTTGCGTCGCGAATTCTCTTATTCTAAATTCCAACAGACATTGATCCTGCCTGATGATGTAGATAAAGATAAAATTGATGCAAAAGTAAACGATGGTGTATTAACTATCGAGCTGCCGAAACGTACGCCGGAAGACAAAGAAAAAGCAGCCAAGGTTATCGAAGTTAAATAACATGCTCTCAAATTCAGAAAAGAGGGATTGCCGCAGAGGCAGTTCCTCTTTTGTTTTTATAAAAGTCCGTTTCTATTCCCTATGAGTTCATCGTAATCTTACAACCCAAAGATATAAATCTTTCACCTGTAAGATCTATAATCTTCGCATTGCATCCTCCCTTCCCTGTTCTGTTCCATATTGCCTGTTCTCTTTACGCACTATACCTCGCCAATGTCTACTTAACATATTTATCCAACACTTTTTCCAAGGCATTTTGTGAAACCGGCTTAGTCAGGCAATCATCGCATCCGGCTTCTATAGCCCTGTCTTTGTCGGACTCAAAAGCAAAGGCAGTCAAAGCGACAATAGGCACTTCTTTTGAATAAGAACGAATCAGGCGCGTAGCCTCCAGCCCATCCATATGGGGCATCTTGATATCCATCAAAATCAAGTCGGGCTGATGTTCTTTAAATTGATTCACCGCATCCTCTCCATTCTTAGCCCATAGCAGATTACATCTTTTCCCTAACAATGTCTTTAACAGCAAAAAGTTGCTGTCTACATCTTCCGCCACCAGTACTGTTCTTCTTTGCAATACTTTTCTCGGTTCCGTACTCCCTGATTCCGGACACTTCGTAGCCTTTTCGGATTCCGGACATTTTTTACCCGCCTTATAAGGAATCGTAAAACGAAAAGTAGAACCTTCATTCAGTTTGGATTCCGCAGTAATCTCTCCACCTAATTTTTCTACAATCACCCTACAAATCGCAAGCCCCAAACCTGTTCCCTGAACAAAAGTATTCAGTTTCACGAAACGCTCAAAAATCATTTTAATCTTCTCCTCGGAGATACCCATTCCCGTATCTTTTACATAAAAATCAATATACTCCTCCCTCACTTCAAAACCAAAACGGATTTCCCCTTTGAAAGTAAATTTTATAGCATTGGTTATCAAATTTGTAACAACTTGCATAATTCGGTTCTGATCTTCATTGATTATCAAACTGGTGTCTTTATTGTCTAATATCAAAACAACCCCAGTCTGCACCCGATCCTTATGCATCTCATACACATTACGGCACAATTCTCCCAAATCCATTGGATATCTGATGTATTCCAATGTACCCGCCTCTATTTTTGCCAAATCAAGAATGTCATTGATTAATTGCAACAATATTTCCGAATTCTGGTTGATGATGTCCGAATAAAGTTTTTCATCCTCTGCATTATCCGCTATAGTCATCAAACGGGAGAAACCTACTATTGCATTCAGAGGAGTACGGATTTCATGACTCATATTGGCTAGAAAGGCTGTTTTCAGCCTATCGGACTGCTCAGCCTTGATACGGGCCTGAACCAGTTCTTGCTCTATGTTCTGCATATTGGTAATATCCCACGAAATGCCGATAATAAGCGGTGCACGCCCTTCCAGAGGAACTAATGTTTTTAAAGTCTGCACGATACGGGTCTCGCCTGTAGCCGTCACATACGTTTCCTGCATTTCCATGCGCTCGCGGGTACGGATCAATTCCAAATCATCCCGATGAAACTTCTCCGCATTCTCATGTTCGGGAAACACTTCAAAATCAGTATGGCCCAATGCTTTGGAAGCAGGAATTTTAGAGTGGCTGGCAAACGCCTTGTTCCAATAAAGATATCGGAAATCATCTTCAGGGTCCTTCACAAACAAATAAACAGGAATATTATTCAGTATGGCATCCATCAGATAATTCAGTTCACGCAATTCGTCACGGTTCTTGATAACATCCGTTATATCCTGTGTAAAAAACCAAATCATTTCCTCGCCCTGATTTTGAATCATAAAGGCCGAAACCTGATGAACACGAAGTTTTGTTTCTCCCACACGGGTATATTTGGCACGATAAGCAAAATTACCTCCATTATCACGAATCTCTTGAACACGTTTATCAAATATTTCTTTGGTATTCAGAGAAACAGATAAATCATAAACCTTCTGTGTTCCCAGCTCCTCTTTCACTCCATATTCCTCAATAAACTGCCGGTTGGCATAAACTAAGGTTCCGTCAGCCGATACAGCCAGAATACTATCACTGACCTTATCCAGTACCCGTTTAAATATTTCCAGGTTCTGCTGTGTGGCAACTCTTTCACTAATATCACGACACATTATCAGCACATATTCATCATCCAATGGGAAAATACGGTTTTCATAATAATGATGTTCTCCGTTTACATCCAGTTCATGATGGGCCGTAGATCCTCTACCGGTAGTAATTACTTTCAGAAGATTATTATGAATATTATGATAGGCCTCTTTAGGAACCATCTCACGCATGGACATTCCTTTAAAGGTTTCATTTGAAACACCTACATGATTGGTTTCCTCATTAGAAACAACCTCAATGCCCGTTTCTTCATGATTGAAAACCGTCAACATATCCGGTAACGAATCAAGGATCTTTACTGCATATTTTTCTTTGAAACTAATGTTATCAGAGCCATGCTCCAAAGCGGACAATTTTTCTTTCAACAACCTGTTCTCCTCTCTCAAAGAGGCAAGTTCTTGCTCCACTATTTTAAGCTTGTGTTCACAATCCATATTTATTGAAAATCTTTAGGATTCCTAATCTTACAAATTTAAGAAACTTTTTGTGAATCAAGAAAGAATAGTGAATTATTTTTTAATAATGAGAAGAAGGAGGGGGATTAGTGGTGAGTAGTGAATGATGAGTGATTAGCGATTAATAGTTAGTAGTTAATGAGTTGCGCTATCATCCCGCAAGGTCATTAACCACTAACCACTAATCTAATAACTAGTATTCCGACCAGCTTTTGATAGCGATATCGTTTATCGTCATGGTACAGAAAGCATTGATAAACGCACTTGCCAGACGAGCATTGGTAATCAAGGGCACATTCAGGTCGATAGCGGCACGACGGATCTTGTATCCATTGTCCAACTCCCCGGCTGTCAGGTTCTTCGGGATATTGACTACCATGTCTATCTCTTTCCGGTGCAACATATCCAGTGCCTGAGGTTTCCCTTCCTCACTGGGCCAATACACGCGGGTATTTTCCACCCCGTTCTCGGTCAGGAAGTGGGATGAGCCTCCGGTGGCATAAAGTTTATAACCTTTCTTCTGCAACATACGGGCCGCTTCCAAGGTATCCGCTTTCTGCTTGGCATTACCTGTAGAAAGCAACACGCTCTTTTCCGGAATACGATACCCCACAGACAGCATCGCCTTCAATACGGCACACGAAGTATCCGTACCGATGCAGCCTACTTCACCGGTAGAGGCCATGTCTACCCCCAATACCGGATCGGCTTTCTGCAAACGGTTGAAAGAGAACTGGCTGGCCTTAATACCCACATAATCCAACTCGAAAAGATTCTTATTCGGTTTCTCAACCGGCAGTCCGAGCATCACTTTGGTAGCCAGTTCAATAAAATTGATTTTCAGCACCTTGCTGACAAAGGGGAAGCTGCGTGAAGCACGAAGGTTACATTCAATCACCTTGATATCGTTATCCTTTGCCAGATATTGGATATTGAACGGACCGGAGATATTCAATTCCTTGGCTATCTGACGGGAGATGCGCTTGATGCGGCGCACCGTTTCCACATACAACTTTTGCGGTGGGAACTGGATAGTGGCATCGCCTGAATGCACTCCGGCATACTCAATGTGCTCACTGATAGCATATGCCACAATCTCACCATTCTGAGCCACAGCGTCCATTTCCACTTCCTTGGCGTGCTCGATGAACTGGCTCACCACTACCGGATGCTTTTTCGATACATTGGCAGCCAGTTTCAGGAAGCGTTCCAACTCTTCTTGATTGGAGCAGACATTCATGGCCGCACCACTCAGCACATACGAGGGACGTACCAAAACAGGGAAGCCTACCTTGTCAATAAAGGCATGGATGTCTTCCATAGAAGTCAATGCGCTCCATTCGGGCTGATCCACTCCGATGCGGTCCAGCATGGCCGAGAATTTATCCCGGTCTTCGGCATTGTCAATGCTCTTGGCACTGGTACCGAGGATATTTACATTTTGCGCATCCAGACGGAGAGCCAGATTGTTAGGAATCTGGCCACCGGTAGATACAATGACTCCGTGAGGATTCTCCAGTTCGAGAATATCCATCACACGCTCGAAAGTCAGCTCGTCAAAGTACAGACGGTCGCACATATCATAGTCGGTAGAAACCGTTTCGGGATTATAATTAATCATGACACTGCGGTAACCCTCCTTACGGATAGTCTGCAAAGCCTGCACACCACACCAGTCAAATTCCACCGACGAACCGATGCGGTAAGCGCCTGAACCCAGTACCACGATGGATTTATGGTCGCCTAAGTACTTTACGTCATTGGCCACACCGCTATACGTCAAATACAGATAGTTGGTCTGTGCAGGGTACTCGGCCGCCAAGGTATCGATTTGTTTCACCACCGGAAGGATTCCCACCTGCTTGCGATGATTACGCACATACAGAATACCGTCTTCCATATCTCCTTCGTAGCCAATGGCACGGGCTATCTGGAAATCGGAGAATCCCTGCACTTTCGCCTTGCGGAGCAATTCGTCCGGCATATCGGTAATCTGCTTGTGGTTATTGCCCCATTCGTGCATCTCTTTAGAAGTGTCCATGATGTGCTGCAATTTCTGCAAGAACCATTTGTCAATCTTGGTCAGCTCATGAATCTGGTCTACCGTGTAACCTGCACGCATGGCTTTGCTGATCACGAAAATACGTTTGTCCGTCGGCTCACGAAGGGCTTTGTCCACGTCTTCTATAACCAATTCCTTATTCTCTACGAAACCATGCATTCCCTGACCAATCATGCGCAAACCTTTCTGAATGGCTTCTTCGAAAGTACGTCCGATAGCCATCACCTCGCCCACCGATTTCATGGACGAGCCCAGTTCACAGTCCACACCGTGGAACTTGCCCAAGTCCCAACGGGGAATCTTGCACACCACATAGTCCAGTGCAGGCTCGAAGAAGGCACTGGTGGTCTTTGTCACCGAGTTTTTCAAGTCGAACAACCCATATCCCAAGCCTAATTTGGCGGCAACGAAAGCCAACGGATAGCCGGTAGCCTTGGAAGCCAATGCAGACGAACGCGAAAGACGGGCGTTGACCTCAATGACACGGTAATCTTCCGATTCGGGATCGAAGGCATACTGTACATTGCATTCGCCCACAATGCCGATATGGCGGATGATACGGATAGCCAGTTCACGAAGTTTATGATACTCGGCATTGGTCAGTGTCTGCGAAGGGGCGATCACGATAGACTCGCCGGTATGGATACCCAGCGGGTCGAAGTTCTCCATGTTACATACAGTGATGCAGTTATCATAACGGTCACGGACCACTTCATACTCCACCTCCTTCCAGCCTTTCAAACTCTTTTCCACCAATACCTGCGGCGAGAAAGAGAAGGCCTTTTCAGCCAGAACATTCAGTTCCTCTTCATTGTCACAGAAACCTGAGCCCAAACCACCCAATGCATAGGCGGCACGGATAATGACCGGATAACCTAATTCTTTAGCGGCGCGACGGGCATCTTCCAGATTTTCCACCGCTTCGCTCTTGATGGTCTTGACATTGATTTCATTCAGTTTTTCTACAAACAATTCACGGTCTTCAGTATCCATGATGGCCTGCACGGGAGTACCCAACACACGGACATTGTATTTTTCGAAGATACCTGCTTTGTACAGTGCCACCCCACAGTTCAAGGCAGTCTGTCCGCCGAAAGACAGGAGCACGCCGTCCGGACGTTCCTTTTCTATCACCTTCTCTACAAAATAAGGAGTAACGGGCAGGAAATAAATCTGGTCTGCCACCCCTTCGCTGGTCTGCACGGTAGCGATGTTCGGGTTGATCAGAACCGTTTCAATCCCTTCCTCCTTCAAGGCTTTCAATGCTTGCGAACCCGAATAGTCGAACTCTCCGGCCTCGCCAATCTTCAAGGCACCGGAACCTAATAACAATACTTTCTTTATTTCGTCTTTCATACTTGTTCTTTTTAATACACGGTTTATAACAACTTCACAAACTCATCAAACAGGAACTCGGTATCCGTAGGTCCCGATGCAGCTTCCGGATGGAACTGTGCCGAGAACCAAGGTTTGGTTTTATGCCTGATACCCTCGTTGGAACCGTCATTCATATTGATGAACAGCGGTTCCCAATCGGTTCCCAATGTATTATTATCTACCGCATAACCGTGGTTCTGACTGGTAATGAAACAACGTTCCGTTCCTATCATGCGCACCGGTTGGTTATGGCTGCGATGACCGTATTTCAATTTATAGATGGTAGCGCCTCCTGCTTTGGAAAGCAACTGATTCCCCATACAAATGCCGAAGATAGGCTTGTCGCTCAGGCTCATCGCCTTGCGGATATGCTGTACCGCCTCATCGCAAGTATCCGGATCACCCGGACCGTTCGAAATAAACAATCCGTCATACTCCATCCCTGTAAAGTCATGGTTCCAAGGAACACGGATCACTTCCACATCCCGTTTCAGTAAGCAACGGATAATATTTGTCTTTACACCACAATCCACCAACACCACTTTTTTCTTACCTGCACCTTCATTATAACGAATGACTTCCTTACACGATACTTTATCTACATAATTGATACCTGCATACGTTGCTTCGGGCACATTGCCGGGTTCATCATCAAATACGATTTTCCCCATCATTACCCCATGTTCGCGAAGAACTTTGGTCAGTTCACGGGTATCGATGCCTGTAATGCCCGGCACTTGCTCACGCTTCAGCCAGTCGGCCAGACTTTCTTTCGCATTCCAGTGACTGTATTCTTCACTGTAATCACTTACAATAATCGCTTCGGCATGGATACGTTCACTTTCCATAAAAGTAGCCAAGCCATTGGGTTCGATAGTAAAGGGAGGTACCCCGTAGTTACCGACCAACGGATAAGTTAAGGTCATCAGCTGCCCCGCGTATGAAGGGTCTGTCAAACTCTCAGGATAACCGGTCATAGCGGTATTAAACACCACTTCGCCGGCTACCGGTTTCTCATAACCGAACGACTTGCCCGGGAAACGGCTCCCGTCGTCGAGGATCAATGTTACATTTCTCATCTAATCTATCTTGAATGGTTGTTCTTTAGAATTGATAAACTTTTTCTATATAGTCTATAAACGCCTGGTTCACCAGCTTCACTCCACCCGGAGTAGGATAATCCCCACTGAAATACCAGTCGCCCGTATGGTTGGGACACGCTTCATGCAATCCTTCCAGTGTCTGATAAACGATTTCCACTTTCGCCTGCGTACCCTTCGGAGTGAGAAGTTCCACCATTTTTGCCGCAATCTCCTCATTAGTGAAAGGGGCATAAATTTCTTTCACATAATTCACCATCTGCTCTTTGGGTAACCCCACCTGGTCTTTCGATTTGTTGTAAGCACGGGCTATCACATCTTTCATATCCCGTTCTTTCAATAAATCGATAGCAGCCTTGAAAGCGATAAACTGATCCATACTGGCCATATCAATACCATAATAATCAGGATAACGCACCTGTGGCGAAGAAGAAACAATGACGATTTTCTTCGGATGCAGGCGGTCGAGGATGCCGATAATGCTCTGTCTTAACGTAGTTCCCCGGACGATGCTGTCATCAATAATCACCAGATTATCCACATGAGGCACAAGGCTTCCATAAGTGATATCATACACATGGGCAGCCAAATCATTCCGACTGTTGCCTTCGGCGATAAAGGTACGCAACTTGATATCCTTGATGGCTACTTTCTCGCTACGGATACGCCTGGACAGGATTTTTTCCAGTTCCTCGTGATTGGGATGATGCCCCAAAGCCTCTATCTTCTTTACTTTCAGTTCATTCAGATAATTGTCGAATCCTTCCAGCAGTCCATAGAAAGCCACTTCCGCCGTATTGGGTATAAAAGAGAATACGGTATGCTCCACATCATAGTCTACCGCTTTCAAAATAGGATTCACCAGTTTTTCGCCCAGCTGTTTTCTTTCCTTATAAATATCCATGTCACTTCCCCGGCTGAAATAGATACGTTCGAAGGAACAGGCTTTCTTCTCTTTCGCCCGGTTGATCTGTGCCAGACGCATCTTTCCAGTCTTGCTTATAAGGATAGCCTGTCCCGGTTGCAATTCATTGATGCTTCCGGCAGATACATTCAAGGCAGTCTGAATGACAGGGCGCTCGGATGCCAATACCATGATTTCATCGTCCATGTACCAGAAAGCCGGACGAATGCCCCACGGATCGCGCACCGCAAAAGACTCACCGCTACCGGTCATACCGCAGATCACATAGCCTCCATCCCACTCCTTGCTCGAAGTCTTGAGGACATTGCCCAGATCAATGCGGTCTTCTATAGCGTGAGTGATATCCATGCCTTTCAGACCTTCCTTCTCACATTCCACATAGAGGCGCTCCACCTCGCGATCCAAACGGTGCCCCACTTGTTCCAGCATAATATATGTGTCGGCATATTTACGCGGATGCTGGCCGTCGGCAGTGATACGTGCGAAAATCTCATCCACATTGGTCATGTTGAAATTGCCGCACAACGCCAAATTCTTGGCACGCCAGTTGTTACGGCGCAAGAACGGATGCACGTAGGAGATACCGCTTTTTCCGGTAGTGGAATAACGCAAATGCCCCATATATACCTCTCCGGCAAAGGGAAGGCATTTCTTGGCGTATCCGGCATCATGCAATTGTTCAGGCGCCAAATCCTTGAAATGATTTTGCACCGTACCGAATATCTCTGTTATCGCCCCTGAACCTAAAGCTCTTTCACGGAACATATATTCTTCACCGGGATTGGCCTCCAGTTTGACACAGGCCAGCCCGGCGCCTTCCTGTCCGCGGTTATGTTGTTTTTCCATCAGCAGATACAGCTTGTTCAAGCCATACATCCAGGTTCCATACTTTTCCTGATAATATTCCAGCGGTTTCAGCAGTCGTATCATAGCGACTCCACATTCATGCTTTAACGGTTCCATGCTCTCTCTTTACTACTTAAATTAATAGTTCATTTTCAGATTCTTATAAAAACATCCCAAAGGTATGACAAGACCTTCTGTCATTTTTCCAAACTTACTTACGGTACATCTTTCAAGAATTATGCCGGAAACTTCCTGCATAATCTCCGGCAGCATTGCCTTCTATTCTACTGTTACCGACTTCGCCAGATTTCGTGGCTGATCCACATTCTTCCCTTTGCAAATGGCTACATGATAGGCCAATAACTGTAAGGGGACCGTAGCTATCAACGGTTCGAGGCACTCTAATGTTTCGGGCAACTCAATGCAATCATCGGCCAACTTACTGATTACCGTATCTCCTTCTGTGACCAAAGCGATTACTTTTCCCTTCCGCGCCTTGATTTCCTGTATGTTACTCATTATCTTTTCATACATCGCATTATGCGTAGCTACCACCACAACAGGCATTTCGGCATCAATCAATGCGATAGGTCCATGTTTCATCTCAGCGGCGGGATAGCCTTCAGCGTGAATATAAGATATCTCCTTCAACTTTAACGCGCCTTCCAAAGCTACCGGGAAACTGTACCCCCGCCCCAAATAGAGGAAATTATGTGCATAGGTGAAAATACGCGACAGTTCCGCTATTTTAGGATTACTGATCAATATCTTTTTTATTTTAGCCGGAATCACAGTCAATTCCCGGATCACTTCCAGGTATTTCTCATCTGCCATACTCCCTTTCTCTTTTGCCAGTGTCAGCGCCAGCATGGTAAGCACGGTTACCTGTCCGGTAAATGCCTTGGTGGACGCCACTCCTATCTCCGGTCCTACATGAATATAAGAACCGGTATCTGTAATGCGCGGAATGGATGAACCTACCGCATTGCATATACCATAGATAAAAGCTCCTTTCTCTTTCGCCAGTTCTATGGCAGCCAATGTATCGGCCGTTTCACCCGATTGCGAGATAGCTATTACCACATCGTCTTCATGAATCACCGGATCACGATAGCGGAACTCGGAGGCATATTCCACTTCTACCGGAATACGGCAGAAACTTTCTATCAGTTGTTTCCCTATCAATCCGGCATGCCACGAAGTTCCGCAAGCCACAATTACAAAGCGACGGGCCTTGAGCAAACGTTCCTTATGATCAATAACCGCCGACAGTACTACTTTATCACCGTCCGCATTGATGCGTCCACGCATACAGTCGTTAATACAATCGGGTTGTTCGAATATCTCCTTCAACATGAAATGCGGGTATCCCCCTTTCTCCAGTTGTCCCAGATTCATTTCCACCGTACGTACTTCGGGATTTTGAAGCACGTTGTCCAGATTGACGACTTCCAATGTCTTGTCTCTGCGAATCACCGCTATCTCCCCATCTTGCAGATACACCACTTTATCCGTATACTCTACAATCGGAGTAGCATCCGAAGCCAGAAAGAATTCATCCTTCCCTATCCCTACCACCAGCGGACTGCTTTTGCGTGCTGCAATAATCTCATCGGGATTATTCTTGTCGAGCACCGCTATAGCGTATGCGCCAATCACCTCATGCAGAGCCAACTGAACGGCAGTAAGTAAATCTAAATGGTTGGAAAGTTGGAAAAATTCAATTAACTGTACGAGAACTTCGGTATCTGTACTACTTTTAAAGATGAACCCTTTTTTTTGTAGCTTTTCTTTCAGGGTAGCGTAGTTTTCAATAATACCATTGTGGATAAGAGCTAGATTCTTTGAAGAAGAAAAATGAGGATGAGCGTTAGCCTGACAAGGCTCTCCGTGGGTGGCCCATCGGGTGTGGGCAATACCAATTGTACCGGAAACGTCTTTTTGGGAAACAAAAGCCTCTAGGTCTGAAACCTTTCCTTTCGTTTTATAAACGTTCAACCTCCTTTTTTTGTCTATCAATGCGACTCCTGCGCTATCATAGCCCCGGTATTCCAACCGCTTCAGGCCTTTTATGAGAACAGGGTAAGCATCTCGTTTTCCAATATAGCCTACTATTCCACACATAATCTACTAAGTATATGTTCTGATTCGACTGCAAAGATACAAATATCAATTAACATAAATGCAATAAAAAACCATAAATAATTGACGAAAGCGATAAAAAAGTAAGAATAAAAATCGAAAAGAAATATTTTATTCGTTTTTTTAATAAATATGAAAACTTACAGTATGATATTGTCTGTTGTGGTTTTAGTTACGATTTGAAAGACAGTAAGCAAGCAAGAAGGGTAATGTGTAAAGAGGACCGTCATCCCGACGCCCCTCTCCGCAAACTTAAAACAACCAACAAAAGAAATAGATAACCTTTATGCAGTGATTATCTAATAAAAAGCAATTCACGATATTTAGGTAATGTCCACATCTGGTTGTCTACGATCAGCTCCAGCTTGTCGATATGATAACGTATCTCTTCCAGCATCGGGGCGATGGTATCGTGATAGGCAATGGCCTTTTCGCGCTCGCTCTCTATTTTGTTCGCCACTTTTCGCGCCTCCACCATGGCATTTACATGCTCGGTGATGAAAATGGTTCGCCGGGCAATCTCTTCGATGAGTTTCATGTTCTCAGCCGACAGTTGGGATGCTTTTTCCGCCGGGAAGAGCTCTTTCATTTTATACACATTGTCTATCAGCTTGCTTTGGTATTCGGTGGCTACGGGGATGATGTGGTTCATCGCCAGGTCGCCCAGCACGCGCGCCTCAATCTGGATTTTCTTTGTGTAAGTTTCCCATTTCACTTCATTGCGCGCCTCCAGCTCCTTGCGGGTCATCACGCCGGTGGATTCGAACATGGCGATGCTCGCGGGCTTCAAGTAGTTGTCGAAAATGAGCGGGCAGCTCGTTTCGCAGTCCAGACCCCGGTGGGCGGCCTCCGCCTTCCATTCGTCCGAGTAGCCGTTGCCGTCAAAACGGACAGGCTTGCACTCCTTGATGTAGCGGCGGATAATTTCAATGATGGCGGAGATTTTCGGTTCACCCTTTTCGATGAGCG
The DNA here is from genome assembly GCA_958434805.1 of uncultured Phocaeicola sp. The sequence goes on from CAUBDX010000027.1 coordinate 37,666, forward strand.
CATCCACGTCCTGCTTGAACCGGGCAAGTTGTTCGGCAACGGCCGCGTTGAGCGCAATCATGGCACTGGCACAGTTTGCCTCCGAGCCTACGGCGCGGAATTCGAAGCGATTGCCGGTGAAGGCGAACGGCGAGGTGCGGTTGCGGTCGGTATTGTCAATCAGCAGTTCGGGGATTTGCGGGATGTCCAGCTTCATTCCCTGTTTGCCTGCCAGTGAGACAAGGTCGTCGTTACCGCTTTCTTCTATATGGTCCAGCACTTGCGTGAGCTGTTTGCCCAGGAAAGAAGAAATGATGGCGGGCGGCGCTTCGTTGGCTCCCAGGCGATGGGCGTTGGTGGCACTCATGATAGAGGCTTTCAGCAAACCGTTGTGGTGGTATACCGCCATCAGGGTGTTGACAATGAAGGTGATGAAGCGCAGATTGTCTTCGGCGGTCTTGCCCGGAGCCATCAGCAGGACGCCGGTGTCTGTACCCAGTGACCAGTTGTTATGCTTCCCCGAGCCGTTGACGCCTTTGAAGGGTTTTTCGTGCAGCAACAGGCGGAAGCCGTGGCTCCGCGCCACCTTGCGCATGAGCGACATGAGAAGCATGTTATGGTCTACCGCCAGGTTGCATTCTTCGAAAATGGGAGCCAGCTCAAATTGGTTGGGAGCCACTTCGTTATGGCGGGTCTTGACGGGTATGCCCAGTTCCAGCGCCTGTATTTCAAGGTCTTTCATAAAGGCAGCCACACGCGTGGGGATGGCTCCGAAGTAATGGTCTTCCAATTGCTGGTTCTTGCTGGCTTCGTGTCCCATCAGGGTGCGCCCGGTCAGCAGCAGGTCGGGACGGGCGGCATACAGTCCTTCGTCTACCAAGAAGTATTCCTGTTCCCAGCCCAGGTAGGCCACCACTTTCTTCACTTCCGGGTTGAAGTAACGGCACACGTCCACGGCGGCTTTGCCCACAGCACTCAAGGCTTTCAGCAGTGGCGTTTTGTAGTCCAGCGACTCGCCGGTGTAAGCAATGAAAACGGTAGGGATGCACAGGGTGTCGTCCACCACGAAGACAGGCGATGAGGGGTCCCATGCACTGTAGCCGCGTGCCTCGAAGGTGTTTCGGATGCCGCCGTTGGGGAAGCTGGAAGCATCGGGCTCCTGCTGTACGAGGAGTTTGCCGGAGAATTCTTCCATCATTCCACCCTTGCCGTTGTGTTCCACAAAGGCATCGTGCTTTTCGGCTGTGCCTTCCGTCAGGGGCTGGAACCAGTGGGTGTAGTGGGTTACACCTAGCTCGATTGCCCAGCGTTTCATGCCTGCCGCCACTTCATCGGCTATGGCACGCTCCAGGGGGGCGCCGTTGTCCATGGCGTCCGTCAGTTTGGCATAGACGGCGCCGGGCAGATACTTGAACATTTTCTCGCGGTTGAAAACGTATTTGGCGAAATATTCACTGGGCCTTTCGGCTGGTGTCTCCACCGTTGCTGCTTTCTTCTTGAAAGCCGTTTCGACTACTCTGAATCTTAATTTTGACATAATACCTAAATTTGTTTAGTTGTTGATTAGTAGAATGAATGGAAAAAACTTTTGTGATTAATTTAATTGTATGCCGACTCGCCATGCTCGTAGATATCGAGTCCTTCCTCTTCAATGCGTTTCGGAACACGCAAGCCATGTATCTTGTCCAGCACTTTAAAAACAATGAAGCCCATGCCTGCCGCCCACACTCCTACTACGGCCGCGCCGAAGAGCTGTGCCAGCAGGAAGCTGCTTCCGCCGCCATAGAACAGCCCCTCTTCTGTAGCGAAGAGTCCTGTAAGAATCGTTCCCAGGCAACCGCAAACGCCGTGTACGGACGATGCGCCTACGGGGTCGTCAATTTTCAGCACATGGTCGATAAAGTCGACTGCAAATATCATTACCACGCCGCAAATGGCACCGATAAGTACAGACCCGAAAGGCGATACCAGGTCACATCCCGCCGTGATGCCCACCAGTCCTGCCAGCACACCGTTCAGTGTGAGGGACAAGGAAGGTTTGCCATACTTCATCCAACTCGCCACCAGTGCGAAGAAACCTCCTGCACAAGCTGCCAGGTTGGTGGTGAGGAACACATGCGAAATGGTCGTCTGGTCTCCACTTGTCGCCGCTGCCAACTGCGAACCGGGGTTGAACCCGAACCAGCCGAACCAAAGGATAAACACGCCCAGGCAGGCAAGCGTCAAACTATGACCGGGGATGGCCCTTGATTTGCCGTCTTTCCCGTATTTGCCAATACGCGGCCCCAGAATGGCGGCGCCCACCAAGGCAATCCATCCGCCTACGGAGTGAACCACCGTAGAACCGGCAAAGTCATGAAAAGTAGTGCCGAACGTCCTCATCATAAAGGAGCCTTCGTCTCCGTTCATCAGCCATCCGCCGCCCCAGGTCCAGTGGCCGGAAACCGGATAAATGAGTACGCTGATAAAGACAGTATAGACCAGATACATGGAGAACTTGGTACGTTCCGCCATGGCTCCGGACACGATGGTGGCCGCCGTGGCGCAGAATACAGTCTGGAAAATCAGGAAGCCTTCGATGGGCAATCCGTTGTCGATGATTTTGTCCATCGCCTCCAAGTTGAAAAAATGGGGGGCACCCACAAAACCGCCTATGCCGAACATCAGCCCGAAGCCGATGAACCAGAACAGGATGGAGCCGAACATGAAGTCTACCAGATTTTTCATCAGCACGTTGGCCGTGTTCTTGGTACGGATGAACCCGGCTTCTACCAGTGCGAATCCCGGTTGCATGAAGAATACCAGCATGGCGGCAAGTAGCATCCATACGGTGTTGAGTCCGGTAGCAAGTTCGCCTAGGGCCCCGGCGGTTGCATCGGGCGCCGCGGTGGTGGCTGCCACGCCTGCATCTTGCGCCCAAAGGCCGGCGGGGAGCATAAATAAGAGTATAGTATCCATAATTTTTCTCGTTTACGTTGTAGTATTGTTTTATTCCCGACTTTACTTTTGCCGGTAAAGGGAAGTAGCTTGCGCTTATTTTTCCTGTTCTGCATTATACAGGGCTATGTCACCCCGCTCGCCCGTGCGTATGCGGACGGCGTCTTCAATGGGGATGACGAAAATACGTCCGTCGCCTATCTCGCCGGTGTGCGCCGCCTTGATGATGGCTTGCACTGTTTTCTCCACATTCTTTTCGCGCACCACGATGGAAACCAGGATTCTTTCAATCGAACTGGTATCATACACCACACCACGGTAGATACGTCCCTGGCGTGCTTTACCAATGCCTCTTACATCGTAGTAGGAAAACCATTCGATGTCGGCTTCGAGCAACGCGTCCTTTACGTCCTCGAACTTGGTCTTACGGATAATAGCCTCAATTTTCTTCATTGTTGTACTTGTAATTTATATGTTCCAATCTTTTTACCTTTTTAAAAACTGATACCTCTCTCTACTTTGTCGTTATGTCTGAATTTGTTATTGTATCTGCATTTTCAGCACTTCCTGTCAGAAACTCAGTCCGAATACGAAATAGGCCCCTTCGGTGCGCGGATTCACCGTCACCTTGGCGAAGGCGGGGACTGAGAATGAGTCTGTAATCTTGATTTCCTTGGATACCCCAAGGCTGATGTCGCATACGGCGAACCCGTCCGAACCGCTGCATTCCGGATCTGCGGACACGTTATAGAAGTCATTGGCCCATGGCGTGGCTCCTATTTCTGCCGTCCAGTCCAGGCCTGCCAGTTTGAAGGGGGCGGCGAGTGATATGTAAGAGGAGTAAGCCCGGTCGCCGTCCTTGTTCACCCCGTCGGCACCTGCAAAGTTGGTGTACCAGTTCACTGCCAGCGGACCGAAATCGTAACCTATCTGCGCTTCGAATACATGGCTGGTATGGTGCGTGCCATAGTGGAAATAGCCGGGGCCGCCATTGAACCAGTAGTCTGTCACCGAAATGCTGAAACCGCCGGTGCTGTAGCCCAGCGTCAGGTCCAGTTCTTTCGTATCAGCGGACTCAATGCCTGCGGATCCCCATGCGCCGAGCGAAAATCCTTTGTAGGCAACGGACAATGACGGCTGTATGCTTACGCCTCCCAAATCCTGTCCGCGCCAAATATAGCCGCTTACCAAGTCAGCTCCTACGCTGGCTTCCACCTTGTCTTGAGCGATGCTCGTTGCCGGCACTGTCATGGACAGGCCTAATAGCAATGCCGTTTCCTTAAAATTCATCTTCATAGCTTTTTACCTTTTAATTAATAATAGTGAGTATGTCATATTTTATATACCTATTGGCTTGATTGATGTAAATTCAATGCAAGCACAAAGTGCTTCAAGGTGTTGCCATGTATTGCTCAGAG